>JBCBOR010000052.1:0-32166 GCA_039821125.1 Pseudomonadota bacterium
ACCAAAGCGGAGCACGGACGGGAGGATTGGCTCTCTCTCGTCACATCTCGCCCGGCAGGGACAGACCGACATTTCGCGCGTAGACCTTTGCAACGGCAGCGTCGTCCTCACCGCCCAGGCCCTGACCCGCGGCGGCCACGAACTGCTGCAACGCCGCGGCGGTCACGGGCGCCGAGAACTGCGCCGACTTGGCGATGTCCAGCACGATGCCAAGATCCTTGAGCCAGATGTTGACCGCGGAGTGGGGCGTGTAATCGCCCTCGACAATATGCGGCGCGCGGTTCTCGAGCATCCATGAGGTGCCCGCGCATTGTGAGATCACCTCGACGAGTTTCTCAGGCGAGACACCCTGCGTCATCCCGAAGGTCAGGGCCTCGGCCATGGTGGCGATATGCACGCCTGCAAGCAACTGGTTGACCGCTTTCATCGCCGAACCTGCGCCCGTATCGCCCAACTCGAACACGGTTTCGGCGATGGCGTCGAGAACAGGTCGGGCGGCGGCAAAAGCGTGCTCTGTGCCCGCCGCCATGATCGAGAGTTGCCCTGCCGCGGCCTTGACCGAGCCACCGGAGATCGGAGCATCGAGATAGTGCACACCGTGCTCGGCCGCGCGGGCGGCCATGGCGCGTGCGAATTCCGGCGGAACGGTCGCGCAGGACAGCACGACGGCGCCCTCTGGCATGCGCGGCACGATCCCTTCTGCGCCGAACAGCACCTCCTCTGTTTGGGCGGCGTTCAGGACGACAACGATTGCTGCGGCAAGCTCACCTGCCGGGACATCTCCTGCGGCCCCGCCCTCGGCGCAGAAGCGCTCGATCTGGTCTGGTCGGACATCGCGGCCCCATGTGGCGAGCCCTGCTCGAACACAGGATTGAGCGATGCCGTAGCCCATGGACCCAAGGCCAAACACGGCGACTTTCTGTGACATGGTTCTCTCCTCGCGCCGTCCCGGTTGGTGGCTGTTATGGCGGGTGGGCCGCTCCCGACCGGGGCGGCCAAAGACAAAAGGAAACGCGTCAGTATCCGATTGCGCAGCCATCCTTGCGTGGGTCGGAGCCGCCGGTGCGCACGCCGGTTTCGGGATCGATCCAGATCGCCTGGGAGCCCCCGACAGGTTTGTTCGACGGGGCGATCCGGTGGCCGCGCGCGGCAAGGTCGGCCCGGATGCTCTCCGGCACGGTCCATTCCATCTCGACCTCTCCGGTAAAGGGGTCAGCCATGAAGCGAGGCGCATCCATCGCCTCCTGTATGTCCATGCCGTAGTCGAACATGCGGGTCAGGAACTGCATGTGGCCCATGGACTGGTACTGTCCGCCCATGACGCCATAGGACATGACGGTTTTGCCGTCCTTGGTCACCATGGCGGGGATGATCGTGTGGAGCGGGCGTTTGCCCGGCTCGATCCGGTTCGGGCTGGCCGGATCCAGGCTGAAGCCCTGCGCGCGGTTGGTGAAGACAACGCCCGTTTTTGGTGAGCAGAGCCCCGCGCCCCACCCCATGAACAGCGTGTTGATGAACGAGCAGGCGTTCCCTTCGGCATCGACAACTGAGATGTAGACCGTGTCTTCATGGCGAACGAGATCGGGGTCCGGCATCGAGTCGCGCGCTTTCGCGGGGTCGATCAGCGCGCGGAGCTTGTCGGCATAGGCGGGGCTAAGCAGGGTCTCGACATCGACCTCGGCGTAAGCCGGATCCGCGACATACATATTGCGGGCGGTGTAGGCGAGACGGCAGGCTTCGATCTCGGCGTGGATGCGATCAGCGGTGATCGGGTCATCGCCTGCTTCGATCCCGGCCATGATGTTGAGCATCAGGAGCGCGATGACGCCCTGACCGTTCGGCGGGCATTGCCAGATTGTGTGACCACGAAACTGCCCCGAGATCGGCGTGACATAGTCGCCATGCGTGCTCTCGAAATCCTCGAGCGTGTGCAGCCCGCCAAGACTTTGGAGATAGTCGACCATGTCGCAGGCGATCTCGCCGGTGTAGAACGCGTCGCGCCCGCTGTCTGCGATGGCCTGCAGGGTGTTCGCAAGCTCGAGCTGGCGGTGAACCTCGCCCACCTCAGGCGCGCGGCCATCGGGCAGGAAGATGCGCGCCATGGTCGGCTCCGCCTGCATCAGCGCGACGGCTGAGGCCCAGTCCGCTGCCACACGGGAGGATACGGGATAGCCGTCGCGCGCATAGGCGATGGCAGCCGAGAGCACATCGCTCAGCGGCATCCGTCCGTGATCGCCATGCAGCCGGCACCAGGCATCGACGGCACCCGGCACGACACAGGAATGCGGCGTCTGGCGCTGAAGCTCTGAGATCCCTTCCGTTGCGAAATACTCGCACGTCGCCCCGGTCGGCGCCTTGCCCGAGCCATTGAAGGCGATGATCTTGTCACCACCGCCGGGTGCGTAGAGGCAGAAATTGTCACCGCCGATCCCGGTCGAGCCCGGTTCGACCACACATTGCACAGCGCACGCGGCGATGGCGGCGTCCATGGCGTTCCCGCCTGCGTGCAGGGTTTCGATCGCCGCGGCGGTCGACAATGTGTGGCTGGTCGCGGCCATGCCTTTTGTGCCGTGGGCGGGCGACCGGCCCGGCAATTCCAGATTTCTCATAGGGTCTTCTCCCGCCTTGGTCCGTGAGCGGGGTTGTTGCGGCCCCGCGCAAGCGCGCTATAGTCGGCTCCAGAACAAGAGCCAACACTGGCCCGTCTACCACCGCGCAAACAATTTGCGCAATTTATCAGGGAGCTAACAGATGAAAAAACTCGTGATCACCGCGGTTGCGGGCCTTGCCGCTTTGGGGGCGGGGCTGCCGACGGCCTCGCATGCGGCGCCCGAACTGGCTTGTGACACCGCACAGTTGATTGTGCCGTGGAAAGCGGGCGGCGGGACGCACGTGATCTTCTCGATCTTCGAGAAGACGATTGCCGAGATGGACATCACGCCGAAGATCAAGGTCGTGACCGTCGGCGGTCAGGGCGGAAACAAGGGCGCGAAGCAAGCGGCCAAGGCCGATCCGGACGGCTGCACGCTGTTCGCCATCCACCAATCGGCCATCACCAGTTTCTTGAACGGTCGGATCGACTTTCAGTATGACGGGTTCGAGACCGTCGCCAACCTGACCATGACGCCTGATATCATCGGCGCGGGCAAGGATGTGCCGTTCAACGATTTCGCGAGCTTCGCCGAGTACGCCAAGGCCAACCCCGGCAAGATCAAGGCTGGCACGACCTTCGGTTCGACGTCGCATTTCATCTGGCTGCTGCTGGCCAAGGAGATGGGTGTCGAGTTCTCGTATGTCCCTTATGACGGCACCGCCGAGCGTATGACGGCTTTGCTTTCGGGGGCGATCGACATGGGCGCACTGAACGTCGCCTCGGGCCGCAAGCACCTCGAGTCGCGTGCGCTGCAAGGCTTTGCCATCGCCGCGCCCAAGCGCTCGAAGCACCTGCCGGATATGCCGACGCTGCTGGAGTTGGACGTTGATATGACCTTCGCGCTCGAGCGCGGGATCGTCGCGCCGAAGGGCACCCCGAAAGAGATCGTTGATCTCTGGGCCGGTGTCTTCAAGGCGGCCGCCGAGAACCCGGATCTCGTTGCCCAGCTCGATGCGAAAGGCACCGAGATCCGCTATCAGGGTCCCGAAGAGTTCCGGGCGTGGGCGGACAGCATCTATTCCGACTACGAGGCTGTCGCCATCGAAATCGGCATGTTCCAGAAGTAAGGTCTGGCTTGCGGGCCCGGTGGCTTCGGTCACCGGGTCTGCTGCATCGCCGCGATCCCGCTCCGCCACCCTGAGATGACATGACGTTGAACCGTGACACTTTCGTCGCGATCTTTCTGCTGCTGACGTGCGGCGGATTGATGATGGCGAGCTTCGAGATCCGCGAGCCGAATTACGGCCAGCTTTCGCCAGCTGCATGGCCCCGGCTGATCGTCGGCGTTCTGGCATTCCTGTCGCTGCTTTACCTGATACAGTCGCTCCGACAGGGGGCCGATGCGGTCGACCCGGAAGCACCGAAGGGCATCGCGGCGTTCTTCGCCTATTGGCGCAACGTGATCTGGTGCTTCGTGCTCTTTGGCGGATATCTGCTGGCGATCCCGTATGTCGGCATGCTGATCGGCGGCGTGATCTTTGTCTTCGCTTTGCTGACAGCGCTGGGCGGGGTGCGCGCCTCACTGCTCCATGCGGCGATTGCAGTGATCTCGGTCGGCGGCATGTGGGCGGTGTTCACCTTCGCGCTGGAGGTGATCCTTCCGACCGGCAGATGGACGGGGATCTAGGCGATGGTTTGGGACAATCTGGCTCTGGCCTTTGCCGAGATCGGTAATCTGCAGACGATCCTGTTGATGATCGTGGGGGTCGGGGTCGGCCTGCTCGCGGGATCAATCCCCGGGTTCACGATCGCCATGGCGGTGGTGCTGACACTGCCGTTCACCTTTTCGATGCCGCCCGCCCAGGGGCTGGCAACAATGATCTCGGTGCTGGTCGGTGGTCTTTCCGGCGGTCTGATGTCCGGGATCCTGACGGGCATTCCGGGCACGCCGTCCTCGGTCGCCACCACCTTTGACGGATTCCCCATGGCGCGGCAGGGCGAGCCCGGTTTTGCGCTTGGCCTCGGTGTCTGGTCATCGTTCTGCGGCGGCATGATATCGGCCGTGATGCTCGTCCTGTTCGCGCCGCAGCTTGCGCGGATCGGGCTCGAGTTCCAGCCGTGGGACTTCTTCATGCTCGTGATTTTCGCGCTGACGGTCACGGCGAGTCTTGCAGGCGAGAACCTGATCAAGGGTCTGATCGCCGGAGCCTTGGGTCTGCTTGTCCGGACGGTTGGCGAGGATGAAGCCGTTGGTGTCGGCCGGTTCGATTTTGGCTCGGACTATCTGTTGGCCGGGTTCGACTTCATCGCCGTGCTGATCGGGCTGTTTGCGTTCTCGCAGCTTCTGTCCGATGTGCGCGACCCGGTCAAAGCCCGCACCGCGCTAACCGACCAGGGTGAAGTCCGCATCCGTATCGAGCATGGCCGCGCCATCCGCGAATTGCTGCGCCGCTGGGTGGTCGTCATCCGCTCGGCACTGATCGGCATGTTCACCGGCATCCTGCCCGGTGCCGGTGGCTCGATCGCCAACATCCTCGCCTATGATCAGGCCAAGAAAGCCTCGAACAGCCCCGAGACCTTCGGCAAAGGTAATCCCGAGGGGATCATCGCGCCCGAGACATCGAACAACGCGGTCGAAGGCGGAGCCCTGACGCCGCTGATCTCGCTGGGTATTCCGGGCGATGTGACCGCGGCGATCATGCTCGGCGCTCTGCTGATCCACGACATCGTGCCGGGGCCGACCTTCATTCAGGAAGAGCCGGTGCTGGTCTACTCGATCTTCATCGCGTTCTTCTGCGCCAACTTCATCATGCTGGGCATGCAGTCGGGTATGCTGCGCGTCTTCGTGCTGGTCACGCGCATCCGCATGTACATGCTCGCGGCGGTGATCCTAGGCTTCGCGTCGATCGGGGTCTTCGCGCTGAACAATTCGGCCGACGATCTCTGGACGCTGTTCTGGTTCGGCCTGCTCGGATTCGCCATGCGCCAGTTCGGCTTTCCGGCTGGCGCCCATGATCCTGGGCGTGGTGCTGGGCAACATTGCCGAGTTGAACCTCAGCCGCGCGCTGGCCATCGACACGGATCTGACCCTGTTTGTCACCCGGCCCTGGGCGATGTTCTTTGCGATCGTCGCGGTCTTCTCGGCCATCTTCCCCTGGTATCAGGCGCAGCGAGCGGAAGGCGCGTCGTGGACCCGGTTCTATGCCCCGGCGATGCTTGTGGCTGTGGCTCTGCCGCTCAGCCTGATGGACGGGATCTTCCGTCCCGTTCTGGCGGGCGTCGCCGTCGTGGTTGCGCTGTTCCTGATGTATCGTGCACTGAGGCCAACGCCTGCATGAGCATTGACCCCGGTGTCGCGGCGCTTGTCGTGGCGACCTTCTTTGTCGGCGGATTTGTCAAGGGCGCCATCGGGCTGGGCTTGCCGGTGGTCGTGCTGGCAACCCTTGCGCTGATCATGCCCCTGCGCGAAGCGATGGCCGTGTTCCTGATCCCCGGCGTGCTCAGCAATGTCTGGCAGGCAACGAACGGACCATATCTCCCTGTGGTACTGCGGCGTCTCTGGCCAATGCTGACCGCGGCCATCATTGGGATCGTGCTGGGTGTCGCAGTGATGGCGGGGCTGAAATCCGAGATCATGGCGACCGTGCTGGGCGTTATGCTGTGCCTCTACGCGGTCTATGCCCTGTTCGCGCCAAGGCTGCCGGAGCCCGGGCGGTCCGAAGTCTGGATGTCACCGGTCATGGGAGCGACGGGCGGGGTGTTCTTTGGCATGGCAGGGATCTACATCGTGCCGGGTCTCTTGTATCTCGAGACCTTGCGCATGCCGCGGGATCAGTTCGTGCAGGCGCTGGGGGTAACGTTTCTGGTGATCTCGACGACGCTCGCGCTCGCCATGACGGGCTACCGCCTCGTGACCTGGGACTTGGCGAGCCTCTCGCTTCTGGGGCTGGCGCCGGTCTTTGCCGGCATCTGGGCAGGGCGGCGCTGTCGCAATCTGATTTCCGAAGCGTTCTACCGCAAGCTCTTCTTCATCGCGCTTCTGATCACAGGGATCTATATGGTTGTGCGAACAACAGGCGGATCGGGAGGGATGGCATGATCACGGTGGCGATTTGTGGGTTGGGGGCGATTGGGATGCGCGTTGCCCGTGCGCTGGATGGTGGCGAGATCCCGGGCATGCGCCTTGTCGCTGTGTCTGCCGGGGATCTGGACCGCGCGGCGGATCGGGTTGCGGACTTCACAACGCCTCCCGCTTGTATGGAAGCGACGGCCTTGGCGGGCGATGCAGACATTGTGATCGAAGGCGCGCCCAAAGCGGTCTTTGCGCCGCTGGCGCGGTCTGTGATCGAGGCCGGCAAGACCTTCATGCCGCTTTCGTGCGGTCAGTTGCTCGTTCATCCGGATCTTGTCGAACGTGCCGCGCAGACCGGCGCGCGAATCCTTGTGCCAACAGGTGCGATCATCGGGCTCGATGCTATCCGGGCCATGGCGGTGGGCGAGATCCATGAGGTGACACTCGAGACCCGCAAGCCGCCGGGCGGGCTTGCCGGTGCGCCGCATCTGGTCGAGAACGACATCTCGGTCGATGGGCTGACCGAGGCAAAGCAGGTCTTCAAGGGGTCGGCCCGCGAGGCGGCCAAGGGTTTCCCCGCCAATGTGAATGTCGCTGTTGCCCTGTCGCTTGCGGGTATCGGACCAGATCGCACGATGGTCGAGGTTTGGGCGGATCCTGCGGTTGATCGAAACATGCAGAGCGTGCGCGTGCGCTCGGACAGCGCAGATGCCGAGATGTCGATCCGCAATGTTCCCAGCGCCGAGAACCCACGTACCGGGAAGATCACCGCGCTCAGCGTGATCGCCTGTCTGCAACGGATGACCGTGCCGCTGGTCGCGGGGACCTAGAGCGTCACGCCCCAGTTCGCCATGGACCCTGGTCAGACCTGAAAAAGAAAAGCCCGGCCCGGCAGGCAACAACCTGCAGGACCGGGCTCTGGCCCGTCTCAGCCGGGATTCTTTGCCGTTTGGCTAGGCTCAGCCGTTGATCACCGTGGGACCACGGCGCAGAAGGTTCGGGCGCGGCTGTGCCGTCTCGTCGGCATCAACCGTCGGTTCCGGGGTCGCCTTCTTCTCTTCCGGTTTGTCATTGGAGCCGCGCATCAGCGACTCTGCCATGCGAATGAACTCGTCAAGCTTTGCGACTTCTTCATGCAACTCAGCGCGCCGTTCAAGCGCAATTTTCAACACGTCGGTCATGATGTCTCTCCCACACCAGCTTCGTCACCGCCCCCGTCGTCTCGTAAGGCGAACCTTGGGAATCACCCGGAAAGTATATCGACCACCTTGTGTCCGAATTGGGGCCGCTGACAATTCTGATTTGCCCTGAGCCCTGTGCGCGATCAGAAAAATTGATTGAGCCCTGACGAGATGTTCCGGCCTCTTCATCTCACAATTCATCTTTTCCCATGGAATTCCCTCAGTTAAGCTGTGAAATACAGAACAAAGGGAGGACCACATGGCGAGCAATGGTGCAAAGAACGGCAAGGCCTGTTGCGGACCCGGCTATGCCTCACCCGAGGCAGCGATCAAGGGGCCTAAAGAGAAGCTGCTCTACACGATCGCGATCTATACCGGGACCGGGATCGAGAAACCGGATTACCTCGCGACCATCGACAACGACCCGAAGTCGCGGACCTATTCGAAAGTCATTCACCGGCTCGAGATGCCGGGCATTGGCGACGAGTTGCACCATATGGGCTGGAATGCCTGCTCGTCCTGCCATGGCGATGGCTCGATGGAGCGCAAATACCTGATCCTGCCTGGCGTGCGCACGACCAACCTGCATATCGTCGATGTCGGCACCGACCCGCGCAAGCCGACCCTGCATAAGACGGTCAAGGGCACGACGATCAAAAAGAAGACCAACCTGAGCGCCCCGCACACGGTGCATTGCCTCGGGTCCGACATCATCATCTCCATGCTGGGTGACGCCAAGGGCAACGGCCCGGGCGGGTTCCTGCATCTCGACAAGGATTTCAACATTGTCGGGCGCTGGGAAGAAGACCTCGGCAATATGAAGTACAACTATGACTTCTGGTACCAGCCGCGGCACAACATGATGGTCTCGTCCGAGTGGGGCTCGCCGAACACGTTCATGCCGGGGTTTGATCTCGAGGACGTGGCCAAGGGCAACTACGGCCAGCAAATCCACTTCTGGGACTTCAAGAAGAAGAAAGTCTCGAAGACCGTCGATCTCGGCGGCGACGGGATGATCCCGCTGGAAGTGCGCTTCATGCACAACCCCGACCGGCCCGAGGGCTATGTCGGCGCAACGCTGTCGTCAAACATGATCCACTTCAAGGCGCATGGGAAAAACGGCAAGAAGATCGAGACGAAGAAGGTCATCGACATCCCGCCCGTCGACGTCGTGGGCTGGCCGATCCAGGTGCCCAGCCTGATCACCGACTGGCTGATCTCGATGGACGACAAGTGGATGTATCTGGCCAACTGGCTGCACGGTGATGTGCGTCAGTACAATATCGAGGATCCCGAGAACCCGGTTTTCACCGGTCAGGTCTGGATGGGCGGGCTGCTGGGTCGCGCGCCGAAGGTCAACAACAAACCGATCCAGGGCGGGCCGCAGATGATCCAGCTCAGCCTTGACGGCAAGCGGCTTTACGTGACGACCTCGCTGTTCTCGACCTGGGACAACCAGTTCTATCCGGACATGAAGAAGACCGGCGGCTGCATGGTTCAGGTCGATTGCAACACACGTGACGGCGGACTGAAGATCAATCCGAAGTTCTTCGTCGACTTCAAACGCGAGCCAAACGGTCCGGCCCGGGCGCACGAGACCCGTTACCCCGGCGGCGATTGTACGTCTGATATTTGGATCTAGGCGCATCGCCTGATTTCCCGGTAGGGTGGGGCAACCCTTCCTACCGGATCTTCTCCTCCGCGGCGGCGCCATGACAGACACCACGACCCGCCGATCCGCGATTTTCGTTTTCGTTACCGTCGTTCTCGACTCGGTTGGCATCGGGATCATCATCCCGGTGATGCCGGACCTGATGCAGGAGTTGTCCGGCCTGTCCGTGGGGCAGGCCGCACTCTGGGGCGGATACCTGACCTTCACCTACGCGGCGATGCAGTTCCTGTTCAGCCCGACAGTGGGGAACCTGTCCGACCGCTATGGGCGGCGGCCCGTGCTGCTGATCTCGCTGGTAACGCTTGGGGTCGACTACATCGTGATGGCGCTGGCCCAAGACCTCTGGCTGCTCTTCATCGGACGGGCTGTCGCCGGAATTGCCGGTGCGACCTACTCGACCGCCACCGCCTATATCGCGGACGTCACACCAAAGGAAAAACGCGCCGGGGCCTTTGGTCTGGTGGGCGCAGGGTTCGGCGTCGGCTTCGTGCTTGGCCCGGTGATCGGTGGCCTGATGGGCGAGCTTGGCACCCGCGCGCCGTTCTACGCCGCCGCCGCTGTCGCCTTCGCCAACTTCCTCTACGGTTGGTTCGTGCTGCCCGAGAGCCTCGCACCCGAGAACCGCCGCCCCTTCCGGTGGGCGCGGGCCAATCCATTCGGCGCTGTTCTTCAGATCTCGAAACTGCAGGCGGTGGCGTGGTTCGTTGCGGTCAGCTTTCTTTACTCGCTTTCGCACTGGGTCTACCCGGCGGTCTGGAGTTATTACACCAAGGAGGCGTTTGCCTGGTCCAATGCCGAGATCGGGGTTTCCCTCGCCGCTGTCGGTGTCGGATTTGCCATCGTGCAGGGTGGGCTGATCCACATCTTCCTGAAACGGCTTGGGGCGGTGCGCACGGCCTATCTCGGGTTCGTGTTCAACATGGCCGGCATGGCCGGGATCGCAATGGCGACGCAGGGCTGGATGATCTACGCGCTGATGCCGATCATCGCGCTGGGCGATATCGTGAAGCCTGCGCTGACGGGTCTGATGTCGAACGCTGTCGGTGACGATGCTCAGGGCGAGTTGCAGGGCGTGCTCGCCTCGTCTCAGGGTCTTACGACCATCCTCAGCCCGGTCATGATGACCCAGGTCTTCGGCGCCTTCACCGCGGCAGAGACCACGCTGCCCTATTTCCCAGGCGCGCCGTTCCTGCTGGCCGCGGCGGTGATGGTCGTTGCGATGGTGCCGTTTGCCATCGGTCTCTCGCGGGCCAAGGCTGCATGACAGTGACGGGGCAGAGTGCTACGCTCTCGCAATCGAACGCCCGATGAACAGGGCGCGAAAAGCTCAGGGAGGGCCAGAATGGCGGAGACGACGATCCGTTTGAACGATGTCGAGATCGGCAAGGTCGCGAGCCTCGCCGAGAAGATCCAGTCCGAACCCGATGTCGCCGACACGAAATGGCGCGCCGATGTGACGTGGAACGGCGGGTTCCGGTCGGAGGCGGCGATCCGTGACTTCTCGCCGGCGCAGTCAGACGAGCCCGAGCAACTCGGCGGCACGAATACGGGTCCCAATCCTATCGAACAGGTTCTGGGCGCGCTCGGCAATTGTCTCGCCGTTGGGTATGCAGCCAATGCAACCGCTGCCGGGATCACCATTCGCGACATGTCGATTGCGGTCGAGGGCGATCTCGATCTGCATACCTTCCTGGGTCTGAAAGAGGGCAATGCCGGGTTCAGTGGCATCTCTGTCTCGGTCCAGATCGACAGCGACGCGACGCCCGAGGCGTTGCAGGAGCTGCATGAGAAAGTCACCGGAACATCGCCCGTCGGCCATACGCTTGGCCGCGCCGTGCCCTTGGACATCAAACTCGCATGACCGATCATTACGACGACCTCGAAACCCGTGATCCCGACGCTCGGGAAGCCTCGTTGTTCGAATGCCTGCGCGCGCAGATCCACGATGCGCAGGCGAATGCGCTGGGGATGGCACGGCATCTCGACGGGGTGGAGGCGGACGCCGTTGTCGATCGCGCGGCTCTGGCCCGCCTGCCCGTGCTGCGCAAATCGGCGCTGGTCGAGATGCAGAAGGCTGCGCCGCCATTTGGCGGGCTGACCACACGTCCGGCGTCCGAGTTCACGCATATGTTTCAATCGCCCGGTCCCATCTACGAACCGGGCATGGACACGCCCGATTGGTGGCGCTTTGCCCGGGCCATGTACGCGGGCGGCCTTCGGGCCGGTGACGTGGTGATCAATTGTTTTGCCTACCACCTGACACCGGCTGGTATGATGTTTGATAGTGGCGCGCGGGCCATCGGGGCCACCGTGATCGCAGGCGGGGTCGGGAACACCGAGGCACAGGTGACCGCCGCCGCCGATCTCGGCGCGACGGCCTATGCGGGGACGCCGGATTTCCTGAAGGTGATGATGGAGAAGGCGGGTGAGTTGGGTCGAGAGCTCAAGATCACCAAGGCCGTGGTCGGCGGTGGGCCGCTGTTCCCTCAGATCCGTCAATTCTACCAGGACAAGGGCATCTCGTGTCTTCAGGGCTATGGCACGGCAGATGTCGGCTCGATCGCCTACGAGAGCCCGGCGATGGAGGGGATGATCGTCGACGAGGGCGTGATCCTGGAAATCGTCACCCCCGGCACAGGTGATCCGGTCGCCGAAGGAGAAGTCGGCGAGGTGCTGGTCACCGTGCTGAACGCCGATTATCCGCTGATCCGGTTTGCGACGGGGGATATGTCCGCGGTGCTGCCCGGGGTCTCGCCTTGCGGGCGCAGCAACATGCGGATCAAGGGCTGGATGGGCCGGGCCGATCAGACGACCAAGGTCAAGGGCATGTTCGTCAGGCCTGAACAGGTGGCGGCGGTTGTCGCACGCCATCCCGAGATTACGAAGGCGCGGTTGACGGTGGACCGGGACGGCGATGCGGATGTGATGCACCTGGTAGCCGAGGGCAGCGATCTCGATGTCTCGGTGCTGGAGGCCACGATGCGCGATGTCCTGAAGCTGCGCGGCACGGCGGAGGTGGTTGCACCTGGTAGCCTGCCGGGCGACGGCAAGGTGATTGACGACATCCGCACGTTCGACTGAGCGCGCGCGGCCCCCAAGCGGCCATGTCCCTTGCGGGACACCGCGGCCCTGCGGACCACGGCCTGCTCGCAATGCGATCAGATGGCCGCATGGGCGCCTGTGGCCGTCGCTTTGCGCTGCTTCAACGGGTCGGGAGCGTGGCTGGCGTCGGTGGAGCGATATCGCGGATCATGTCCGATGCCTTGTCGGCGATCATAAGGGTGCCGGCGTTCAGGTTGGCCGACAGCATCATCGGCATGATCGAAGCATCGACCACCCGCAGACCTTCAAGCCCATGCACGCGCAAGTGGTCGTCGACGACCGAGGTCGGATCGGTCTCGGGCCCCATGCGGCAGGTGCCCGCCGGATGAAAGGTTGTTGTCCCGCGCTGTTTGGCGGCATCCAGCAGTTCATCGTCGGATTGGCAGTCCGGACCCGGGAAGGTCTCGCCTGCGTTGTAGGGCGCCAGTGGACGCGAGGCGAGGAGCCGCCGTGCCAGTTTCATGCCGGCGAGAAGAACCTGCCGGTCCCGTGCCTCGCCGAGATAATTCGGATCGATCAATGGTGCAGCGAAGGGATCGGACGAGGCGAGCCGCACATGCCCCGCGCTTTCGGGCCGTTGCTGCCAGGAGGCGACGGTCATGCCGGGCTCGCGCTCGAGTTGGCCCTGAACCCCTTCGTCGTAGCTCGCGGGCGTGAAGGTCAGTTGCAGATCCGATTGCGCGACGGACGGGTCTGAACGCCAGAAGCAGTAAACCAGCGTCGGCGAGAGCGCGAGCACCCCGCGCCGGTTCAGAGCCCAGTCCAGGGCCTCCTTCACAAGGCCGATGCCGCGGACGCGCTGGTTTATGCTGTCCGTCTCACGGACCCGGGCGGCGAAGCGCGGTGCATAGTGATCGCGCAGGTTGGCGCCGACACCAGGCAGGGCGTGACGGCATTCGATCCCGGTCTCGCGTAGCGCTTCGGGATCGCCGATCCCCGACAGCATCAGAAGCTGCGGTGAGTTGTATGCGCCGCCGGAGAGGATGACCTCACGCCGGGCCGAGATTTCGACCGCCTGGCCGCCCCGACCGCCGCGCCGGTAGCGCACCCCGGTTGCACGTCGGCCATCCAAGATCAGCCCGGTTGCATGGGCCTGTGTGCGGATCTCGAGATTGGGGCGTCCTGCCGCGGGGTGGAGGAAGGCCCGCGCAGCAGACACACGCCGACCGTTCTCGATGGTGCGCTGGGCATACGAGACTCCCTCCTGCACCGCGCCGTTGTAGTCCGGGTTGCGGGGGATGCCTTCCTCGACACAGCCCTCGATGAACGCCTCGGTCAGCGGGTGGCTCCAGCCGATATCGGTTACCGTAAGAGGCCCGTCCGTGCCGCGATAGGCGGAATCGCCGCCGACGCGGCGCTCCATCCGCTGGAAGTATGGCAGGACATCGGAATAGCCCCAGCCGCGATTGCCACGCTGCGCCCAGTGGTCGTAGTCTGCGGCCTGACCGCGATTGTAGATGTGCCCGTTGATCGAGGACGAACCGCCGAGGGTCTTGCCTCGCGGTGCCGCGATCCGGCGCCCGCCGGTCCATTCCGTCGGCTCCATCTGATAGAGCCAGTTCACCGAAGCCATGTGATAGGTCTTGATGAACCCCGCCGGCAGGTGGATGTAGGGATGCCAGTCGCGCCCGCCGGCCTCGAGCACGCAGACGGAGGTGTCCGGATCCTCGGACAGCCGGTTTGCCAGCACGCATCCGGCAGAGCCTGCGCCAACGATCACGTAGTCGAATATGTCCAAAACCGCGCCCTCCGTACCGCGCTTCAGTCAAAGCATCTGATGAGAGGGTCTTCAACAGGCAGTGGGGATGGCGGACCGGTTCAATCGCCAGCGTGATTGATCTGCGTCCGGGTGTGGAGCCATCCGACCAGAGCCCAGAGGCAAAGCGGTGCAATCGCACAGAGCACCATGATCAGGAGCGGGGCATCGCGTCCGAGATGTCCTGCTGTCGCGAAGGTGAAGCCGAGCGGGATCGCACCGCAGGCAAGGGCGAGAACGAATTGCGGGAAGGGCACGCGGATCAGACCGGCCAGGAAGGCGACGGTTTCCGGAAGTATCGGCAGCCAGCGGGAGATGGAGATTAGGCCGAAGCCCCAACGGTCGAAGAGGCGGCGCGCCTCGGCGATGCCGTCTGCGCCCGCCAGGCGTTCGGCAATGCGCGGACCAAGCACGCGGCAGAGGCCGTATCAGAGCGATCCTGCGAGGATCGATGCCATCGCTGAGATGGCGCCGCCCAGGACCGGGCCGTAGATGATCCCAAGCGCTGCCATGACTGCTGTTGATGGCACGGGCAGCACGACATCCGAAACAATGAGGGCAAGCCCCGCGGCCCAGGCCCAGCCGGTGCCGCGCAGCCAGGTGACTGTGCCATCGACGGAGAGAACCGCCTCGACCTGGTGCCCCCAGATCAGGAAGGGCAGCGCGACGCCGAAGGCAAGGATCAGGACGACGGCGATCAGACGCAGCATGGATCGCTGCGGCGATGTGATCGTGTGCGGGGCAGGCCTCGCGGTGCCCAGAGGCGGCCATGCCCGTTCAGGAACGGGCCGGGCGGCGTGCCGCCCCCCGCTGCGTGGGCGAGCCACGCAGATGACCGCATCTGGGCCTGTGGCCGAAAGGGTGCGCCGTTTGGCAGGATCCGGCTCATTCGATGAGAAGATTGCCGGCGCGCCGCTCGCCGGGGGCTTCGATGCGGGGCTCGCGGCCGCCGCGCAGGATCGAGTTGCCCTCGTAGAGTGTGCGCTGATCGATCTCGGGCGGGTTAAGCCAGTCGTCCTCGGACATCTGGCCGGACTGACCGTAGGCGGCGAGCGCGTTCTCGTAGCAGACGGCGCGGACGGTCGCTTCGGGGATGCCGCTCTCCAGCGCCAGTTTCGCGGTTTTCGCCACGCCCAGACTGTCCGAGATCCCCCAGTCGCAGGCACTGTCGACGATGATGCGCTCGCCGCCGTATTGCTGCAGCAACTCGACCATCCGCTTGTTGCCCATCTTGGTCGACGGATAGATCGAGAACCCGGCCCAGAAGCCACGTTGCAGGGTCTCGGCCACGGTCTCCTCGTTGTTGTGGTCGATGACGACCTTGCCGGGGTCCATGCCCATCTCCTCGCAGACATCCATGGATCGCGAGGTGCCGCGTTTCTTGTCGCGGTGGGGCGTGTGGACCATCACTGGCAGGTCAAGCTCCTTGGCTAGTTTCAGTTGCAGGCGGAAGTATTTGTCTTCCAGGGGCGTCTGCTCGTCATAGCCGATCTCGCCGATGGCCACGACGCCTTCCTTGAGCGCGAACCGGGGCAGCCACTCCATGACCCCCTCGGCCAGTTCCTCGTTGTTGGCTTCTTTGGAATTGAGTCCGACCGTACAGTAGTGACGGATGCCGAACTGGCCCGCACGGAAGCGCTCCCAGCCGACAATGGCGGAGAGGTAGTCGACATAGGTGCCGACATAGGTGCGGGGCTGGCCGACCCAGAAGGCAGGCTCGATCACCGCGACAACACCGGCGGCGGCCATGGCTTCGTAGTCATCCGTGGTGCGGCTGATCATATGGGCGTGGGGGTCGATGAACATCATGGGCGGCGCTCCTCGCTGCGCGTGTCGTCTGTTGTGTCTGACGCTCGGAGCGCCGTCGCAGGCGTCATGCCGGGGCCGTCTGGGTCCGGGGCGCGCCGAGTTCTTCGAGTGCTGCGGCGATGGCGGGGTCATCAGCGAAGGGGTGCACCGGTCGCCACAGTTCCGGTGTGATGGGGCGCTCTGCCGCGTGACGTTCACGGGCATAGTCGATCAGGATTCGCGCCAACTCGGGATTGGCGCGATCGTCCAGCCCCGTGATCGGACCGAGAGTGCTGTCCACGAAGAGCGCTTTGAGGACCATGTGATTCCAGCGGTGTTCGTCGAAATGGTCGCGCGGAAACGGGTTCTGGTGGGCGATTGCCTCGAAGACCGGTTTCAGGTTCGACCGCAGGCCCTCGCCGACCTCGAAGAACAGGCTTTCGGGTTCGGGGTAGAGCGGCAGGCCACGATAGAGCGCGATCAACTCGCCCGCATCGGCGGTGCGGCGCAGGTCCTTGAACATCTCGGCGAACGGGCGCTGGCCGCGAAACGCCAACAAAGCCGCGACCCGTGCCGCCCCGTCCACGGACCAGCCCGTGGGATTCCAGCCCGGATAGGCCGCGTCCGCCGCGGCCAGGTCCGCGTCTGACAGCACCAGATCCGCCTTGCCCAGCCGCCGGGGAGCGAGACCGAGTACGATGTGCAGATCGCGCTCTGCCGCGCCGCGCTCGAGTCCGGCCAATGCTTCGGCAAACCAGGCCGCTCCCTCACCGCACTGTTGGGCGACCCAGCCACGCAGCAGCTCGAGCGCTGTCCCTGCCATGCGTTCCTCCTGTCTTCTCTTTTGAACGAGTGTACTCTAGCGTTTTCAATCATGCCAAGTGTGAGAACAGGGGAGGTCTCTGTGGGCAGTCCGAAAGTAGAGATCGATCTTGCGACGGTCACCGCACGTGCCGATGCGGTGCACGGTGTCTTGCGCGATCTTTGTCGATGCTACGATCTAACCCGATTCACGTTCACCGATCGGGTGCGCATCGCGCCGACCGAGGTCCCGCACAGCCACCCGATCCTGACGCTGAACACCTATACGACAGAGCCGCATGCGCTGCTGAGCGTTTATCTGCATGAACAGATGCACTGGTATCTCGACCTGTGTGCGACCGACGCAGTGGCGAGGACCTTGCCGATCCTGCGTGCAAGGTATCCGGGTGCTCCCGATGCGGCATCCGAGCGTGCACGGGATGAGATGTCGGTCTATCTCCATCTCGTGGTCAATTGGCTCGAGATTGAAGCGGCCAGCCAGGTGATCGGTGCCGAAGCTGCGCGGGCTGTTCATGCCAACCCGTTGGTCTACCCTTGGGGATATGCCACGGTCATTTCGGATTGGTCGGCGCTGGAAGCGCTGTACCAGGAGACAGGTGTTCTGCCGCTGCAGGATGCCCGCGAAGCGATGCGGGCTGCATCATGAACCGAACACTTGTCATCCTGGTGGTGGGGCTCGCGCCCAATCTGGTCGGGCCGCATACCCCGAACCTGGCCCGTCTTGCGGCGCGGGGCGCGATGCGACCGCTGGACACGGTGACGCCGGCCGTCACCTGCACGGTGCAATCCACACTTGTTACGGGACTGATGCCGTCAGACCATGGCGCGGTCGCAAATGGCTGGTACTTCCGCGATCTGCGCGAGGTGTTGCTGTGGCGGCAACCGAACAATCTGGTGATGGGCGAAAAGATCTGGGATGCGGGTAAGACGCGAGACCCGGACTTTACCTGCGCCAAGATGTTCTGGTGGTACAACATGTATGCGACCGCAGATTTCTCGGCGACGCCGCGCCCCATGTATCCGGCCGATGGCCGCAAAGTCCCGGACCACTACACCTATCCGACCGGATTGCGGGATGAGTTGGATGCCCGTCTCGGCCAGTTCCCGCTGTTCAAGTTCTGGGGGCCGGTGGCAGACATCACCTCGTCCGACTGGATCACCAAGGCGACACTCCACGTGATGGAGACACGCGAGCCGACCCTGACGCTGACCTATCTGCCGCATCTCGACTATAACCTGCAGCGGCTGGGGCCGGATCTGGAGCACCCACGACTGCAACAGGATCTGGCCGAGATCGACGCCTGTTGCGGTGCGCTGATCGATCACGCGGAGCGGACGGGCCAGCGGATCCTCGTGGTGAGCGAATACGGGATCACCAAGGCGACCGACGCCGTCCACATCAACCGGGTTCTGCGCGAGGCTGGGCTTGTCGCCTACCGGATGGAGATGGGGCGCGAGGTTTTCGATGCCGGGGCCTCGGACGCGTTTGCGATGGCGGATCACCAGATTGCCCATATCTATGTGTGCGATCCCGCGCGAATCGATGAGGTGCGTGCCCTGATCGCCGGACTGGACGGTGTCGAACAAGTCTGGGGCGCTGAAGAAAAGGCGTTGAACGGCCTCGATCATCCCCGCTCCGGCGAATTGATCGCCATCGCCAAGCCCGACCGTTGGTTCAGCTACTACTACTGGTTGGATGACGACAAGGCGCCGGACTATGCGCGCACGGTCGATATCCACCGAAAGCCGGGCTACGACCCGGTCGAGCTGTTCTTCGATCCGGACATGCCGCTTGGCAAGCTGACGCCCGCTCTGAAGCTCGCCAAGCGCAAGCTGGGGTTCAGGGGGCTGCTCGACGTGATCTCACTGAACCGCACGGATCTCGTGCAGGGCACACATGGACGCATCACCGATGATCCGGACGACGGCCCGCTGGTGATCTCCTCCGAGCTCGAACTCCTGCCCGATGGCCCGGTCAAAGCCACTGCATTCAAAGATCTCACGCTGGCGCATATCTTTGGTGCAACAGAACAGGAGAGCTCTGCATGACGCTCAGCATCTATCTGAACTTCGATGGCACATGCGCCGAAGCATTTGCCTTCTACGCGGATGTCTTCGGGACAGACCCTGTGATCGTGATGAAGTTCTCGGATGGTCCGTCCGAGTTTCAGCCGGATGCGGACGAGATGGACAAGATCATGCACATGAGCCTTCCGATTGGCGACTCCGTTCTGATGGGCTCGGACGTCGTGAAGGGCTGGGGCGAGCCGCCGACGCCTGCGAACTGCTTTTCCATCAGCTACGCGGCGAGAACCCGCCAGGATGCAGAGGAAAAGTTTACGGCGCTATCGGATGGAGGGTCGGTGAAGATGCCGATGGGTGAGATGTTCTGGGGATCCTACTTCGGAATGGTGACGGACCGGTACGGCACAAGCTGGATGATCGCCTATGACACGCCCGCGGGTGCCGACTAGAGGTGCTGCCATAGCTTTTTGTTTGCTTTTGGGTGAAAGGGCGACTCCCTCACATCTCTGGGGTCGGCCATAAAAGCCGCCATCGGTTCAAGGCCGATGACGGATACCCCACCCCCGCCCCCGATGAGCCGCCCTGTGGATCTGCCCAGCAGATCCACAGGGTGGTTCGTGGGGGGCGGGGGTGGGGCCTGCGCGCGGGAGCCGTGCCCGGCGCAGCCGGGTGCGGTGAGGGTGCAAGCCTTGGCCCAAGGTCAGCTTTCGCTGGACAAGAATGAAAATTCGGGTGATTTTTTCATTTCGAATCGGTCAGCCTGCTGTTCCGCTGAATGCCCCCGTAGGAGAAGATGCGCCCTGAACCCGACATCACAGCACGCGCACAAGGCATGGGCGGCGATGTCCGTGCCCTTCGCAAGGCGCGCGGGCTTACCCTCGCGGAACTCGCGATGAAAGTCGGGCGCTCGGTGGGGTGGCTCTCTCAGATCGAGCGCGACCTGACAGAGCCAACGATCTCCGACCTCCGCAATCTGGCCGATGCATTGGACCAGCCGATGTCGCTGTTCTTCGGGGCGGCCGATGCTCCAGAAGACGAACGCGGCTATGTCGTCCGGGCCAGAGCGCGCCGCAACCTCGGCAACGCGGACGCGGGGCTGGTGGAACAACTGCTCTCGCCCGATCTTGGCGGGTCCTTCGAAATCGTCCGATCCGTCTTCGCACCCGGCGCAGAGCTGAAACAACCCGCCACCCGCCCGACCGAGGAGGCAGGCTACATCGTCTCGGGCGCGCTTGATCTGACCATAGGCGATCGTGTCTTCCATCTCGAGCCGGGCGACAGCTTCCGTTTCGCGGAAGAACCCTATCGCTGGCGCAACCCGGGCACCGAGCCGTGCATCGCGATCTGGGTGATCGCACCGCCGGTCTACTGAGGATCGCGCGATGCCCGAGATTGATCCCGTCATCCTGATTGCCTTCCTGACGGCGTCGATTGCGCTCTACCTGACGCCCGGTGCGGACATGATGTTCATCAGCGCCTCGGGCGCAGCGGGTGGCCCGCGCGTTGGGATCATGGCTGGGCTGGGCGTCTCGATTGGATCGCTGAGCCATACGGTCTTCGCTGTTCTTGGCTTGGCGGCTTTGGTCCGCACATCCAACCTTGCTTACGATGCGCTGCGCTATGCCGGTGCAGCCTATCTCGTCTATCTTGCGGTTCAGACATGGCGCGCCCCGCCGCCCGCGGTGCAGGCACACGTCGCCGTGGCCGATGGCTGGCGGGCTTTTCAGCGCGGCGCCCTGACGAACCTTCTGAACCCGAAAGTGTCGATCTTTGTGCTGGCCTTTCTGCCGCAATTCGCAGATCCGGACGCCGGGCTCGTTTGGCAGCAAATCGCGCTGTTCGGCGCGCTCTTTTCGGTGGCGAGCATACCCTTCAACTGCGCCTACGGCGCGATGGCCGGGGCGTTCGCCGGTGCCCTGCGCCGCACGGGCCGGACGTTGAACCGGCTGTGCGCTTTCATCTTCTGCGGGCTGGCGGCCCGATTGGCGATCAACTGAGGAGCAATCATGGCTGATCTTCCCTCTACGGCCCGCGTGGTCATCATCGGCGGCGGCGCGGTTGGCGTCTCGGCGCTCTATCATCTTGCGCTCGAAGGCTGGACCGATTGTCTTCTGGTCGAGAAGAACGAGTTGACCTCCGGGTCGACGTGGCACGCCGCGGGCAACATTCCGACCTTCTCGTCGTCGTGGGCGGTTATGAACATGCAGCGCTACTCGTGCGAGCTCTACCGAGGGCTCGCCGAGAAGGTCGACTATCCGATGAACTATCATGTCACCGGATCGATCCGCCTGGCCCACTCCAAGGAACGCATGCAGGAGTTCGAGCGTGTCCGTGGCATGGGCCGCTACCAGGGCATGGAGATCGAGATGTGCTCGGTCCAGGACCTTAAAGACCGCTACGAGTTCATGGAGACCCATGACCTCGAAGGCGGCCTCTGGGATCCCTATGACGGTGACATCGACCCGGCACAGCTGACCCAGGCTCTGGCGAAAGGCGCGCGGGATCTGGGAGCGCAGATCGCACGGTTCACCTCGGTCACCGGTGCCCGGCGTGAGGGGCACGAGTGGATCGTCGAGACCGACAAGGGCGAGATCCGCTGCGAGTACGTGGTGAACGCGGCGGGATACCGGGCGCAGGAGATCGGCGCGGTGTTCGGGCGCTTTGTGCCCATGGTGACCCTGTCGCACCAGTACATTCTGTTCGACGAGCTTGATGCGCTGAAGGAACGCTCGGCCCGCACCGGCGGCAAGCTGCCGCTGCTGCGCGACGTCGACAGCTCGTACTACCTGCGTCAGGAGAAAAACGGCTTCAACCTTGGCCCGTACGAGCGCAACTGCAAGGCGCACTGGATGACGCTGGACGATCCGATGCCGGAGGATTTCAGCTTCCAGCTCTACCCCGACGATCTCGACCGGCTGGAGTGGTATCTGGAAGACGCAATGAACCGCGTGCCGCTGATGCAGGAAAGCGGTGTCTACCGGGTCATCAACGGCCCGATCCCCTACCTGCCGGACGGTCTTCCAAACATCGGCCCGATGCCGGGCGTGCCGAACGCGTTCGAGGCTTGTGTCTTCACCTTCGGCATCTGCCAGGCCGGCGGCGCAGGCAAAGTGCTGGCCGAGTGGATCACCGAGGGCGGCACCGAGTGGGACATGTGGGCGGTTGATCCGCGCCGTTTCGGAGCCTGGTGTGATCAGGACTATGCCAATCAGAAGGGCATGGAGGTCTACGGCCATGAATATGCGATGCACTTCCCGCATCACGAATGGCCCGCGGGGCGCGACAAGCGTCTGAGTCCGGTGCACGACAAGATCGTCGCGCGCGGCGGACAGATGGGGGCCTATGGCGGCTGGGAGCGGGCGAACTGGTTCGCCGAAGACGGCGACGACACGTCGGAAGAGGCCGCCCATACCTGGTCGCGCTCCGGACCATGGGAGCCGCGGGTCAAGGCCGAGTGCGAGGCCGTGCGGGACGCCGCAGGCATTCTGGATCTGCCGGGCTTCTCGCGCTTCATGCTGTCGGGCGAGGATTGCCGCGCGTGGCTCTCGTCGATGATCACAGGCGTGGTGCCGAAGGAAGGGCGCATCGGCCTTGGGTACTTCGCAGACGAGAAGGGCCGGATCGTCACGGAAATGTCGATCATGGCGCTGCAGGGCGGGCAGTTTATGCTGATCACGGCAGCAACGGCGCAGGATCACGATCGCGAGTGGCTGGAGCAGCATATGCCCAAGGGGGCGCCGTTCACACTGACGGATATGACCGATGCGTTCTCGTGCCAGGTCCTGACGGGTCCGAAATCGCGGGAGATCCTGTCGCGGGTGACGGACGCCGACCTCAATCAGCCTTGGCTGACCCATCAGAGCACGCAAATCGGCGGCTGCTGGGTGCAACTGGTGCGGGTCTCGTTTGCCGGGGAACTCGGGTGGGAGATCCACTCGAAGGTCGCGGACACGTCCTTTGTCTATGACACTGTGATGGCGGCAGGCGACGAGATGGGGCTGAAGCCGTTCGGGATGTTCGCGCTGAACGCGCTGCGGATCGAGAAAGGGTACCGCGCCTGGAAGGGTGATCTCTCGACCGACTACACTGTCCTGGAAGGTGGTCTCGACCGGTTCGTGAAATGGGACAAGCCGAGCTTCAAGGGCAAGCGCGCGCTCGAGGTGCAGAAACAGCAGGGTATCTCGAAGAAGTTCGTGACCATGACTGTCGATGCGGGCGATGCCGATGCGCCGTACATGTCGACGGTCTGGAAGAACGGTGATGTGGTGGGCGAGACGACCTCGGGCGCGTTCGGCTACCGGGTTGGCAAGTCGATCGCGCTTGGCACGGTCCGGCTCGACTGCACCGAGCCGGGGACGGAGTTGGAGATCGAGATCTTCGGTGAACGTCGTCCGGCGATTGTGCAACCGGACGGGCCGCTCTGGGATCCGACGAACGAGAGAATCCGGGCCTGAGGCAAAGGGGCGGCCATGCCGCTGGCGCGGCACCGGACCTGCGTCCGGGCTGCGCGGGCAGAGCCGCGCAGATGGCCGCCCGGCGCCTGTGGCTACCGGACGACAAACAAGAACACGGAGGGGAGTGTGGCGGATATCGTGATGCTGGATGGTGGCATGGGGCAGGAACTGACCCGCCGTTCCAAAAACTCGGCGCATCCGCAATGGGGTGCCTGGGTGATGATGAACGAGCCAGAAATCGTGCAAGGCCTGCACGAGGAGTATCTGCGTGCCGGCGCCCGGGTGATCACGTTGAACAGCTATTCCGCCAACCGCAGCCGTTTGACCACGTTTGGCATGCCCGAGCGCTTGGGCGAGTTGCAGGGCATCGCAATTGACCTGGCACAGCGCGCGCGGGACGCCGCACGGGTGGACGCGAAGATCGCCGGGTGTCTGTCGCCCCTGATCGGATCCTATCACCCGGAGTTGCTGCCGCCTGATCCTGAGCTGTTGGAGGAGTATCGCGAGACCGTCGCCTTTCAGGCCGATCATGTCGACCTGTTCCTGTGCGAGACCATGTCAAAAGCCTCGGAGGCACGGATGGCGGCAACGGCCGCGGCGGAAAGCGGAAAGCCGGTCTGGATTGCCTGGACACTGGACGAGGAGCTTGGCGCGGACGGATTGCCACGCCTGCGCTCGGGCGAGACGCTGGATGAGGCGTTTGCTGCGCTGGACGGCGTGGCGGTGGATGCGGTCCTGTTCAATTGTACCGCGCCTGAGGCGATGACCGCGGGGATGGCAGCCTTGGCTGCGGATGGCAGACCCTTTGGCGGCTATGCGAACGGGTTTACGCCGATCCCGAAGCGGTTTGTCCTTGGCCAGACGGTCGACATGCTCGGCAAGCGTGAGGATCTGGGACCGGAAGGCTATGCCGCGCATGCGATGGCTTGGGTCAGCCAGGGCGCACGGATCATCGGCGGGTGCTGCGAGACGGCGCCTGCCCATATCGCCGAACTGGAGCGGCAGCTTGTTGCAGCCGGCCACCGTCCTGTCGGGGCGCTGTCATGATCAGTGCCGAGATAAGGGCTTTCGTCGATGAATGGCGTCTCGGACATCTCGCGACCGTCGGGCCGGAGGGACCCAATGTTTCGCCAAAGGGCACTTTCCAGGCGCTGGACGAGACACGGATCGCCTTTGCCGAGATCCGCTCGCCGAACACGATGCGAAACCTGGAACACGACACGCGTGTCGAGGTAAACATGGTCGATGTCTTCGCACGCAAGGGCGCGCGGTTCCGTGGAACGGCGACGTTTCATCCGATGCAGAGCGCTGCTGCGCAGGACTTGGCGCCGCGATGGCAGGATCTGTTCGGAGCGGAGCTGATGATGCGATCGAGCGGTTTCGTCGTCATCGATGTGACGTCGGTCAAACCGCTCACAACGCCTGCCTATGACGTCGGTGCAACCGAGATCGCGTTGCGCCAGGATTATCTCGCCCGGTTTACCGCCATGCAATCGGCATGGCTGACCGCCCAGACAAAGGATTGAGACATGGCTGACCTGCCAACCAAGGCGCGGGCGGTGATCATCGGAGGCGGGGTCGCCGGATGCTCGGTCGCGTATCATCTGGCCAAGCAAGGCTGGAGCGATGTGGTTCTGCTCGAGCGCAAGCAGTTGACCTGCGGGACTACCTGGCATGCGGCCGGGCTGATCGCGCAGTTGCGCGCGACCAAGAACATGACACGGTTGGCGAAGTACTCCCAGGAACTCTATGGCGAACTCGAGGCCGAGACGGGCGTTGCCACCGGGTTCAAACGCTGCGGCTCGATCACTGTCGCCCTCACTGACGAGCGGCGGGAGGAGATCTACCGTCAGGCCTCGATGGCGCGGGCCTTCGGGGTCGAGGTCGAGGAGATCTCGCCGAATGAGGTCAAATCCCGCTATGAACATCTGAACATCGACGGCGTGACGGGCGCGGTTTATCTGCCGCTCGACGGGCAGGGGGATCCGGCGAACATCGCGCTCGCACTGGCCAAGGGCGCGCGCCAGAAGGGTGCGCAGATTGCCGAAGGTGTGAAGGTCACCGCGGTGCATCAGACAGGTGGTCGGGTCACGGGTGTGTCCTGGGCGCGGGGCGCCGAGACCGGCCAGATCGAGGCCGATTTCGTCGTCAACTGTGCAGGCATGTGGGGCCATCAGGTCGGTCGCATGGCAGGGGTGAACGTGCCGCTGCAGGCCTGCGAGCACTTCTACATCGTCACCGAAGCGATCGAGGGGCTGACGCAGCTCCCTGTCCTGCGGGTGCCGGACGAGTGCGCCTACTACAAGGAAGACGCGGGCAAGATGCTGCTCGGCGCCTTCGAGCCGGTGGCGAAACCCTGGGGCATGGCGGGCATCCCCGAGGATTTCTGCTTCGATCAGTTGCCGGAAGACTTCGACCACTTCGAGCCGATCCTGGAGCAGGCGATCAACCGGATGCCGATGCTGGGCGAGGCGGGGATCCACACCTTCTTCAATGGCCCGGAGTCGTTCACCCCCGATGATGCCTATCACCTGGGCGAAGCGCCGAACCTGCGTGGGTTTTTCGTGGCGGCAGGCTTCAACTCGGTCGGGATCCAGTCCTCGGGCGGGGCGGGGATGGCGCTGGCCCACTGGATGGAGCACGGCTATCCGCCGTTCGATATCTCGGACGTCGATATCCGGCGGATGCAGCCGTTCCAGGGCAACAAGAAATACCTTGAGATTCGTGCGACCGAGGCGCTGGGTCTTCTATATGCCGACCACTTCCCCTATCGCCAGATGGCGACGGCGCGGGGTATCCGGCGCTCGCCTTTCCATGAACACCTGAAGGCGCGGGGCGCGGTCTTTGGCGAGACCGCCGGGTGGGAACGCGCGAACTGGTTCGCGAACGAGGGCCAGGACCCGAGCTATCACTACACCTGGAAGCGCCCGAACTGGTTCGAGAATACCGCTGCCGAGCACCGCGCGGTCCGTGAGGCGGTGGGCCTCTATGACATGACTTCGTTCGGCAAGATCCGTGTGGAAGGCCCGGATGCGGAGAGATGCCTCAACCGGATCTGTGGCGGGCAGATGGCCGTGCCGGTGGGCAAGATCGTCTACACGCAGTTCCTGAACGATCGCGGCGGGATCGAGGCGGACGTGACGGTGACCCGTCTGGGCGAGACCTCGTACATCGTGGTCTGCCCTGCCGCGACCCTGCACCGCGAGCTGAGCTGGCTGAATCGGCACAAGGGTGACGACAATGTCGTGTTCCTGGATGTGACCTCGGGCGAGGGCGTACTGGCGGTGATGGGTCCAAACGCGCGTGCGTTGTTGTCAGCGGTCAGCCCGCACGATTGGTCCAATGACAGCCACCCGTTCGGCTGGGCCCATGAGATCGAGATCGGCATGGGCCTCGCCCGGGCGCACCGAGTGACGTATGTGGGCGAGCTTGGCTGGGAGATCTATGTCTCGTCGGACCAGGCCGCCCATGTGTTCGAGACGATCTGGGAGGCCGGTGCCGATCATGGTTTGAAGCTCTGCGGGATGCACATGATGGACACCTGCCGGATCGAAAAGGCGTTCCGTCACTTTGGTCATGACATCACCGAGGAAGACCATGTGCTGGAGGCGGGCCTCGGCTTTGCCGTGCCCAAGGCCAAGACCGGGTTCATCGGCGAGGCAGCGGTTGCGGAGAAACGCGCCAACGGTCTGTCCGCGCGGATGGTGCAGTTCAAGCTGAAGGATCCGGAGCCGCTGCTCTATCACAACGAGGCGGTGGTCCGGGATGGCGAGATCGTGGGCTACCTGACCTCGGGCAACTATGGCCACCACCTGGGGGCGGCCATCGGTATGGGTTATGTGCCATGCCCCGGTGAGAAGCCGGATGAGGTGCTGGGCTCGTCCTACGAGATCGAAGTTGCCGGAGTACGTGTCGCTGCCGAGCCGAGCCTCAAGCCGATGTATGATCCGAAATCCGAACGCGTGAAGGTATGACAGCGTATCGCCGTCGCCTGTACGATGCTGACGGCGAGCCTGTCACGTGGGGAAACTGGGTCTACCCTGTCCGAGGCGACGGCTGGACATCCTTGGAGGTTACAACATCGGGATCGACGCTGGATCTGATGCTTGATCTCGCCGAAGGGTGGCAGCCACCATTCGCTTTTCTTTACGTCCTGATCGTATCTCGAGATGACCGGTGGCCAGCAGCACGCTATCAATCGCAATGGTATGATGAGCTTTCCGCGATCAAGTCGTTCTTGAGAGCGCATCAGCAGTTCCTGGAAGGTGACAGCCGCCACGAGCTTTGGCTTTTTCTCACACCGACAAAAACCAGCTTGTGTGGTCGCAGCACGACATTCTGCACGTTTACGGCGACGATAGGCGGGCTGGCGAGTTTTTGCGCCGCGGCGGGTTCGAGAACGGCGTGATGGCAAAGATTCGCTCTCCCCATCAGCATAAGTATCATGCTGAATTCGATGCGGACTTCGCATCGTTTATGGGCGACAAAGACTGGCACATCAGCGATATCCACCCCGACGATGGGGAACGCAGATAGTCTTAAGGCAGCCCGCAACAGGAGAAGCGCGATGGAGCGTAAGGACTATCGTTTCTGGGCGCACAAGGCGGCGGACTGGGCGGCCGACTATCACACGACGATTGCCGACCGGCCCGTGCGGGCACAGGGTATGCCCGGAGATGTCGCGGCGAAGATCGCGCCCGCCCCACCGGAGGCCGGCGAGGACATGGAGGACATCTTCGCCGATTTCGAACGGATCGTGCCGGGGGCCATGACCCATTGGCAGCATCCGCGGTTCTTCGCCTATTTCCCGGCGAACGCGGCGCCTGCCTCGATGATCGCGGACCAGTTGGCGACCGCCATGGCGGCGCAGTGCATGCTCTGGCAGACCTCGCCTGCGGCGACCGAGATCGAGACGGTGATGGTCGACTGGCTGCGTCAGGCCTTCGGGTTGGCGGAAGGCTTTACGGGTGTCCTGCAGGACAGCGCGACCACAGCGACGCTCTGCGCCGTACTGGTGATGCGCGAGCGCGCGCTCGAGTTCGCCGGAAACGCAAAGGGTTTGTCGGGCGGGCCGCGCCTGAGGCTCTATGCGTCGGCTCAGAACCACTCCTCCATCGACAAGGCGGCGGCGCTTTCTGGCATCGGCACGGACAATCTGGTCAAGATCGCAACGGGCGCAGACCACGCCATGGATCCGGATGCCCTGAGCGCCGCGATCAGAGCGGACTGGGACGCCGGTCATTTGCCTGTTGGCGTGATCCTTTGTGCCGGTGGGACGTCCATCGGGGCTTTTGACCGAATTGCCGAGAGCCTTGCTGTTGCCAAGTCCTATGACCTCTACACGCATGTCGACGCGGCCTGGGCAGGTTCTGCGATGATCTGCCCCGAGTACCGTCCCATGTGGGAGGGCGTGGACGGCGCTGACAGCATTGTCGTGAACCCGCACAAGTGGCTCGGCGCCCAGTTCGAGTGCACCGCACATTTTGTACGCGATCCCGGGCCCTTGCTGCGCACGGTGGGGCTGAGGCCGGACTATCTCCAGACCCCGGGGCAGGAGGAGATTATCAACTACAACGAATGGTCGATCTCGCTGGGGCGCCGGTTTCGGGCTCTCAAGGTATGGTTCCTGCTGCGCGCTCACGGTCTCGAGGGGCTGCGCGAGAAGATCCGCAATCATGTCGCTTGGGCCGAGATGGCCGCCGAGCGCATCGCCGCAACCCCCGGTCTGCGGATCGTAACGCCGCCGTCGCTGTCGCTGTTCACCTTTGCCGCCACAGCAGGCGAGGACATCACGCGCCGCTTGCTCGAAGCCGTGAACGATGATGGCCGGGCCTATCTCACGCAGACGTCACATGACGGTCAGTTCGTCATCCGGTTCAATGTCGGCCAGTTCGATGTGACCGAGGCCGACGTTCTGCTCGGTTGCGATGTGATCGCTGAAAAGCTGTCCGAGTTCCAGTGACGGAGGAGACGCCATGATCCGCGACGACAAGGTTGCCGCCTTTCGGGCATTGCATGTTCCGGGCGACCCGCTGGTGATGCCAAACCCTTGGGATTGCGGTTCCGCTCGCGTGCTGACGGCGCTTGGGGCCAAGGCGCTGGCGACCACCTCGTCGGGCCATGCGTTCACGTTGGGGCGTCCAGACATGGGGCAGGTCACCCGGGATGAGGCGCTGGCCCACGCCGAGGCGCTTTGTTCGGTGGTGGATGTGCCGATCAATGGCGATTTCGAGAACGGCTTTGCGCGCGAACCGGACGGGGTTGCCGCGACCGTTCGGCTGGCCGCGGAGGCCGGGCTGGCTGGCGTATCCATCGAGGACACGGATCTGCCGGGCACCGGAGCCTATGCGTTCGATCTTGCGCTCGAGCGGATCACGGCGGCGGTCGAGGCCGCCAAGGCGGCGAACATTGTCTTCAGCGCCCGCGCCGATGGCTGGCTTAACCGCAGTTATGATGGCGCTGAAGCTGTGCGCCGGTGTGCCGCCTTTGCCGAGGCGGGGGCCGATGTGCTCTACGCGCCGCTGGTGAAACCGGACGTGCTGCGCGAGATCTGCCAGATCGGTCCGCCCGTCAACGCGCTTGCCGTGGGCAAGATGGCCGGGATCAGCCGGGCCGAATATGCCGAGATGGGCGTCGCCCGGATCTCGGTTGGCGGGGCGTTGTCGCGTTTGACCCATCAGGTCATCGTGCAGGCAGGAACAGCCATGTTGGACGGCGGGGACTTCTCGCCTCTCACGGCGTTCGATCCGTCGATCGATGTCGATGCATTGCTGGGACAGGGCGCCTCTGGCCCCTGAAGCGCAATCTTGCGCCCGATCGGGGCGGGCTTGCGACAAAAACGACACATCTGTCGCAATCAGACGGTTTCCGGATGCGCTTTGCGAAAGGGTGAACGGGTGGTTCCCGGAGTGCCCCATGCAGACAGACGTGTATCTGCTGACCCTGATCTCGCGCACGATTGGTGCGGATCGTGGCCGCGCGGCCCGGGGCTCGCCTGGCTGAGCTGACCCTTTCGGATCAGTTTTCAGCATGGAGCACCAACTATGAGCACAAACCCCGACACCGATGCGCCGCGCCGTGGTCGCCGCGCGGGTGGCCGTGCCGCCCGTCAGGCCTTGCGCGCGGCACCCTTGTCCGAGGATCTCCGCCCGGTTCGCCCAGGTCTGAGCGGTGGCACGTATCGCCCGCTCTCGGACACCGACGTTCAGAACATTCACCGCGCGGCGCTGAGAGCCTGCGAGGAAATCGGCTTTGCCGATGCGCCGCCCAGCGGGGTCGAGGTCCTGACGGGCGCGGGTGCGATCCTCGGCGAGGATGGCCGCATCCGCATTCCAGCGGCTCTGGTCGAGGATATGCTGGCAAAAGCGGCGCGGGACATCACGCTTTGCGCGCAGGATCCCCGGCATGATCTGCACCTCAGTGGCAACAAGGTCCACTATGGAACCGCCGGGGCTGCCGTGCATCTGGTCGATGTCGAGAACCGGGAGTATCGGGATTCGACTCTGCGGGATCTCTACGACGCGGCGCGGATCGTCGACCAGCTCGACAACGTGCATTTCTTCCAGCGCTGCATGGTGGGCCGTGACATCGAGGACAATCTCGAACTGGATCTCAACACGATCTACGCTTGCGTGCGCGGGACCTCGAAGCACATCGGGACCTCGTTCGTGGAACCCACGCATATGCCCGATTGTATCGAGATGATCCACATGCTGGCGGGAGGCGAGGCGGCGTGGCGTGCCCGGCCCTTTATCTCGAACACCAACTGCTTTGTTGTGCCGCCGATGAAGTTCGCGACCGAAAGCTGTCAGGTTATGGAGGCCTGCATCCAGGCGGGGATGCCCGTGCTGCTTCTGTCCGCCGGACAGGCCGGGGCCACGGCCCCGGCGCCGATTGCCGGCGCCATCGTGCAAGCGGTGGCCGAGTGCCTGGCAGGCGTTGTCTACGTCAACGCGGTCTCGCCCGGGCATCCTGCGATCTTCGGGACATGGCCTTTTGTCTCGGACCTGCGCACAGGGGCGATGTCCGGCGGGTCGGGCGAACAGGGGCTTCTGACCGCCGGCTGCGCGCAGATGCACAAGTTCTATGGTCTGCCAGGCGGCGCGGCGGCAGGGATCGCCGACGCCAAGCTGCCGGATATGCAGGCAGGATGGGAGCAGGGCATCTCGAATGTCATGGCCGGGATGGCTGGACTGAACATGGTCTACGAGAGTGTCGGCATGCACGCATCGCTGCTGGGCTTCTGTCATGAAAGCCTGATCCTCGGCGATGACGTTCTGGGCCAGTGCCAGCGCTGTGTGCGCGGGATCGAGGTGAACGACAATACGCTGAGCCTGGACGTGATGCGCTCGGTCTGTCTGGATGGTCCGGGTCACTATCTGGGACAGGACCAGACGCTCGGGATGATGCAGACCGAGTATGTTTATCCCGCGCTGGGGGACCGGACGTCGCCCAAGGAATGGCTCGAGATCGGGCGCCCGGATCTGGTGCAGAAGGCGATCGCCCGCAAGCGCGAGATCCTGGACGGGATGTTCCCGGCGCATCTGGATCCTGTGCGGGATCAGGCTGTCCGGGAGCGGTTCAAGATCCGTCTCTCTGAGCGCGCCGTGGGATTGTGAGCCGGGGTGAGGCGCGCCGTGCCGCCGGACGGCCCACCCGCCCACCCCCGCCCGCCGACCCGGCGCGCCTCACCCCGGCTTGT
>JBCBOR010000053.1:0-32001 GCA_039821125.1 Pseudomonadota bacterium
GCGAATTTTTCGTTCACCGCCAGGTTGCTCAATGCAATGGCGGCGACCGCCGCGTTCTTGAGCATGGCGAAATTGACGAGGCCTACGAAACGGTCTTCGAAGCAGACGGCACGCCGCGGGAGACGATCACGAGGAAGAGCCGCCTTACGCTGGGGGACGGAAGCGTCTTCCTCGTCGGTGTGATGCATGACGTCACCGAAGTCGTCACAGCGAACCACCAGCTGAAGACTCAGTCGGACCAACTCCGTCTGCTCGCGGAGACGGATCCGCTGACCAAATGCCTGAACCGCAGGGCACTGTTTGAAGCCACCGCTGCCGAGACCAATCCGAACAGCGCGGTGCTTCTGCTGGACATCGATCTCTTCAAATCGATCAATGACACCTACGGGCACAATGCGGGCGATGCGGCTCTTTTGCATTTCGTCGACATCGCCCGGTCGCAAATCCGCAAGGACGACTTGTTTGCCCGCATTGGCGGCGAGGAGTTCGTCGTCTACCTGCCCTCGACCAGTGTCGACGAATTCAATGCCGCCGCCGAACGGATCCGCAGCGCGGTCGAAGCGCAGCCATTCGTCTATGACGGCAAATCAATTTCGATGACCGTCAGTATCGGCGGCAGCCTTTCGGAACGCGACAAGGCAACAACACTCGACCAGTTGCTGCGGACCTCGGACCAGCGGCTCTACAAGGCCAAGTCGGGTGGACGGAACAAGGCCGTCCTCGCGGCGTGAGCCGCTGCGACCAGACCATTGCCGTCCGGTGACAGGGGCGTGGCCACTTCCGGATGCAAGGCATTCGGCCGCGCCTCTACCGTTTTGAGACAGCGAACTATATGAGCGGGAGGCCACTCGAGAGGATCCCGCCGATGACCCCGCTGCGTATCGTATTTCTCGCCCTAGCCGTAATCGGCGCGATCCTGCCGATGTACTATTTCCTGGGCTGGCTGAGCGCGAACAACTGGGATTTCGGCGCGATGGTCGAGGCGTGGAATGTCAACGACGCGTCCACCGGGCTGGTCTGGGATCTGACCGTCAGTTACGCGGCGCTGGTCATCTGGGTGATCGTCGAGACCGTGCGGAACCGCCGCTGGCTGAACCTTGTTGTCATCCCGGCCGGGATTTGCGTCGGGGTCTCGTTTGCCTTGCCGCTCTACCTGTTCCTGCGCTCGGCCCCGGACGGCGAGGCGACTTGACCATCGCGCTCACACTCAGGGTGACGGGCCCGCAGCCCTCGGCGGTCGCGCCGATCCCGGCCGAGGCAACGTGGACCAACACGGGCGAGGCCGACATCGCGCTGCACCCGTGGCTGCAGGCCAATGGCCCGAGCGCGCAGCACAGCACAGTCTTTCGGCTCAGGGCGATACAGGCGTCTGATCCGCTGATCGTCGCCGCCGGGGCCAGGCACACCGCGCCGTGCGAGATCGTGGTGCCCCCCACCCTGTTGCACGAAGATGAGGCGGCCACGGATCTGTCGGTGCACTTCGAGGTTCGGGTGTACACGAAACCTGTTGAGGCCCTGGGCGATCCGAACGGTCAGGATTTCGACCTCGTGCCGGTACCGATCGACATCGACATCCCGGTGCGCCGCAATGGGATTGCCTGGCTCGATACCGATTACGGCACCCGCTCGCGCTTCTTCTGTCATGAGGGCGCGGTCTACTATGCAAGATCGGATGATCTGCCGGCCCTGTTGGACAAAGCCGCCGTGGCGGACGCACGGGCGGTGACATGCTCGATCCTGGTCTCCAACGGCAAGCTCTTCTGGAGCCGCCATAGCGCGAAACGCCAGCCCAAGGGCGAGATCACGGGGCTGAGCGATGTCTTCTACCGCGCCGGCGACACGATCATGACAACTTATGGCAACGCCAAGGTCGCCGACCCCGCGACATTCGAGGCGATCGGACCCGGCGAGCGCTCGCTCTACATGAAAGACGACTATGGCTATCGCTGCGGCTATGGGCGCGATGCGACCCAAGCTTATTACTTTTGCGAGTCGACCAGTCCAACCAAGTCCAATGTCGTGCGCACCTGCAAATCGCCCGAGACGCTGGAACCGCTGGGCTACTGTTTTGCGCGCGATACGACCTCGGTCTATCTCGAGGGCAAGCGGATCGCCAAGGCGGATGGGCCGAGTTTCAGGCTGCTGAACGCCGGGTTCGGACAAGACAAACGCGGCATCTGGTTCAACGACACGTTCCTCGATGATGTCCATGCGGAGACGTTCGAGCTGATCCCCGACAGCCGCTCACTCCGCGATCCGGATCCACTGGCGCATACCTCCTGGGGGCGCGACGCCAAGGGCCTGATCCACAGTTTTGGCCGCGCGACCGAGGACGACTACGCCAAAGAAATGGCACGGCGACGGGACCGCTGACACAGGCGCACCGCATGCGTCCTCAGGCAATCGGACCCGCAAAATCGGCGATCAGCGCGGCGACCTCGTCCGGCTTCTGGTGGATGATCCAGTGATCGGCATCGGGAAACGTTCGAACTGTCAGGTCATCGCAGAGATCATCCAGCCCCGCGCGGCTCTCAGGCAAAAGGGCTGTGTCGCCCTCGCCCCAGATCAGCAGATGCTTGGGCCGGATGCGCATTGCGTCGACGGGCAGGTCGGGCAGATCCGGTGCCATCTCTCCGGGTTTCGGGACAACCAGAGGCGAGGCCCGGTACCAGTTGATCATCCCGCGCAGCGTGCCGGGACCAGACCATGCCTGCTTGTACTGGGCCAGCACGTCTCCAGCCAACCAGCTCATGTCCATGTTGGCCGAGAACGCCTGCAACAGCCGGGCATAGTCATCGGCGGCCAGCACTTCATCCGCCGCCGGGTTGCGCAGCCAGGTGATGTATTGCGAGGCCTCGGTCTGTGCCCCGCCCCGCGCGAGTTCGCGCTGGAACGGAATGGGGTGCACGCCGTTGACGATGATCAGCCGGGCCATCCGCTCGGGCGCGCGCATGGCCAGCCCGTAGGCGACCGACGCCCCCCAATCGTGCCCGACCACGGCCGCCACCTGCCCGCCCGGACGCACCGCATCCAGCACGGCGAGCGCGTCCGAGACGAGCTTGCCCAGCGCATAGGCCTCGACCTCATGCGGCGCCGATGACCGGCCATAGCCCCGCTGATCGGGCGCGACACATTAGAACCGGTCCGACAGGCGCGCGAACATCCCCGCCCACGCGCCGGAGTATTCCGGGAACCCGTGCAAGAACAGCAACAGCGGTGCCGCGGGATCGCCTGCCGTGCGGCAAACCAGCGTCGTCTCGCTATTCGTCACTATCAGATCGGCCAAGGGCGACGTCCTCCTGTTGTTCGGATCATCGTGAAAAAAGATTGAACCTTCGCGCTACCCGGCCCGACCACCTCTCGACACACAAAGTTTCACCGAGGCGCGAACACGGGGAGCGACGAGACCGATGCAGACACCAGCCCAAAAATACAGCCACTTCAAAAAACATCTCAAGGGCCAGAACAGCCGCTTCTGGAAACGGACCAGCAGCCTGCGTGGCCTCTGCGACGAGCTTGAGCGTCAGGTCAGCCTCCACAAACGGCAGGGCACCCGGCCAACGCCCTTCAAGGACACACAACACGCCAAGAGTTTCTGCAAGAACCCCACCGACGCGCGGATCGGCAAATACGAATATCAACTGCGGCGCCTGGTCGAAAGCTGGGGCAAGGCCAATGACTACCACGTCGAGTCGAATATCCAGCGCCTGATCCAAAGCGCCCGGGCAACACTGGATCAGTGCAAGGGCTTTGCCTGCAACGACGCGCGGAACTTTCGCGGCTCCATCCATCCGAGGTTCACCAAGGCAGAGCGGGACGACCTGGTCGCACGCGGCATGGCAAAGGCGGCCTTTGCAGCGGGCGGCTTCATCCCACGCGGCGAAGATGCGGCAAAGGGGGTAGACGACACACGGTGGCAGGCAAGGTTTCTCAAGGCCACAAAGGACCGGGTGTATAGCAACGGAGCGGGCGAATGTACCAGCTATGGTCTTGCTGCGGCGCATATCCTCTCGACGGTGCCTTTCGAAGGCATTCGCCCCAGGATCGAAGTCGTGGCCTGGGATTCGAAGGCCGCGCCCAAACCACCGGGCTATGTGCGCAAGCGGTTCACAACGGATCCGACCCATGTCTATTGCATCGTCGGTCGCAAGGGCGGCACGATTTTGCAGCCGGTCGGGTCACGTTCGAAGGTTCTGCAACATCGCCTGCCCAGCCACGAAAACTGGGGCAAGGATGTCTGGATCGTCGACCCCTGGCTGGCAAGCCTTGGCTGGGAAAGCTGCTACCACATCGATCAGCACCCGAAGAAAGGCTTCTTAAAATACCTGTTCCAGAAGATGGACAGCTACGAAGAAACCCCGGTCTACACCGAGACGCCGCGCCAGCGCGGCATGTGGCGCGACCTTCCGGACTGGGCGACCGAACAGGTCGGCACCTAGCCAGCCCCGGGGTCAAACCTGCGCCGCCGCCTGCAGCCAGTTGATGTAGACCCGCTCGGCGGCGGTGTTGGATGGATCGCTGCGGGGTCCCTGTTCCATCAATCCTCGAACGGGTTCGGACCGTCGATGACAAGTTGATGCCAGCTGTCCTTGTTCTCAGGTAGCGTGATTGTAAGCTCAGCCAGATCGGTCGGCGGAAACACGAAGCACAGCTTTAGGTCTGCATACTCAACGATCTGATCTGGCGCGATCTGATCGAGGTCATACCAACCAAGCACCAGCCCGGAGCCGTGGTTTGTGCGTTCATCAGAAGCTGGGTCGTAGGAACTCGAACCCGAACACCAAATCACAGATAAAACCGTGCCCGGCTTCGTTCGCACATCGATTTCACCCAGGTAGTCCAAAGCCTCCGACGAGAAACGAACCAGGGGCACCACAGATGGCTCTCTGTCAGGATCTTCCTGGAAGGGATCCCGCGGCTCGATCTCGCCGCGCGCGATCTTTCTCATCCACTCGATGATCGGTTCGCACTTCTCCGGCATCTAATCGGCTTCTCTCTAAACCTGCGCGGCGGCCTGCAGCCAGTTGATGTAGACCCGCTCGGCGGCGGTGTTGAAGGCGGCCATCTTGGCATCGCAGGCCGCCGTGATCTCGGGCAGGCCGTTCGGGCCGAGCGCTTTTTGCAGCGCGCCTGCGTATTCCGGGATCTCCGCCCACATGCCGCAGGTGTCCGCCTCGACCTCCATGTGGAACTGCATGGTGAGCGCCCGCGGACCCCAGCTCATCGCCTGCACCGCGCAATCGGGCGAGGTCGCCAGAACGGTCGCGCCCTCGGGCAGCTTGGTCACCTCGGCCGAGTGCCACTGCAGAGTCTCGAGCGGCGAGTCGACCCCATCGAAGAACACGCTCTCGGCCCCGCGTTCGGTAAGGATCACCGGCATGACCCCGATCTCCGGCGTGCCCGGGCCACAGTCACCACCCAATGCACAGGCGAGCAACTGGTGCCCGAGACAGAGGCCAAGGAACGGCATGCCCCGATCCGCAACGGCCTCCTTGATCAGCACCTTCTCCCCTGCCAGCCAGGGGTGCGCGTCCTCCTGCCAGGTGTCCATCGGCCCGCCCATGACCCAGAGCGCATCGAACCCGTCGAGCGGCGGAGGTGTCTCGACCGCATCCATCTCCACCGGGACCCAGTCATGGCCATCCTCGGCCAGCAGTGTCCGGAAATAGCCGGGATGCTCGCAATCGGCATGTTGCAGGACGAGAATTCTCATGGGGCCCTCCGCTCGTGATGACGCATCATTGCGGCCCGACCGGTATGACGTCCAGCGCCAAACCGTCGCGCAGCGTCACCGTGGCAGCAACCATGCCTGAAGGTACGGCGCAAAGGTCTCCTCGACCGTCTGGCTGGCATGGAGGGCACAGAACCTGACCGCCATGGCCTGCAGAAGAAACGCGAGCACCCCTTCGGCCAGCACGTCCGGTGCGACATCCGTTCGGAACGGCCCGCCCGCGATCCAGTCCGTGACGACCTCGACATAGGTGACGATCCCCTCGGCGATCGGGCCGATCTCGTCCGATGCAGCGGCGCCGGAGTAGCGGAAGAAGACGTCGAAGACATATCGCTCGGAGGTCATGAACCCGATCAGCGGCATCTGCACGCGGACCATGTCGGCCACGGTCTCCGGCGCGGGGCCCTCGGCCATCTCCGCGAGATAGAGCGCAAAGCGCGCGCCCACGATCTGGGCGACCAGCGCGTCCTTATCAGGGAAATGGGCGAAGAACGTTCCCTTGGCCGTACCCGCGCGCAGGACGACCTCCTCGACCCTAAGGGCCGCGAACCCCTGCTCGGCAATCACGGATTCCGCCGCTGCCAGCAACCGGGCGCGGGTCTCGAGCGTGCGTCTCTGTACGGCTCTGGCCATGACTGTGTCTCGCAGAAAAATCGACCCCGGTCAAATTTATTTATTGACCGCAGTCATTTTCTGGAGCATTTAAATGACCACGGTCAATTTTGGAGAATCATCATGCTGTCGCCTGCCAAACCCTCCGCCCCGAAACGGGTCTTTGTTCTGAACGGCCACCCGGCCGAAACCTCGCTCTCGCGCAGCCTTGCCGAAGCCTATGCCGACAGTGCCCGCGCTGCCGGGCATGAGGTGCGCGTGACGCACCTGCACGATCTCAGCTTCGATCCGGACTACGAGTTCGGCGGCTACAAGACGCAAAAGCCGCTCGAGCCTCAGCTTGAGACCGTGCTGCAGGACATCGAGTGGTCCGAGCACGTGGTTGTCACCACGCCGATGTGGTGGGGTGGCCTGCCGGCAAAGCTGAAGGGTCTGTTCGATCGGACGCTGCTTCCGGGGCGCGCCTTCGATACGCGCACCACAACCGCGATGGGGCTGCCCGCCCCCATGCTGACGGGACGCACGGGCCGGGTCTTCATGACCTCGGACACGCCGGGGTGGATCATGGGCCTGTTCTACCGCAGCGCAATGCTGCGCCAGGTGCGCGATCAGATCCTGGGCTTCGTCGGCATCACGTCGCAGGTGACACATTTCTCAGGCGCCACCCACCCGAAGCCGGGCATGGTCGAGGCATGGATCGCCCGCGTTCAGCAGTTCGGCGCAAAGGCGGCGTAAGTGACCTCAGCCCCCTCGACAAGGGCCGCGGGATCCAAGGCGGCAAACGCCTCCCGCGGCGCAATCGATGAGCCGGCGGACAACGGGACCCCCGGCACACGCCGGACCGAGCGCCGAAAAACAGCGCCAGGCACGATACTGCGCCGGTTCAGAACACCGCGATCAGCACAAACGAGCTGGAGGAGTACGCCCGGGCGCCCTGTCCGGCCGCATCGCCCCTGCTGGCGCGGTTCTCAGACACAGGCGCCTCCTGTGTCCTGCGCGCCGCGCCTACAGCCCCCAGTCGACCCAGGAGACGGCGATCATCGCGCCGATCTTGGACCAGACAGCGAGATTGAAGAACAGCCGGAGCAGATGCTTCGAGTCGCTCTCACCGGTCACACCCACAAGGCTGCAAAGCACATCACCGGGCCACAACAGGGCCGTTCCCAAATACCGCATGCCGTCTCTCCTGACAGATCATTCGACCGGGATATGGACCGGCACCGTCCGGATAAGAACCCACGGGAACGGCAGGCCGCGTTGCGCCGCGTGCAAGGTTGCCGGGGCGCGCCGCGGGCGGCTGGGCATGCCGGAGATCAGCCCCGCCGTGCCCCATCGGCAGGGGAGCGGTGCGCCCAGGCGTCGCCCGGCTCACACGATCCGGTTCGTGATCTCGCCCAGCCCCTCGACCGCGACACGGATCTCGTCACCCGGCACCAGGTTGCCAACCCCTGCGGGCGTCCCGGTCAGGATCAGATCCCCCGCCGCCAGCCGCATCGAGCGTGAGATGAACGCGATCACCTCCGGCACCGACCAGATCATCTGGCCGAGATCCCCGTCCTGGCGCAGCCCGCCATTGACCCAGGACCGCACGAAGCCAGTCTCCAGCACACCGGTCCCGCCGACGGGATGCACCGGGCCGATCACGGCCGATTTGTCAAAGCCTTTGCCCCAATCCCAGGGACGCCCCATCTTCTTCGCCACCCCCTGCACATCGCGCCGGGTCAGGTCATTGCCAACGGCATAGCCCCAGATATGGCTGTTCGCGTCCTCGATCGCGATATCCCTGCCGCCCGAGCCGAGCGCGACGACCATCTCACCCTCGTAATGCAGGTCATCCGTCTCCGGTGGAAAGACAATCTCCTCCCCCGCAAGCGCGATCTCCGATGGCGGCTTGCCAAAGAAGAACGGCGGCTCGCGGTCCGGATCGAACCCCATCTCGCGGGTGTGCTCGGCATAGTTCCGACCAACGCAGAAGATCCGGCGCACAGGGAAGAGCGCATCCGATCCTGCAACGGCAGCGGCGGGGGTGGCAGGGGGGGCAAACACATAGTCGGTCATGACAGTCTCCTTGCGTCTCGGCCCCCGTGCTAGCGAAGCCAGATACGCCTGCCAAGCGACTTGGTGCATGCAATAAAAAGCGAGCGTTTCGGTCCAACCACCTGACGACCGATAGAGCCGATCTATTCTCGATCGGCTGGAACGGCGCCCCCGGTCGACATATCGATGTCCGTTTCGAGCCCCCTCTTCCCCGGATCGGATCGAGGCGAGACAAGAATCAAAGAGCAGACCGATACTTCGACGATTGATGCTTTCTGTTAACTCTGCGCGCTGCAGCAGATCGCTTCGCGTTAGTGGCGAGGGGGGCTTCGCGTTGCGCTTAAACATGCCTGCGTTGCAAAGGAGTGACTGAGGGATGTGTCCTTTTGCGGCGAGGTGGTCGTCGCCTTGGCTGACAGATGATCAGAACCATTAACGTGCAAACCAGAGCCACCGAATTGCTGCGCACCCGGATGGTCGACGACAAAAATGCACACGGCCCTAGGCCCTGCTCGCAGCGCGCCCAAATTTGCGCCAGCACGAAATTCGCGGGTTGGCCACCGCTCGCCGGAGATGGAGACGCCTGAAGGTTTCACGAGATCTTCGCCGACCCGAAGCATCTCGGCACTCAGGTCGAGATCACATCGGTTCTGCACATCTCAGGATCGGCGATTGCGGATCACCCATGCGTCCACATGATCGTCCCAGGCGGCGGGTTCTCGATGGTCGGCTCGGATTGGATCGCATCATGCACCAACTTCTTTCTGTCAGTGCGTTTGCTCCCCTGGCGGTTCAAACTGTTGCTTCTGGAAGGCCTGACCAAGCAGCGCGAGGCTTGGAGATGACGGTTCTTCAACGAACAGGCTGGGCTCGCGGACCCGGCTGGATTCAGCGCCTACACCACCATGACGCTGGCCCCAGACGAGTTCATCCGCTGTTTCCTCGTCCCAGTCATGCCCGCGGACCAGCATCGCATCCGGCTCCACGACTTGTTCCGAAACAGCAATCGCGCCGAAAATATCGCCAAAATCAGAGATCTGCTCGGGACCAAGACCACGGATCAAGGCCAAGGCTGCAACAACGATAGAGCCGATGAACAACCGCGCAGCCTCGATCTGCCATGTCCCCAATGGCGAAGGGCGCTTGATAAGCAATGAGAGGTTTCCACGGGTATGCCAACCCCGAGCGACGCCGTCAGTGCAGAGGGCACCCACATGAGACCTAGTCATGACATCGCATCACAGCGCAATCACAACCATGCCCTCATGGATGCACTCCCGCGAGCCAACGCGCTTGGCCCGATCCGGCATCAAGACACCGTCGGGCCCGTGAAATCTGCGCCCACCTTGCGTCGACGATTGAGACAGACATTCATGAAACTGAGCTTGTTTCGACGATCTGCTCCTGCTTTCGGTTTTCAATGTCCTGTGTGAGGCTCCATAGCGATCACCACCGAACTCAAGTCTCCTTAAAATTGCCACCTATGGTCGTCACACTGATTTTTGGTTGAGGATTGTTTTGAACAATGCGGGATAAGCGACCGCAGTTGGCAAGGCGTTTATCAGCATGAGGGGCCAAAAGAACCAAGCGTCTCGTGCAACACCGCCTTTGGAGGACTTGGACGTGCTGGACAAATTCACTGCACATCAAGATGATTTAGACGACAAGATCGAAACTGGACACAGGTCGCGTGTTTTGGGCAGCGGGTCTGACACCCATGACGAGTCACCAAAAGTCTCTGCCATCATCCCATGTCTCAACGAAGAGCGTACGATCGGGATTTGCATTGAAAAGGCTCAAGCGGCGTTCAAGCGATTAGGCATCGCCGGCGAGGTCGTTGTCGGCGACAATGGATCTACGGACGGTTCCGTCGAATTGGCCAAATCCTTGGGCGCTCGCGTCGTTCACCAGCCAATTCGCGGGTATGGCGCGGCGATCATTGCCGCAGCCGAGGCCGCGCGCGGTGAGTTCCTGATCATGGCCGATGCCGACGACTCCTATGACTGGAGCGCGATAGATCCGTTCGTCGAGGGTCTGGAAAGTGGCGCAGATCTGGTGATGGGGAACCGTTTCGCTGGCGGTATCGAACCCGGCGCCATGCCAAGGCTGCACCGATATCTCGGCAATCCGGTGCTTTCCGGAATTGCCCGCCGGATCTATGGAATTCCGGTTCGCGACTTTCACTGTGGCATGCGGGCCTTCACGAAAGAGGCTTTCGGCAAGATCCGGGCACGCTCGCCAGGGATGGAATTTGCATCCGAGATGGTGATCAACGCAGATCGGGCAGGTCTCGACATCCGCGAAGTCCCGACCAAGCTCTATCCCGACAAGCGCGGACGTCCGCCCCATCTTCGGTCGTTTCGGGACGGGTGGCGGCATCTCAGGCTGATCATCGCGCGCGCGCCCAACCAGATTTTTCTGGTGCCGGGCGGTATCCTGTTGGCCTTGGGGATCATCGGTCTCGCGGTGCTGTCGGGTGGACCGATCAGGATCGGCTCGGTCTATCTCGGGACCCACTTTGTGGCGCTTGCGACGATGATGACGTTGATCGGCTTGAATGCGATCTTGCTGGGAGCCTTGGCCAAAGTTGCCATCGCCACATACCACCCGATGCCGGAAACCGGGTTGGTACGGTGGCTCAGGGCCGGGAACCCAATCGAGTATCTGGTCTTCATCGGTTCGTTTCTGGGTGTCGTCGGTCTGTTGATCGATGTCGCTCTCGTCTTTCGGTGGGTCTTGATCGGCGGCAACATGGAGCGCACGGTGCACCTCGCCTTCGTGACAACAACCGCCTGTGTCGCCGGCTTTACGATGGTTTTTGCGGGTTTTCTGCTGAAGCTGTTGCTGGACAATCTCGACGAAAAGAGCAGTCAGCGCGGCCTTTGAGGCGCTGGGAAAAGCGACCGGAAACCAGCACCGCTCGCGCAGGGTCTATGTTGGCGCAGTGAAACGATCCACGGAAACCGGTGCATGATCACCCAAGAAAGGCCTCGCGGATCCATCTGGGTCCGAGCCCTTTGGCTCACACTGGGTCTGAAGATTGCGACGCTGTTCGTTCTCGCGGTGAACACGACGTTCGTGATGGACGAGTTCTGGCAGTTCGGCCAGTCAAAGCATCTGTTTGACGAGTTCTTCCATACCAAGTGGCCAGGCAAGGCCGTGGGGTACGCTGTCTTCTACAAGCTGTCGCACTGGGCCGGTTGGGATGCGCAGTCGATGTTGCTGATCGGACGGCTTCAAACTGCGCTGCTCACGTGCGGACTGTTGGTGATCATTTATCGCATCGCCCGGTCAATGGATGAGCCTGCTGTGTTTGCTGTGCTCGTGGTCCTTGTGATGCTTTGTTTTTCAACATTCATCGAGCGAAGCTTTCGTCTGCGGTCCGAGCCGCTGGCTGTGTTCTTCGCGGCCGCGGCGCTTTGGGCCTGCGTCAGTCGCGAGGTCCTGCCATGGCACCGTATCGTTCTGGCAGGTGTTCTCTGTGGGCTTTCGGTTCTGGCAACACAGAAAGCCGCCTATTTCTGTCTCGCTCTGGGTGTTGCTCTGGTCGCGAGCGCCCTCGCGGACCGCAGCCTTCGCGGGGCATGTCAACACGGCGCGTTGCTCGTTCTCGGCTGGGCCCTGCCAATTGTGATCTACTGCGTGGCCTTTCGACCGGACAACCCGCTTCTGGTGGCGGAAAATCTTGTACGCGGCCCTGTGGAAGTCGCCGTAAGCGGGCACCAGTTCTATTCCGATCTGCGTGTCTTCGTGACTCAGACGGTGATGCGGAATCTTCCGCTCTATGCGTTGTGTGGTCTCGGCTTGGCTGTGTCTCTCTGGCGGTGGTCCAAGCTGACCACGCGACAGCGTATCACCGCCGTTTTTACACTCATCGTCTCCGCGCTGGTCTTCAGCCACACCCAGCCATGGCCCTATGTCTTTATCATGGCGATACCGTTCTTGGCACTCTGGGCGCTGGTTCCGCTCAGGCTTCTGGCAAATCGGCCAGTACTGAAATCCCTGTCGCTGGCCTTTGGCATCGTCGTGGTCGCAACAAGCTTCGTGCGAAACGGCACATACCTGTCCCACGACAACAGCCATCAGGTCGCGCTGATGCGCCAAGTAGAGGAATTGCTGGACACAGGAGAGACCTATTTTGATGGATCGGGGATGCTACCGAACCGCCGTCAGTCCGTTGAGCACTGGCTGGATGCAAGATGGGTCTGGCGTACCACGTCCGAGGGCAGCAACTCGAAGGTCTACCGCGATCTTGCAGCATCGCCGCCGAAAGTCTTGATCGACAGCTATCGACTGTCGGCTGTCTCCGACGCCCTCGGGCCTGTTCTGAAGGACAGATATATAGGCATTGCACCGAACATTCGGATTGTCGGTCGGAAAATCCATCCAGAGCACAGCACTGTTTTCGATGTTCCAGTTGCGGGTGCTTATCGCCTTTACGACGAGGCAGGAGCGCCGCAGACCGACGCCCTTGAAATCGACGGCAAATTACAAATCCCGCCGTTCCAATTGCAACCCGGGAAGACGACGGTCTTGCTTGAAGCGCCTGCGCCGATGTACCTGCTGCCAGACAACTTACCGTTCGCGCCCTCGCCAAGCACCTACACCGTCACTCCTGTTTATGTTGATGTCTACAGCTTCTAAATGATGGGTAGAATAAGAAATTCCTGGATGTTTTGCATTCGAGTTTCGGGGATATTTCTACGACACCTCCGTCTGGAAGCGAGGCCGCAGCCACAAATTTGGGGCAATAGATGCACCTGAGACATCTATGGCATATTGTTCCAATTTTGGTGGCCGTCATTCTGCTTGCAGTTCTGATTTTTGCTTCCGGCCTGAGCTTCAGGCAGTTTCAGAAGATTATAGCAGAGCTAGGTTTTGCACATATCTCTGCATTCCTTGGGCTTTCTTTTGGAATGCTTTTGATGAGCTCGATCAAATGGCAGCTCGTCATGCGTAAGTTGTCTACGCCAGATGCAGAGCCACCAACATTGATCGCATCCTTCCTTTACACGTGTCTGGGGGGGGCATTGGGCCTGGTGCTCATGCCTCACGTGGCCAAGCCGATGGGCCGGGCGATCGGTGCACGCTTGCACGGTGGCCAATCGGTTGGGAAGTCAGTCACCGCGTCTGCCTTCGAACAAGTGTTCGATCTCGTCGTGATACTGGGATTTGCGAGCATCGGATTGGCACTCCTCGCGCACGGCCTTACGCCGGTTATCGTAATCGGACTTGTCGCCTGCGTGATCGTTTCACTCTACCTGTCAAAGAGGCCACACCTTCTGCCGAAGCGGTTCCACATCTCCGACGTCATCGCTCTCGTACGGGGGCCAATCGGTCTACGGCTCGCAGCGATTTCACTGATCATGTATGCGCTGACGGCGCTACGGACTGGCATTATTGCTCTTCCGGTGGGCATCTCGTTGTTGCCGATGGACTTCCTCAGTAGTTTCTCGATCGTTCAACTGTCACGGCTTGTGGCTGTTACGCCGATGGAGCTTGGCGTCGTGGATTGGACCTGGGCAGGAGTTCTCTCATTGTACGACGTGCCACTCTCGATTGCCGCGGGTTTCGTGCTGGTGAACCGTGGGCTCAACGCGGTCTCGACCCTTATCGCATTGCTAGTGTCCTTGATCTTGGCCACAAGAGAGCGCCGATCGTCACTATGAACCATCCTACCCCGCCAACACCTGTGATCGTCGTCTTCGGGATGCACCGCAGCGGGACCTCGGTCGGAATGAACGTTCTGTCCAGCCTGGGCGTTGCCTGCGGCGAGGATCTTATCCCGGCTGGCCGGAGCAACACCGAAGGGTTCTGGGAGCACGCGGAGATCGTCGCTGTCCAGGATCGGCTTCTTGCGAGATTGGACAGGCTTTGGCACGGCAGTCGTGGAACCTTTCCTCTGCCCGATGGGTGGTTGGAGAGCGGTCCTGCGAGGCGCGCTGAACGCGACCTGACCGAGATCCTGATCCGGGAGGTTGCTTCTCATCCAGGCGGGGTTTGGGGTTTCAAAGACCCCCGTACGATCACGCTATGGCCGCTTTGGCAGCGGATCTGGGGAAAGGTAAACATGGAGCCTGTCCCCATAGCGATGATCCGCCATCCCGACGCGGTCGTTCGCTCGCTTGCCAAGCACAACGGTGTCTCCGCGGAGCGCGCGTTGCTGATCTGGTTGCAGCACAATGTCGAGATTTTGCGGCATCTGGGCGACCGGCTTCACCTCGTCATTGACTTCGACCTTCTTGTGAATGCGCCGGACGTGCAGGTTGACCGCATCGCCCAGGCACTAAACAGCATTATCGACATCGAGCCGGAGGCCCGCGGCGCTGCCGCTGCGAAGGTTCTGGTCAACATGCGAACACATGATGCAGTTCCGGACGCACCAAAAAATCTGCTGGCAGCACAGGTCTATGGTGCACTCAGGTCACATGCGACCGGGCATCAGGACAAAGAAGAATACGCGCAGGCAATCGCGCTCTACGACGCAGCGCACGAGGTGTTCTCGACCTGGCGCCATGAACGTTCGAATGTTCTGACCGATTGGATCCTGCGATTTGTTGTCAGCCGCTTGAAAAGTTAGCCGCCCGTTTCGCGCTTCATCGGCAGGAACCGCTCGTTCAGGTATCCCACGCTCCAACCAGTGGCGACGACCAGCGCCGCTGCTGGTGTCAGAACAGCTGCCTTGAGCGGGACTTTGTCTTTCAGTGCCAGCAAGATCAGCAAACTGCTCAGTAGCAACACAAGGGCGGCGAAAATCGGCATGAACAATCCCAATCCAACCACCGTTATCACAATCGAGATCGGTAGTGCAAATCCGAGCACGTTATGCAACGTCGAGAGCGCTGACGGCCATTTTCGACCGAGTTGAACACGGCCAATGGCGTATCGTCGAAGCTGGTTGAAAAGCCCCCTTACGGTCGGTCGCTTGTCATGCCAGACGTAAAGACCGTCTGCGCTGCGCAATCGCAAGCCTTTCGATCGCAGCCGGATATGAAAATCGACATCCTCTGCCGTGATCAATCCTTCATCGAAACCGCCCACCTGCCGCGCCATTTCGGTTCGGTAGAACACGTTGCACCCTGGCAAATCATCGACGTCTCCAGACCCCATATGATCGGATTGCACCGAGTGACCCGTGCGGCTGGCAAGGCGAAAGACGTAGTTTGCTGCTTCGGGCCACGGGCCAGAACCCTCTGGCAACAGTGATATGCCACCAACCGCGGCGACATCAGATTCTCGGAACTCGGAAAGCGCGCGGGTAATCCAATCGGGCGGCACGACGCAATCATCATCAGTGCTCGCGATGAACTCGCCGGTCGCTGCGGAAAATGAGACATTGCGCCCGGCAGCAACTGTCCTTCCCGGGTTGTCTAAAAAGTGCGCACCATACTGCAGTGTGACCTCGCGGGTATTGTCCGTCGACCCTCCGTCAGCAATGATTATCTCTATCTGTTCTGCCGGGTAGTCCAGATCACGCAATGACGCCAGACAGGACGGGAGACGCTTTGCTCCGTTCAACACCGGAATGCAGACAGATACCTTAGGTGGCATCACCACGACGTCGCTCGACTGGTGCAAACCGCATTGTGTCCTTCATTAAAAGATCAGTCTCTTTGGCAGACTGAATGGTCTCACTTCCCTCGACGGACCCTACGTGGCGTAGGTCCGTTTGAGCAAGTGGTGCTGATCGAGCATCGATCAGGTATGTATGTCGTTGATCAGCTTGAACGTCTGCAATCGCGCAGGCCTACCCGGTGCTCGTTCCGTAAAGTGAGCCCAGTGCTCTACACCGATGTTTTAGATCGTGGCGATCAGCCCGAAGCGGCAAAATAAAAGTAAAATCAGATGCCTGAGATGTGTCACTGTATCCCGATGGCGGACTTTCGCATCCCCTCTGCCTCATCTGCGCGAGGTGCCGTGACGTTTGTGCCTGAAGGTGTCAAGCGCGGCCGAGACCGTTCTCGATCACATAGCGGGTCAGACCCGCGGTCGAGCTGATCCCCAGCTTGCGCTTGAGGTTCTTGCGATGGGTCTCGACCGTGCGGACCGAGATATCCAGCTCGCGTGCGATGTCCTTGTTCGACTTCCCATCGGCAAGGCAGAGCAGGATCGTCTGCTCGCGCGTGGTCAGCGCCGTGTCCGTGGCCGGATCCTCGGCCAGCGAGGCGAACGCATCGACCCCGGCGCTGAAATAGGTGCCACCGCGGTGGATCGCCTCGATGGCCGCGACCATCTCCTCGGTCGAAACGTCCTTGAGGATGTAGCCCCGCGCGCCCGCCTGCAGGGCCGAGGCGATGTACTCGCGATCGTCGTGCATCGAGAGGATCAGCAGGCGCGTCTCGGGCACCGTCTCGCGGAACTGCTCGGTCGCATCGAGCCCGTTCATCTCCGGCATGTTGATGTCGAGGATCGCGATGTCGGGCGCCGTTCGGCGGGCGAGGTCCAGGGCCGCCTTGCCGGTCGTTGCCGTGCCAAGAATCTCGATATGGTCATAGGTCTCGAGGCAGGCGCGCACGCCTTCCAGCACCAGCGGATGATCGTCGGCGATGATCACGCGGATGGGGGCACGGTCGGTCATTCGGCCGGCCATGCCGCATCCGTCGCGGGTTCGGCGGCGCGCGGTGCCGCGACGGCCCCGCCGCTGCGCAGCACGCCGCGCGGCAGCCAGGCCCGCAACCCGGTGCCCTCGGCGTTGCTGTCAATGCTCAGCTTGCCGCCATGGCGGGCGATCCGCTCGGCCATGTTCTTTAGCCCGATCCCCACGGGCTTGCGACTGGCGCGCAGCCCGGCCGGGTCGAACCCGCAACCGTCATCGGTGATCTTGAGCACGACGCCCTCTTGGCCATGGGTCACGCCCAGTTCGACCCTCGAGGCCCCGGCATGACGCTCGACATTGGTCAGCGCCTCCTGCGCGATCCGGTATAGCGCGGTCTTCACGTCATCGGGCAGCAGGTTCTTGAACGCCGTCGTCTGCACATCGACCGCGATGCCCGTGCGCGTCGCGAATTCCTCACCCAGATTCTGCAGCGCCCGCGACAGGCCGAGATCATCGAGCAGCCCCGGACGCAGATCATGGCTGATCCGGCGCACTTCGGTGATGGCGAGGTTCAGGTTCTCCTCGGCCTTGCCCAGCGCCTCGCCTGTATCAGGCGCCCGGCGGGCCCGCTGCAGCATGTATTTCACCGATACCAGGATCTGGCTGATGGAATCGTGCAACTCGCGCGCAACGCGCCCGCGCTCGTCCTCCTGCGCATCGGTCACCTTCTGCGCCAGCGCCTGCAACTTCGCATCGGCCAGACGGCTCTCGCGAATGTTGATCACGATCCAGGTGGCAAACACCGCCAGAACGGTCGCAAGGGTGATCCCGCCGATCAACAGGAACGTCTGCCGGATCCGCGCATCCACCCCTGCCCGCGCCGCCGCGGCCTGGGTGATCACATCGTCGATGTAGATCCCGGTGCCCATCATCCAACCCCACGGCTCGATCAGCACGGCGTACCCGATCTTGTCCGTCACATCTCCGCGCGAGGGCTGCTCCCATGCGTATCGCGTGAACCCGCCCCCCGCTTTCGCCGCAGCGATCAGATTGCGGATGACGGGCCGGTCGTCCTTGTCGCGCAGATCGAGATAGTTCTGCCCGACCCGCCAGCCCTGCTTGGGATGAACGACGCTGGTGCCATCCAGATCGTAGACGAAGAAATACCCGTCCTCGCCGAAGGTCAGGCTGTTCAGGATTTGCTTGGCGCGGGTCTGTGCCTCGATCACATCCTCGGCCGACGAGTTGCGCGGGATGCCGGTCAGGTGTTCGATCGAGGTCTCGGCCAGCGACATGTAGTTGAGCAACTCGGCCTTCTTGGCGGCCAGCATGGTCTTCTCGAAGAGCGCGATCTCCTGCGCCGACACCGCTTCGGCCTGCCGGTTGACCACGGCCATGATCACCGCGACCGCCACAAGCAGCGGGATCGTGGCCAGCAGCAATATCTTCTGTCTCAGCGTCATGACGTTTGGGTGACGGGCCTCTCTGCCGCTCGCAAGAGTTTTCTGCCACGGGCGCCGAACGCGCCCGGGAATCTACCCAATACTACGTAGCCGTACCCAGTCATCCGAGCTACCCCTCGGGAAGTTGTGGCGCTAGGTCCCGCCGAGATGCGCCTGTTGGGAGCGGGCAAGAGCAAACAAAACCGCAAACGCGGAATTGCGTCTTCATCCGATCCTTGCTAGCCGCGTGTCTGGGACCAATCAGGGAGGATCTCAATGGACCGCCGTTCCTTTATCACAAAAGCCGGTGTCGCGGGCGCCGGTGTCGGTGCCGCCACGCTGGCCGCTCCGGCCATCGCCCAGGGTGGCAAGACGATGACCATCGTCTCGACCTGGCCGCGCGACTTCCCCGGCCTCGGCATCTCGGCCCAGCGCTTCGCTGCCCGTGTGACCGAGCTGTCGGAAGGCCGCATCACCACCGAGTACTTCGCAGCAGGCGAGCGTGTCGGTGCGTTTGACAGCTTCGACGAAGTCGCAGGCGGCAACAGCCAGGCCTACATCGCGGCTGACTACTACTGGGTCGGCAAGCACCCGGGCTTTGCCTACTTCACCGCCGTACCGTTCGGCATGACCTCGCCGGAGTGGAACGCCTGGATCAAGTTCAAGGGCGGTCAGGCCCTCTGGGACAAGATCTCGGGCGAGTTCGGCCTGAAGGCGCTTCCCGTTGGCGGCACCGGCACCCAGATGGGCGGCTGGTTCAACAAGGAGATCGAAAGCGTCGACGACCTCAAGGGTCTGAAGATGCGTATCCCGGGCCTCGGCGGCACGGTGATGTCCAAGCTCGGCGCCTCGACGGTGTCGCTGCCGGGCGGCCAGATCTACGAGAACCTCGTCTCGGGCGCCATCGAAGCCACCGAGTGGGTCGGCCCCTACAACGACTACTTCATGAAGTTCTACGAAGCGGCCAAGCTCTACTACACCGCCGGCATGCACGAGCCGGGCGGCGGTCTGGCGCTTGGCATGAACGCGTCCTGGTGGGGCACGCTCAGCGATTGGGAGAAGTCGGTCATCACCGCCGCTGCCATGGAAGAGCACGCCGCCCAGCACGAGGAAGCCTCGGCCAACAACGGCGAGTACCTTGCGCGTCTGATCAACGATCACGGCGTTGAGCTGCGGTCGTTCGATGACGATACCTGGGACGCCTTCGGTGAAGCCGCCGAGGAGGTCTTCGAGGAGACCCGCGATCACAGCCCGCTTGCGGCCGAGATCAACGATGCGTTCCAGTCCAACCTTCGCGAAATCGGCGCCTTCCGTGCCATCGCCGAGGTTGAGTTCTCGAACCAGCGCAACCGCGTGCTCGGCATCGGGTAACGCGATCTTGCGAGACTTTCGGGGGCGGCGCGCTATGCTCCGCCCCCAATTCATTTATTTCATTCGTTTTGTGATTTGATCAGGACCACCTGGGAGGGGGGACCTATGGCGATGGCTGACACAGCGCTGCCGGCAACGACCGGATCTCGCGGCATGCGTCTCGTTGCGTGGATGACGGTCGGAGCGACCTTCGCCTACGTGATCGAGAACTATCTGATGTTCTGGCAGGGCTGGCCCGGGGCGCTGTCGCTTTTCTCGGGCGAGTTCTCCATCCTGGCGGTGGTGCTGCTGGCGATCTATGGCGCGTTCCTCGCCGCGCCTGCGCTCTTTGTGATGCGCGCTGACCGTGCCTTGCGCGACGATGCGGACGTGCTGCGCCGGGTCGCGAACTTCATCATTCGCGCGGCGTTCTGGATGGTGCTGCTGATCGGGATCGCGGACACGGTCGTCTCGTTCCTGCGGGTCGAGGAGATGCTGGCGGGCTTTGTCGGCACCGAGACGGCGAATGCCTGGAACTTCAACGCCAACCGGGCGCCTGCGGTGCACCTGCCGCTGGCGGGCGTTGCGATCCTGATCGCGGCGGTGACGCGCGGGATCGGGTTTCACTGGCTGGCGCTGCTGGTGGTGTTGTCGGAATTGCTGATCGTGCTCTCGCGGTTCATCTTTTCCTATGAGCAGGCCTTCATGGGCGATCTCGTGCGGTTCTGGTACGGGGCGCTGTTTCTGTTCGCCTCGGCCTATACGCTGTTCGATGACGGCCATGTGCGGGTCGATGTGCTGTACTCGGGCTTTCGCGACACGCTGAAGGGCAAGGTCAACGCGATTGGCGCGATCCTGATGGGGATCATCTTCTGCTGGGTCGTCATCGTGATGGGCATGTCGGGCAAATCCTCGCTGATCAATGCGCCGCTGCTCAGCCTCGAGGTGACGCAGACCGGGTTCGGCATGTTCGTGAAATACCTGATGGCCGGGTTCCTCGGTGTCTTTGCGGTGTCGATGATGGTCGCCTTCTGCTCGCAACTGCTCGAGGGCACGGCGGACTGGCGCGGCGACCCGGGCTCGCGCCTGCACGACCGCGACGACGAATTGCCGGGGCACTGAGCGATGTTCCCCTTCTTTCCAGAAGGGTGCGTCACGGACGCACCCTACGCGCAGCGCCCCGTGGGGCGTGTGAAGCACACATCCGCGCCGGCGGTCGAACGAGGCTGATCCATGGAACTTGTCTTTCTCGTCATCCTTCTGGTGATCATGGCAGCGGCCCTGGCTTCGGGGTATCCCGTCGCCTTTGCGCTGCCCGGCTCGGCCATCCTGACCATCCTGCTAGCCGCCGCCTGCGGCTATCTCTTCACCTCTGATCCGGCGGCATACTTCGCCCATGGCAGCGCACCGGAATGGCTTTCCGCCGGGGTGATCAACTTTCGAGGGGTCTATTGGGAGGTCGAGAGGGATACGCTGATCGCCATTCCCCTGTTCGTCTTCATGGGGATCATGCTGCAGCGCTCGAAGATCGCCGAGGATCTGCTGCTGACCATGGCGCAGCTTTTCGGACCGATCCCCGGCGGCCTTGGCATTTCCGTGGTATTCGTCGGCGCATTGCTGGCCGCGACAACGGGGATCCTCGGCGCAACCGTCGTGGCCATGGGGCTGATCTCGCTGCCCGCGATGCTGCGCAACAAGTATTCGCCGCCGCTGGCGACCGGCACCATCGCGGCGTCCGGGACGCTGGGGCAGATCATCCCGCCCTCGATCGTGCTGATCATTCTGGCCGACCAGTTGTCGTCAGCCGTCGATCAGGCCCAGACACAGCGCACCACGCTCTACAAGGAGACGACAGGAGAGCTCAGCCTGCCATCCGAGTTCGCGGTCTCCTCGACTTCGGCCGGAGACATGTTCATGGGCGCCATGGTGCCGGGCCTCGTGCTGGTCGCGCTCTACATGCTCTACATTCTGGTCATCGGCCTGATCCGCCCGAAAATGGCACCGTCGGTCCCGTTCGAGCAGAAGATGGACATGCGTCTGATGGGCCGGGTTCTCCTGATCCTGATCCCGCCGCTGACGCTGATTTTCGCGGTCCTCGGCTCGATCATCGCCGGGGTTGCGACCGTCAACCAGGCCGGCGCCATCGGCGCGATCGGAGCCACCATCATGGCCGGCTACCGCCTGAAGGAGGGTGAACGCGGTGCGTTTCTGCCCGCAGGCCTTGCCATCATTTCGCTGATCGGGATCTTCCTGGTCACCAGCCTCTACGATCTCAACATCCGGGCCATCAACACGCCGGAGCAGGAAACCGGCGTCATGCTCGCCGTGATCGCGGTTGTCGGGTTCGTCCTCTCGGTGATCTGGTCGCTCTGGCGCACGCTGAACATCGACGACACGCTGAACGGCGTGATGATCGACACGGCCAAGACGACGGCGCTGGTCTTTATCATCCTGCTCGGCGCGGCCATGCTGACTGCCGCCTTCCGGGCCTTCGGCGGCGAGGAGTTGGTGAAGGACTTCCTGACCTCGCTGCCCGGCGGGTTCTGGACCCAGTTCATCATCGTCATGGCGGTGATTTTCGTCCTTGGCTTCTTCCTCGATTTCATCGAGATCGCCGTGGTCGTGGTGCCCATCGTCGCGCCGATCCTGCTGATGGATCCAGGCGCGAACATCACCGCGGTCTGGCTTGGCGTGATGATCGGGCTGAACATCCAGACCTCGTTCCTGACGCCGCCCTTCGGGTTCGCGCTCTTCTACCTGCGCGGGGTCGCCCCGAAAGAGGTGAAGACCGTCGACATCTACAAGGGTGTCGTGCCGTTTATCGCTCTGCAACTGCTGGCGCTGGTGATCGTGGGCAATCTACCACCGCTGGTGAACTACCTGCCCGAGCGGCTGCGCATGGTCTCGGACAGTGCCCCGCCACCGACCAACCCGCGCCTGCAGTATTGCCTTGAGGACTATGTGGCCGAGGTGATGACCGAGCGTGAGGCGGAGTTGCGCGGCGCGATCGATGCCGCCCGGGCTCTGCCGCTTGATCTGCTCCCGAAAAAGGTCGCGGGCGAACTCGAGGATGGGTTCGACAAAGCCGAGGCGACCTTCGGGGCTATGGCCGAGATCGGCGCAACATCGGAGGCCGTCGCAGCGGCGGCCGTCGAGTATCGCCCGGTTCACGCTCAGGTGCGCGCGCTGCAACGGGATATCGGCAAGATCGAAGCGCGCATGGAAGAGATAGGCAAGATCACGACCCGGCTGCGGAGCACCGATCCCGACAGTCCGACCATCCCGAAGAACGAGGCACGGATGGCAGAGCTGAACGCGGAGAAAGAGACCCTGGCCGCTCAGGTCCCGGACACCTGGGATGATCGCTACAAGACCTTCGCCGATCTCACCAAAGCCGAGATCAACGCCCGGCGGACCTATCGGCGCGCGGCCGACGATGCGTTCACACCGGTGAAAGAGCTTGGCACGGTTCTGACGGCGACCGAGGATCTGGCCGCGCTCGAGCCGGATCTGACAGCGCTCCGCGGGGATGTCGAGACGGGAGATCCGGCAGCGCTCGTGGAGCGGATCGAGACGCTCCGGTCCGCAATGCGCGATGCCGAGGCCGACCGCGATACCGTCAAGGGGCTCTCGGAGGCGCGTAAGGCGCTGCGCAAGGATCCGGATCCCGTCAAGGCTGCGGAAGAGCTGGATCGCTCGATTGCGGCGTTGGCGGAGGATCTTGCGTGGCGGCGCACAGCGGCCGAGCAACTGCAACCCGGGCTCGTGACATACACGGAGGCGCTTGGCGACACGATCGGGCTGCGTCAGCAGAACAAGCTGCCGCGCGAGCAGGCGCTTTACGTCGCGGCGTGTAACTCGGAGCACCGGGATATCTCGCTGAACTTCTGATCTGGGACAGGCCGGACACGCGGTGCAATCCCTGTCGCGGCACACAGCGGCCATGTCCGTTGCCGGACCCGGGAGGCCTTCAGCCCCCCGCTGCGCGGGCAAGCCGCGCAGATGGCCGCATCTGGGCCTGCCTCAATCCTCGCACCGCGGGGCAGATCTGGGCTAATCTCGACCGGAGAGGACCGCACCATGACCAACCCTTTGACAGCTTCCGGCGATCAGACCGCGGCGACAACCGCCATGAAAAGCGGCGGCTACTACAGCCGCTCGACCCGCGGCGCCAAGGATGCGATCGACGGAGCAACGGACATGCTGCTCTCTGCCGTGGCGGCGTTGCCGGACCCGGTGCCAGGACAGGCGCTGCAGGTCGCCGATTATGGTGCAGCCGATGGCGGCACATCGCGGGCGGCCCTGGCCGCGACCATCGACGCGATGCGATCGCGCTGGCCCGCGCGGCAGATTGCCGTCAGCTACACGGATCTTGCCTCGAACGACTGGAGCCAGCTCTTCAAATCGGCGCAAGGGCTGGATGGTGAAGGGGACACATTCTGGGCACCCGGCTCCGGTGTCTTCCTGAACGGCATCGGGATTGGCTTTCACCACCAGCTGTTGCCGGATGCCTCGCTCGATCTCGGATTTTCGGCGACGGCCATGCACTATGTGTCGGAGCGACCCTGCGACATTCCCGATCATGTGCATCATGTCGGTGCGACAGGGGCGGCAAAAGCGACCTTCGACAGGCAGGCCGCGGTGGACTGGGAGCGTATCCTCTTGTCCCGCGCGGCGGAGCTTCGCCCCGGCGGGCGCCTGGTGATCCTCAGCTTCGGCAAGGACGCGGACGGGCGGCATCTCGGCAACACCGGCGGGGTGAACATGTTCGACCGCTTCCATGCGCACTGGCAGGCGATGGCGGCGGCGGGCCAGATCACGGCAGAGGAATACGCCGCCGGCACCTTCGCGCAGGTCTATCGCACGCCGGAAGAGTTCACGGCGCCGCTGACAGATCCCGCCTCGCCGGTCCACAAGGCCGGCCTAAGGCTGATCTCGGCCGAGACGCGGATCACGCCCTGCCCCTACCGCGCCGCCTACGATGCAGATCCGCGCATGGATGCCCGCACCTTCGCCCGGTCCTACATCCCGACCCTGAGATCCTGGTCCGAGACGGTCTTTGCAAACGCGCTCTCCCCGGCCCGGTCCGCCGCCGAACGCACGGCGCTCGTCGATGCGTTCTACCAGCGCTACGAGGACGATGTCGCCGCCGCGCCCGACGGGCACGCCATGGACTATGTCCACATCTACCTTGCCATCGAGAAGACCCCGGGATGATACGTGCACCACAAGCCACAGGCGCCCGAAGCGGCCATCCGGGCGCACCGCGCACGGGCGGCGGGCCCTGCCCGCCGTGCCGCGCCAGCGGCATGGCCGCTTCGGGTTCGCAGGCCGCGGTCAGAAGCATGCACACATGACCCAAGGCCCCCGCTCGATCGTTCGCCGACAGGGCGTTCCGCCCTCGGCCTCGCGCCCTGTCGTCACGCCGCTTTGCCCAGCGGTGGTCTATCGCTCGGACGATCCGGACCAACTCGATGACCAGTACGAGGGCCGCGCCACCGGCTACACCTACGCCCGCGAGGGGCACCCCAACGCCACCGTCCTTTGCGAGAAGATCGACTGGCTCGAGGGGATGGATCCCGCCTGGGGCCGCGGCACCGTCACAGGCTCCGGCATGGGAGCGATCTCGGCGCTGTTTCTCGGGCTTCTGAAGACAGGCGATCACATCGTGGCCGGAGACCAACTCTATGGCCGCTCGCTGCGTCTGCTGACCCAGGATCTGCCGCGCATGGGCTTTGCCACCACGCTGGCCGACCCGACGGACACCACGGCCTTCGCCCAGGCGATCCGGCCCGAGACGCGGATGATCCTGGTCGAGGTCGTCTCGAACCCCACGCTGCGCGTCGCGGATATGGTTGGGATCGCGGCGCTTGCCCGGCAACACAACCTGATCCTCGCCGTCGACAACACGTTCACCACGCCGCGCGCCTATCAGCCCTTTGCCCATGGCGCTGATGTGGTGATCCACTCGATCACCAAGCTGCTGGCCGGGCATTCCGACGCGACGCTGGGCTGGATCGGCGCGCGCACGCACGCCCACAACACCGCGCTCTACGATGCTGCCGTGACGTGGGGGCTGACGCCAAGCCCGTTCGACTGCTGGCTCGCGGAACGGGGGCTGCACACGTTTGACCTGCGCTTCGACCGGGCGCAGGCGACGGCCGCGCGCCTCGCCGACCGCTTGGCCGAGACCGAGGGGGTCGAGACCGTCCTCTACCCCACGCGCCCCGATCACCCCGACCATAACCGGGCCGCGGGGCTGCTCGGACGGCATGGCGGCAACATGGTCAGCTTTCGCCTGAACGGCGGGCGCGAGACCGCCAACGCTTTCGTGCGTGCCGCCGAGCATATCCCCTTCGCGCCCACGCTCGGCGATGTCGGCACCACCCTGTCGCACCCGGCGTCCTCGTCCCACCGCGGGTTGACGTCGGAGGGCCGCGCGGCGCTTGGCATCACCGAGGGGTTCTTCCGCGTCTCGGTCGGGTGCGAAGACCCGGACCAGTTGATCGGCGAGATCACATCGGCTGTCTCAAAGGCCACCTCGTGACGTTCAGATCGCTCGTCGAGGATATCCTGAACGCGCTGGCATGGGCGTTCCTGCCCTACGTTCTGATCGCCATCGGGATCGCCCTTTTCATGCTGGGCGAGCGGGTCGGCATCGACCTCTTCATCTGGGCCGGCATGGTTCTGGCTATCGGCGGCGTGATCTGGGCGGCGCTCCGCTGGTTCTTCAGCGGCTGGTTCTGGGGCGACTAACCACCGCCGCCGCAGCGCGCAGCTGACGCGATCGTGACTGGAAGCCGCCGGACCCGGTCCGTACCCTCGGAGCCGCACCGCAGGGGATGGCTCATGAAACGTCAGCGTCGCAAACAGCCCGGAAAAACGCGCAAGGCCGCCCAGAACGCCGCGACCGCCGCAGCAGCGCCCGCCAGCACGATGACCCGGCGCGACTGGCTCGCCTGGGCCAAGTTTGGCGCGCTCGGCGCGGCGGTTGTTGGTGGCGGTGGCTGGTACATGGTCAGCTCGGTCCAGGCCCATATCCGCGAGACCGATCTGACCAAGATCGGCAATGGTGTGCCGACCATCGTACAGGTGCACGACCCGGCCTGCCCCGATTGCCGCGCGCTTCAGAACGCGGCGCGGGAGGCCCTGGAGAATTTCGAGGACGGCGAGGTGCAGTACCTTGTGGCCGAGCTCGCCAGCCCCGAGGGGCGCACGCTCGCCCAGACCCACGGCGTTGGTCGCGTGACCCTGTTGCTGTTCGACCGGCGCGGGCGTGTGCGCGAGGTGCTGCAGGGCCGCCGCTCGCCCGAAGTGCTGACGTCCGAGTTCCAGCGCCTGCTGAGGATCTCGGGCAAGGCGCGGCCTGCCGCCGGAAGCTGACGCACCCCACTGGTCTTCGCGCCTCGCCGCCGCTAATCTGCATCCCGATCAGCAAGGGAGGCAGCCCATGAACTTCGTGACCCAGCTCGACCCTGTCAGCGAACTGCAGGCCATGGTCGCGACGCCGTTTGAGCAGGCGCAGGCGATCCCGAAATCGGCCTATACCTCCGATGCGTTCCTCGATGCCGAGATCGAGCGGATCTTCAAACGCGAATGGGTCTGCGTCGGGCGGGCGGATCAGTTGGCGAACGCCGGAGATTACCTGACCTATGACCTGGCGGGCCAGCCGATCCTGATCGTGCGCGACGGCGAGGGCGCGTTGAGGGCGATGTCCAATGTCTGCCTGCACCGGATGTCGACCCTGCTGCACGGGACCGGCAACGCCAAATCCATCGTCTGCCCCTATCACGCGTGGACGTATAATCTCGATGGCTCGCTGCGCGGTGCGCCCGCGATGGCCCAGAATGACGGGTTTGACCGCGCCGACTACTGCCTGCCGCAGGTGCGCTGCACCAACTGGCAGGGGTTCATCCTGATCACCCTGAACCCGGATGCGCCGGATCCGGCAGATCACTACTCCGAGGTCACCGACATGGTCGGAGATTTCGACATGGGCGCTTACACCACGCTGTTCCACGAGACCCATGTCTGGAACACCAACTGGAAGGTGCTGGCCGAGAATTTCATGGAAAGCTATCACCTGCCGGTCTGCCATGCGGGCACCGTGGGTGGTGTGAGCAAGCTCAAGGAAATGGACTGCCCGCCGGGCCTTCCCAGCTTCAACTACCACTACATCCTCAAGGACGCCTCGTTCAAACTGGCGGTCGCGCATCCCGAGAACACGCGCGTGACCGGCGACTGGCGGCGCACGACCATTCTGCTGGCGATCTACCCCAGTCTGCTGGTCACCCTGACACCGGGGTATTTCTGGTACCTCTCGCTGCACCCGCAGGGGGTGGATCACGTCCACATCACCTATGGCGGCGGGCTCAGCCCCGACTTCATGGACGACCCGGAAGCCGAGGGCCTGTTCGCCGATGCCAAGGCGCTGCTGGATGATGTGCAGGTCGAGGACAAGGGCTGCACCGAGAAGGTCTATCGCGGCCTCTGCTCGGATCTTGCGCGCCCGGGGCATCTCAGCCACCTCGAGCGTCCGATCTACGATTTCGCAACCTATCTGGCGGGACGGCTTGGGTGAAGCGGACAGGGATCGGCCCGATCCGGATGTTCTGACGTCGCTTGGGGTTACCGATCCCGAATGCGTGGCGCGCACGCCCATCGCGAACGTCTATCGCGTGCTGCGCCCGGATCGCAGCCCAGCAGCGCTGAAGATCTATCACGGCCCAGGCCTCGCGAACGAGGGACCGGGGCTGGATTACCTCGCCGCATCGCGCACCACCGCGGCCGTGAAGATCTATCGCCGACACGGGCAAGCGGTTCTCATGGAGTGGCTTCCGGGCCCCTCGCTGGGAGATCTCGTGCGCGACGGGCGCGAGGACGAGGCGTCCAAATGTCTTGCCGATGTCGCGAGGCATCTGCATGCCAACGCGCCTGAACCACCGCCGGATTGGCCTTCCCTGGAAACCTGGTTCGGCGCGCTCCTGACCGCGAGCCCCACCGCACGCTGCTCTGAGCGGGCGCGCAGGGATTTCATCGCGGCGGCGGACTTTGCGCGGTCCCTTCTGGCGAGCCAGCCGCGGCACATCGCTCTTCATGGCGACCTGCACCATGACAACGTCCGTCTCGGCCCGCGCGGCTGGTTTGCGTTCGACGCCAAGGGGATCGTCGGCGACCCGTGCTATGAGCTGGCAAACGCGTTTCGCAATCCCAAGGGCGCTGGGGACCTGCTGCGTGACGCAGACGTGCATCGGCGCCGCGCGTCCATCTGGACCGCCGCCCTTGGCGTGGCCGAAGACAGGCTGCTAGCGTGGGCGGCTGCGAAATGCGCCCTCTCGATCGCGTGGCGGGCCAAAGGCGAGATCGGCGCCGACCCCGAGTTCTCCCTCCTCGCCATCCTCCTCGATCTGGCGCGCCGCGCGGGCTTTCGGGCTGACTGAGAGGGGCACGGCAAAGCAGATTAGCTGACGTCGCCAACGCCCGACAATCGGGCTCGCCCGCCAAAGGGTACATCCGCCCGGTGAGATCTCCGTCCGCGAACTATCTGGCCGAGCGGCTCGTTTGGCGGGCCAGACGCTTCTCGATTTGCCGTCGCTCCCAGTCCGGGCTGAAGAGAGAAAAGATCTCGAACACGGACAAGGCATGCGAGGCAAGTCCGATACCCCATCCGAACGCAGCCCACAGGAACCACGGATAGTCGGACCCCGAGACCAACCATGCCCCGAAGATGCAGAGGTTTGCCAGCACATAGCTGATGGCGTGATTGTAGAATCCCTTGATGTCGCGAACGTATTCCAGCGCATCACGCTCGGCTTCAGTAATCGCAGGTGTGGTGGTCGCAGTGGATGTGGTCGCACTGGTGGACATGGCCGTCTCCTCGGTAAAGATCGCGGCATCGACCTCGAAGGCCGCCGCCAAAGCGGCACGCGTCTCCAGGCTGGGTCCGGCGCCACGTTCGATCCGCTGGATTGTGCGCACGCTCAGCCCGCTGATCTCGGCAAGAGTTTCCTGAGACCAGGCACGCTCGAGACGGAGTTTGCGGACCAGCATGGCACATCCCTTCGGATCGATTTCGTACCGAGGGGGATAGGCTAGCATGGCAGAGGCGGACACGTCAGCATGGCGTCATCAACCCGACACGGGCCTGACGCGGTACTGCCACCTGAGTGGATGCTCTTTCGGAAGATCCAGCTGCGTGTCCGTTTCCAAGGACTTGCCGGGTATCGCGAGCCGTTCTGTAGGGTGCGTCCGTGACGCACCGCCGGTGCAAAAGGGTGTGACTGCGCAGTCACGGGTCGTCTTGGTTCGTCTGTCCGGTCCCGTCGGACCGGACGGCTGGCGATGGCAGGCGCTACCCCGCTCGGCCAACCGCTGCGCCCAGGCGCGGCCCCGCATCTGTCACCTACGGGGCCGGTCAACGCGTCGGGGTTCTAAGCGCGCATTCCTAAAATTAGATGAAAAAGCCGTGCATCGCGCGCTGGAGCGCCCGAACGCGCAACCCCGCTTGACCCGGACAGACGGGCGGGCGACGATACCCCAGCGGGGCATGTCCTCCGCCGGAACAGAGAACGCCCACCCCATGACCCCCGACCCCGATCTGCGCGCGCGTTTCCTTGCGGGCATGAGCCACGCGGCGGCCACGGTGAACGTGGTCACGACCGATGGCGCGGCAGGGCGCGTGGGGGTCACCGTCTCGGCCATGTCCTCGGTCAGCGCGGATACCCCGCGCCCGACGCTCCTGGTCTGCATCCACCAGGACAGTCCGGCGGCGGCGGCCATCCTCGAGAACGGAGTTTTCTGCGTGAACGTTCTGCGCGACGACCAGTCCTATATCTCGGACACGTTCGCCGGGCGCTTTCGCGAGCAGGTCGAGGACAAATTCGACTGCGCCGACTGGGCCGTTATGCCCTCCGGCGCACCGCGCGCGGTGGACCCGCTGGTGGCCTTTGACTGCCGGGTCGTGTCGACGGACCTCGTGGGAACGCATCACGTTGTCTTCGGCGAGGTTGGCGAGGTCTTCATCTCGGATCACGGCTCTCCGCTGATCTATGCGCGCCGGGCCTATGGTGCTGCGGCGCGGATCGACACGCCGACAACCATCGACGCGGGCCGCGCTGCGGAGGGCAACCGTCTGAGGATCGCGTGTTTCTTCACCATCAGCGCCTTCACCCTGCCGCCATTGTTCCGGCGCCTCCGCGAGCGCCATGGCGCGGTCGACATCACGCTGATCGAGGGCGACCAGAGCCGGATCCAGGCCGCGCTCGCCGCGGGCGAAGCCGATATCGCGCTGATGTATGACGAGAACATCCCGGTCGGTCTCGAGACCGAGGTGCTGGTCGAGCGCGCGCCTTACGTGCTGGTGCCCGAGGGGCATCCCCTGGCTGCGCAGCGGGTGGTGGCGGCAGCGGATCTCGACGGCGCACCGATGGTGCTGCTGACAACACCGCCGGCCCCGGATTACTTCTTGGCCTTGCTGCGAGACCAGGGCGTCGAGCCGCAGATCGCCTATCGCTCCGGCACGATTGAGACGGTGCGCGGTCTGGTGGCCAACGGGCTTGGCTATGCGCTGCTCGCCAGCCACCCGGCGAGTGATCTCAGCTATGATGGGCGGCGTCTGGTCACGCGCCCGCTCGGCTGGGCGGCAAAACCCAGCCGTGTGATGCTGGTGCGCCGTGGCGGCGCGGCTCTGCCAGCGCCTGCCGCCGCCTTCGCTGCGCTTTGCCGCGAGCATTTTCAGACCACAGACAAGACCGAGGACGAGGCCCATGGCTCATGACCGGATCCGGCCTTTCAACACGGCCGACACCTATCCAGAACAAAACCTCGACAACGATCTCGCGCAGGCCGTGGTGGCGCGCGGGCGGGTTGTGTTTCTGCGCGGCCAGTGCCCGCAAGAACTGGATGGCGGGGCGAATGTCGGGATCGGCGATCCGGTTCAACAGGCGCACAAGGTGATGCAGAACATCCGCCAATTGATTGTGGAAGCTGGCGGCGAGATGGCGCATCTGACCAAGCTGGTCGTCTACCTGACGGATGTGCGCCACCGCGAGGCCGTCTACCGGGTGATGGGCGAGTATATCCGCGGCGTCCATCCCGTGTGCACCGGTCTGGTCGTGGTGGCGCTGGCCAGGCCGGAATGGCTGGTCGAGATTGATGCGACCGCGGTGATCCCTGACTGACCACGCGGGTGCGTCACGGACGCACCCAACGCCCCGCCCCCCAACAACCCCATGGGTGGGTCCGGGAACCACACGCCCGTCAGGACGGAGCAACACAAGAAAATCAAGAAAGGT
>JBCBOR010000054.1:0-31368 GCA_039821125.1 Pseudomonadota bacterium
TATCATTCCTTCTATGCGCCCGCGCGCATCGCCGCGTTCGAGCGCACGGATCTTGCGGCCTCCCTGCGCCACGGGCCGCCCTCGGTCTCGGCGGTGAACGTGATCATCCCGGCCGCCGGTGAAGGCAGCCGGTTCGCCAAGGCGGGCTGGAAAAAGCCCAAACCCTTCATCGACGTGGACGGCAAGCCGATGCTGACCCATGTGATCGACAACGTGACACCGACAGGCGCGCGGGCGACGCTCCTGCTGCGCGCCGCGCATATGGAGGCGCAGCCCGAGATCGTGCGCGGGTTCGAGGCGCAGGGCGTGGCCACGCAATCCGTGGCGCAGCTGACCGAAGGGACCGCCTGCACCGTGCTGCTGGCGCGGCGGGTGTTCGACAATGACCAGCCGATGATGGTGGCCAATTCCGATCAGCTCGTCGATTTCGACGTGACGGAATATGTGGCCGACTGTCTCGAACGCGGGCTGGATGGGTCGATCCTCGTGTTCCGCGATCCGACGAAAGACCCCAAATGGTCCTTTGCCAAGGTCAATGAGGCCGGTCTGGTGACCGAGGTGGCCGAGAAAAACCCGATCTCCGATCTGGCCACCGTGGGCATCTACCTCTTTGCCAAGGGGCGCGATTTCGTGTCGGCCACGGCGGATATGATGGCCGCGAATGATCGGGTGAATGGGGAGTTCTACACCTGCCCGGTCTACAATTACATGATCCGCTCAGGCGCCCGTATCGGGGTCTACGAGGTGCCGATGGCGGCGATGGCGGGCCTGGGCACGCCCGACGACCTGACCGCGTTCCTGGCTGCGCGCGGCGCACCGCCCTCGGCCGACGCGCCATAAGCGATGCGGGTGATCGTCCCCCTCGCGGGCCCGGATTTCATCCGCGACGATGGCAGCCTCAAGGCGCTGCATGACCTCAATGGCGAACCGCTCCTGCGCCATGTGCTGGGATCGCGGCCCTGGGTGGATGCGGTCACGTCCTACGGCTTTGTCCTGATCGACCGTCCCGAGACCCGCGCCTTTGCCGCGGGCCCGCTGGCCGACTGGTTTCCGCAGGCGTCCGTCACGTACCTGTCGGGCTATACGCGCGGTGCGGCCCTCTCGGCACTGGCGGCCCTGCCTCCGGGCACGGATTTCACCGAACCGCTGATCGTCGATCTGGCCGACATCCTCTATGACAGCACGCTGGACCCCGCGGCGATGCTGGCGGGGGATGCAGGCTTGGGCGGGATCGCGCTTACCTTCCCCTCGGACAACCCGGCCTACAGCTATCTGGCGGTGGACGATACGGGGCAGTTCGTGAAAGCCGCGGAAAAGCGGGTGATTTCCCCCCATGCCTCGGCCGGGACGTATATCTTCCGCGACGCGCCCACCTATCTGCGCGCGCTGGCCCACGGGCTCGAGAACGCCGCCACCCAGACCTTCCGCGACCTCTTTTTCGTCTGCCCCCTGTTCAACGGGGTGCGCGATCAGGGTAAGAGCGTGGCACTGGCCCCCGTCACCGGGGTTCAGGATATCAAGATGGAGCCCTGACATGTCCGACCTGCGCGCCCTGACGGAACGCTATGTCGCCGCCTTCGACGCCCGCGACCTCGATGCCGTGGCGGGCTTTTTCGCCGATGATTTCGCGCTGACCGATCCGGAGGTGACGGGGCTGACGCCAAAGCAGGCGGTGCTGGACTATGTGGGCGGGCTGTTTGAGGGCAATCCGGACCTGTCCTTCGAGGCGCACGGGATCGTGGTCGAGGGCGACACCTCCGTCATTCATTTCACGCTCGCCTTGGGCGAGACGGTGCTGGACGGTGTGGACCTGATCCGCTGGAGCGGGGACCGGATGGCCACGATGCACGCCTACCTGACCCCGCGCCCGGGCAACTGAAAGACCTGATGTAATGAGTGACATGACCCCGTGGAATGAGGTTGTGCAGGCCGGTTGGGCCAGCGCACAGGCCGGACGCCAGGACGAGGCGGTCGAGACGCTGATCGCCGCGGCTGCCACGCCGCCCTCGGACCTCGAACTGTCGGTGATCCTGCACATGTCGGCGGTGCACGGCCAGCACGCCCGCACCCTGCCCCTGGCCGAGGCCTATCTGGCCCGGCAGGAACCCCACAGGGGCAACCGGCACTGCAATGTCTGGGCGCTGGAGGTGCTGCGCAAATCCGGCCGCTACGAGGATTTCGTGACCCATGTGCTGGGCTTTGCGCCCGAGCAGATCAGCATCCCGCTGTTTTACGTGATGCTGGCAGCGGCCCTGCATGACGAGGCGTTCCTGCGCGTGTTCGAGACCGATCCAAGGCTCGAGACGCTGTTTGCCATGATGGTCGAACAGGAACATGCCAGCGGCCATCAGGTCCGCTCCGAATTCATCTTCAAGAACGCGCTCACCTTCACCTCCGCGCCGCAGCTTTACAGCGCGGTCTTTCCGATCCACCGGCGGCTGATGCTGGCGGCGGACGCGGGGCTGTCGGACAGCAAGAACGTGTTTCTGGCGCGCCTGCAGCTGGGGCTGAGCGATCGCATCGACGGGCCCGCGCTGGTGCGCGCGCTCGAGGATGTGACCCCGCAGGAACTGTGCGCGGTCTGGACCATCCGCAAGGAGCGCATGGCCGAGCTGATGCGCCCCTTCTATATCGAGGGCAGCTTCAACACCGCGGCGCGCGATCTGGCCCCGCATGTGGTGCTGACCTTCGAAAAGATCTTTTCGGGTCTGCCCGACACCGCGCTGCGGCTGATCGTGCGCGACTGGGTCGATCACATCCCCGACCGTTATGCCGACACCGCCCCCGCCGATCTGCCCACGGGCGTGCTGGACCAGCTGGTGCTGATCCACCGCGCGCGGCGGCCCGACATCCATGACTGGTACATGGCCCGGCGCGAAAACCCCGCCGCCTTGCAGACCCTGGCGCTCTTCAACCCCGACCGGTCCTTTCCCGCGCCTGCGCTCGCGCTCACCCGCAAGCCGCGGGTGGGGGTCTGCATCTCGGGGCAGCTGCGCGGCTATACGCAGGCGCATCCGACCATCCTGCGCCACCTGCTGAACGATGTGGAACCGGTGATCTTTGTCGACACCTGGTGCAAGATCGGGCGCAAGACCCCCACGCCCGCACAGGCCTGGCGCATGTTCTCGGGGTCGTTCCTCAAGACCTACCAGTCCACCGCCGACGCCATGGGGTTCCAGGCGATGCGCGCGCGCTACCCCGCGCTCACCGCGCTTGACGATGCCAGCACCGTGGATGTCGAAACGCTCACCGCCTTCTATGACTGCCCGCCCGACCATATCCGCATCGAGGATGACGAGACGGGCGTGTTCACCGGCTATTCCAACCCGCGCAAGATGTATCACAAGATCCGCGGCGCCCAGGACATGCTGGAGGCCTCGGGCATCGAGGTCGACGCGGTGCTGCGCATGCGCCCGGACAAGAGCCTCGACGGTGTCACCCCGGCCTTTGACTGGCACCAGCTGATCGATGCCAGCCACAATGACCGGGTGTTCTTTGCCGATTTCCCGGCCCGCACGCACCCCACATCCGGGTTCGTGATCGGCGATCAGGCGGGCATCGCCACGATGGAACTGATGCACATCTATGCCCGCGCCGAAGAGACCACGGTCGAGGCCGGCGCGCTCGACTGGACCGACTGGCCCGCCAGCCCGCGCGCGCATGCCAATCTCAGCCATGCGCTCTGGATCAACGGGGTGCGCATCGCCACGATGCCGGTGCGCTGGGGCAAGATGTTCGACCCCGAGGCGCTGACCCCACAGGCGGTGCTGGGGCTTCTGGAACAGGACGTGGCCGACCGGACGCCGGATGCGACGGATCAGCGGCTCCTTGCCGCAGCGGGACAGGACCTGCAGATGGTATGAGGGCAGGGGGGATGACCACCGGCCCCATCGGGGAATGAAATGATATGCAACAGCTCTCGCAAGACACCATCAGCTCCTGGAGCGTATCGGTCGACGACACCCGCAAGGCCAAGTTCGACTTTCTGTGGAACGAGGCGCAGCGGCGCTTTCCCCCGGCCAAGTACCGCAACACCTCGGTGGCGCGGTTCATGGATTTCCTGTGCTCCAACGACAGCTACAAGTATTCACAGCACCTGCTGCGCTACATCACGACCTATGGCGCCCTGGCCCGGACCCTGCCCGAGATGCGCGACCAGATCATCCTGGAGACCGGCGGCGCCTGCCCCATCCTCGACTTTCTGAACGGGGACAACGCCTGTTACGCCACCGAAAGCGATCTGCGGCTCGAGATCGACGCGCCGGATGATTTTGCCGATGTGCTGTTTTCCTTCGAGGTGATCGAACACATCAAGGACAGGCCCGAACAGTCCTTTGACGAGATCGTGCTGTTCCGCGAAACCGGTATCCGCAGCTTCGTCAGCGAAATCCACCGGGTGCTGAAACCGGGTGGGCTGGCGTTCATCACCACGCCCAACGCGGCCTCGCTGCGGGTGCTGGAAAACCTGCTGGCGCACAAGCCGCCGATGGTCTTTCGCCCGCATGTGCGCGAATACACCAAGGCCGAGCTGGAGACGCTCTTTGCCGACTTCGAAGTGGTGGATTACGAAAGCCAGTTCAATTTCTTCTCGGTCGCGGGCGATCCCACGGCACGCGCCAGGATCTTCGAGACACTGGGGGCCAGCCCGGAGGACCGGGGAGACGATCATTTCTTCTGTTTTCGCAAATCGGCGGCGGATGCGGACCGCGCCGATCAGGACAAGCCGTAGGCCGGCACGGGGGCGCCCCAGCCCCGCTTGACATGGTCGATCAGCGCCAGGTCATCGGCATTCTGTGACCGCAGCAGCATGGTGATCTCGTCATCTTCTTCCGGCGCGCGCGGGGTGCGGTTGTCGTGCACATCCTGGCACCGGAAATCGGGAAACACGTCCGAAACAGCGTCCGCAAGCCGGTGCAGGGTGCCGCTGAAATCCGACACCAGGCCCACGACGCTCAGCAGGTCGAGGGCCCCCATGGCCCGCGCGAATTCCGGGGCCTGGCCGGGCGAGAGGGCCGACAGACGCTGGGTCTGGAAATTGCGGCATTGCCGGTCATGGGGCATGGACAGGCGCACCTTCACATAGCCCTCGAGATCGGTGTGGCGGGCCAATACGGCCCCGAATGTCTCGACATCCTGATTGCGTTCGAACCGGTAGGCGGATTTGATCCGGTCAATCGGGTCCCGCAGCAGCATGATCGATACCACCCGCACCCCCTCGATCCGGGGCAGGGGGCCCATCATGGTGTGCGAGGAAAACGCCACGGCCTCGGGCGTGTCCTGAATCCACTCGATGACCTGGGCGGTGTTGTTCTGGCCCGGGAATTCCCGCGTCACCCAACGGTCCGCGAAGTTCTGCTTCAGCACGTTGTCGAGCGATGTGCCCGCGTTCTTGAACAGATGGTAGTGCAGGATGACAGTGCGCAACGGGTCGTTTCGTTTCTCGGACAGAGGCTGGGGATATCTCGGCACGCAGCCTAGGCGGGATACGTATCCGGATCAACAATCGGTATTCCCGGCAGGAAGAGATCCGCCGCTTCGAAGGCTTCGCGCATGGCCTTGCGGCCGCTGTCAAAGGAGTAGTTCCTGGCCATGTAGTCCCGGGCCGCGTCGGACATCTGTTGCCAGAGCGCGTCGTCGGTCTCGAGGCGGTGAAGCGCCGTGATCCAGTCATCCCCGGTGCGCGCGACAAAACATTCCTGACCGTCCCGCAGGCCGATCCCTTCGGCGGCCACCGGGCTCAGCACGCAAGGTATGCCCCGCGACAGCGCCTCGAGCACCTTGCCCTTGATGCCCGCGCCGGACCGCAGAGGGGCCACGAAAATCCGGTGTGCGTCAAAGGCGTCGGCGACATCCTCGACAAATCCCACAGGAATGATGCGATCGGATTTGAGCGCCTTGATGTCCCTGGTCATGCGCGACCCGTAGATCGACAGGGTCAACGCGGGGTGCTTGAAGACCAGGCGCGGCATGATCTCCTGTGCGAACCACAGCACCCCTTCCTGATTGGGATGGTGGCGAAAGCTGCCCAGGAAGGACAGGCCCGACCGCCCGTCAAGCGGGGGCACCGCATCGGGCGTGTGCACCACCCAGGGCGTGCGCAGCACCTTGGCCGCCCCTTCGGTATAGGCCTCGATCACCGCATGTTCCATCTCGTTGTAGCTGAGCACGATGTCGACCTGGCGGATCACGTTGATCTCGTCGGTGCGGGTCTGCAGCGCATCTTCGAGACGCTGCGCATCCCCTTCGGCGCGCGCGGCACGGATCTCGCGCAGGAAATGCAGGTCTGCGTTGTTGAACAGCACCTTGGCCTGCGGGGCCAGCATCCGGATCTGCTGCAGCACGTCGCGGGCCACGTAAAAGCGGGTGATGTAGAACGCGTCGAATTCCGCGGCATGGCGCGCCAGGTATTCCTGCGTGCTCATGTAGAACGGGGCATAGATCATCTCGACCCCGAGCTTTTGCAGGTCCTTGGTGTACTTGCCCATATGCGCCATGTTGGTGGGCATGAAGGTGACCTTGTAGCCCAGCGACTGGACCAGCCGGATTTCCTGCAGCGCGGCATAGGATCCCGCATCCTGATCGGGCCGCGGCGTGGTGTAATCGACAAACAGCACCCGGCCGATGATCCCGCGATCCTTTTCCAGATCGGGGGACTGGCCCTCGCGACCGAACCGGGCATAGTCGCTGGCCCAGCGGCGCTTGAACTTGGGCCGGTTGACCTCCTGGTAGCGCTTGAACCCCGAGGACACATCGGTGCCCGAGGTCATGCCCTCGTAGTGATAGACCTCCGACGAGGGCACGAACCATGTGGTGTAGCCCGCCGCGCGCACCTTGAAGGCAAGGTCGGTGTCCTCGAAATACATCGGCTCGAGATAGTGCGACAGGCCCCGCACCTCGTCCCAGACCTTGCGCGGGATCATCAGCGCGGCCCCCGACAGGTAATCGGCTTGGCGCGCATAGCAGAACCGCGGATCGTTGGGGTTCTGGCGGTTGCCATAGTTCCACGGGTTGCCCGAGCCCCAGATGATCCCCCCCGCATCCTGCAGCTTGCCGTCGGGATAGAGCAGCTTGGCGCCTGCAAGCCCCACGTTGTCGAACCGGTCGAAGGTGGCCATCAACTCGTCCAGCCAGCCCGCGGTCACCTCCACATCGTTGTTCAGCAGCACGATATACGTGCCCCGCGCCTGCGCCGCACCGGCATTGCAGGCCCGGATGAAGCGTTGCGGTTCCGCGTTGTGGATCACAGAGATGCCCGACACGATCGTTTCCAGCTCGGCGGTCTCGTCGGTGGAGGCGTCATCGACCACGATCACCTCGAAACTGGCGTCATTGGGGGCCACCAGCAGCGAACACAGTGCCAGATAGGTCACCTCGACCTTGTTGTGGGCGGGGATGACGATCGACACGTCCGGGGTCTCGACCTGCGGAAAGGCCAGCGGCTTGAGCTTGACCTTGTCATAGCCGCCCTCGACCGTGGTGAGCGCATAGGCCAGCTGGGCGAAATCGGTCCCGGACTCGGTCCCGGCCTTGGCAAAGAGCTGCTTGAGCGCCGCATAGCGGTGCCCGGTCTGGGCAAAGATCGCATCCGGGAACGGGGCGGCACTTTCGCGCTGCAGCACATCCGCCGGCGTCAGGATCGCAGGCAGCAGCACCTGGGCTTCCCAATAGGGCACGGTTCCCGAGGCATCGCGCAGGCTCAGATGGTGCGTGACCCCGTCCAGGTGCGCATCCGACAGACGCAGCGGGGTCTGACCCGATTGCAAGCCGACCTGCTGGTCATGCAGCCCATCGACATAGAGCGACAGTTCCGCCCCCGTCTCGGCCTCGATCATCAGCGTATGGCCATACTGGTCGTCCACGGTGACCTCGGGCCATGACGGCAGAGGCAGCGTCTGCACCGCGCTGCCGTGATGGATGGCAACGGTCGCGTCCGGGGCCGGAATGGTGGGCAGGCGGGCCGACATCCATATCCCGTCGGCGGGGATGCTGTCGCCGTCAAAGATGATCGGGGCCAGGGTCTTGCCCGGTGCTGCGGCTCCTACGGGGCCGACATGCACATCCGACAGGAACACAAACGGCTCGTTGCCCGTGCCGTCATCCGCATAACTTGCGTAATCCACCGTCAGCCGCACTTCGAAGCGGCCGCTGCCCGAGGGCAGGGGCACCGATACTTTCTGATATTCCTGCGTGTGCAGCCCCCCCCGGGCACGCATGTCAAAGGGCACCTTGCGCACCGTCGACACATCGCTTTCGACATGGAGAAACTGGACAAGCAGCGTCGCCCGCGCGCGGTGGGTGCCCAAAAGCGCCTGAAACTGCAATCCGGCCTCGTCGGCATCGACGCTCAGCGTCCGGTCGATCTCGATCCGGCAGGGACTGTCGCGGTGCACCAGCATCATCTGGATGGTCTGGGTGCCGGGCAGGGACCAGTCCACCAGCTTGTTGACCCAGACAGCCGCCATATCGCCCGGATTGGTCTCGGCCGGCAGGGTCTGGATGTCCTGTTGCAGATTGTCCGTGGCCAGGGCATTCCGGCGCGCAAAGGAATAATCCTTCATGGCATCGCGGGCACAGGGCACGAACGGCACGCGCGCCGATTGCATGGCCAGTTCGACCGGACGGGCGGGCACCTGCGCAAAATTCGCAAAGATGGTTCCATCCACCATCACGGTGCAACGGGCCGTTTTCTGACCCTTACTGGCATGCCACATATTCAAAGTTCCGGTTCCCGTGATGGCCGCCGTCATGTCGGCTATAGGGGTGCTTCATCCCAAGATACCAGCTATTTGTCCAGAATATCACGGTGATAGCGATTGAGCAGGAACAGCCCGATCAGGGTCGCGCTGAGGGCCACGATCATGGTGTAGACCACCGATATGTAGCTGGGATTGTAATAGGGATAATACGCATCCCGCATCATGCCGACCGGGTGCACAAGCGGGTTGAACCACAGCATGTCCCGATAGGGCTGGGGCACGGTTTCAAACAGGTAGAACATGCAGGACACCAGGAACATGGGCCGGTTCACCACCGCCCAGACGGTCTGCCAGACCGGATAGGCCAGTGTCAGAAAGCTGTTGATCGTGCCAATGCCGATGGCCAGCGCGATGATCATCACATAGGCCAGGGCCATCTTGCCCATGTCGATGGTCACATCCCCCACAACGAATGTCAGCACACCCCACATCACCACGAAATGCACCATGAACTGCGTCAGCGTGTTCAGAAGAAAGCGCGCCACCAGCGCATCGACAAAGGTCACGCGCGGATATTCCAGCAGTGCCCGGGAAAAGGCGAGGGTCTGGGACAGCTTGCCCGCCACATCCGCATACATCAGGAACGGCAGGATCCCGGTGGCATAAAACAGCGCAAAGGAAGTCCCCAGCGGCGGGTGGCGGAAGCCGGCCGAAAAGATCGCGGTGAGCAGGGCAATGCCCGCCACCGGCTCGAGCACCGCCCAGACATAGCCGCCCGGCGAGCGGCCGTAGGAGGTCGTCATTTCACGCAGTATCAGCGCAAAGATCGCCCGTGAGGTGGCAAAGGGCAGATGCACCTCGCGCAGCTGCCCGTCGTCATCGGCGGAGGCACGGGACCGTGGCGGCAAGGGGGGCGTGATGTCGGTCATGCAAGGGGATGCTGGCGGCGCTTTTGCAGTTCGCTTATGCTCATGACATAATTGACGAACGTCCTCTGAAACGGCCGGAAAGTCCAGCGTCCATGTCCAACACGCCCCCCGCGCCGACGCCTCCAACCCCAACGCTTGTCCCTCCGGCGCCGACCGCCGCCGGCAAGCCCAAGGTGCGTCAGCCCGCTGCCAAGGCCAAACCGCGCAAACGTCACGGGCGTCTGGCCTTCAGCTTTGTGCTGTTCTGGATCGTGCCGATGCTGCTGGTGGCGGGCTACCTGTGGACGCGCGCGGCGGATCAATACGCCTCTTATCTGGGGTTTTCGGTGCGCACCGAGGAGGCGACCTCGGCCATCGAGATCCTGGGCGGCATCACCGACCTCTCCTCGGGCAGTTCGTCCGACACCGATATCCTCTATGACTTTCTGACCAGTCAGGAACTGGTGCGCCAGGTCGACGACGCGGTCGACCTGCGCGCCATCTGGTCCCGCATACCGGTCAGCCAGGACCCGTTCTTTGCCTATGATCCGGAGGGCACGATCGAGGATCTGCTGGCGCATTGGGAACGCCAGGTGTCGATCACCTATGACAGCGGCACAGGCCTGCTGGACCTGCGCATCCTGGCATTCGATCCGCTGGACGCACAGAAGATCGCGCAGGCGCTGCTGGACAAGAGCACCGCGATGATCAACGACCTGTCGGCCATCGCCCGCGAGGACGCCATCGGCTACGCCAAGGAAGAGCTCGAGGCGGCGGTCGAGCGGCTCAAGGGCGCGCGCCGGGCGGTCACCGAATTCCGCAACCGCACCCAGATCGTGGACCCCTCCATCGATACGCAGAACCAGATGGGGCTGCTGGTCACGCTGCAACAGCAACTGGCCGAGGCGCTGATCGATCTGGACCTGCTGCAGAACACCACCCAGTCGAACGACCCGCGCATCGTGCAGGCCGAACGCCGGGTTGTCGTGATCGAAAGCCGCATCGAGGCCGAGCGCCGCAAGCTGGGCCTGGGGTCGGCGGGCGAAGGCGGCGACGTCTTTGCCACGCTGGTGGGCGAATATGAAAGCCTGATCGTGGACCGCGAATTCGCCGAGGCCGCCTATACCAGCGCGCTGGCCTCCTATGATGTGGCCCAGGCCGATGCGCGACGCCAAAGCCGTTACCTCGCCACCCATGTGCGCCCGACCCTGGCCGAGCGGGCCGAATATCCCCGCCGCGAGGTTATCCTGATGCTGTCGGCGGTGTTCCTGTTTTTCTCCTGGGCGATCGGAGTGCTGATCTATTACAGCATGCGCGACCGGCGCTGAGGGGCGGGAGCCTATGATCAAGCTCGATCGGCTGACCAAGCGCTTTCCCATGCGCACCGGCTACAAGGTGGTGATCGATGATCTCACAGCCGTCTTTCCCAGCGGGCAGAGCGTGGCGCTCCTGGGTCGCAACGGCGCAGGCAAATCGACCCTGTTGCGGCTGATTTCGGGGGCTTTGCGTCCCACGTCCGGGCGCATCCTGTCGACCGGCACGATCTCGTATCCCGTGGGCTTTGCCGGGTCGTTCCACCCGCAACTGACCGGCGCGCAGAACACCCGCTTTGTCGCGCGCATCTACGGGGTCGACACCGACGAACTGATCGATTTCGTGCAGGATTTCGCCGAGCTGGGACGGCATTTCCACATGCCGCTGCGCACCTATTCCTCGGGCATGCGCTCGCGGCTGAGCTTTGGCGTGTCCATGGGCATCCCCTTCGACACCTATCTGGTGGACGAGGTGACCTCGGTCGGCGACGGCGCGTTCCGGGACAAGAGCATCCGGCTTTTCGACGAGCGGCGCAAAACCGCGGGCGCCATTCTGGTGTCGCACTCTCCGGTCATGGTCAAGGCGATGTGCGACAAGGCGGTGGTGCTCGAGAACGGCGAGGTGACCTTCTACGACGACATCGACGCCGCCCTCGAACATCACGACGCCAACATGAAGGGCCCGCGCCCCGACTGATCGCCCGCCTGCGCGCCCCGCAAGGCACACGCCGTCCCGGATCAGACCGGCAGGCCGAACCCGTCCGCAACCAGCGCCCGCACCGCGGCGGCAAAGCGGTCCGGGGCATAGCGCGTCACCCAGAAGGCCCGGATGGCCGCGCTTTGCGCGGCACGGTCGGCCACATAGCGGCTCAGCAGGGCGTCGATGGCACGGGCCTGCGCGGGCAGGGTGCCGGTCAGGCGCAGGGCCATCGGGTGGTCCTCGGTGAGCGCGGCCGCCCCGTCGAAATCCGCAAGGATCAGGGGCAGGCCGTATTCGCTGGCCTCCAGCGCGCCGATGGGCAGCCCTTCGTAGCGGGAGGTGAGCATATAGCCATCCGCCTGCGCCAGCAGCGGGCGCACGTCACGGACCGGCCCCATGCACCGCACCCGGGTCGCCGCCGGACCGGCGAGCTGTCTGACCCGGGCCGCGAAACGGGTATGGTCGGTGCCCGCGCCGCACAGGGTCAGCGTCACGTCCCCCGGCAACAGGCGCATCAGGCGCAGGGCGGCGGCATAGTTCTTTTGCCAGCCGGCGCGGCCCGTCATGATCAGGTGCCGCCCCGGGGGCGAAACAGGCTCTGATACGGGCGTATCGGGCGGTCCCAGATGCGAGGCATTGGCCAGCACATGGCACCTGTGCGGTGCCAGCGCCGCCCCCATGGCCGCCTGCATGCGCTGCTGTTGTGCAGCGGTCAGAAACACCAGATCGAGCGGGGGGCACGCGCCGAGCAAGCGCCGCTCGAGCCGCCGGGCGAGCGGGCCCGTGCCCGGGCGGTGACCGCGCCCGAAGGGCAGACCGTGATAGGTCAGCGCCAGCCGCGTGCGGGCCGGCGGCGTCCATCCGCCCGACAGGATCAGTTGGCGCAGCATGATCACCGGCATCCGCGCATGGGCCCAGACCAGATCCGCCGGGTGGGCCGCGAGACAGGCGGCAAGGGCCGCACGGCCTGCGCGCCAGTGCCGGGGGTCGAACCGGCTGGACAGCCCCGGCAGCGGGACATGCGCCGCGCCGAGCCCCCCGAGCGCTGCATATCCTCCCCGGTCCGCCTCGCTGAGGACGGTGATGCGCGCCCGGCCCCGGAGGGCACGGACCAGGTCCGTGATGTGCCGCGGCACACCCGACGGGGCACCGTCCCCGCCCAGCAGCAGGATATGAGGCTCAGACAAGGCCAAGGGCCGCCGCCCCGAAAAAGCCTGCCGTCCCCGTGAGCCGCTGCCGGTAGAGCCCGAGCCGCGCCAACGCCCGCAGGCGGGCAGGGCCACGGCGCGCCCGCGCGGCCTCGAACGCATCGAGGAGCGCCGCATTGTCGGCCGTCAGCCGATCGCGCGCCGCATGGAGCGCCGCCGCGTTCAGCCCCAGCCGCGCGGCAAGGGCGCCACGCAGCACCGCGCGCTTGCGCGTGACCTGCGCCGCCCATCCACGCCCCGCCCCGATCGCATTGCCGCCGTGCTGACGGTAGAGCACAACCGGAGGGCCGTCATCGTGGATCACCGTCCCCCCCACGCCAGTGACCAGTTGGTAGAGCCACCAGTCATGGGCAAAGACGGTTCCGACCCGGTCCGCCATCTCACGCGCCAGCGCGCCGGCGGCGGCATTCAGCATGACGGTATTGCCGGTCGCCACGTTCTCGATCAGCGCGTTGGCAAAACCGGGCGCGCGGGACAACGGTGGTTGGGGCACGAAAGACCGCGTGCCGTCCCAGGGCTGCACCCGTGCGCAATAAAGCGCCGGCCGGTCTTGCGGCAGGGCCGCAAGGGCGGCGCGGGCCCGGGCCAGCTTGTCCGGCATCCAGACATCATCCTGATCGGCAAAGGCCACCAGCCCCGGCGCGGCACAGCGGATCAGATGCAGGTAATTGGCGGCAAACCCCTGCCGTGGCCCCGCCATCACCTGCACCGGGGACGGGGCACTGGCGGCGAACCCGTCCAGCACCTGGCGGCTGGCCGTTCCTGCACTGTCGTCACTGACGAGAAGCTGCCAGTCACCATCGGTCTGATCGGCAAGGCTTTGCAATTGCGCCGGCAAATGGGCGTCGCCATCGCACACACCCATGAGGACCTGAATGCTGTGTCTGCCTGTCTGCGCCATGGTCCCGGCTCTGCCTTTCACCTCACGCTGTCGCAGCGCCCTTGCCCTGGTGGCGGTCCTGTCGGGATTAGTTTATTCGAACAGCGGGTGCAAAGACTGAGTGAGTTTCATGCGGCAATATATTCGCTGGGCGCTGATCAAGCGTTTTGTCGCAGTGGTGCGCCAGGACGGTATGGGACCGGCTCTGCAGCGTGTCAGACTGTATCTCAGCCGCCAGATCCAGAAGATCGGCCCCAGCGTGCTGCCGCAGCCATCCGGGGCCGCCCCCGACACGCATCTGCAGGGCATCTGGGCCGAGATGGCGCGGGGCGGGGGCTTTCACGCCACCCGGAATCGCAAGGCGCCGCCCCGGATCGCGCTGATCGGGGATCTCAACCTGCCGCAATGCCGCAAATACCGGGTCGAACAACTGACCGCCTTCTGGCAGGCGCAGGGTGTCGCCTGTGATTACGCCCATTACGAGGATATTCCCCGCTGCACCGCCCAGCTGCAGCACGCCACACATCTGTGCGAATACCGGCTCGAGACCTCGCCGCTGACGCAGATGTACCGCTACGAGGCGCGCCGGCTGGGGCTGCCGGTGCTCTATGACATCGACGATCCGCTGTTTTCGGTCTCGGCCTACGAGACCTATCACAACATGACCGCACTGGACCCCGGGATGAAGGCGCATTTCCTCTCGGTCGCGCCCCGCTATGCCGCGATGATGAACAGTGCCGACATGGTCACCGTCTCGACGCCGGGACTGGTCGAGCACGCCCGGCTCTACACGCCGCGGCCGGTCCACCTGCGCCGCAACTTTGCCGATGCCCGCACGCTGGAAGATGGGGCGCAGGCGATGGATGCGGCGCGCGCGGCAGGGCGGGACGGGCTGTTCCGGGTCGTCTTTGCCAGCGGCTCGCAGGGGCACGAGGCCGATTTCGAGATCATCGCCGACGCGGTGGCGGATTTCATCGCCGCTGCTCCGGACCGCCGCCTGATGGTCCTGGGCCATTTCCGCACCGACCGCCTGCCCGCGGCCCTGCAGGCGCGCACCGAACACCACAAGTTCCTGCCCTACGCGGACTATCTCGCCCATCTGGCGATGGCGGATGTGGCCGTGATGCCGCTGCAGGATGACATCTTCAACCGGTGCAAAAGCGCTGTGCGCGTGATCGACGCGGCGTCGGTCGGGCTGGCGTCGGTGGTCAGCAGCGTGGGGGATCTTGGCAGCCTCGTCGAAGAGGGGGACACCGGATTTGTCGCCCGGACCCCCAATGACTGGCGCACCGCGCTGGAGACGCTGGCCGCGGATTCCGCCCGCAGCAGGGCCATGGGACACGCCGCCCGCGCCCGGCTGGAAACCCGCTGGGCCGCACAGGCGGCGCCGCATATCATCGACCCCGCCGTGCTCGACTGGATCCACACATGAGCGCCGTGCCGCATATCCTGCTGGTCAATGTGTTCTTTGCCCCCTTTTCCTATGGCGGGGCCACCGTGGTGGCCGAAGAGGTGGCCCGGTCGCTGGTGCGCCGGGGTACGGCACGGGTCAGCGCGGTGTCGCTGATCGCCCGGGCCGAACTGACCCCCTATGCGGTGATCCGCAGCCAGGTGGACGGGATCGACAATTACCTGATCAACATGCCCGGCCATCGCAGTCCGCGGGCCTTCTGGAACAACCCCGAGGTGGAGACGGTACTGGCGGACCTGATCGCGCGGCTGGCCCCGGACCTGATCCATGCCCATTGCATCCAGGAGATCGGGATCGGACTGATGCGCGCCGCCAAAGCCGCACAGATCCCGACGATCCTGACCGTGCATGATTTCTGGTGGATCTGCGAACGGCAGTTCATGGTGCGGATGGATGATGTCTATTGCGCGCAGAACCCGGTGCGGGTGGAGGCCTGCAAAGGCTGCGTGCCGGATCTCGCGGCCACCCGCACGCGGTTCACTGCGCTCACCGAAGCTGCGGGCACAGCCAGCATCGTCACCTACCCCAGCCGCTTTGCGCTGGAGCTGTGCGAGGCATCGGGGCTGGCACCGGGGCGGGGGGTGATCTGGGAAAACGGGGTGCATCTGCCGGGTCCCGGTTTTGCCGAGGCGCGGGCGGCCCGGCAGGCGCGTGATCCGCGCGTGGTCTTCGGCTTTATCGGCGGACCCTCGCAGATCAAGGGATGGCCCCTGATCCGCGACGCCTTCAAGGGGCTCGGACGCGCGGATTTCCGGGTCGATCTTGTCGATGGCAGCCGCGATGGCAGCTGGTGGAGCAAGCACAGATTTGACGACCTGCCCGGGGAATGGCGCGTGTTGCCCCGCTTTGAACAGACGCAGATGGACGAGTTTTATGCGGGGATCGACGTGCTTTTGTTCCTGTCGCAATGGAAGGAGACCTTTGGCCTTGCGATCCGCGAAGCACTGGCGCGCGGCGTCGATATCATCCAGACCGACAGCGGCGGCACAACCGAACACGCCGCGGCGGACCCGGCCCGGCTCATTCCCATCGGAGCGGGGGCGGAGGTGCTGCGCACCCAGATCGAGGCCGCGCTGGAGCGCGGACATCAAAACCCGCCCGAGATCTGTTCCGTCACCGGGTTCGACGATCAGGCGCAGGCGCTGGAGGGGCTGATCGCACGTGTTTTGTAATCTGTATTATGTGAAAAATTCACGTGGACTCACAGCCCGGCCCCGTATGCCGGACGGGAAAATCGCCCTGTTCGCTCCCCGGCTTTCCCGATAAGGGAGAGCGCGGTTGCCCAGTGACCCTGCGTATCGGAGAGCCTCATGATCACACCCGTTCTGCTATGCGGTGGCGCAGGCACCCGGTTGTGGCCGTTGAGCCGGAAATCATACCCCAAACAGTTCTCGCATCTCCTGGGTGAACAGACCCTGTTCCAGGCCTCCGCCACGCGTCTGTCGGGGCCGGGCTATGGCGCGCCCCTGGTGGTCACCGCGTCGGATTTCAGGTTCATCGTGGCCGAGCAACTGCAGGCCGTCGGCATTGATCCCAGTGCCATCCTGCTGGAACCCGAAGGGCGCAATACCGCGCCCGCGGTGCTGGCCGCCGCCCTGCATGTCGCGCGGGATGACCCCGACACATTGATGCTGGTGGCCCCGTCCGATCACGCCCTGCCGGATACGGATGCGTTTCGGGCAGCGGTCGAAGCCGGAGTGCCCGAGGCGCGCGCAGGCCGTCTGATCACCTTCGGCATAACGCCGACCTATCCGGAAACGGGATATGGCTATCTGGAACTGGCCGAGACCCCGAACGGCGACGGGCCGGTGCCGCTGACCCGCTTTGTCGAAAAGCCGGATGCCACCCGCGCGGCCGAGATGCTCGCCGACCGGCGGCACCTGTGGAATGGCGGTATCTTCCTGTTCCGGGCCCGGGACATTCTGGCGGCTTTCGAGGCCAGCGCGGCTCACCTGATCCCACCCGTGCGCACCGCTCTCGAAACGGCACGGCCCGACCTGGGGTTTCTGCGGCTGGCGCCGGAACCCTGGAGCGCGGCCGAGGATATCTCGATCGATTACGCGGTGATGGAGCGCGCCGACAACCTGTCCGTGGTCCCCTATCCCCATGGCTGGTCGGACCTGGGCGGCTGGGATGCGGTCTGGCGCGAAAGCCCGCAGGATGCCGATGGGGTCGCGACCTCGGGCAACGCCACGGCTCTGGGCTGCGAAAACACCCTGCTGCGGTCCGAAGCGGACCAGCTGGCCGTGGTGGGCATCGGGCTGAGGGATATCGTGGCCGTGGCCATGCCCGATGCGGTTCTGGTCGCACATGCAAGCGCCGCGCAGGAGGTCAAGACAGCTGTCGCGGCGCTCAAGACCAAGGACGCCCCGCAGGCCACCGAATTTCCCAAGGACCACCGCCCCTGGGGCTGGTTCGAACGCCTGGCCCTCGGTGAGCGGTTCCAGGTCAAGCGCATCCATGTCCACCCCGGCGCCGCCCTCAGCCTGCAAAGCCATGAACACAGGTCCGAACACTGGATCGTCGTGCAGGGCACCGCCCGTGTCACCATCGACAACCATGTCGAGGTGCTGGGCGAAAACCAGTCCGTCTACATTCCCCAGGGGGCCGTGCACCGGCTGGAAAACCCGGGTACAGGACCCATGGTCCTGATCGAGGTCCAGACCGGCAGCTATTTGGGAGAAGACGACATCACCCGCTACGAGGATGTCTACGCACGCTCATGAAACGATATCTTTCTGCACTGGCCCGGCGCCTTGCCCCGCCTGCCCCGACCCCTGCCGTCCCGCACCAGCAGGGCCCGCAGCCCCCGGCCCGGCTGTTTCCCGGCATCGGCAAACATCACAACATCATGGATGTGGGCAACTTCATCGCCGCCATGTCCTCGGCCGAATTCGCCAATGCAAACTTTTCGCAGGCGCGCCCCTTTCGCGAGAAAAACCAGATGTATCCGTGGGCCATGAGCCAGACCCGGGGCGACGGGCTGGTGCTGGAATTCGGCGTGGCCTCCGGCGGCACGGTCAACCAGCTCGCGGACCTGCACAAGGGGCCGGTGCACGGCTTTGACGTCTTTACCGGCCTGCCCGAGACCTGGCGCCCCGGCTTTCCCAAGGGGGCCTTTGCCCAGGAAAACCTGCCCAAGGTGCGCAAGAACGTGGAACTGGTGGTGGGCCTTTTCGAGGACACGCTGCCCGGCTTTGTCGCCAAGCACCCCGGCCGCGTGAAACTGCTGCACGTGGATTGCGACATCTATTCGGGCACGGTCACCATCTTTACCGAGCTCGAGGACCGGATCGACGACGACACGATCATCGTCTTTGACGAATACCTGAATTTTCCCGGCTGGGAACGCGACGAACACCGCGCCTTCATGGAGTTCTGCGACCGCACGGGCCGCACGCCGGAATACCTGGCCTTCGTGCCTGCCTCGGAACAGGTGGTCGCACGGGCCCGGCGGACATCCGGGGCCCCGGCCCCCACGGTCCGCACAACGCCCGCACCGCACACCACCCTGCGCCATGTCAAACACGCGACCTTTGCCGAACTGGAGGCCGCGGGCCACCGGATCGAACGTTTTGATGACGGGGCCAAACCGCTCGACATCCAGCCGCGCAAGATGCGTGCCTGCCCCAAGAACTGGGCCACGAAACAGGCTCTGATTCAGGCCGAAGCCGCCATTCTGCCCCACGCCACCCTGTTTCACGAAGGGTCCGTGCTGACCGCTGACGGGCTGTTCAATCACGACGCGCAGACCTTCAACATCCACCCCTGGACCACCCGGCACCACCGGGCGGTGCTGCGCCATATCGACGAGGATACCGGCGACTGCCTGATCAGGCCCTATCCGCGCAAGACGCAGATCGCCGGGCGCTGTTTTTCCCTGCTGTCGAACACCACGCACAATTACGGGCATTTCATCCACGATGTGCTGAGCCGGATCCATTACGAGGATCTGGGCCTGATCGCACCGGGCCGCGAGACGCTGATCGCGCCGCGGTTCAAGTTTCCCATGCAGCAGGCGCTGTTCGAACATGTGTTCAGGGGCTACGACGTCATCACCCCGCCCGACGGCACGGCGCTCGAGGTCGAGGAACTGGTGACCCCGGCCAACCTGTGCGATTCCCTGACCTTCAACCCCGCGGGCGTGGCCGCCGTGGCTGCGCGCCTGCGCACGGCGCTTGCGGGCTATGCGGATCCGGGCACCGTGCACAAGGTCTGTGTGTCGCGCAGCGACGGCAAGGCCAGCGGCGGGCGCAGCTTTGCCAATATGGACGCCTACGAGACCCGCCTGGCGCAACGCGGCTATCGCGTGGTCGCCGCCTCGGACCTGAGCCTCGACGACCAGTTTGCGCTGTGGTGCAACACCGGCGACATCGTGGGCATCCACGGGGCGGGCATGATGAACATGATCATGATGCCCGAGACCAGCCGCTATACCGAGATCACGCCGCACCCGCGGGGGCCGTTCTATACCGCGCGCTGCGCCATGGCGGCCGGGCATGACGTTGCCGGGTACACCGCCGATGCAGGCCCCGAGGGGCAGTCGCAGATCGATCTTGCGCGGCTGGAGGCCATTCTGGACGCCTAGAGCCGAAAACAGGCTCTAAAAAAGGAAATCGGTGCCGTCCAGGTCGCCCAGATCGACACCAACCAGAGTGATCGAACTGTCGGCACCGGTGGTGATCACAACGTCCTGCCCGACCTGCACCGACTGGCCCAGCACATCGGATGTGACGTCGAACCCGCTCAGCGCGCCGATGTCCAGCACCTCCAGCAGGTTGTCCGCATCAAAGCCGATCACCCGGTCGTGGCCATGCCCGTCGGCAAAGACAAAGCGGTCGGCGTTGAAGTCACCATAAAGCACATCGTCCCCTGCCCCGCCGATCAGCGTGTCGAACCCGGCATTGCCGCCCAGAATGTCGTCACCCGCTTCGCCCGCGATATAGTCATTGCCCGCACCGCCAAAGAACCGGTCATCTTCCGTCCCGCCCCACATGCGGTCATCCCCGTCCTGGCCGAAATGACTGTCCGGCCCGTCCCCGCCATAAAGCTGATCGTCGCCAACACCGCCAAAAAGCCGGTCAAAGCCGCCGCCGCCGATCAGCGTGTCGGCCCCGTCCTCACCATGGAGGTTGTCAGCCTGGTTGCCGCCATCGATCAGGTCATTGCCGGTCCCGCCCAGCAGCAGGTCAAATCCCGCATCTCCCATGATGGTGTCGTGCCCGGCCCCGCCTTCCACACCATCCACGCCAAAGCCGAAATTGCTGCCCGCGCTGATCCAGTCATTGCCGTCACCACCCCAGATCCGGTCGGGCTCGGAGCCGCCCCAGATGCTGTCATTGCCGCCGCCCCCGTAGATGTGGTCGAACCCGACACCGCCGGTGATGACATCGCGCCCCTCGCCACCGTCCAGCAGGTCGGAATTGTCCCCGCCCGAGATGGAATCGTTGCCCGCATTTCCCGAAATCGTGTCGAACCCGCCTGCGCCGATCAACACGTCGTTGCTGCCGCCGCCCGCGATGGAATCGTTGCCGCTCTCGCCCACGATCAGGTCCGCGCCCCCGCCCCCGGTCAGGGTGTCATTGGCCGCGCTGCCCATCTGTGCGGTGCCGCCCCCGGCGGTGATGCTCGGCTCGGCCCGGGGTGTCACGACAAAGGCGGGCCGTGCAAAGAACAGGGTCGGCTCCAGCGCGCTGCCGGTTTCCGGTCCGTTGTTGGTGTCGTCGATGTAATTGTCCGGATCGGTCGAGATATTGGTGCTGACCGTCAGCGCGTCATCGGCGAAATCCGCCCATGTCAGAGACGCTCCATCGGCCGCATAGACATGCAGCACTTCGGAGCCGATGCGGATTTCGGCACCCCAGCTGCGGCTGAGCACCTGAATGTCGTCAAGGCCCAGACCCGGCAGCGGCGCGCCAAGCCGGATGCTGTCCGTGCCGCGCTGAAAGTCCTGAATGCGGTCTACCGCCCCGTCCGCCGCAAAGACGAAAGTGTCGGCCCCCGCCCCGCCGGTGAGCAGATCAGCGCCCACCCCGTCGGCGATCACGTCATTGCCCGCCCCGCCCCACAACGTGTCGTCCCCTGCGCCGCCCGACATCACATCGTCGCGGCCCGTACCGCTGAGCGCGTCGGCCCCGGCCCCCCCCGCCAGGGTCAGGCCCGCATTGTCGAGATCGAAGGTGAATTCCACCAGATAGGGCGCGCCCTGGGTCGCCACGAAGATCCGCGCGCTGTCTCCGGTCACCACCGCCTCGATCGATGAAATACCGTTCAGCGGGGTCTCCACGCTGGCAGCAATCGTCGCGACCTCCATGAGTTGGCCCCCCGGCAGCAGGCTGAGCACCGTCAGCCCCTGATCGCTGCCTGCGGCCACCACATAGGGCTGGCCTGCAATGTCCACGACCTCGAGATGGCTGACATCGTCAAAGCGCGTGTCGAGGCTGTCGATCAGATGATCCACCGGGATCAGGCTGTTGTCCGCAATCGCGAGCACCGTCAGCGATGCGCTGCCAGAGGCGGCCATGATCGCATAGGCCACCCCGTCCGCGCCCGTGACCGTGACCACCGCGCCGGGGCTGTCGACCCAGGCGCCATCGGTGGGTGTGACCGTGTCCACAAGTGTCATCTGCCCGTTGCCGCCGGCCCGGAACAGGGCGATCTGATCCGACCCGGCATAGGTCACCACCGCATGGTCGATCCCGCCTGCCTGAATCCAGGACACCGCGTTGCCGACCTGCCCGCCCAGGGCACCCAGACCACCGGGCGTGCTGACGCTGACCTGACCATTTGCGGCAAAGCCCAGCTGCACCACCCCGCCATCGCGCAGGGTGGCAAGCGCGCGGGTGCCGCCCGCATCCATATCCAGGGCGCTGATCCGACCCAGATCGAAGCCGCCCGCATCGAATTGCACCGATCCCCCAAGGCCCGCACCGGTATCGGCACGGCCCTGCAGATCGTCATCCGCCAGCCCGGCCAGCATCACGCCGGATGTCCCGCCAGCCGTGACCAGGGCGATGTCCGTGCTTTCCAATTGCAGGAACTGGGTCGGAATGGTCCAGCTGCCCTGCAGCGTGGCCGGAGCCGTGCCATCCCCCAGCGAAAACCGGCTGAGCGTGCCGCCCCCGCGCCCCGCCGCATAAAGCACCGGGTCCCCGCTCACGAACCCGATCTCCAGGTCCGTCACCCCGACCAGCATATCGGGATCGCCAACAGGGACAGCCCCCTGACCGCTCAACGTCGCCCGAAGCATTGCACTCTCCGTTACCCACAAAACCCGGACAGGACACCCTGCCCCCACAGGCGGTCCATTGACCATGCGGGGGCGGCTGTTCTGGGGACGTGATTGCGGCGCGATGCTGGCTTTTGCCGCCAGTTTTCAAAGGATTTGAACGGTCCGGCACCGGGGCGGAGCGTTGCGTGAGCCCCCCCTGCCCCGTGCGCTGGGTTAACGCCGTCTTAGAGCGGGCACGGCATCTCTCTGCCCCGCTCGCAGCTATAAAGGATCGTTTACGTGTCCGAGACCTCTCCGGCCCTTGGCCTGCCCTACATCCAGCCCTCTCAAGCGCAAAAACACGTCACGCATAACGAGGCGCTGCGTCTCCTCGATGCGGTGACGCAGCTGAGCGTGCAAAGCGCTGATCTGGCCACGCCCCCTGCCGATCCTGCGGACGGCGCACGCTATATCGTGGCGAGCCCCGGCCAGGGGGACTGGGCCGGGCAGGATCATGCCATCGCCGTTTTTTCCGACGGGGTCTGGGCGTTCTTCGCCCCCCTGCCCGGCTGGCGCGCCGATGTGATCCCGACCGGGGCCACGCTGCGCTTTGACGGCACGGCATGGCAAAGCGCGGGCCTGCCCGACACCCTGCCCCGGCTGGGGCTGAACACGGGCGCGGATGCCACCAACCGCCTTGCCGTCGCCGCGGACGCCACGCTGCTGTCCCATGACGGCGCGGGCCACCAGCTCAAGATCAACAAGGACGCGGACGCGGACACCGCAAGCCTGCTGTTCCAGACCGGCTGGTCCGGCCGGGCCGAGATGGGCACCACCGGGTCGGACGATTTCGCCATCAAGGTGTCGGCCGACGGGGCCACGTTCCTGACCGCGATGACCGTGGACGCCGCCACCGGCCAGGTCAGCTTTCCCCAGGGCGGCACGCCCCGCGACCGCCTGACGGCAGACCGGACCTATTTCGTGCGCATGGACGGCGATGATGCGAATACCGGCCTGACCGACAGCGCCGGCGGCGCCTTTCGCAGCATACAACACGCGGTCGACCAGCTGCTGAGCCTCGATTGCGGCACCCATGATGTCACGGTCGCCGTGGGCCCGGGGGATTACAACGAAACCGTCTCTGTTATGGGGCAAATCCTCGGTTCAGGCACCCACAGGATTGTCGGGAACACCACCGACCCCACCCAGGTCCGGACCCAGCGGTTCACCTGCAGCAAGGGGACCACCGTCGGGATCGAAGGGTTCGAACTGACCGCAGCCAATGGCCTGACCGTGCAGTCCGACGCCAAGGTGCGCGCCGACCATCTCCGCTTTTCGGGGGCCGGGTCCGCGATCAGCCTGCAACAGGCCTTTGTCGATGCAAACGACGCCGCCCTCGGCTTTGGTCCTGCGGTCACCACGATCGCGACCATGTACAATTACGCCTATTTCTCGGGGTTCGACGCGACATTCACCCTCGACACCGGCATCGACTGGGGCGCGTCCGGCGCGTTTTTCATGCAGGGCTATTGCCTGTCCTGGCTGCAGGGCGCGCAATTTGCCGGTGATCCTGCGGGAACCGCCGGAAAGCGGTACACGCTGGCGATCTCCTCGGCGCTCAATACGGCAGGCGCTGGCGCGGATTTCATCCCCGGCACGTCGGCGGGAACGCTCAATCACAACAGCACATATCTCTGACACGGATCGCCGTGACAAGCACAGGGACGGCTGGTAAAGCCGGGGCGAAACCTGCCGGAGACGCCCCTCGTGAACCTGACCGAAACTGCCTTGCCCGGCGTGCTGCTGCTGGAACCGCGCCGCTTTGGCGACGCGCGCGGGTTCTTCAGCGAAAGCTGGAACCGCAAGACCCTGGCCGCGCATGGAATCGAGATTGATTTCGTGCAGGACAACCATTCGGTGTCGGCCACGGTCGGCACCGTACGCGGCCTGCACTTCCAGTCCCCTCCCCATGCGCAGGCCAAGCTGGTGCGCTGCGGACGCGGTGCGCTGTTCGACGTGGCCGTCGACATCCGCAAGGGCAGCCCGACCTATGGCCAGTGGGTCGGCTATGAGCTGAGCCACGACAACGGCCTGCAACTGCTGATCCCTGCAGGCTTCCTGCATGGGTTCGTCACGCGGGCACCCGATACCGAGATCCTCTACAAATGCAGCGACTACTACGCGCCCGACTGCGATGGCGCGGTCGCCTGGAACAGCTGCGGCATCGACTGGGGCCTCACGGGTGACGCGATCCTGTCGGACAAGGATGCCGCCGCCCCCGCCCTAGCCGATTTCGACAGCCCCTTTGTCTGGGAGGGCGCGGCATGAAGATCCTCGTGACCGGCGGGGCCGGGTTCATCGGCTCGGCGGTGGTGCGGCTGGCCATCGCGCGGGGGCATTCGGTCGTCAATCTCGACGCGCTGACCTATGCCGCCTGCCTCGACAATGTGGCGGAGGTCGCGGACGCGCCCGGCTATGCGTTTGTGCAGGCCGATATCCGCGACAAACCCACGTTAGACACTGTTTTCGCCGACCATCAGCCCGATGCGGTCATGCATCTGGCGGCCGAGTCCCATGTGGACCGGTCCATCGACGGGCCCGGCGCGTTCATCGACACCAACGTCATGGGCACCTATGCCCTGCTCGAGGCCGCGCGCGGCTATTGGGAGGGGCGCGGGCGCCCGGGCAGCTTCCGCTTTCACCACATCTCCACCGATGAGGTGTTCGGCAGCCTCGGCGCGGACGGCATGTTTACCGAGGCCACGCCCTACGATCCGCGCAGCCCCTACTCCGCCTCCAAGGCGGCCAGCGATCACCTGGTGCGCGCCTGGTACCACACCTACGGCCTGCCCGTGGTGCTGACCAACTGTTCGAACAATTACGGCCCCTACCATTTCCCGGAAAAGCTGATCCCGGTGGTGATCCTGAACGCGCTCGCGGGCAAGGAGTTGCCCATTTACGGCGACGGCTCGAACGTGCGCGACTGGCTCTATGTCGAGGATCACGCCGACGCGCTGCTGTGCGTGCTGGAAAAGGGCGCGCTGGGGGAAAGCTACAATATCGGCGGCGAGAACGAGCGCACGAACCTCGAACTGGTCCAGACGCTCTGCGCCATTCTCGATGAAAAGCGCCCCCTGAACGACGGCTCCTATGCCGACCTGATCACCTTCGTCACCGACCGGCCCGGGCACGATGCGCGCTATGCGATCGACCCCACGCGGATCCGGGACGAGCTGGGCTGGCGGCCCTCCGTCACGGTCGAGGAGGGGCTGGCGCGCACCGTGGACTGGTATCTCGACAACACCGCGTGGTGGCAGGCCCTGCAGACCCGCGACGGGGTCGGCGAACGGCTGGGCACCGGCTGATGCCCGTCGCCCGCGCGCACGATAAGTGGCTCTATTTCGCCCATGTGCCCAAATGCGCGGGCACCGCGGTCGAGCAGTACCTGGAGACGCGGTTCGGCCCGCTGGGTCTGCGCGACCCCAGCTTTGCCCTGCGCGACCCCGCCGAGGGCTGGAGCCACACGCCGCCCCAGCACATGCCCGAGGCGGTGCGGCGCGACTGGCTGCCCGACACGCTTTTCGAGGGCATGTTCGCCACCGTGCGCCACCCGGTGACGCGCCTGCGCTCGGCCTTTCTGTTCCAGCGGGATGTGGGCGGTGCCCTGCCCGCACGGATGTCGTTCCAGCGCTGGGTCGAGACCCTGCCGCGCAGCATGGCGCTGGGGCCCTATACCCTGCACGGGCACCTGCGCCCGATGGTCGAGTTCGTGCCCGAGGGCGCGGATGTGTTCCGCATCGAAGACGGGCTGGACGCGGTGGTGGGCTGGCTCGACCGGATCACCGGCAGCGCCGATGGCCCGCGCGAGATTGCCCCCGCCAACGTGCTCGCCGACCGCATCGGGGACACGCCCGAACAGGTGCGCCTGACGCCCCTGGTGCTCGACACCGTTGCGACGCTCTATGCCGCGGATTTCGAGCGGTTCGGCTATCCCAGAGACCCCGGCGAGATGGAGGTGGCGGCATGATCCTCGTGTTTGGTGAGACGGGGCAGGTGGCCCGGTCGCTGGCCGACCTCTCTGGACCGCGGGAGATGGTGTTTCTGGACCGCACGCACGCCGACCTGAGCGATCCCGCCACCTGTGCCGCCCAGATCCTGCGCCACAGTCCATCCGTGGTGATCAACGCCGCCGCCTATACGGCTGTCGACCGCGCCGAAGAGGAAGAGGCCCTTGCCCTGACTATCAACGGCCACGCGCCCGGTGCCATGGCGCAGCTTTGCGCCGGTGAGGGCATTCCGTTCCTGCACATCTCGACCGACTACGTCTTTGCCGGGACCGGAGAGGCCGCGCACAAGGTCGGCGACCCGGTGGACCCGCAAAACGCCTATGGCCGGACCAAGCTGGCGGGCGAGGACGCGGTGCGCGCCGCCGGGGGCCCCCATGCGATCCTGCGCACGTCGTGGGTGTTTTCGGAATATGGCGCGAATTTCGTCAAGACGATGCTGCGGCTGAGCGAGACGCGCGATGCGCTCAACGTCGTGGATGACCAGATCGGCGGGCCGACCCCGGCGCGGGGCATCGCCGCCGCGCTCCTGACCATGGCGGACGCCATGCGGGACGGGCAGGGGGGCGGGACCTACCATTACGCGGGGGCGCCTGCGACCTCCTGGGCCGGTTTCGCGCGCGAAACATTTGCCCGCGCCGGGCGCGACGTGGCTGTCACCGGCATCCCGACGGCCGACTACCCCACACCCGCGGCGCGCCCGCTCAATTCCAGGCTCGATTGTGCCACATTAGACACTGATTTTGGCCTCCAGCCCGCCGATTGGCAGGCCGAGCTGACCCGTATTCTCAAGGACCTGACATGACACAGCGTAAAGGCATCATTCTCGCCGGCGGCTCCGGCACGCGGCTTTATCCGATCACCATGGGCGTGTCGAAACAGCTGCTGCCGATCTATGACAAGCCGATGATCTACTATCCCCTGTCGGTGCTGATGCTGGCAGGCATCCGCGAGATCTGCGTGATCACCACGCCGCAGGATCAGGACCAGTTCCAGCGCACGCTGGGGGACGGGGCGCAATGGGGCCTGTCGCTGACCTATGTGGTGCAGGCCAGCCCCGACGGGCTGGCGCAGGCCTATCTGCTGGCCGAGGATTTCCTGGCGGGCGCGCCCTCGGCGATGGTGCTGGGCGACAACATCTTTTTCGGCCACGGCCTGCCCGACCGCCTGGCCGCGGCGGATGCGGTCGCGGTGGGCGGCACCGTCTTTGGTTACCGCGTGGCCGATCCCGAACGCTATGGCGTGGTGGATTTCGCCCCCGACGGCACGGTCAAGACGATCATCGAAAAGCCGCCCGTGCCACCGTCGAACTATGCGGTCACCGGGCTCTATTTCCTCGACGGCACCGCGCCGGAGCGTGCGGCGGCCGTGCGCCCCTCCGAACGGGGGGAGCTGGAGATCACCTCGCTTCTGGAGATGTATCTGGAGGCGGGCCAGCTCAACGTGCAGCAAATGGGCCGCGGTTACGCCTGGCTCGACACCGGCACACACGCCTCCCTGCTCGATGCGGGGAATTTCGTGCGCACGCTGAGCGACCGGCAGGGCCAGCAGGTCGGCTGCCCCGAAGAGATCGCCTATGAGCAGGGCTGGATCAGCGATGCGGACCTGGCCGAGCGCGCCGCCCTCTTTGCCAAGACGCATTACGGCGCCTACCTGAAGGGCCTGCTGCCCTAGGATGTTTCGCGCGCGAAACCGGCGCCGCCCGACACGCAGGGCCTAGCCCTTGCGCAGATAATCCAGGATCTTGTCCCGCAGGTGCGGGGTCATCCCCTTGCCCGACAGGCGCAGCCAGCCGCCATCACTGTCCCATTCCGCCTGCACGCCGGGGCGCGGCGTCTTGGTCATGACCTCCGGAGGTGTCTTGGGCTGTGTTCGGGACTGTTTCTTGCCGGACAGGGCCCAGTCCAGCACCTCTTGCTCGGCCTCCGCACTCTGCGCATCGGCGCTGGCAAGCGCCTTGTGCAGCCGCGTGACCAACCCCTTGTCCGCGTCCATGGCCGCCGCCAGCCGCAGCCCCAGCCGTTCCCCGATCATGTGGGGAAAGCGCAGGTGCCCGTCAAAGGCGGCCACCAGTGGCAGGAAGGACCGGATTTTCGATCGCTTGGGCCGTGACGCGCTGGCAAAGAGGGTGAGCAGCGCCGCCTTCTCGGTCTCGAACACGCCCTGTTCCACCGCCTTTGCGGCAATGCGGGCCCGTTCGAAATAGCTCAGGCCGACGCGGATCTCGTTTTCCTCGACCATCGCCTGATAGGTCTCGGACGCCTCCGCCGGTTTGCGCAACAGGGCAAGGACAGTGCCATCATGCTGGCTCTGTTCGGCCAGTTTCGCGATGGCCTGACAGCGCCGCCAGCCGGAAATGAGGCCATATTGCCCCGGTTCAGTCTCCAATACCTCGATCGGCGTCTGCTGCCCGCGCGCGGCGATGGAGGTCATCAGCGCCGCCATCTCCGCCTCCTCGGCAATCACACGGTCGCGCACGATATGGTCGAGCGCGATGGCGGTCACGGGCAGGGACAGCACCATGCGGCCCTCCGCACGGGCCTGCGCCAGTTCCTGCGTGACATCATGCAGGGCGGCGGTGGTCGCCGCCTCGGACGCCACATCGGCGATGGGGGCGCGGGACATCATGGATTTCGTCTCGGGGGCGGCCCCGAAGATCGCCGGGTTCGCGGGGCTGAGGCGTTTGCGTTTGGCCATGGGGGTCTCCTTTGGCGCGCATCTGCGCCCTGCGCGGTTAACCCGCCTTTTCCAATGCGTGCGTTGCACCCTGCGCATCGCGGGCCCAGGCGCCCACCAGGAGCTGCTTGAACGCGGCATAGGTGGCGTCAAAGGTCTCGCGCCCGCGCACATAGGTTTCGCGGTTGAAGTCGCGGTAATCCGCCTCGTAGATGCCCTGCACCTGCTCGCCCGCCTGCCCGATGAGTGCTGTGAAATCCTGCCGGTGCGGCGACAGAACAGGCCCCAAATAGGCCTGCATGAGGGCGGCAAGCTCGGCCTGCTGGGTGCCGTCATAGCGGGTGATGACCGCGCGCACCGCATCCCATTCGAATTGCAGCCCGTCGCGGCCAAGCGCGCGGGCGGCCATGTTCTCGGCCTCTTCGATGGAGCCGAAGGTGGCGTGCAGCATGTCGAAGAAGCGGCCGGTGCTGTCAAACTCCAGAAAGGACGCGCCCAGGGGGACCAGCAGGATGTCCGCGGCCGAAAGCCCGTTGATGGTGAGGTAGCCAAGGGCCGGGGGCGTGTCGAGGAACACGATGTCATAGGCGTCGAGGATTCCGTCCTGCGCCAGCGTCTCGGTGAGCGCCTCCCACAGCTTCCAGCCGCGGGCCTGCATCCGCCAGACGGGGATCTGGAACTCGGCCCAGTACAGGTTCAGCTGCGCGCCGATCAGGTCGATATTGGGCCAGTGCGTCTTTTGGATGAGCGCATCGGCCCGGACCTCCAGCGCCTCGGTGAGCGTGTCGTCGAGCGGGGCAGGGGCTTCGCCCCGGTCGAGCCGCCGCTGGTTGTCGGCCCTGAGATGCGTGGCGTAGTGGCGCGCCATGAGCGGGAACACCGTCTGCCATTCATCCGTGACCTGTCCGCCGAAGATCGAGGTCATGGAGCCCTGGCTGTCCAGATCGATCACCAGCACCTTGTAGCCGTCCAGAGCGGCGGACATGGCCAGATGTGCCGCAGTGGACGTCTTGCCCACGCCGCCCTTGAAGTTCGCCACGGCAACCATCTTGGCCGGCAGCCCCTCGGGGCGGTAGGGCAGGTATTCCTTGGCCTTCGATCCTTCCTGCCCGAAATGGGCCTTGAGGCGCAGCACCTCGTCGAAGGTGAACCATTTCGCCCCGCCCTCGGTCTCGGAGGTGCCCTGCGGCAGGTCGGGGTTCTGCTTCAGCACGCGGCGGAAATGGCCGGTGGCGACGGGGATCAGGTAGCGGGTGATTTCCCAGGTGGAAAAGCGGCGCAATTGCCGGGCTGTACCAGCCTCCATCCCGCGCGAGGCGAGATCATCGCGGCCCCCGGCGCAGGCCTGTGCGATCTCGGCAAAGGCCGCGGTGGTGGTCGGCGCGCCAAGCGCTGCCATCGCCGCCGCCGCGTCGATGTTGAAATAGGGGGGAAGATCGGGTGAAGTGACCTTGGGGGGCTTGGTCGACATGCGGGCTGCTCTGCTCCTGGCACTTTGATGTGCGCGGTTTTTCCCAGACTACCACAAAAGTGCGCACATAGAAGGAAAGAGATTACACCCCTTCTCTTTTCTAAGGAAATCAAGGGGTTCCGCCTGTGCCGCGCCTGATCTTCTGGAGATACGTGTATTGTCCGTCCAGAATCCTGCCGAGTTAATATCTGTTATTTATATGTTACGGCTTTTCCGACGCCTCTTTAACATACTGAGAAATAATCGGTTTTTTCCATATGTGGTGATCCATACGACTCTGATCCCCCGAAAACCCGACTCTGATCCTCCGCTCCGGCGACTCTGATCCGACGACGCAAACAGGATGCGGTGCTGGACCGGGCCTGTGGATAACTCTAGGCTGGGTGTCACTGAAACCCCGAAAGAATCGGGGACGTAAAATGAGCAGGCATATGACAGACACGGCAGGGCTGTTGCCCGACCGCCATCCGATGGGCGATTTTTTCGTCTGCGATATCTTCGGGGCCGCGCCCAAGGATGATCTGGGCTCGATGGAGCATCCGATCTTCTCACTCTCGACCCGGCCGGATCGGCGGGTGCTGAGTTACGCGCATAACGGCACGCAGGTGACGGTGACGCCCAGCGTCCGGGGGCGGGCGACGATCCATGACAAGGACATCCTGATCTACATCATCAGCCAGCTGGTGGCGGCGCTGAACGCAGGCCGCACCGTGTCGCGACGGGTCACGCTCAAGGCGCATGATCTGCTGGTGGCCACGAACCGGGACACCG
>JBCBOR010000055.1:0-31027 GCA_039821125.1 Pseudomonadota bacterium
AACCCGACATCTTCGCCATGGGCCGCAAGTTTTGCGCGCGCCTCCGTCTGCCAGATCCTGTCGAAGATGTCGGGTTGCCTGCCGGGCAGATGGGCAATTCCGAAGTCGGCCATACCAACATTGGTGCCGGGCGTGTGGTCTGGATGGATCTGCCCCGGATTGACCGGTCGATTGCCGATGGCGTGTTCTTCTCGAACCCGGCTCTGGTCGCATTCATGGTAAAGATGAAGGCATCCAGCGGTACGGCGCACCTGATGGGCCTGGCCAGTCCTGGCGGGGTGCATGCGCACCAGCGGCATATCTCGGCCTTGGCCCTGGCGCTCAGCGAAGCAGGGATCCCGGTCGCCATTCATGTGTTCACCGATGGGCGGGATGTTGCGCCAAAGTCGGCGCGCGAACAGGTGATGCAATTGGTGGGCGACACGGGCTCGATGCCGGGTGTCCGGGTCGCAACGGTTTCGGGGCGTTTCTACGCCATGGACCGGGACAAACGCTGGGACCGGGTGGCCGAGGCTCATGCGGCGATTGCGCACGGGCAGGGCGAACCGGCCGAGGGTGCCATTGCTGCGATTGATGCGGCGTATGCGGCCGGGACGACCGATGAGTTCATCGAGCCTGCCATCATCGGTGCGTATACCGGGATCTCAGACGGCGACGGGCTGATCTGCGCCAACTTCCGCGCCGACCGGGCGCGGGAGATCCTCTCGGCCCTGCTCGATCCTGCCTTTGATGCGTTCGATCGCGGGGCGATGCCGACATTTGCCGCCACGCTGGGCATGGTGAGCTATTCCGATCAGATCGACCAATGGATGCCAGCGATGTTCCCGCCCGAGGAGATCGTGAACACTCTTGGCGAATGGGTCGCAGCGCACGGCAGGACCCAGATGCGGCTGGCGGAGACCGAGAAGTATCCACATGTCACTTTCTTCCTCAACGGCGGTGTCGAGGACCCCGATCCCGGCGAGAAGCGTCAGATGGCGCCATCGCCGAAGGTACGCACCTATGATCTCCAGCCCGAAATGGCGGCCAGCGACGTCACCGACGCGCTGGTCGCGGCGATCCGGTCGCGGTATGATCTAATCGTGGTGAATTACGCAAATCCGGACATGGTCGGCCATACCGGCTCGCTCGAGGCTGCGATGGCGGCCTGCGAGGCTGTTGATCAGGGGCTTGGACAGGCCCTCGCTGCGCTTGAGGAGGTGGGCGGCGCAATGGTCGTGACCGCAGATCATGGCAATTGCGAGATGATGACCGACCCGGACAGCGGCGGGCCGCATACCGCCCATACGCTCAACCCGGTGCCCGTTGTTCTGGTCCAGTATGGCGATCAGGCACTGGATTGCCGTCTCGCGGATGGCCGTCTCGCGGATCTGGCGCCGACGCTGCTCCACTTGATGGATCTGCCGCAGCCAACCGAGATGACGGGCCGCTCGCTGCTGCGGCGCCCGGATTGAACGCGTGATGAGGTGTCTCGCGCTCATCGTTCTGCTGGCAATCCTGGCTCCGTTCGCACCGGTTGCCGCGCAGCAGGAGGTGCCCGCGATCGACCGGGCTCGTACTGCGTTAGAGAAGGCGTCCAAGGCCTTGAAGGCGGCCTCGGGCAACCGGGCCCGCCTTGCGGCCCTGGGTCAGGCTGTGGCCGCGCACGAGGCCGCATTGGCCGCCTATCGCCAGGGTTTGCGGTCCATGGCGACACGCGAATCGCGGATCCGGCGCGAGATCCTCGCGGATCGCGAGAAGCTGGACCAACTCGTCTCCGCCCTGCAGTCGCTCGGCCGGGCGCCACGGTCTGCGCTGCTCGCCTTTCCGGGCGGTCCCGTGGGTGCAGCGCGCGGGGCCGGTCTGATGGCCGAAGTCTCGCCCGAACTGAACCGCCGGATCGACGAACTGAAAGGCCGCTTGGACGCGCTCTCGCAGCTCAGAACCGGGCAGGAGGTCGCGCGGGTCGAAGCGCGCGGCACCCTGGCATCGCTGCAGGAACTGCGGCGGGAGACGGCGACCGCACTCCGCAAACGCAAGCGCAAGGGCGTGACCACACGCAAGGAACTCAGAGCGCAGGCCGAAGCGGCTCAGCGTCAGGCGCGCAATCTCGATGACCTTGCGGCAACGCTCGAGGGTGCAGCGCTGACTGACACCGGCGAGATCGTCTCCTTTTCCGAAGCGCGCGGCCTGATTCCCCTGCCTGTGCGCGGCGCGCTGATCGGGCGGTTCGGTGATCTCGACCCTTGGGGTCGCCAGGGCAAGGGGCTGTCCATGGCAGCGCCGGCCTATAGCGAGGTTTCCGCACCGTGGGATGGCACGATCCGCTATGCGGGTCCTCTGATAGACTACGGTCAGGTCGTGGTGCTCGAACCGGAGGAGGGCACCCTGCTCGTGCTTGCCGGATTGGCCGTGATCGACCGTGTCGTGGGCGAAACCGTGCTTGCGGGGGAACGTTTGGGTGATCTGGGCGGGCCAATTCCGGATGCGGAAGAGTTTTTACTTGAAGCCTCGACAGATCGTGATCAGATCATCGAAGAGGTGCTCTATATTGAACTGAGGCGCGGTGGTCGTTCGATCGACCCAGCGAGTTGGTTCCAGGTGGACGAAAAAGGACGCAGCGGATAATGCGCAAAACGATTACAGCGATGCTGGCAGGTGTGGCTATCGGGGCGATGGTCCCGATGCTCGTGACTCACTCGACGGCTCAGGAAAGTTCGGCCCGCACCACATATGAGTATCTCGACCTCTTCGGCGAGATCTTCGAGCGGGTGCGTGGGTCCTATGTCGAGGACGTCGATGAGCAGAAGCTGATCGAAGCCGCGATCGAGGGGATGCTGACCTCTCTTGATCCGCACTCGGCCTACCTGCCGCCGCAGAATTTTGCGGATATGCGCGAGCAGACCAAGGGTGAGTTCGGTGGCCTTGGGATCGAAGTCACCATGGAGAACGGCTTCGTCAAGGTTGTCGCGCCCATCGACGATACGCCCGCGGCCAAGGCCGGGCTGGAGGCTGGCGATTTCGTCACGCATATCGATGGCGAGTCGGTTCTGGGACTGAACCTCTCGGAAGCGGTCGAGAAGATGCGCGGGCCTGTCGGCTCGGAGATCATCATCACGATCTCGCGCGAGGGCGCGGAGGAGCCGTTCGACGTCACCATCACCCGCGATACGATCAAGATCCGCGCGGTCCGGGCGCGGTCGGAAGGCAATGTCGGTGTGCTGCGCATCACCACCTTCAACGAACAGACATTCGACAATCTGGAAGACGGGATTGCCGAGTTGAAGGAAGAAATCGGCGAGGACAAGATTCAGGGCTATATCGTTGATCTGCGCAACAATCCGGGTGGTCTGCTCAGTCAGGCGATCGCCGTTTCGGATGCGTTCCTCGAGACGGGCGAGATCGTCTCGACCCGTGGACGTGATCTCGACGAAGCGGACCGTGTGAACGCGCGGCCGGGCGATCTGACCGACGGCAAACCGCTGGTTGTTCTGATCAACGAAGGGTCGGCCTCGGCATCAGAAATTGTTGCAGGTGCCCTTCAGGATCAGCGCCGTGCGATCATCCTGGGCGCCAAGTCCTTTGGCAAGGGTTCGGTCCAGACCGTCATGCGGCTTGGCGACAAGGGCGCCATGAAGCTGACAACCGCGCGCTACTACACGCCGTCTGGTCGCTCGATTCAGGCGCTTGGCATCGAACCGGACATCCTGGTCGAGGAACGCCGGGTGACCGATGCCGACGAGATCGAGAACGAAAATCGCCGGACCCGGTCCGAGGCTGATCTGCGCGGTTCGCTGGAGAACAATCTCTCCGAGGATGAGCAGAAGCAACTCGAAGAAGAGCGCAGCCGCCACGAGAAAACGGCCAGCCTGCGGTCGGAAGACTTCCAGCTTGCCTATGCGCTGGACCTGCTGGCGGGGCTTGCGATCTACAATCCGGATCAGAACTGATCCGTGCCAACTGAACTCGGGCGGGCCGCCGGGCCCGCCTGATCCCCCCTTCGGACTTGATCTATGCTCACCCGCGCCGACGTCGAACAGCTCCCTTACCGGCCTTGTGTCGGGCTTATGGTGCTGAATCGCGAAGGTCAGATCTTCGCCGGGCAGCGCCTCGATAACTCGCGGGGTGCGTGGCAGATGCCGCAGGGCGGCATCGATCCCGGAGAGAGCCCGTCAGAAGCGGCCCTGCGTGAGCTTGGCGAAGAAGCAGGGATGGGCGGGGCAGATGTCCAGATCCTGCGCGAAAGCGCGTCCTGGCACGAGTATGATCTGCCACTGACGCTGATCCCCAAACTGTGGAACGGTCAATATCGCGGCCAGACCCAGCGCTGGTTCGCACTGCGCTATCTCGGCCGTGACGACGCCATCAACATCGAGACCGAGATCCCGGAGTTCCGCTCATGGGCATGGATGGCGCATCAGGAACTGATCCACAAGATCGTGCCGTTCAAGCGCGATACCTATGCGCAGGTGTTCGAGGAGTTTTCCGACCTGATCGGCACGCAGGGCTGACCGTTCCGCGCATACTTCGCCCGGATGATCAGACGTCCCAGAGCGGGGTGGTATTCTCGACCGACGTGCCGATGGCGGTCCAGGCGACTTCCAAACGGCCGATCCGCGTGTCGCTCCATGTCTGCACGATCGCCGTGAACCCCTCCACGGTTGTGTTGCTGGCACGCATCGAGAGACGGAGGTTCCGATCCGACGCGGCGTCGATCATCGAGATCGACATGTGTACCGACGGTGGCTGCGTAAAGGGTGTATTGAACCGAATCGGCGCCGTCTCCCAACGCTCGCCAGTGCCGGTCCACATCGGGCCGTCGGTCTCAACATGATCGAAGATCCGGGCGATCCCGGACTCGATTGCAACGCTGGTCGCGAAACTGTCTTTCATCATGCCACCCCCATGGCTCCTGGCGGCATGATGACACAAATACGGCGAAAGTCGAAGGGATCCGGCCAAAACAGGCCAATTTGCACCCGCAGCGCGGGTGTCTGGGCTCAGTTCAGCTTGAGGTGGCTGGTGTCAGCTCAGATTGACTGTTTCACCGCAGTCAGATCCGCGAGTCGCTGACGCATCGCCTGTTCGCGTTCAGCAGGCGCGGTCGTCGCGGCCTCTTCTGCGTCTGCGATCTGCGCGTCGAGCCAATCCTGGGTGACCGCGTCGCTCGGGACGGCCTGTTCCGCGAGCACCGAGACGACGTTGTCAGAGATCTCGGCAAAACCGCCGGTGACGAAGTACCGATCTTCCGTGCTGCCAGTGCGCACGGTCACGAAACCCGGGCGCATCGTGGTCAGGAATGGCGCGTGATTGGCCATGGCCGTCAGATCGCCTTGCATGCCGGGGATGGTCACGGCCTCGGCCTCGCTCGATGCGAGCTTCTTTGCCGGGCTCACCAGTTCGAAGGTCAGGGCGTCAGCCATGCCAGGTCACTCCTTTGGGCAAGGGTGCGTCACGGACGCACCCTACGGGGCGGATCGCTTACGCGGCTTCCGCAGCCATCTTCTGGGCTTTGGCGACGGCTTCTTCGATGTCGCCGACCATGTAGAAGGCAGCTTCCGGCAGGTGATCGTACTCACCCGCAACAACGGCGCGGAACGACTCGATCGTCTTGTCGAGCGGCACCTGAACACCGTCGAACCCTGTGAAGACCTTGGCGACATCGAACGGCTGGCTGAGGAAGCGCTGGATCTTGCGCGCCCGCGCAACGGTCAGCTTGTCCTCTTCTGAGAGCTCGTCCATCCCAAGGATCGCGATGATGTCCTGCAGGGCCTTGTAGCGCTGGAGAATACCCTGCACGTCACGCGCCACCTGGTAGTGCTCCGTCCCGATGATGGCGGGGTCCATCAGGCGCGAGGTCGAGTCGAGCGGATCCACCGCGGGGTAGATGCCAAGCTCGGAGATCGCGCGGCTGAGAACGGTGGTCGCATCGAGGTGGGCGAAGGTCGTCGCGGGCGCTGGATCGGTAAGGTCATCCGCCGGCACGTAGACGGCCTGGATCGAGGTGATCGAACCCTGCTTGGTCGAGGTAATCCGCTCCTGCATCGCGCCCATATCGGTCGACAGGGTCGGCTGGTAGCCCACCGCCGAAGGGATACGGCCGAGAAGCGCCGACACTTCCGAGCCCGCCTGGGTGAAGCGGAAGATGTTGTCGACAAAGAACAGCACGTCGGTTCCGGACTGGTCGCGGAACTGCTCGGCCAGGGTCAGACCGGTCAGCGCGACGCGGGCACGCGCCCCCGGAGGCTCGTTCATCTGCCCGTACACAAGCGCCACCTGGCTCTCGGACAGATTGTCCGGCTTAATGACGTTTGATTCGATCATCTCGTGGTAGAGATCGTTGCCTTCGCGCGTGCGCTCGCCCACACCGGCGAAGACCGAAAAGCCCGAGTGCACTTTGGCGATGTTGTTGATCAGTTCCATGATCAGAACGGTCTTGCCAACGCCCGCACCGCCAAAGAGGCCGATCTTCCCACCCTTGGCATAGGGGGCCAGCAGATCCACGACCTTGATGCCGGTCACGAGGATTTCAGACTCGGTCGACTGAGCGACAAATTCCGGCGCTGGCTGGTGGATCGGACGGGTCTCGTCGGCGTTCACCGGGCCGCCTTCGTCGATCGGCTCGCCGACCACGTTCAGGATGCGCCCGAGCGTGGCATTGCCTACAGGCACCGCAATCGGTTTGCCGGTGTCGGTCACGTCCTGACCACGGACCAGACCTTCGGACGAGTCCATCGCGATGGTCCGCACGGTGTTCTCACCGAGGTGCTGCGCGACCTCGAGAACGAGGCGGTTGCCCTGGTTCGTCGTCTCAAGGGCGTTGAGAATGGCCGGCAGATGGTCGTCGAACTGCACGTCGACGACGGCGCCGATCACCTGGGTGATTTTGCCCACTGCGCTCATGGTGTTCTCCTCGTCGGTCAGAGCGCCTCGGCGCCCGAGATAATTTCAATCAGTTCGTTCGTGATCGCGGCCTGGCGCGAGCGGTTGAACTGGATGGTCAGCTTGTCGATCATCTCGCCCGCATTGCGCGTGGCGTTGTCCATGGCGGTCATGCGAGATCCCTGCTCGGAGGCCGCGTTTTCGAGCAGCCCACGGAAGATCTGCGTCGCGAGGTTGCGCGGCAGCAGGTCAGCGAGGATCTCCTCTTCCTCCGGCTCGTACTCGTAGTTGATCGGCTCGGCGCCTTCTTCGCTCTCCTCGAACACCGCCGGGATCAGCTGCAGCGGCGTCGGGACCTGCGTCAGAACCGACTGGAACTCGTTGAAGTAGAGTGCTGCTATGTCGAACTCCTCGGCATCGAAGCGCGCGAGGACGTCCTGTGCGATCTCGGCCGCGTTCTCATATCCGATCGTCTTGACCGCGCTGAGGTCGACGTGATCGACAAAGAGGTGGCTGTAGTCGCGGCGCAACTGCTCGCGACCCTTCTTGCCGACGGTCAGGATCTTGACCGTCTTGCCCGATGCGACCAGCCGGTCGATGTCCTGACGCACCAGACGCACGATCTGGCTGTTGAAGCCGCCACAAAGACCGCGTTCGGAGGTCGCGACGATCAGCATATGCGTCTGGTCCGACCCGGTGCCCGCCAACAGGCGCGGGGCAGAGGGGCTGTCCTTCGCCGCCTTCGAGAGGTTACCCAGCACGCGCTCCATGCGCTCGGCGAACGGGCGCGCGGCTTCGGCGGCCTCCTGCGCACGGCGCAGTTTGGCTGCGGCCACCATTTTCATGGCCGAGGTGATCTTCCGGGTCGACTTGACCGAGTTGATCCGGTTCTTCAGGTCCTTGAGGCTTGGCATCGCCTAGATCTCCAAGCCTCAGTTCGCGAATGTCTTTTTGACGCCCTCGATCACCTTCTTGATCTTGTCGGCAAGGTCCTTTTCGACCTTGCGATCATTGTTGGTGATGTCGTCAAGCAGATCGCGATTGTTCGTGCGCAGCTCAGTAAGCAGCGACTCTTCGAACTTGCCAACATGGGCGACCGGCAGATCATCGAGATACCCTTGGGTCCCGGCGAAGATCACACAGACCTGCTCGGCGTTCGTCAGCGGCGAGTACTGCGGCTGTTTCAGAAGCTCGGTCAGGCGCGCTCCGCGGTTCAGCAGCTGTTGCGTCGCGGCGTCGAGATCCGAGCCGAACTGCGCAAACGCGGCCATTTCGCGATACTGCGCCAGCTCCAGCTTGATCGAACCCGCGACCGATTTCATCGCCTTGGTCTGGGCCGAGGAGCCCACGCGCGACACCGAGAGACCGACGTTTACCGCCGGACGGATGCCCTGGTAGAACAGTTCCGTCTCGAGGAAGATCTGGCCATCCGTGATCGAGATCACGTTGGTCGGGATAAACGCCGACACGTCGCCGCCCTGCGTCTCGATAACCGGAAGCGCGGTCAGCGAGCCCGAGCCGTTGTCATCGTTCAGCTTTGCCGCGCGCTCGAGCAGCCGCGAGTGCAGGTAGAAAACGTCACCTGGGAACGCCTCACGGCCTGGCGGGCGGCGCAGCAACAGCGACATCTGACGGTACGACACAGCCTGTTTCGAAAGGTCATCATAAATGATGAGCGCGTGCATGCCGTTGTCCCGGAAATACTCGGCAATCGCACAGGCCGAGTAGGGTGCCAGGAACTGCATCGGCGCCGGGTCGGACGCGGTTGCCGCAACAACGCAGCAATAGTCCATCGCGCCGTTTTCCTCGAGCCGCTTGACCAGCTGCGCCACGGTCGAGCGCTTCTGGCCGACGGCGACATAGATGCAGTAGAGCTTCTTGCTCTCATCATCGCCCGCGGCTTCGTTGTACGACTTCTGGTTCAGCATGGCGTCCAGCGCCACAGCAGTCTTGCCGGTCTGACGGTCGCCAATGATCAGCTCGCGCTGGCCACGGCCGATCGGGATCAGACTGTCGATCGACTTGAGGCCTGTCGCCATCGGCTCGTGCACCGACTTGCGCGGGATGATGCCCGGAGCCTTGACGTCAGCAACGCGCCGCTCGGCGCTTTCGATGGCACCTTTGCCGTCAATCGGGTTGCCAAGTGCGTCCACAACGCGGCCAAGAAGGCCTTTGCCCGCTGGCACATCCACGATGGCGCCGGTCCGCTTGACGGTGTCGCCTTCCTTGATGTCCTGGTCCGAGCCGAAGATCACGACGCCGACATTGTCGCTTTCGAGGTTCAGCGCCATGCCGCGGATACCGCCGGGGAATTCGACCATCTCACCGGCCTGGACCTGATCCAGCCCGTAGACGCGCGCGATCCCGTCACCGACGGACAGCACACGACCGATTTCGGAGACCTCAGCCTCCTGCCCGAAATTCTTGATCTGCTCCTTGAGGATCGCAGAGATTTCCGATGCCTGGATGCCCATCACCCGACCTCTTTCATTGCATTCTGGAGATTTGTCAGTTTCGACCGGATCGAGCTGTCGACCATCTTCGAGCCGACCTTCACGATCAGCCCGCCGATGATGCTCTCGTCGATCTCGACATTCAGTTTCACGTCACGCCCGGTGGCGTCCTTGATCTCTTTGGTCAGCGCCTTGGTCTGCGCAGCCGACAACTTGCGAGCGGCGGTCACGTCAGCGGTGACCTCGCCGCGGTGCTCGGCCATCAGCGTCTCGAAGTCCGAGATCATCCGCGGCACCGCGAAGAGGCGCCGTTTCGATGCCATCAGGCCGATAACGTTCTTGACCAGTTCGCTAATGCCCATCTTGTCGGCGATTGCCGCCATCGCGGCCCCTTGCTGGGCACGGGTATAGATCGGGTTCTGGATCAGATCGGCGAGATCGCTGCTCTCGCCCAAAGCCTCGCTCACGGCTTTCAGATCGGCCTCGGTCTGATCGAGCGATCCGGAGTCCTGCGCCAGTTCGAACAGCGCCGTTGCATAGCGCCCCGCTGCTCCGGCTGTCAGTGATGTGGAAGAGGACACGGTGGTTCTCGGCCTTTCCCCTAGGGTCAGGGCAGGCAGCGCCCCAACGGTGGTTTGATCTCGACTATGGCGGAGGGCCCGCCCGAAACGCGGCAGAGCGGTATCACGGCAGCCGCCGCCCCGCAATGCCCCCGCACTCGGGTCGGGTTCTGGAATCTTGTTCCACCTTTGTGAAGGGGGAATGCAGGGGCTGGCTTGCGCACATCGTCGCAGCGGTCCCATAAGCGCTGTGGCAGGTCAGATCAGCCGGTGCCCTGCGACGAACACTTGGCGCCAGTGCAGGATCCTGACCGACTTTCGAAGTCCTGTGGGCCAGAACGGGTCTTGCTCCACGAATCTTCGAGCCTCGTCAGCAGAATCGGCTTCAATCAGCCACAACCCGCCTGCGCCGGTATTCGTGTCGCCATCCAGAAGTGGACCGGCCGCTTCGATTGCGTCGGCATTGCGCTCCAGAAAACTGAGATGGGCCTGCATGTGCTGTGCGCGTTGATCTGCAAACGCATCGTCATCTTCAAACAGTATTGCGAACTTCATCGTGCCCTCCGGTGTTGTGTTTCGCGTCGGCAAGGGTAGCCTGCGCAAACGCAGCATTATCCGGCGATTGTGCAGAACAGGGGCGGAGCTTTTGCAGTGGGATGATCTCAAAGTTCTGCTTGCGCTGTCTCGCGGCGCGTCTTTTGCAAAGGCCGCGCAGGCTCTGCGCGTGGATGAGACAACCGTTTCGCGCCGGATGCGCCGGATCGAGGATGCGGTTGGCCAGCGTCTCATGGAACGCGGTGCTGCAGGTATCGAACCGACCCGGGCCGGAGCGCGTCTGGTGCACGAGGCGCACCGCATGGAGAAGATGCTCGGCACGGCGCTGTCAGAGATCCGTGCGGAGAGCGAAGCCGTGCGAGGGCGCATACGTTTGACGGCGGTGCCGATGATTGCACATCGCTTGCTCGCGCCGGCGCTCGGCGATCTGTTGTCAGAATTTCCCGAACTGTCGCTGGATCTGATCGCAACGCCGGAGCGCCTGGACATCAGGCAGCGCGAGGTTGACATTGCGCTGCGCTTCGCGCGCCCGGTCGCTGAACAGGCTGCGTTAACGCGCAGGGTCGCTGATCTCAGCTTTGCGGTTTACGCGGGCGTCGATGCCGGTGCGTCTCCGCGCTGGATCGAGTACGATAAACTCGGCAGTCCGCTGCCACAGACGAAGTGGCTCGCGACACAAGATGAGAGCACGAAAGTGGTGGAACGGGTCTCCGTCGGAGATGGCGAGACGCTGATTGCATGTCTGACCTCTGGCCTCGGCAAGGCGTGGCTGCCGTGCCTGGTGGCGGAACGTGTTCCGGGCCTTGTTCAGATTGCGCCGCCAACGGACCTGACGACGCGAGAGACCTGGCTCGTTGTGCACCCAGACCTCAAAGGCGATCCGCGTCTCGGCGCCGTCAGTGCTTGGATCGACAAGATTTTCTCGGGTTAGCCGGGCGCGACCACGTGTTGCGGGCGTCGCCCGAGACTGACATCCACGATGGACCTGAGTGCGGTGCGAGCGATGTCCTCGAAGCACTCGTCCGTCCAGCAGAGCGAATGGGCGGTGATCAATGTGTTGTCCATGCCGATCAGCGGACTGCCGGGGGAGATCGGCTCCTCCTCGGTCACATCGAGGCCCGCGGCGGAGATGTGGCCCGAGCGCAAGGCGTCGACCAGCGCGGCCTCATCATGGATGGGTCCGCGCGCCACGTTGATGAAGATCGCCCCCGGCTTCATCCGGGCAAAGGCGGCCGCGTTCATCAGGTGGCGGGTTTCCTCGTTCAGCAGGCAACACACCGTCACGATATCCGAGACCGTCAGCACATCCTCGAACGGTGCCCTGCGCGCGCCCAGTCCGGCGTAGACCGCGCCATCCACATGGGGGTCGGCGACGAGGATCTCCCTGAAAAACGGGCGGGCCAGGGGAATCAGTTCCTGCCCGATGCCGCCCGCACCGATCAGACCGAGCGTCCGACCGGTCAGGCCAAGGCCCATGTGGTCGACCCGTTCGTTCCAGCGCCCGGCGCGCACCAGACGATCCTTGGTGGTCAGCTTGCCGGTCAGCGCAAAGATCAGCGTCATGGCCGCAACCGCCACGGGACGGCGAATCGCCAGCGGCGTGTTTGTCACCGTGATCCCCTTCGCCGCGCAGGCGTCCAGATCCACCGTGTCGTACCCGACCCCGTTGCGGGCGAAGATCTTCACCCGGCAATCGTCCCGCGCCACAGTCTCGGCGGTCACGCGCGGCAGGTTGACATGGATCGCGTCATAACGGGCAGCGATATCGGGCGTGATCTCGGTCACGTCCTCGGGGATCCACTCCCATTCGATCTCCGGATTGACCTTCAGCTCATCGAAGGCCGCCGGGGTGAAACAGGGCTCGCCCGAGGCTGTGATCAGATCGCGGGTTGTGCCGACACGAAAGACCATCACGCGCCCTCCACATCCGCCAGGACCCCGCGCACGGCAGCGCCGAGAAGCCCATGATCCGTGCCGACGGCCAGCATGTTGAAGCCATAGCCCTTGTATTCCCTGGCCCAAGCACTGTCCGATGGCATGAAGCCGAGCCCCTTGCCATGGGATCTTGCGGCGTTGACGACCCGCTGGACCGCATCGAGATAGATCTTCGACTGGAACTGCCCCGGCACGCCGAGGAAGTTTGTGAGGTCGAATTGCCCGACCCAGAGCACGTCGATGCCTTCGACCGCGGCGACCTCCTCGACGTTCTCAAGGCCCCGCTCGGTCTCGATCTGTGCGATCACCAGCGTTTCGGCATTGGCGCGTGCAATCGTGCCCGCCGGATCGGGCGCGGCATATCCGTCATGGGCGAAGCCAAACGCCGCACCGCGCCGACCCATCGGCGGATAGCGCGTGGCCTCGGCGATCTCGCAGGCCTGCTTGGCGCTCTCGACCATCGGGATCATCAGACCTGTCATCCCGATGTCCAATGCCCGGGCAAGGAACTGATACTCGCCCCGCGGTACCCGGCACATCGGTTGGATCGGCAGGCCGCGGCAATGCGCAACCTGATCCTTGAGCGTCTCGAGCCCGATGCCGGTGTGCTCCATGTCATAGAGCACGTACTCACAGCCCGCATGCGCCAGGATCTGGGGCATCCCGGGGCTGAAAAACTCGAACACCATGGCGCCCAGCACCTGTTCGCCGGACATGACCCTTTGCCGGATGGACATGGTCCCCTCCCGTGTTTTGCGAGGACGATGCCTCAGCGGGGGCAGCTTTGTCCATCCGGTGGCCGGCCGAGGTCAGGTCGGATCGATCCGGCAGGTGAAGCAGTTGTTGGTCGAGGATCGCGCGTGGACATAGGCCACACGGTCATCCGACAGGATATCCGCCGCCTGCTCTGCGATGTCCGAAGGCGGCACGATCCGGCCCAGCCCATAGACGATGCGATCATCGGGCGAATATCCCTTGAGCAGCCGATCTTCCTTGGACGCGGCCAGGACCGGCGGCATGTCATCACCCTCCCAGCGCTTGCAGTCGTCAGCGCAGAGGAAAACCGGCCCCGCCTCGGCATAGGGCTGCATGCTCTCGAACGGGCGATACGCCAGGATCAGCATCTCCTTGCCCTTGGGAATGTACTGCAGGCAGTGGCGGCAGGGTGCGGCTCCGTCTTCAGGGCAGGTTGCCCGTTCGGGTGCCTGTCCGTTCGCATCCAACGCCCCATCGCGATAGGCACGGGCATGTTCGGTTGGCATCGCATTTGCGGTGACTTTGGTCATTTCGGCTCTCCTTGATTGCTCTGCGACCGAAAATGCGGATCTCACGAGGCAATCACCACCCGGATCATGCGGTGCCCGCGCTGGCCAAACCGCCCCGCGCCCGGCACACTTCGCGAAAATGGGAGGATCAGATGACTGCATTAGAGACCGAGCCACTGCATCCCGATTTCGGCGCCCGGATCACCGGGATCGACATGGCCGCCCCGCGCAGTGCCGATACGATCGCCGCCCTGCATGGCGCGATCGACCGACACTCCTTCCTGGTGTTCCCCGGACAGTCCTTCACCGACGAGAAGCAGCTGGCTTTCACTGCCGATCTGGGCGAGCCGGAGCCGGGGCACCTGCCGCTCGGGAATGAGGGCAAGATCGAATACTTCGGCACCATCGGCAATGTGCAGGCCGATGGCTCCGCGCTGGGCAACGAGACGACGAAGGTGAAGTTCTCCAAGGGCAACAACATGTGGCACTCGGATTCGTCGTTCCGCGCGGTGCCCTCCTATGTCTCGATCATGTGTGCCTATGAGACGCCGGCGGAAGGCGGCGAGACCCTGTTCGTCTCGGGCCGTGCGGCCTTCAACCGTCTCGGCGACGCGCGCAGCGAGGAATTGTATTCGCTGATCGGCATCCACGATTATACCTATTCGCGATCCAAGGTGGCCGAGGTTTCAGCCACGCTCTCCGCCTCACTGCCGCCTGTGCAGCAACGGCTGGTCCGCCGCAATCCCGGAACCGGTGCCCGCAATCTCTTCATCGGCTCGCATCTGCGCGAGATCGAAGGCTGGGGTTCTGACCGCTCACGCCCGGTCATTGACGCACTGATCGAAGAGGCAACGGCCGAGCCGTACATCTACGCGCACAGATGGCAGCCGGGGGATCTGGCGATCTGGGACAATCGCTGTCTGCTGCATCGCGGCGCGGGCTACGACGCGGACAAACACCGCCGCTACATGCGCCAAACCCGCGTTAAAGGAGCATGCCCGACGCTGGAGGAGGCGGCCTGATCAGGGCCGCAGACCTTTGCCTAGCACGCGCCGGTCCGTACCATCGTTCGGGCATCAGCCTCGAACACGCCTGTGCTCGTCGCGCCTGCCAGATCGATCCTGACACTCGCCCCCTGGATTTCAGCGTCCGAGACCGTGATCTCCCGACCACCAGCGGTGTCATCGACGTCGATCGTGAAGGCGATCGCGTCGCCAGGTGCCAGAGCGACGATGTCTATGGCCACTTGGGTGTCGCCGTCCCGTGCCGTCGGCAACCCGGCCAAAGCGTCCGCGCCATCGACAACGTCCAGCGGCTGGAAGACCTCGACACCTGCGCCCTGACCTGTGACATCGAAGATAAGCCCGGCGGCCGAGCCTGACAGATCCAACGTCAGAACCGCCCCGCTGATCGGGCAGTTGCCGATGTTCTGGAAGGTGAACCGGTCCTTCGGCGCGCCTTCGTCGAACGCGACGGCGAGATCCGCCGCGGCGGTTTGAGCCACGCAGAGGGACGCGGCCGCCCCGGCGAAGACGATCCGGACCCAGCGGGCTTGGGTTCCTGCAATTGCGGCGAAGAGAGAAGGTTTGACCATAGCTGTTATCCCGGTGTTGGGCGTTTGCAACGCGGTGTGGCGCGCACGCGTGTTGGCAAGGGACATAGCCCGCGACCAACTCATGACCAGACAAACTGTATTTGGTCCGCGGGCGCTGTGACCGGTCGTTGCCCGATTACGGATAGAGACAGCCAGTCAACACGTGGTCACTTGGTCGTGCTCGGACCGGCAGGCATCACCGGAGCGCGTTGAAGGCCTTCTCTCCGAAGACGAAATCCAAAATCCCGTCGCGCGTCAGACCGCCCGCGGCAAGCTGGTCATCGCTCAGCGCGATCAGTTGCAGCGAGATATCCAGCTTGTCCTCGTTGGTCAGACACGCAAACGCATCGCCATTAGACGCGCTCAGCATCGCGGCGAGATCTTCGGGATTGCCTGCCAGACCGCTGGCGCCTTTGGCATCTTGCGCGGAAATCGTATCGGTCATTGGGAACACCACTTATTCGACTACTCAATCGAAGAACGATCTTGACGTGCAGTGGCTGAAATGCGGCATGACGGGGGCGCGCCCGCCTAAGTGCTTCGCATTACGCAACTTTCGGTTGGTGAACGCAAACTTCAGGAAGGCAATACTGGCCTTATTCTACCACAATGCGAAAAGTCCCGACGCGATTGTGCGGTGCGGTAGAACTGTGCCCGGGTTCAGCCGGGCGGCGCAAGCAACGCCGTCAAGCGCCCAACCTGAGACGTCACGCGCAACCTGCAACACCGCAGATCGCACGCTCGTGATCAGTGACTGCTGCCTGCCCGGACCCCTGACGCCCGATCCTCGTAGACATGCTCGAAAATCTGGGCGCGGGTCAGCCCCTTCACTGCAAGCTCGGCATCGCTGAGGCGCAGCAGTCCCCACGCCATGTCCAGCTTCGCCTCCGCCGTGGCGGTGCGGAAAATCGGTCCGCCGAGCCTCTCCAGAAATGTCGTGAGGTCGCTTCGGTGCGCGCCAGCCTGGGGCGCGTGTGCGGGCAGTCTTGAACTTGCAAGTACATCCGGCATCGAAATCTCCATCGCCGATACATCAATAATCGGTAAGAATTAAAACAGTATGAGCGAACAGCCGTCGGTTGACTGTAGGCGATGTCACAATCTGAGGTAGATTTCGCCTTGCCCGGGAGGCCGCACGTCTCAGAGAAAACTCTGCGGGTCGATGTCGATCACGATCCGCACGGCTGCCGGGCATTTGACCTCGGCCTGCCACGTCTTGATCAAAGGTTGCAGGGCTACGCCTTTGGGGGCCTTGATCAGAAGACGCACACGGATGCGGCCCCTGACGCGAGAGAAAGGCGCTGGCGCCGGACCGAATACCTCTGCGCCGCCCCGGCCCAGAACAGGGGCCGCACGACCCAACGCATTAGCGACCTCCCAGACCTTGGGCTCGTCGGTGCCCGAGACGATGACGCCGGCCATGCGCCCAAACGGCGGTGCGCCGGCCTGATAGCGGATCTCGGCCTCCTGACGCCAGAACGCCTCCTGATCGCCGGCAACAATCGCGCGCAGCACTCCGTGATCTGGCGAGACTGTCTGGATCAGCGCCTCGCCCGCCCGGTCGGCCCGTCCTGCGCGCCCTGCCACCTGATGCAGCATCTGAAAGGTGCGCTCGCCCGCGCGCAGATCGCCGCCCTGCAGGCCCATGTCAGCATCGATCACACCGACGAGCGTCAACCGGGGAAAGTTGTGCCCCTTGGCGATCATCTGCGTGCCGATGATCACATCAGCCCCGCCATCGGCGATCATCGCGATGGTGTCCTTGAGTTGCGCGGTCGAGGTCATCAGGTCCGAGGAGAGAACCGCTATACGGGCCTGGGGGAAGAGGTCTGAGACCTCTTCTGCTACGCGCTCGACCCCGGGGCCGCACACAGCCAGACGGTCGTCGCGCCCGCAACTGGGGCAGGCCGTTGGGATCCGCTCGGTATGACCGCATTGGTGGCAGAGCAGCTCTCGCCGGAACCTGTGCGTGACCATCCAGCTGTCACAATGGGGGCAGCCGAATTGATGCCCACAGGCCCGGCAGAGGGTCAGCGGCGCATAGCCCCGGCGGTTCAGGAACAGCATCACCTGCTCGCCCGCGTTCAGCCGCGCCCGCGCCGCAGCGACCAGTGGGTCCGAGAGCCAGCGGTCGTGCCCCGGATTGTGCTGGCGCAGATCGACCATTCGGATCTCGGGCAGAACCGCGGCGCCATAGCGTTCCGGCAGATCGAGGCGCTTGTACTTGCCGGCCTCCGCGTTCGCCCAGGTTTCGAGCGACGGCGTGGCGGATGCCAGCACCGCCGTCGCCCCTTCGACCGAGGCGCGCAACACGGCCATATCCCGCGCGTGGTAGAGCACCATGTCGTCCTGCTTGAAGCTGGTCTCGTGTTCCTCGTCGATCACGATCAGGCCGAGATTGGCGAAAGGTAGGAACAGCGCGGACCGCGCGCCGACCACCAGTTGCGCCGAGCCTGACGCCGCGCCATGCCAGCAGCGTCGCCGCTCGGCCCCTGTCACGCCGTGGTGCCACTCGGCCGGGCGCGCGCCGAACCGCGCCTCGACCCGGTCGAGGAACGCCGAGGTCAGCGCGACCTCAGGCAACAGCACCAGCGCCTGGCGCCCCTGGGCGAGGCACTCGGCGATCGCCTCCATATAGACTTCCGTTTTGCCGGAGCCTGTCACGCCATAGACCAGCGTGGCGGAGAACCCGCCCTTGGCCACGTCCACGCGCAGGGTTTCGGCGGCGGCGCGCTGGCCGTCGGAGAGGTGCGCCCCCACCTCGTGGCCGGTCAGCGCGGGGTAGGGGGCGTCGGCAGGGATATCCACGCGCATCAACGCGCCCTGATCGGCGAGGCCCTTGATGACGGCGGCAGAGACGCCGGCCTCCCGCGCCAGATCAGCGGCGGAGAAGCCAGCGCCGCCTGCCGCTTCGACCGCCTCTAGCACACGGGCACGCGCAGGGGTCATCCGCTCGGGCTCGGCGGCCCCTCGGCGCAACACGGTGCGTGTCTTCGCGGGCTCGCCGAGATCGGGGACCCGCGTTGCCAGCCGGGCCATCATGCCGGGCGGGGTCATGGTGTACTCGGCGGCGCGGTCGAGGAAGGTGCGCATTTCCTCGCGCATTTGGGGCGCGTCAAGCCGTTTCGACACCACCTTCAGGCGCGCGGCATCCATCTGACCCTCGCCCGGTCCCCAGACGACGCCCACGGCCTGACGCGCGCCCAACTCGACGGAGACGAAATCGCCTGGCACGAGATCCATCCCCTCGGGCACCGCATAGTCCAGAGGTCCATCGAACGGCATCGGCAACAGGACGCCGACCCGGCGCGGCGCGTCCCCGAACAGGTCGCTCACGCCGCAATCCGCACTGGCAGATGTTGAGACGAATCTGTAGGGTGCCACCACATACGGGCACAAGACCGACACGCATCGGGCACACGGGCGAGAGGCAGGACGATTCCCATGAAATTCTTCATCGACACGGCAGAGATCGACGAGATCCGCGATCTGAACGCGACCGGAATGGTCGACGGGGTCACGACCAACCCCTCGCTGATCATGAAATCGGGGCGCGATATCCTCGAGGTCACCAAGGAAATCTGCGCAATCGTCGATGGCCCGGTCTCGGCCGAGGTCACTGCCACCGAGGCAGAGGCGATGATCGAGGAGGGGCGCAAGCTTGCCCAGATCGCACCGAACATCGCGGTCAAGGTGCCGCTGACCTGGGACGGGCTGAAGGCGTGCAAGGCGCTGTCAGATGCGGGCAACATGGTCAATGTGACGCTCTGTTTCTCGGCCAACCAGGCGCTGCTGGCCGCCAAGGCGGGCGCGACCTTCATCTCGCCGTTCATCGGGCGGCTCGACGATATCAATCTCGACGGTATGGAACTGATCGCGGACATCCGGCAGATCTATGACAATTACGGGTTCGAGACGCAAATCCTTGCCGCCTCGATCCGCACACCGAACCATGTCTCGATGTCCGCGAAGATCGGCGCCGATGTCGCGACCGTGCCGCCCGGCGTGCTGAAGAAGCTGGCCGATCATCCGCTGACCGACAAGGGCCTCGACGCGTTTCTGGCGGATTGGGCCAAGACCGGCCAGTCGATCCTGAAGGGGTGATCATGGACGGGGCGGGAACAACAGGGACAGTCGGCATGGATGCGACATTCAAGCTGGACGGGGAGGAGCGCGAACTGGTGCGCTCGCTGATCATCGCGGACCCGGATCTGATCCTGGGCGATGATGACGTGATGCGCCGCCTCGTCGGTGAGGAGACCGGCAGCCGCAAGGTGGTCGATTTGCGCGACCGTCTGGTCGAGCGTATGGAGCAGCGCCTGGAGAAGATGGTCACCCAGCACCGGTCGGTCATTGCCGCGGCCTATGAGAATGTCGCCGGGACGAACCAGCTCCACAAAGCGGTGTTGTGGCTGATCGAACCGCCGGATCTGTCGTCTTTCCTTCACCGGCTGACCCATGACGTGCCCGCCTTTCTGGGCCTGGAGGAGGCGCGGCTCTGCCTTGAGACCGATGTGACGGAGACAGGACCGGCGGCTGGCTTCAGCGACGATCTTGCAGGCAGGGTCATCGCCGTGCCGCAGGGCATGATCGCCAAATACCTCTCGTTCAGTGGCGAGCCGGATGCGTCCGCAGTGGTGCTGCGCCCGGCGGGCGAGGAGGCTGAACTGATCTTCGGTGAGGCGAACCCCGTCCAGTCCGAAGCACTGCTGCGGTTGGACATCGCCGGATCGCCGGGCATGCTGGCGCTCGGCTCGGGCGATCCGAAGAAGTTTGATCCGGCGCATGGCACCGATCTGCTGCAGTTCTTCGGCGGCGTGATCGAGCGCCTGCTGATCCAGCGCCTGGCGGATCCAAACCTGTGACCTTCCATCGGCAAGGGTGCGTCACGGACGCACCCTACGCGCGCGGTCCCGTAGGGTGCGTCCGTGACGCACCCTTGCCGATGCACGCGCCGCGACGGTCATGACTGGCCTCTCGGCCGGGGCAGGGGATCTTCTGCATCGATGGCTTGATCAGATCGTTGCGGTGCGCGGGCGCTCGCCCCAGACGGTCGAGGCCTATCACCGGGATGTGTCGGGGTTTCTCGGTTTCATGGCTGGCCATCTCGGCGGCCCTCTGGGCAAAGGCGCCCTCGCTGCGATCTCGATGGCCGACATCAGGGCCTGGATGGCGGCGCGGCGCAGCGCGGGTCTCTCGGCCCGTTCCCTCGCACGCGAGCTTTCCGCCGTGCGCAGCTTCTATGGCTGGCTCGATCAGGCCGAAGGTGTGGTTTGCCCTGCCATTCACAATGTTCGCACACCCAAGGCCCAGCCCCGCCTGCCCCGTCCCGTCGCACCCGGTGATGCCCGCCGCCTCGTCGCGGCCACGGGACACCATACCGAGCCGTGGATCGCCGCCCGCGATACCGCTGCGTTGACACTCATCTGGGGCGCCGGGCTGCGCATCTCGGAAGCGTTGGGCCTGAACTGGTCCGATGCACCGCTGGGCGAGGTTCTGCGAGTCACCGGCAAGGGTGGCAAGGAGCGCGAGGTGCCCATTGTCCCGGCGTCCCGCGCGGCGGTCGATGTCTACCTCGACCTCTGCCCTTTCCCGCCTGCGCCGGGGCAGGCGCTCTTTCTGGGGGCGAGGGGCGGGCCGCTTGCCGCAGGCGTGCTGCAAAAGGCCATGCGTACGGCACGCCATGCGCTCGGCTTGCCATCGACTGCGACACCCCATGCGCTTCGGCACAGCTTTGCCTCCCATCTTCTTGCCGCAGGGGGCGATCTGCGCGCGATCCAGGAATTGCTTGGCCATGCGTCGCTTTCGACAACCCAGGTCTATACGGCGGTCGAAACCTCGCATCTCCTTGAGGTCTATACCGCCGCCCATCCGCGTGCCCGCGGCGAGACATAGTCAACGCGGCAAGCCCGTGCTACGTCGCGTCCCGCTGTTGATCACAGGAGATGCTGCCGTGCCGACCGGTCCTGACAAGGGCAGAGACTTGCCTGAGGCGTTCGCCAAGTCCGGCGTGGTGGCTGGCGTGACCTACCCGGTGTTTCGAGGCCGTGCGCCCGACGTGCTCCCGGGCGCGCTGCACTCCGGCGCCTGGCTGTGCGACGGGTTGTCCGTGTTCCACGATGCCACCGAGGCAGAGGCGCCTGCCGTCCGTCTCGAGATCTCGCCAGACGGGCCGGTCTTCAACGTCGCCGATGGTGAGATCGGCTATCTCTCCGTCTCGGCCAAGCTACCCCCCTCGGCCTGCGCGGCGATCGGCCCCGGCCGCGTCCTCGATGTCGATCTCTCAGCCGTCGCCTCCCGCGCTGTTCCCGTTTACGTGCGCCTCAATCTCGACACCCAGCCCGAGCCAGTGACGCTGCACGATCTCGTCATCGCATCGGATATCCCGCGCCGCGTCACATTCAACTTTGATGCGGTGGTCTATCCGCTGGACGATGCCCGCGACGGAGCCTGGGTCGATGTGATCTTCTCCAAACCCGGCGGACGGCACATTGCGTTAAAGGATCTCAGCCTCGCCATCCGGACCCAGGGCTGGCCGACACCCGGCCTCTAGCCGGTCACGCCCTTGGCGATCCGCGCGAATATCGCGTCCAGCTCCGCTGCGATCTGGCGCAACTCCGCGCCGCCCTCGTCGAAATAGGGCGCGAAGACATGGCTTGGCGTCTTGTAGCTGAGTGTCGCCGTACCGTCCGGGTTCTCTGTCACGTACATCCGGATCGGCGCCTCGATCATCGCCGAGATCGACGTGCGGATCGCACGCACGGCAAACTTGTTGTTGAAGACGCCGAACACCCGGCTGCCCGGGATCGTGATGCCACGCTTCTTGGCAACGCCCGTCGGACCGGCCTGGGTCACCAGGCCCATCTTCTCGGCGCTGATCGCGGGTTTCATCCGGCCCAGCATCTCCTCATAGGTCATCTGGGTCTGATGCACGGCCCAGCCCTCGCGGACCGGGATCCTGTCACCGGCCTGAACGGGCAGGGCGAGCCCGATCGCGATCAGGACGATCGCAAGCGCCGCTGTAAAGCCACTCGTCATCGACATGAACCCCTTCTTCATCTTGCCTCAAATACCGAAACGGGGCTGCCATGATTTGGCTCGCCTGATGCGCGCTCAAGCCTGCGCCAGATCATGTCGGCGCGGCCCGCGGCGCAAGCGGCGGGTCCATCTCGAGCATACCGCGCAGGCGTGTGCCCAGCAGAGATCCGGCAAAGCCCCAGAGCAGCCACCACCAGCCATGCAGCGAGCCCGAGACGACACCGCCCAGATAGGCGCCGATGTTGCAACCATAGCTCAGACGCGCGCCATAGCCCATCATCAATCCGCCAATGACCGCCGTCAGCACATCGCGGCGCGAGAGGTTCAGCGTCGGGCTGAACTTGCCCGCCAGGGCGGCAGCGGCCATGGCTCCGAAGATGATGCCGAAATTCATCAGCGAGGTGCGATGGGCGAACGGGCTTGCCTCGACCTGGCTCTTTCGCCAGCCGGACCAATAGCTCCAGTCCGTCACGGGCACGCCAACCGTATCCAGAATTTGCGCACCCCAAAGCGCGAACCCGGCGGTCACCCCCCAGGGCCGGGCAAAGATCAGGAAGCAGAGCACGCCGACAACGGCCAGCCCGATTGCACCGAGCGCCAGCGACCATTGCCCGCGCAGGATCGACGCCGTCTCGCGCGGTGCCTCAAGCGATCCATGTGCCGCGATCTCGACCCGGCGGGAGATCCAGATCACCAAGGCACAGAAGCCAAACAGCGCGACGAGCGCGCCGATGGGGCCAAGCTCGCGGATCAGCGACGTGCCCCGAATGTTCGGGATCCCGGTCAATTCGGGCAACTGGCGCCAGAAATCGGGGATATGCGCCGTGGCCCAGACCGAGCCCATGATGAAAAATGCCAGAACGATCAGCATTCGGCTGGACCCGCCACCGGTCGTGAACAGCGTGCCGGAGGCGCATCCCCCGCCCAGTTGCATGCCGATCCCGAAGATCACCGCCCCCAGGGCCGAGGAGAGGCCCATCGGCATCACCACGGGGTGCATGTTCCAGCCGGTCAGATCCTCGTAGCCGATCAGCAGATAGGTGACGGCGCAGGTCATCGCGAACAGCATCATCTGCGCTCTCAGGCCCGCCCCGCGCCGCTCACGGGTCATGCGCCGCCAGGCGGCCGTGAACCCGAACGCCGCGTGATACAGCGCAAACCCGGCCAGACCGCCGACCAGTGCGCCCAGCAGATATTGCACGCCCGCACCCTCGAGCCCGCTGCGTGCGGAAAAGCCCATGGCCGCAGTTCCACCCAGCCCGGAAAGGGCGATGATCAGCACTTTCAGTTGCATCTGGTACCGGGGGTTTCCATGTCTGCTCAGTCCGTTGTGAAAGTGGCAGATCCGGACTGTACATGCAGCCCTGAGTTGGGCCTAGGCCGGTCTCGGCCGGTCACAAACGGGTGATAGACCATCGTCTCCGCGACGGAATTCCCTCATCTATGCGTCTGATGAACGAGGCTGGGGATATCCCGGTGCAGAGGGTGCGAGCATGATTTACAACGACGCTACTGGCCATGACCTGTCCGCCACCGATGCGGCAGCGGTGCGCGCATGGGACCGGACGCTGAATGCGTTTCTCGCCCATGGCGCCGCAACGCCCGTGCACTTGCAGGAAACGCTGGATGCGGACCCGGACTTTGCCCTGGCCTGGGCAGCGAAGGGCCTGTTCTATCTTCTGCTCGGTCGGTCGGAGCTGGTGCCGGTTGCCCGCGATGCACTGGCGAAGGCCCATGCCAGCGCCGCGATCGTACCGCTCACACCGCGTGAACTGGTCTATATCGATGCGCTGGAGCACTATCTTTCGGGCCGCATGCGCCGTGCTGCTGCCCTGCTCGACGACCATCTCATCGCGCACCCGGCGGACACGCTGGCGATGAAGCTGGTCCAGGCGATCCGCTTCGTGCTGGGGGACCGGCAGGGGATGCTTGCCTCGGCCAGTCAGGTTCTGCCCGCCTATGGGATCGATCACCCGCATCGTGGCTATGTGCTGGGCTGTCTCGCCTTCGCGCATGAAGAAGCCGGCGACTACATCGAGGCAGAGCGCCTTGGCCGCGCCGGGCTCGAGATCGCGCCCGATGATGCCTGGGGTCTGCATGCGGTCGCGCATGTCTACGATATGACCGCACGCAACGATGACGGTGTCCGGTGGCTCGAGACCCAAAGCGACGCCTGGGCGCACTGCAACAATTTCGGTGTGCATGTCTGGTGGCATCTGGCGTTGTTCTACCTGGACAAGGGTGACTACGCCCACGTGCTGCACCTCTATGACACCAAGATCCGCGCCGAGCACACGGATGACTACCGCGATGTCGCGAACGGTGCGTCCATGCTGGTGCGGCTCGAGATCGAGGGCGTCGATGTCGGCACCCGCTGGGATGAGTTGGCCGAGATTTGCGCCAACCGCGTCGACGATGGCCTCGTCATCTTCGCCGACCTGCACTATCTGCTCGCGCTTCAGGGCGGCGAGCGGGACTTCGCCGCGGACAAGCTTATCACCCAGATCTCGGCCAGCGCGCAGAAGACCGACCACGACATGCATGAGGTGGCTGCCATCGCCGGGTTGCCGATCGCAACGGGTCTTGCGGCGTTCCGGGCCGGGCACTACGGCGTCGCGCATGAACTGTTGAGGCAGGGCAATCACGAGGCGCAGATCGTCGGCGGCAGCCACGCGCAGCGCGACGTGTTCCAGCGGATCATGGTCGAAGCGGCGATTCGCAATGGCGATTGGTGCGGGGCCGAACGCGATCTCAAAGCGCGCACGACAGCGCGCGGTGCCGAGGATGGGTACACCGCCCGTCGGCTGGAGAGGATCGGGCGGTTGCGTGCAGCCTCTGTCGCGGCTGAATGACAGCCACACGAGGTTGTGTGTCACGTGTAATTGACAGTTTTCCATTTTTGCGTGACGCTCTAGATTGACACCCATGACTGACACGAAACCCATCTCGGCTCCGGCGAAGAAGGCCCGCGACCTGCGGCTGGATTTCTTCCGCGGCATGGCGATGTTCATCATCCTGCTCGCGCATACGCCGGGGAACCCGTGGACCCTATGGATCCCGGCACGTTTCGGGTTCTCGGACGCGACCGAGATTTTCGTGTTCTGCTCGGGCATGGCCTCGGGCCTCGCCTTCGGGGCGGTGTTTCTGAAGAAAAGCTGGTTCCTGGGCACGGCGCGGATCGCCTTCCGGATCTGGCAGGTCTACTGGGCGCATATCGGCGTGTTCCTTGTGACCGCGCTGATGCTGGTGATGCTGAACGAGACGGGGCTGGGCGAGGAGGGCAAGGATTACTCCCGCTGGTTCCCGATCGCGGGGTTGTTCACCCGCACCGAGGAGACGCTGGTCGGTCTCTTCACCCTGACCTATATCCCCGGCCTTTTCGACATTCTGCCGATGTATCTGGTGATCCTGGCCATGGTGCCGGTCATCATGGGCATCTACCGGATTGGCGGGCGCGAGGCTGTGTTTGCCTTCATGCTGATCGTCTGGCTGTGCGCGACGCTGGGCAATTATCACCGCAAGATGGTCGGGGCCGAGGATCTGGCTTCGATCCAGATGGCCGCGGTCTGGCTGGGCGGCTTCTTCAACTGGATGAACTTCCCCGGCATCCCGTGGGAGGAGAAGGCTGTCTGGTTCTTCAACCCCTTTGGCTGGCAGCTGGTGTTCTTCACCGGGTTCTGTTTCACGGTGGGCTGGATCAAACCGCCGCCCATCCGGCGCTGGATGGTCATCACGGCCATTGCCATCGTGCTGATCACGATCCCGTTCGCCTGGCACAAGATGTTCCAGTACTACACCGGCTTCATCCCCGAGAGCGCCTTTGCCCTCTGGCTCTGGGATGCGCGCGAGTTCATCGAGCCAGTGCGCTGGAAGACCAATGTCGGCGCCTGGCGGTTCATTCACTTCCTGTGTGTTGCCTATCTCGCCTATGCGGCGGTGGGGCAGGGTGGCATCCGCTTGACCACCGGATGGTCGGTGCGCGACCGTCTGCCCCGCACAAGGCGATTGATCTGTCTGGCTCTCGCGCCGGTGCTGATCCTGACGCTGCCTTACGTGCTGGTGGACGAGATCAAGTATCTCGCCCCAGGCCTCGACGCGTGGATGCTGGCGCACTATCCGCTGCTGCCGGGGCGCTGGATCGGGCTGGCGCATCTGGCCTTCCTGATCGCGGTGATCCCGTTCCTCTGGCACTGCATCGGCGAGCGCGCCCGCACCTGGCTTGTTCGTGATGCGTTCCTGACCTGTGTGCCGGTCATCCGCAAAGTGGGCACGCAAAGCCTCGCGGTCTTTCTCGTCTCCATTGTGCTCAGCCGGTTCAACGGCTGGTGGATGGACGCGATGGGACAATTTATGCAAAGCACCGACTGGATTTACCTTCAGCCGCGTGATGTATGGATGTTGGCTCTTGTGAACGGGACGGGCATCGGTGTGCTGATTGCAACGGCGTATTTCGCCGCCTGGATCAAGCGTCAGCCCTGGCGCGACCGCAAAGACACGCCCACGGGCGCCAGCGCACACTCGGCCCCTGGCGCCCGCACCCCGGTCGCTGCGGAATGACCGTCTGAAGGAGAAGAGGCTTGTTCGTCCAGGCAACCAACAGCGCGGCCAAAGCGCGCGCGATCGAGTACGACCCGAAGACGGCGCTGACGCGGCTGACACGGCACGCGGGCAGCACCCCGTTCGTGATCGGCCAACTGGGCCAGTCGCTGGACGGGCGCATCGCGACGCCGACCGGCGCATCGAAATACATCAACGGGCAGGAGGCGCTGCGTCACCTGCACCGCATCCGGGCCGAGGTGGACGCCGTGATCGTCGGGGTTGGCACCGCAATCGCTGACAACCCGCAGCTCACCACCCGCCATGTCGAGGGGATGAGCCCGGCCCGCGTGATCATCGACCCGCACGGGCGGATGCCGGATGATCTCGCCATGCTGCACGACGGTGCCGCTCCCGTCGTGGCGGTCACCTGCCGCGGGATCTCGGTGCCGAAGGGCGTGGATGCGCTGCAGCTTGACTGTGACGGTGACGGCAAGATCGAGCCCGGCGCCATCATCACGGCGCTGGCGGCGCGCGGTCTGACCCGGATCCTTGTCGAGGGCGGGGCCGAGACGCTGGCCCGGTTCCTCAATGCCGGTGCCATTGACGAGTTGCACCTGATGCTGGCGCCCATCGTGCTGGGCTCGGGCAAAACCGGGCTGAACCTTGCGCCGATCGAGACGCTGGATCAGGCCATGCGTCCGATGGTCCGCACCATGCGGTTCCGTGATGGCGATATGCTCTGTATGTGTGACCTGCAGGAGCAGACGGTCGACGCTGTCTGACGGCGACACCTCCCGGGGGAGAGATCCATGCCACGTTACACGCTGATCCAACGCCTGCTGCACTGGGCGCTGGCGCTCATGATCCTTGGTGCGCTTGGCGTTGGCATGATCTTCGGCATTCTCGAGTACAAGGGCACGGTCGAGACGTTCGGCAACGACATGACCAACACCCTCTACAAGTATCACAAGACCTTCGGCGTCCTGATCCTCGCCTTTATGGTGGTGCGCATCGTCGTGAAGATCCGTCTCGGCAAGCCCGAATATGCGACGCCGCTGACCAGGTTCGAGAACGCCGCATCGAACGCGCTGCACGGGCTGTTTTATCTGCTGGTGCCGCTGATGGCGGTGCTCGGCTGGCTGGCGACGGGCGCGTCGGGCTTTCCGGTCGAGTTCTTCAATTGGACGCTTCCGGCTATCCTTGGCAAGGACAAGGAACTGGGCGCGCTGCTGTTCCAACTGCACGGGATCGTTGGGTGGATCCTGCTGATCCTTGTCATCGTGCACATCGCCGCTGCCGTGAAGCACTGGCTGGTCAAACGCGACGGTGTGATGGCCCGGATGAGCCTTTTCTGACAGCGAGGGTGCGTCACGGACGCACCCTACGGGGTGTTGCGCGGTCTTCAGGCGCGGCTCGTCAGAACACCTGCTCCGATCAGCAGACTGCCACCGACGCGGTTCAGCGCCCGCATGCGCGAGGGGCGCTGAAACGCCTGCCTCAGATGCCCTGCACCGAACGACCAAAGCGCGATGTTGATCGCCACCATGGTCAGGAAGGTCGCCTCGAGGATGACAAACTGCAACAGGACCGGTCCGGCAGGATCGATGAACTGCGGCACGAAGGCGACGAAGAAGAGGATATCCTTCGGGTTTAGCGCCGTCACCGTGAAGCAGTTCCAGAACACCGCGCGTTGCTTGAGCGCCGGGCCCCGGGCCTGCGCCTTGTCCAGCGCCGCCGGAGCACGCCAGAGCTTGATGCCGAGCCAGACGAGATAGACCGCTCCGACGATCTTCAGTGCCGTGAAGAGGCTCGCCGACGAGGCAAGAATTGCCCCGGCCCCCAGCAGCGAGGCGGTCATGGCGACGAAATCGCCAGCGACAACGCCGGGAACGGTGGCCCGGGCGACGCCGCGGCCGCCCGCGATGGCATGGCCGACGACAATCGTCACGGTGGGACCCGGGATTGCCAGCAGCGCCGCGCTGGCAACAATGAAGGTGGCCAAGACATGGATATCCATCGCGGTTCTCCTGTGTGCGGTGGTGTGCTATTGTTTCGGTAGCACATGGAGTGAGGGATTGCTATGAAAAAAAGAGCAAAGACATCAGGGCACGCGATCCCGCGCCCGGGAACGCCCGTGCGGGGCTCGGCCAGCGGGGTGCCGATCATGGCACTTTTCGATCTGCTCGGCCGGCGCTGGGCGATGGGTGTGCTCTGGACGTTGAGCGAGACGCAGCCCGCCACGTTCCGCGATCTGCAGGCCGCATGCGAGCCAATCTCGCCGGGGGTTCTGAACAAGCGGCTGGCCGAACTGCGCGAGGCGCAACTGATCACGCGGGGCGAGGGCGGCTATGTAACAACCGAACATGGCAAAGAGCTCTACGACCAGCTCGTGCCCCTTGGGGCATGGTCCAAGACCTGGGCCGCCGCATTGCCCGAGCCAAAGGACTGAGCCATGGGCTGGCGCCGCGCGGCGACCTGAGTTATATGCCCGCCATGGACGGCAGCCGCGATACGCGCCGGTCCGCTTTGCGTTTCCGCAAGATGCACGGGCTTGGCAACGACTTCGTCGTGATCGACCAGCGTGAACGCGCCTGGCCGTTGAACGCTGATGTCGTGCGCGCCATTGGCGACAGGCACCGGGGGGTCGGCTTTGACCAGCTGGCTGAGATCGTCCCGGGGACAGGCGGGGCGGATGCGGATCTGGTGTTCTGGAACGCAGACGGATCGACGGCCGGTGCCTGCGGGAACGCGACGCGCTGCGTGGCGGATTTGCTGTTGGCCGAGCGCGGCACGGCGTCTGTGGGCCTGCGCACCGAACGCGGCCTGCTGGCCTGCTCACGCCGGCAGGATGGCCTGATCGAGGTCGATATGGGTGCCCCCAGTCTGGCATGGGACGAGGTGCCGCTGTCGCAGGATGTCGATACCCGGGAGCTGCCGATCGATGGCGCGCCTTCGGCGTGCTCGATGGGCAATCCTCACTGTACGTTCTTTGTCGAGGATGCCGAGGCCGTTGATCTGGCCAGGCTTGGCCCACGGATCGAGCATCACCCGTTGTTCCCGGAACGCACCAATGTGCAGGTGGTCGAGGTCGTCTCGCCGACCCGGGCGCGTGTCCGGGTCTGGGAGCGGGGCGTCGGGCCAACACTGGCCTCGGGTTCGTCCTCCTGCGCCGTGGTGGTCAATGCCGTGCGCCGCGGGCTGATGGAACGCGCCGCGACCCTGACCCTCGACGGCGGCGAGATCCACATTCACTGGCGCGAGAGTGACGGGCATGTCCTGATGGCCGGCCCGGTGGCCTACGTCTTCGAAGGTGTCTTCGATCCGGGCTTCGTGAGCCCATGAAAGACACAGCCTCCACGCCCCCGGTGTTCGAGACCTTCGGCTGCCGTCTCAACGCCTATGAGACCGAGGCGATGCGGGGCCTTGCCTCGGGCCTGCAAAACACCGTCGTGGTCAACACCTGTGCCGTGACTGCCGAGGCGGTGCGTCAGGCCCGCCAGCGCATCCGCAAGCTGCGCGCCGAGAACCCGGACGCGCGCCTCATCGTCACCGGCTGTGCGGCGCAGACCGAACCCGAGACCTTCTCGGCCATGGACGAGGTCGATGTGGTCCTTGGCAATCTCGAGAAGATGCGCCCAGAGACATGGACCCCGGGCACAGCCGATTTCATTGGCGCGACCGAGGGCGTCAAGGTCGATGACATCATGTCGGCGCGGGAAACCGCGGGGCACCTGATCGACGGCTTCGGGACCCGGGCGCGGGCCTATGTGCAGATCCAGAACGGCTGCGATCATCGCTGCACGTTCTGCATCATTCCCTATGGTCGCGGCAACTCGCGCTCGGTTCCCGCGGGCGTGGTGGTCGAGCAGATCACCCGGCTTGTCGCGAATGGCTACAACGAGGTTGTGCTGACCGGGGTCGATCTGACCTCGTGGGGGGCGGACCTGCCGGGCGCGCCGCCCCTGGGCGATCTCGTGCAGCGGATCCTGCGGCTGGTGCCGGACCTGCCGCGCCTGCGGCTGTCGTCAATCGACTCGATCGAAGCCGACCCATCGCTGATCGATGCGATCGCCGGTGATCGGCGGTTGATGCCGCACCTGCATCTGAGCTTGCAGGCAGGTGATGACATGATCCTGAAGCGGATGAAGCGGCGCCATCTGCGGGACCATTCTGTGCGGTTCTGCCAGGACATCCGCGCGGCTCGGCCTGATATCGTGTTCGGTGCCG
>JBCBOR010000056.1:0-30117 GCA_039821125.1 Pseudomonadota bacterium
CCAAGGGCATGCTGGATGAACTGGGACTGGCCGACAAGGATGGCGATGGCCTGCGCGAATTGCCGAACGGTGATCCGCTGACACTGAACATCCAGTTCTCGACCCAGGGCGGCCAGTCCCAGTTCATCCAGCATGCCCTTGGCGGCATCCGCATTGAACTCGGTGGCATGGGTCAGCCACTTCGGATCGACAAAATCCGGCGCCGGCGAGAAGCCGATATAGGCCGACGGCGTGCCGAGACCGAAATACGCCGTCTCGTTCAACTCGGGCCGGTTGATTGCATGGCTCATCGCGGTGCGGAATTTCAGGTCCGAGAAGACGGCGCGCTTGGCTTCGTCCTCGTGCGTGACGTTGAAGCCAAAAACAACCTGAGCGATCGTCGGCTTCAGGCCAACGGTGTAGTTGCCCTTCTCCTGACCTTCCAGCAATTGCGGCGCGTTCGGCAACTGGACCGACTGAGACTTATAGTCGACCTCGCCGTTGACCATTTTCAGGATCCGGACCTGGTCTTCGTTGATGTAGAGTTCATCCTGACGCGAGATATACGGAAGCTGATTGCCCGCCGTGTCGACCTGATGGAAGTAGGGGTTCGCCACCAGCTTGCGGCCCTCGGTGGTGTCCGCGATGTAGATGTGGCTCTCCAGCGTCGGCTGGGTCGCGTAGGGCAGCGTCTTGGACTTTTCCAGATCCCGGAGCATCGGGGTCGGCGTATCCGTCCAGTCCGACTGGCCGTGGTAGAAGTTCACGACCTCATAGCCCGTTTCAAAGCCGATCTTCTTGGCCTCGGCATCTGCTTCCGGGTTGATCGCCGGGTGGTATTTGCCAAGGAAATGCTTCGGCTGGAAAGGCTGCGAATAGCTGTTCGCGAAGTGGGCGAGGAAGCCCGGCTTCGGTGCCGCCATCTCGAAGCGCACGGTTTGCGGATCGACAACGACAACGTTCATCTTCTCGCCGCCCGCCAGCAGGAAGTCCTTCGGCGTGCCGATGACGTTCTCGTCAAAATTCAGGTTATCGTACCAGAACTTGACGTCGTCGGCTGTGAACGGCGCGCCGTCCGACCACTTGTGGCCCTTGCGCAGGAAGAAGGTGAGCTGCGAGAAATCGTCGTTCCACTCCCACCCCTTGGCGATGTTCGGAACGATGGTGCTGAGATCATCCGAGAACCGGACGAAGTTCACGTGACGCACGGACAGGAAATCCGACGTCCCCGCCTCGGTCGCGTTCGACAGCGCATCCAGCGTACCGCCGTACTGGCCGATCGAATCGTAGGGCACCATGACCAGCGGCTCTTCCGGCAGACGCTCGGCCAGCGGAGCCAGATCCGGGTTGCCCTGGATCTCGCCGTTCAGCGCGGCGATCTCGGGGTTCTCGGCAAAGCTCATGGTGCAGTTGGCAGCCGACTGGAACTCGGCCAGTTCGAATTGCTGGGGGAAGGCACCGGCAGACACACCTTGCATATCGGCGACGGTGATGGCCGGGCACGCGGCCAGGGCGGTTCCGCCCATCGCCAGCAGCGCGGTGCTGGCAAGCAGTAGCTTCTTCATTCTCAGTCTCCCTGTCGAAGCCCTCTTTCGGTCCGACACCTACTCCTCGGGCATGTCACTTTTGTGTACACAGCATGGGGAGTCCAGAGGGCTTGCAACCATCGGAAGAAATGACCGTGTTCAGGCCGGGATAGCGTCAAGCCCCGTTATGCGCTCCAGCCCTGCGCGCGGCGCTGCCGACCCCGGCTCCTTCACGTCCCAGGCAAGGCCAAGCGCTCGCAGGGCCCGGATGAACAGAAATCCCGGATCAGACTGCCCGGCCTCGACACCCAGGCGCGCCGAATGCGGAAACGCATGATGGTTGCCGTGCCAGTTCTCGCCAAAGGTGATCAGGCCGAGGCCCGGCAGGTTATAGCCCTGCACCGGCAGCCCCCGGATGCGCCAACCCTGATGCCCGCCGCGGTGCGCGTAGTGACCCACCACCCAATGCCCGAACAGCGAAATGGCGATCCTCAGCGAGATGCCCCAGAGCACCCAAGCCCAGCCGCCGAGCGCCCAAAGGATCAGAGCGACGGGGATCTGCTGCAACATCCAGGTCGCCTCGACCGCACGGTAGAACCGGTCGTGGGCGGTGCGGGGCTCGACGGTGAAGACCGGCGGGCGGGCAAGCCGGAACTCGCAATGCATCTGCCACCAGCTATCGCGCCAGAACCCGGCACCATGGGACGGGTGCGGCGGGCACTCCACCTGCCGCTGATGCCAGTCGCGCATGTCATGCGCCCGGATCATCCCGAAAGGACCGGCCATGCCAACCAGCGTACCCAGCCATACGAGAATATGCTCGACCCAGATCGGCGCCTCGAAGCTGCGATGGATCAGCAGCCGGTGCATCCCCACGGAATGTCCGGCGCAGATCGTGACCGCGGTGAGAGCCAGGAACACCAGCACCGCGTCCATTTGGGGGAAGAGCATGACACCTGCCAGCCCCACCACCGCATGAAAGAAGAACCAGAGCGACTTGACCGGCGCCCACACAATGCGCCCGTCGGTCGCCGAGATGTCCGGCCCCGGGATCACCCGCTCGGTTGCGTGCAGTTCTGTCATCTTGCGCCCTCCTCCACCATGCCTTAGATATCTAACGAATAAGATATATAACTAATAAGTTATAAGGTGAAATCTTGTCAAGTGTCGACAAAGTCTTCGAGGCGCTCAGCTCGACCCCGCGGCGGCGGATCCTGGCTTATCTGTCGGAGTCGCCCTTGACGGCCGGCGCGATCGCCGAGCGGTTCGAGATGTCACAACCCGCTGTTTCCAAACATCTTTCCGTGCTGGAAAGCGCTGGACTGATCTGGAAGAAACGCGAAGGGCAGTTCGTCAAATACGGCATGGTGCGCGAGACGCTCTCGGGCACGCTCGCAGGGTTCATGCAGGAGGTGTGCCCACCCTCCCGGGCGCTCAAGAAGGAATCAAAGGCGCTCAAAGACGGTGACGCATCCGACACGTGATGCCCCTCCGGCGCCTCTTGCGCGGCAGCAGCGGCTTACCCATCTGTCTGAAATGTTGCTGTTTATTCGTCTGGTCGGCGCCGCGGGCGCATTGCTCTGCGCCGCACTTCTTGCGCTTCTCATCATCTCCCCCAAGACCGTGGAACGCTCCGCCCTTGGCTTTGCAAAAGCCGAGATCGCCACTGAACTGAAGGCCAGATACCCAGCGCTTACGGATGGGCGGGTGGCAGAGGGGGCAAAACGCCTCTCCAAACGGCTCGGGCTGCGCAAGGACGCCTTGGATCGCAACGCAGAGTCGGAGCTGCCCGAGATGATCTCCCGAACGATCTCGGCCTATTGCGGCTGCACGGACGAGACCAAGATCGCAACCCGGGCGGAGACCATTCGCGATGGCTGGAAGGCGCGTATCGCCGCGCTGGGAATTGCGCAATCGAACCTCGCGGACGTCATCAAAGGCCAGTACGACCGGATCATAAGCGCGCTGAAGACCGATCTGATGATCTTCCTCAGCACCAACCTGATCGCCTTCGCCGGGGTTTTCATTGTCAGCTTTGCAGGACGAGAGAACCGGGGCCTCGTTGTCATCCCCGGACTACTACTGCTCATCGCGGCAGGGGCGGCAAGCTGGATCTACCTTGCCGAGCAGGACTGGTTCTACGCCATCATTTTCCAAAACTACTACGGCTGGGGCTACGCCGCGATTGTCGGCGTGATCTTCGGCCTGTTGATGGACATCATCGTCAATCGCGCGCGGGTCTGCCTGAAGATCGCCGCCAACTTACCGAGCGCAATGGTGCCCGTCGCCCCCTGCTAAACCGCTGAGCGTGAGCCGTCCTTGGCGACGCTCGCGGCCTCCTCCGGGTAGGTAGCTTTAAGCTGCTCACGAACCTCGGTCACGATCTTGCCCAGCAGGTTCTGCCCAGGCCATTGCTCGGGCGGCGTTGCTCGCGCGTTCGCCTCATCGAGACCGATCCCCCAGATGGTGTCGAGCGGGCTGGCCTCGACCAACAGCCGATCACCGGTTTGGAACAGCTTGCGGCGCAGACCCTTGTTCTGCTCGAACTTCGCAAGGTTGGCGCGGCGCACAATCTCCTCCTTGTGAGCGTCCCACATCGCCGCGTCAAAACCCGCAACCTGACGCCCCAGCGCCTTTTGCTTGCTTGGATCCGTCGCTTTCAGGATCAGATCGGCGATGCGTTCATCCCCGAAGAGCCTGGCCTTGAATTACATCATGGCCTGCTCCGCGGTATTGAACTGAACGCCATCGATTTCAAAATCGGAGCGCTGCCACTGGCTGAACGGCCCGCTCCAGTAGAACGCGTAGAGGTCATCGGGGTCAGGCGGCGCCATATCCCCCTCCCGATGGGGTTTGCATGACAAAGACATCGCCGGGATAGATCTCGTTCTGGTCGTTGCCCGCGTGCTCGACGCGGGTACCGTCGGCGCGTTCGATCCATTCGGCACCGGTGTCCCCCGGTTCGCCGCCCGCCACGCCAAAGGGGCGGATACGCCGGTGGGAACAAAGCGTCGTCACCGTCATCTGCTCGAGGAACCGCATCCGCCGCGTGATACCGTCGCCGCCGCGCTGCGCGCCGGCGCCGCCCGACCCGCGACGGATCGCATATTCCTCCAGTCGCACGGGGAAACGGAATTCCAGCATCTCGGGATCGGTGCTTCGCGTGTTCGTCATATGCGTCTGGATCGCGGAACACCCATCGAAATCCGGCCCGGCGCCGGTGCCGCCGCAGATCGTCTCGTAATTCTGGATGCGGTCATTGCCCCAGACATAGTTGTTCATGGTCGCCTGAGATCCCGCCATCACGCCCAGCGCCGCCATCAGGGCGTTGCACATAAGCTGTGAGACCTCGGTGTTCCCGGCGATCACCGCCGAGGGGTACTGCGCGTTGATCATGGACCCCTCGGGCGCGATGATCTTCAGCGGTTTGAAGCAACCCTCGTTCAGGGGGATATCGCTGCCGACCAACGTGCGGAACACGTACAAGACCACCGCATGACAGACCGCCAAGGGCGCGTTGTAGTTGAACGGGTTCTTGTCGGCAGTGCCTGTAAAGTCGATCTCCGCCTGGCGCCGGTCAGGATCGACGCGCACGGCGACGCGGATGAACTCGCCATTGTCCAGCTCATAGTCATAGGACCCGTCGCGCAAAGCCGTGATGACCCGGCGCACGCTCTCCTCGGCGTTGTCCTGCACGTGGCGCATATAGGCATGCACGACCGGCAGACCGAACTGGCGGATCATCTTCTGCACTTCCTGCACGCCGGTCTCGTTGGCCGCGACCTGCGCCGCGAGATCCGCCATGTTCTCGTCGATGTTGCGGCAGGGGTAGGGGCCGGAGGCAAGGAGCGCCCGCGTCTCCGCCTCGCGCAGCACGCCGCCATCGACCATCAGGAAGTTGTCGATCAGAACGCCTTCTTCCTCGATCACGCGTGAATCGGGCGGGGCCGAGCCCGGCGTCTTGCCGCCGATATCGGCGTGGTGCCCGCGCGAGGCGACATAGAACTCGACATCGCCGGTGCCCTGCCCGCCCTGCTCGCCAAAGACCGGCGTGATCACGGTGACGTCCGGAAGATGGGTGCCGCCATTGAAGGGCGCGTTCAGCACGAAGACATCGCCGGGCTTCATATCCGGGTTCAGGCGAATGACGGTCCTGATGGACTCGGACATGGACCCCAGATGCACCGGCACGTGCGGCGCGTTGGCGACCAGACCGCCGGTCGGGTCGAAGAGCGCGCAACTAAAGTCGTACCGCTCTTTGATGTTCACCGAGTAGGCGGTGTTGGCCAGCGTCGCGCCCATCTGCTCGGCAATCGACATGAAGAGGTTGTTGAACACCTCCAGCATGACAGGATCGGCCTTGGTCCCGACCGCCTCGGCCCGTTCGAGAGGCTTCGTGCGGGTCAGGATCAGGTGGCCATAGGCGTTGATCTCCGCGTGCCAGTCCGGCTCCACGATGTTGGTGCCGGTCGGCTCCTTGATGATGGCGGGGCCGGTGACGCGCTGGCCGGGTGTCATGGCGTCCCGGTCATAGAGCGGCACGGTCGCGCGGGCGCCCGCCATCACGGCCTCGACCTGATCGACCGGTGCGGACGTGGTGTGAGTTAATGCGGCCTTGTCGTCCGGCACCTCGTCGGCGCCGCCGATGGCCTCGACCGCCAGTGCCTCGATCACCAGGGCCCGGTCGGGCGAGGTAAACCCATAGCGCGCCTTGTGCGCGGCATCGAAGCGGGTGCGCAGCTCAGCCTCTGTCCCGAAGTCGACTTCCAGCGCCTGGTGCGAGCCCTGATAGCGCAGATGCGCCCGGCGTTCGAGCCGGATTGCCTCGGGGGCAATGCCCTGATCGGTGACTTCCCGGCGGGCCTCGGCGCCGAGCATGTCCAGCATTTGTTCGGCCGCGGGCAATTGGGCCAGCGGCTTCTCGAAGGCCTGCTCACGCAGGGCCCGGATCTCGGCCAGACCCATGCCATAGGCCGAAAGGACCCCTGCGTAGGGATGCACGAACACCGTCTCCATCCCCAGCGCATCGGCGACGAGGCAGGCGTGCTGCCCCCCGGCCCCGCCAAAGCACTGCAGCGTGTAGCGGGTGACGTCATAGCCGCGCTGGACGCTGATTTTCTTGATCGCGTTGGCCATGTTCTCGACGGCGATGCGCAGGAAGCCCTCGGCCAGATCTTCAGGCGAGCGCACAGGCTCGTCCATCGCATGCGCGATCTCCTCGCCTAGACGCTCGAACTTCTCGCGGACCACTTGCCTGTCCAGGGGCTGATCAGCATTGGGCCCGAAGACCGACGGGAAGTGATGCGGTTGCAGCTTGCCCAGCATGACGTTGCAATCGGTGACCGTCAGCGGCCCGCCACGGCGGTAGCAGGCAGGGCCGGGGTTGGCGCCAGCGCTTTCGGGACCAACCTGAAAGCGCCCATCGCGGAAGGTCAGGATCGACCCGCCGCCCGCCGCAACGGTGTGGATGTTCATCATCGGTGCGCGCATGCGCACGCCCGCCACCTCGGTCTCGAAGGACCGCTCATAGGCGCCGGCATAATGGCAGACATCCGTCGAGGTCCCGCCCATATCGAAACCGATCAGGTCCTTATACCCGGCCAGTGCGCCGGTCTTGACCATGCCGACAACGCCCCCTGCGGGCCCGGACAGGATCGCGTCCTTGCCCTGAAAAAGCGACGCATCCGTCAGGCCGCCATTGGATTGCATGAACATCAGGCGGGTGTCATTGCCGCCGTCCTGGCCCTCGCCCGTGCCCAATTCATCCGCCACCTGGTTCACATAGCGCCGCAGGATCGGCGAGAGATACGCGTCAACCACCGTTGTATCCCCGCGGCTGACCAGTTTCATCAACGGCGAGGTTTGGTGCGAGGTCGAGATCTGGGTGAACCCCTCCTCCGCCGCGATGGCCGCGACCCGCGCCTCGTGCACCGGATTGAGATACCCATGCATGAAAGCAATCGCCACGCCCTCGATCCCGTCCGCCCGGGCGGCGCGCAACGCGTCGCGCGCCCTGCCCTCATCCAACGCGGTGATAACCCCGCCCTCGGCGTCCAGACGCTCGGGCACGCCTGCGACCCGTTCGTACAAAAGCTCAGGCAACCGGATGTGCAGATCGAACAGCTTGGGTCGCACCTGATAGCCGATGCGCAAGAGATCCTCGAACCCCGCCGTGATCAGCAAGAGCGTCCGATCCCCCTTGCGCTCCAGCAGCGCGTTGGTGGCCACGGTCGTGCCCATCTTGACCGCTTCAATCGTGCCCGGCGGGATCGCCGCGCCGCGCGCCACGCCCAAGAGATCGCGGATCCCCTGAACTGCGGCATCGCGGTACTGTTCGGGGTTCTCGCTCAGCAGCTTGTGCGTGACGATCCCGCCATCCGGGCGTCGCCCGACAATGTCGGTAAACGTGCCGCCGCGATCCACCCAGAACTGCCACATGATGCTTGCCCTCTTCTGCCGTTCGGGTCTTGGTAAGGATTATTAACGCTCTGTAAACCGACCCCGGACCTCGCCTCCATGATCATCCTCAGTGGCCACAACCTGACGCCCGATGACCTGACCCGGATCGCGGATGGTGCGCCGGTCGGCCTGGCCGAGGCCGGGCTGACCCGTATGGTCGCCACACATGCACAGCTGCGCGCGGCTCTGGCCGAGGAGCGGCCGATCTATGGGGTCACCACCGGACTGGGCCCCAGGGTGGTGGAGCGGCTGGACGCAGACGCGCAGGCGGCGATGTCGCTGAGAACGGTGCGCGGGCGAGCCCACACAGCCGGTGCTCCGCTGCCCGCGCGGATCGTGCGCGGCGCCATGGCGGTCCGGGCGAACACGTTGCTGATCGGAGCCTCCGGGGCGCGCCCCGATCTCGCCCGGTTGATCGCCGCCTGCCTTGACGCCGGGCTCAGCCCGGTGGTTCGGACCTCTGGTTCCATCGGAGCCGCGGACCTGATGTGGGGTGGATCGCTTGGGCGCGGGTTGATCGGCGAGAGTGACTTGGACACGCCGCTGGGCGTTCGTCCTGCGGCAGAGGCACTGGCGGCGGCAGGCCTGGCGCCCTACGCACCGGGACCGCGGGAGGGGCTGGCCATGGTCAGCCATTCCAGTTTCGCCGGCGCGCTGGCTGCCCTCGCTGTCACGCGCCTGACGCAACTCTTCGAGGCAGCACAGACCGCCGCGGCCCTGTCGCTGGAAGGGTTTCGCGGCAATCTCTCGCCGCTCGATCCGCACGCGCTGGCGCTGCGCCCCCAGGCCGGGCAAACGTGGGCGGCAGAGGGGCTACGACAGCGGCTCGCGGGATCATCTCTCTGGCGAGCGGGCACGGCGCGGCGCCTGCAGGATCCGCTCTCCCTGCGCAACATCGCGCAGATCCACGGGGCGTTCACAGCGGCGCTCGAGACGCTGGCGGCCGCGGCAAGCGATGAGATCAACGGTGCCTCGGACAACCCGGCGGTCCACGCCGAGACCGGCGTGGTTCTGTCCCATGGCGGTTATCTGACCCCGCATCTGGCGATCACCGCCAACGCCGTGGCTCAGGCGGCGGTTCACGTCGCCGCGGCGCAGGTCTCGCGCATGGCGAAGATGGTGAACCCGCGCTTCACCGACCTGCCGCTTGGTCTCGTCGCGGGCGGGGTCGACAGCGCGGGCTTCGCCCCTGTGATGAAAACCGCCGAAGCGCTGTTTGCCGAGATCGCCCACCATGCGCAGCCAAGCCCGGTCTATCCCAGCTTCTCCGCCGACGGGGTCGAGGATGTGGTCGCCCATTCCGCCGTGCCGCTGATGGCTCTGGAGGACATTACAGAACGGCTGGATCGTCTCGTTGCGATCGAGCTGATCATCGCGGCACAGGCGCTTGATCTGAGAGCGCCTGACCCGGTCGCCCCGGCCATGGCTCGGACGCGCGATCAGATCCGGACAGGGGTTGCACCATTGACCGAGGACAGGTCCCTGACCGATGACATCGAGTGGGTGGCCACGCGGATCCAGACCGGTCTCTTTGGTCGGGATGAGCCTGTCTAGAGTGAACGATCGACGCAACCCCGCACCGGGGCGTGATCGGCTTTCTGTCCATACACCTGCCATACGCGTGCCATACGCAAGCGGTACTCGGGCCATATGCTTGCCATACGATTACCATACGGGGCGTTTGCGAACCCGAGCAAACCATAAGGCACACCCCGGGCAATGGTCAGGAGCCGCGGCCGCATGCGGCTAACCCCTGCGATATGCCCTCAATCTCTGCTTGGATTCAGATTTTGTTTACCAATTTCCGTTTATATTTCGGTAACGAAACGGAGACCGCATGGCTTCTATCCTGATCATAGGTGACGGCGCCTCGATCCCGAACTGGGCTACGGCTCTGCGCCAAGACGATCACACGGTTGAAACGCTTCCGAGTGCAATGGATCTCCCGGGAGCGCTCGAGGATTGGTACGACCCGATCGACATCATCATCGTCGATGTGGCCAACCCGGATTCGGGTGAGGCGATGCCGATCGCGCAGGCGCAGAGCCTGTGGCCGGGATGCAAGATCATCGCCGTGACCTCCGGGTACTCGTTCCGCGGATCTGCCTTTTTTCAGATGGGCTTATGGTCGCCGGACCAGCTTTTGCTGAAGCCCCTGAACCTGCGGATCATGTCCGCGACCGTGGCGTTTCTCTGGGCCCAGATCCGGACCGAGCGGTTGCGGGACATCATCACCTCGGCGAAGAATTGCGACATGATCTATGATCGCCCGCGGCACGAGGACGATCCCATGGCACTGCCCTTTCCCGGGGAGTAATCGACCGGACAGGCCCGGCCACTACTCGGCAGGTGGTTCCTGATCCTCCATCTCGAGCAGCATGTTGACCACGCCCATTAGTTTACCGTCGGCAGATTCGACCCGGCGAGCGACGCCTTTTGCCTTGATCGGGGGGGCACCGTCGACCTCGATCTCGGCACAGAAGCGGCCCCCTCCGTCACCATTGCCCGACAGCGAACCCAGAGCCGGATGATGCTCCAGCGCTTTCGGCTTGCCGGTCTTGTCGTCGATCAGCTTCAGGCCTTCACTGCCCGGCTCCCAGACCGCGTCGATTTCCCGCTCACCCGTGAGACGCCGTGACGTCGCATTCTGGAGGCGCAGAACCCCATCGCCATCGATGAACTCCACGCCCGCCGGCAAGGCGTCGATCATCCGCTCCATCAGGATACTGCGGCGGCGCACATCCATCCGCTCGAGGTGCTCCGAGGTGATATCCTGCGCGACGACATAGACGCCTTGCGCACCGCCGGGCGAGGTATAAGGCACCTTCGACTTGCTGAGCCAGACGGCACCCGCATCGCCCAGCGTGACCTTCTCGATCATGCCGACCCTGGGCTTCTTCTCCTTGATGGTCTGCAGGTCGTCGCGGAACTCGGCTTCGGCGATCCCGGGCAGGAAATCCGAAAGATTACAACCGATTGCAGCGGACCGGGTCGTGCGCATGAAGTGCGCCGCGGCATCGTTTAGATTGAGAACCGTATTCTTGTCATCCTTGCGCCAGATCATCAGCGGGACGTTGTCGAGCAGCAGTTCCAGCTCGGCCCGCGCGCCCATCTCGGAGGTGTCGCTGACGATTGCGGTCGCTCCGATCAATTCGCCCTTCGAGCTGAAATAGGGCGCGGCCACGACCGAGCCTGCGAAGGATGGCGTGTCGATTGTGCACTCCGCCCGGTCGCCGCTCTGGATGATCTTGGACATGAGCACGGTGAGCGAGGGGAACCCTTCGGGCAGGGTACACTGGCTGAGATGCGGGCGCCCGACCATCGGGTCGATATCGAAAAGGTTGCGGGCGTTCTGGCTGCACCGGACGATATGCAGGCCTGCATCGACCACGATGATCGGCGCTGCAATGTTCGACAGGATCGAGTCGAGTTCCTGGTTTAGTACAGTCAGTTCATGGCTGTTGACCTGAAGCTCCTCGTTGACGGTGATCAGCTCTTCGTTCGTCGACTGAAGTTCCTCGTTGACGGTCTCGAGTTCCTCATTGTTGGACTGCAGTTCTTCGTTCGCCGACTGCAGTTCCTCGTTCAGGATCTGCAACTCCTCGTTCGTCGTCTCAAGCTCCTCGACAGTCTGGTGGAGCGTCTCGCGGATCATCTTGAGCTCGCCTTCAAGCTCCTCGACCCGCTCGTCCTTGCCTTTGGCCTCTTCGCCCTCGGCGATCACGGGCGTCGCCGGCTTGGTCCAGCTTTTGAAGACGACGAGCGCTACGTCCTCGGCGCCCTGCACATTTGCAATCGGGTGCACATGGATCTGCAGACGGTCCTTCGAATCCTCTGGCAGGATCTGTTCCGGTCCGACCCGCGACTCCCCATTGCGCAGCGCCAGTGTGGTCAGGATCCGCACCTGATGTCGGATCTCCGGGCGCAGGAACGCGATGGTGGCCCCCCGAACGATCCCTTCGCCCAGCGAGACATAGCGGTTGATGCTGCCATAGATCTTGCGGATGTGCAGATCGCTCGAGACGATGATGGCGTTCGGACCGAGCATGTTGACCAGCGAGTCGAACATCGCGTGCGCAACTTCGTTTGCCCGCTCCTGACGGATGCTCTTGATCGCGAGCGCGTTCGGCGTGAGGCTGGGCGCAAGAGGGCTGCCGCGCTGACGCCCGAGATCGCTGCGGACCCGGCGGCGCAGCACCCGAAGACCTTGCGCCATGGGCTGGAACAATTCGCCCGATCCGACAATGGGTTCCGACTTGCCGATGAACAGCAACCCGTTCGAATTCAGGGCGTAATGGAGCCGCTGGACGACTTTGTTTTGCAGAACGGAGTTGAAGTAAATCAACAGGTTACGGCACGAGATCAGATCGATGTTCGAGAACGGCGGATCGTTGCACAGGTTGTGCGGGGTGAACATGATCCGGTCGCGCAGCGCCTTCTTCACCTGATAGCCGCCGGACATCCGGTCAAAATACTTCTCAAGGTACTCCTCCGGCACGCCACTGATTGCGGCATCGAGGTAGAAGCCCCGCCGTCCGGCTGCCAAAGCGGTCTTGTCGATATCCGTCGCAAAGATCTGCAGCTTGGTCTCGTCGAAGTTGTCCCAGCCACCCAGGCTTTCGACCAGCAGCATGGCGATCGAGTACGCCTCCTCGCCCGAGGCGCACCCGGCGACCCAGACCCTGAGGCCCTCATCGTCGATTTTCTTGAAGTGGGCATCGACCTGCTCTCGCAGGCTTTCAAACTCCTCCGGGTCGCGAAAGAACGATGTTACCGATATCATCAGATCCCGGAACAGCGAGTTCATCTCATCGCTGTGGTCCTCGGCATAGGCGACATAGGCTTCGAGATCGGGCAGATCGAGCGCGGTCATCCGCCGTTCGATCCGGCGCCGCACCGTCGAGGATTTGTACTCGCGAAAGTCGACGCGCGTCTCACTAAGCAGCATCTTGAACAGCTTGGACAGCGTGTCGTGCGAATCGCTCTGGCCATCGATCCCGCTGAGGTCCCGCGGCAGGCGCGAGATCCGCGCGAACTGCGAGCCGATCTGGCCGGGCGAGAGCACGAGGTCGACACAGCCTGTGGCAAGTGCAGCCTGCGGCATGCCGAAATACTTCGCGGTATCCTCGTTCTGCACGATGGTGATCCCACCCGCAGCGCGCACCGCCTGGATCCCATAGGCGCCGTCGGAGCCGGTTCCGGACAGGACCACGCCAATGGCGCGGTCAGCAAGGTTTTCCGCCATCGAGCGCAGGAACCGGTCGACCGATGGCTTGGGCGAGGCCAACTCGTCGCTTGGCGGTCTCAGGTGCAAACGGCGGTTCTTGACGATCACGTCGTGATTGGGCGGCACCACATAGATCGTGTCGGGCTTGGGTACGATCCCGTCGGTGATCTCGACTACGTCAAGCTCGGTCTCCCGCGCGATCAGCTCGGTCAACAGGCTCTTGTGCTGCGGCGACATGTGCTGGGCGATCACATAGATCGCGCCAAGATCCGGCATCAGGTTCTGCGCAAGTTCCCGCAAAGCTTCCAGCCCGCCGGCTGAAGCGCCAATCCCCACCCAGAAGGGTCTCGTTTCGATGTTTGCGCGGTTCATCTTCCTGCCCATCTGCACGTCGTCGGTTGCCCCGGCCCGCGAATCTCAGCCCTGAATTGGCCGTGATGTGCCAGCCCGGCACAGCTTTGGTTTCGCGGAATTAAGAATTCATTAATTTCCTTAAAACTTTGTTTACCTTTCGGCGCCGATCCCTTTCAGGAGAGGGGCCCTGCGCGCCATCAACCATAACGTGCGGAGAATTTTGCTTAATTCTTACGGGTGTTTAAGTTTTTTTAATCACAAGCACCGAAGTTCTCCGTGTGAAGTAGATCACTATATGGACGAGGAACGAAATGCTCGAAGAGACGGTGGAGCACGATCAGAGGGATCAGATCGTCATCACATTGCACGGCGAGCCGGAGCAGGAACTGACTTTGCGTTCAATCGACATGCACTCAGGTGCCATGCGCGTGCGGTTTTCAAGTGCGAGGACTGATCGACTGGAAGATTTGCTGCATCGAGACTTCGCCAAGCTGGTTCGTCAGATCTGCAGCGACGTGACGATGAAGAAACAGATTTTCAACGTCCCGGATTTCTGCATGCGGATCCGCGGCCTCGCGATCAAAGGCTACACCCTGATGGTGAACACGCTGGCCAATGGCATGCGTCAGTTCATCCTGCGCCTGAAGGAGGCGAAGGGCAACGCGATGGCCTTGTTCACCAAGCCCGCCACGGGGAACCAGGGTCTGCTGCTCAGCAACGACCAGGTGCTGCCGAACTCGTCCCTGCAGATCGATCCGAACCGGTTGTTCGACGAAATGCTCGCGCATCTCTATCTGCCGCTGTCAAACCTCAACACCTATCTGCGGGCCACGCTGGATGGCCAGCGCGGGGGCAAGACCGAGAGTGTCTCGCACTCGATCGTGCAGCTCAAGACCAAGGCCGAAGTGCTGCAGTTCGCCTTTGACCGGCTGATCTCGGAGAAGATGCTCGAGAAGTTCACCGGCCCGAGCGGTGAGGCGCTGGATGGAGATGCTCCGGATCGGCTCGAAGCAAGGCACGCCCCTAACGCTTGACGGCTCCTCCGCACAGGGTGCAGGACAGATATCGGGCTGGCGGGAGCCGGTCCTTTTCGTCTTGCGAGGTGGGGGGTTACGATGTCGAAAACGCTACTGCTGGTTGGCTGCGGCAATATGGGTTTCGCGATGCTTGGCGGCTGGCTGAGCGCTGACCCGGATCTGTCCGTCCATGTGGTCGAACCTGCCGAACCGCTCCGCACGCGCGCCGCAGGCCTTGGCGCTCATACGGTCGCCGATATGGGTGCCCTGCCCGATGCGCTTGCCCCGGAACTGATCATCCTCGCCGTGAAGCCTCAGGTGATGGCCGACGTAGTCCCAGCCTACGCCCGGTTCGCGGGCGGCCCGTCGACCTTCGTTTCGGTCGCGGCAGGCACCACGATCGGAACACTGGCCACGATGCTACCCGGTCCCACGCCAATCATTCGGTGCATGCCGAACACGCCGGCAGCGATCGGTCATGGCATGATGGTATGCTGCTCGAATGCCGCGACGTCCGAAGAGGCGCGAGACCTGACCACCCGCCTGATGGCCACGTCGGGGCTGGTGGACTGGATCGAGGATGAGGGGTTGATGGATGCGGTCACCGCTCTGTCAGGCTCGGGACCCGCCTACATCTTCCACATGATCGAGTGCATGACGGCTGCTGGTGTTTCAGTCGGACTACCCGAAGATCTTGCCGCGCGCATGGCAATGCAAACCGTGATGGGGGCCGGGCGCCTTGCTGCCACGGCGGATGATCCGCCGGGCCAACTGCGCCAGAACGTGACAAGTCCGGGAGGAACGACCGCGGCAGCGCTGGGCGTTCTGATGGGTGAAGACCGGCTCAAAGCGTTGATGACGGATGCCGTTCGGGCCGCGCGTGATCGGGGCACTGAACTCGCCGCTGGATAGGGCGCCGACCGGCGCCCCGTCCTGCCGGCTTAGCGATTAGATCGAGCTTGCGAATTCCGCAATCGAATGCCCGTGGGTCTGCTCAAGCCGGGACCGCATCTTGCGCAGAGCCTGCGCTTCAAGCTGCCGAATCCGCTCCTTCGACAGCCCGAAGTGCCGGCCAAGCTGATCCAGTGTCTCCGGCTCATCCCGCAGCTTGCGCGCGGCGATGATCTTGCGCTCACGTTCGTTCAGCGAAGTAAACGCATCGGCCAGCCAGCCCCGTGCGGTCGCCGTATCGAGCCGGCCACCAACGACTTCTTCAGTCTGTGGGCCGTCATCCTCGAGCGTTTCGATCCACTCACGCCCTTCCTCGCCGGCCTGCTGCGCGTTCAGCGAGAAGTCCGACCCTGACAGCCGGGCCTCCATCATCTCGACATCGCGCAGCGGCACGCCAAGCTCGGCAGCGATTTCAGCTCTGATCTCGCTGGATGTGCCATCGGCGCCATCGGCAGCCATTTCGCGCTCGACCTGGGCACGAACCCGGCGCATGTTGAAGAACAGCGATTTCTGCGAAGAGGTCGACCCGGTCCGAACCATGGACCAGTTGCGCATCACATAGTCTTGAATGGAGGCTTTGATCCACCAGACCGCGTAGGTCGAGAAGCGCACCCCGCGCTCGGGATCGAACTTCGAGGCGGCTTTCATCAGGCCGATATTTGCTTCCTGGATCAGGTCGCTCATCGGTGCACCGTAGCGGCGGTACTTCGAGGCCATGGAGATCGCCAGCCGCATATAGGCCGTGACCAGCCTGTGCAGTGCTGCATCGTCCTGTTCGTCACGCCAGCGCCGGGCCAGCATCAGCTCGGTCTCGGCATCAAGAAGTTCTGCCTTCATGGCATTGCGCGCCATGTTGCCAGATTTCGCGTCGTGTCTCTCTGTCATGATTCGCTCCTGCAGGGCGTTTTGACTCAGATACGCGGGCCGGATGAATTTGGATCACTGCTTTTGGGATTAATTTCCATACATCACAAAAAATGATGGAGCGTCGCAGCGATACGAATTTGCGTTATGGCGCCTCGGTGCGATTGTATAGGCCTTCGCAGAGGAGGGACATCATGGATTTCACGCTGTTCGTTGGCGATTATGCCTATTCCAGTTGGTCGCTCCGGGGCTGGCTGCTGCTGGATGCGTTCGGGATCCCGTTCACGCTGCGCCATGCGCACATGAAGACACCGGCGTTCGAAGATCTGCGCGCCGAGATGGCGCCCTCCCGTCTTGTCCCGACCTTGGCCGTAAGCGATGGCACCCGGGCGCCCGTGATGGTCTGGGAGACACTCGCGATCGCCGAGACGCTGCACGAGTACTACAATCAGGTCGGTCTCTGGCCGAAGGGCGAGAGTGCCCGGCCAACCGCCCGGGCTGTCGCAGCCGAGATGCATGCCGGCTTCACGGCGCTCCGCTCTGCCTGTCCGATGAACATGCGCCGTGCCTACGAGGGCTTCGATGTCTCGGACGATGTGCGCGCCGATCTGAACCGGTTGTCCGCCGTCTGGGCCCATGCGAGGGCGCGCGCGACCGAGGATGGCCCGTTTCTCTTCGGCGCGTTCTCGGCGGTCGATGCCTTCTTCGCGCCGGTCGCAAGCCGGATCGCGACCTATGGGTTGGCGATGCCGGATGCGGATATGGAGTATGTCGCGGCGGTGCTCGGCCATCCCTCGGTCCGACGCTGGCGGGCAATGGGTCAGGCCGATGGGCACCTGCAATCGCAGTACGAGTTCGACTATCCGGCCCGTCCGAACCCCCATGACCCGGTCGTCACGGGTCTCGCTGTCACCGACGGGACCGCCGAGAACTCGTTCTGCCCCTTCTCCGGGCTGGATGTCAGCGCGGATGGCCTCGTCGCAGTCGATGGCCGGGTGATCGGGTTTTGCAATCCGTTTTGCCGGGACAAGGTCGCCGCCGATCCAATGGCCTGGCCGGACGCCGCAGCACTGCTCAGCCGAAGCGAATAGACATCACCGACCCGGCGCGGGAAAAGGCGCTTCGAAGCGCCTTGTTTCAAGCGCCTTTAAAGGCGCTTGGCCACGCGATTTGAAAATCGCGTCAAACAAGCCCGTTCGAACGGGCTTAGACGCCGCAAAGGCGAAGAGATCTGCTCCCTAAGGATCCGGGGGTGTTTCCAAAACATTGCCGGGCATCTTATCCAAACGGTCACGCAACGCATCAGCAGCAGCAGCCAGCCGTACCCGATCTGCCGACCTCAGTACCAAGATCGCGCCAGCCCCGCCGCCGAACGGATAGCTGCCCATCGACACATCGGGGAATGCCTCGGCCACGGACCCCAGCGGTCCAGCCAGATCTCCCTCACCGATCTCTGCTCTGAAAGAATGCGCAACCAACGGCGGGCCGCCCTGGATCGATGGGCTGAGCCCCTCCAGCATGGTCTCAAAGACCGCAGGGACACCGGCCATGACATGGACGTTGCCGAGCGTGAACCCCGGTGCAGCGCTGACCGGGTTCTCGATCAGCGTCGCGCCATCCGGGATGCGCGCCATGCGCAGACGCGCCTCGTTCAACTCGCGGTCCGTTTTGGCGTAGTGCTCGGCCAGGATCGTTCTGGCATCCTCACGCACATCGATCGGCACCCCGAACGCTGCCGCGATACAATCCGCCGTGATGTCATCGTGCGTCGGTCCGATCCCTCCCGAGGTGAAGACGTGATCGGCCCGGGCACGCAGCTCATTCACCGCGCCTACGATCACATCGACCTCATCCGGCACCACCCGGATCTCGGTCAGGCGCACGCCAATCTCTGTCATCACCTTGGCCAGCAGGTGCGCGTTGGCATCACGGGTTCGGCCCGACAGGATCTCGTCGCCAATCACCAGCATCGCGGCGGTTGGCTGCGTCGCAGCGTCACTCATTGCGGGCACTCCCTTGATGACCTAGATGAAGCCGATGGAGTTCGCATCACCCCTGATCCCCGGCACCCTGCAGCGGCGATATAAACGGTTCCTCGCCGATGTCGAGTTGGCGGATGGGCGCGTGATCACTGCCCACTGCGCCAATCCCGGCGCCATGCTGGGGGTCGCTGATCCCGGGTCGCGTGTCTGGCTCGAGCCAACCGATGATCCCAAGCGAAAGCTCAAGTTTTCGTGGAAACTGATCGAACTGCCGGGCAACCATCTGGCCGGGATCGATACCGGCGTGCCGAACCGCGTGGTCGGCGAAGCACTGCGCGAAGGGCGCATCCCGGAACTGGCCGGATACGAGACGGCAAAGCCGGAACAGAAATACGGCCAGAACTCGCGCATCGACTTTCTGCTGTCGGGGCCGGGCCGCCCGGAGGCCTATGTCGAGGTCAAGAATGTCCACCTGATGCGCCAGCCCGGCCTGGCCGAATTTCCCGATTCCGTGACCGCCCGCGGCGCCAAACATCTCGACGATCTGGCGGCAGAGGCGGAGAAGGGAAACCGTGCCGTGATGCTCTACTGCATCCAGCGCGATGACTGCGACCGCCTCGATCTCGCCCGAGATATCGACCCCGCCTATGGCGCGGCGTTCGACCGCGCGGCGGCACGGGGTGTCGAGGCCCTTGCCTATGGCTGTAGACTGGGCACAACGCGAATCATTTTGGAGCGCCCGATCCGGCTGACCGGCTCGATGGCTGCTGAAGGCAACGGCTGAGCATATGAAGAACCCGACCCCTGTCACCGAGGGCCGAGAGCGGCGCACGCCCGAAGGTATCCGCCTGCATGCGCCAGAGGATTTCGCCGGGATGCACGCCGCCGGAAAACTGGTGGCGCAATGCCTCGACATGATCGGCGAGCACGTCGCGCCGGGTGTGCGCACGGAAGAGATCGACGCCCGGATCGAGGCTTTCGTGAAGGATCACGGCGCGACCTCGGCCACCATCGGATACCGGGGCTATCAGCACGCAAGCTGCATTTCGGTCAATCATGTGGTCTGCCACGGGATCCCCGGGCCGAAGAAGCTGAAGGATGGCGATATCCTGAACATCGACGTCACGGCGGTGGTGGATGGCTGGTATGGCGACACCTCGCGCATGTACGTCGCGGGACGGGCGAACCGGCGCGCGACCCGCCTGATCGAGGTGACGCATGAGGCGCTGATGCGCGGCATCGCGGCGGTCAAGCCGGGCAACACCTTTGGCGATATCGGCCATGCCATCCAGACCTATGCCGAGGGCGAACGCTGCGGCGTCGTGCGCGACTTCTGCGGCCACGGGCTGGGGCGGGTGTTCCATGATGCGCCGAACGTGCTGCACTATGGGCGGCCCGGCGACGGCGCAGTGCTGCGCCCGGGCATGTTCTTCACGATCGAGCCGATGGTGAACCTCGGCGCGCCGCAGACGAAGACGCTGGCGGACGGATGGACGGCGGTGACGCGGGACCGCTCACTGTCGGCGCAGTTCGAACACTCGATCGGGGTGACCGAGGACGGGTGCGAGATCTTCACCCTGTCGTCCGAAGGCAAGTTTTTCCCGAACCTGTAGGCGCGTCTTGCATCTCCGCGAGAGATCGCTCTTCGAGGCGATCTTCAACGAGGGTGCGTCACGGACGCACCCTACGCCACGTCGCGCAACACCCCGTAGGGTGCGTCCGTGACGCACCCTCGTTGAAGCTCAGTCGAAATCCGGTATCTCGCCTGTTGCCCAGGCATCCAACACGTTGCGAGCGATGGCCCCCTTGCGCGCCCCGGCGATCTTCGGGTGGGTTCCTGCCGCGGCATCCAGCATGTCCTCCCGGGTGACCCAGATCACCTCCTCGATCTCGTTGAAATCGGGATCAAGCTGATCGGTCTCCGCCTCGGCGACACAGGCGATCATCAGCGAGGCCGGGAACGGCCACGGCTGACAGGCCGCATAGCGCACACGGCGGACCGGCACACCGGACTCCTCAAGGGTCTCGCGCCGGACCGCGCCCTCGATGGTCTCACCCGGCTCCATGAAGCCCGCAAGCAGCGAGTACATCCCCTCCGGCCACATCGCCTGGCGACCGATCAGCGCGCGATCCCCGTGAAGGATCAGCATGATCACTACAGGATCGGTCCGCGGAAAGTGCATCGCGCCGCAGGCCGGGCATTTGCGGCGCCAGCCCGCCTGATCAATCTCGGACCGCGCGCCGCAGCGGGCGCAGTGCTGATGCGTGCGGTGCCATTCCAGGCACCCCTTCGCCGCGGCGGCATCGGCAGCATCGCTCGCGCCGAGATCCCCCATGATCGAGCGCAGATCGATGAATTTGTGATCCGCGGACAGCGAGGGATGGTGGTTCTGGCTGGTGTCGCGGAATTTGCGCATTTCCTCCTGGTCGGCGTTCGGGTCCTCCCAGGCCGAGACATCGACCGCGAACCGCCCAGCCCCCTCGGCGAGGCCCAGCAGGATCGGTGCTTCGCGCCCCTCGGACAGGATCTGCGCCGTGGTCTCTTGCCAGCCGAGCCCGGGACCGTCAGCGCCCAGCTGGAACAGCGGTTTGCCGCGCCAAACCGGCAGCACGCGGGCGGTGTCCGCGGCCCAGAGGGCAGCGATCTTCTCCGGATCCTCTCGCGTTACCGAGGCGCGGTCGAGCGTGGCGCCGCCCGGTCCGGCGAATGTGATGGAAAACTCGTCAATCATGGTCCCTCGCGTATCGTCAGTCCGGGGCTTCAGGTGTGGGAGGGCTGTCAGGCCCGTGAGAATTGCGCGGCAAGTTCCACATGATGGCTCCAGCGGAACTGATCGATGGGCAGAACCCAGTCGAGCCTATAGCCGCCTTCGACCAGGATCCGGGCATCGCGGGCGAAGGTCGCTGGATTGCACGAGACAGTGCCGATCCGCGGGATCTCGCTCAGAGCAAGCTGTTCGACCTGGGCCCGAGCGCCCTGGCGTGGCGGATCGAAGACGACAGCCTCGAGTTTCTCGCACTCCCGCGCCAGCAGCGGACGGTGGAAGAGATCGCGAACCTCGGTGCGGACCCGGCGCAGTCCCTCGGCCATCCGCCACCCGGCATCAAGCGCGGCAATCGCCCCGGCCTCTCCCTCGACCGCCCAGACATCGGCCTGTTCGGCTAGCGGAAGCGAGAAGGTTCCGGACCCGGCAAAGAGATCGGCGATGCTCTTCGCGGGCCCGATTGCTTCGCGCATCGCTTCGGTCAGCGCCTCTGCCCCCTCGCGGGTCGGCTGCAGAAACCCGCCGGGCGGGGGCACGACCCTGGCACGGCCAATGGTCTGCTCGGGCGGACGCCGGGTCACCACATCCTCGTCATTCCAGCAGAGCCGCGCCATGTCAGACGTCGCCGCGACCGCGACAAGCTGACCATACATCGGTCCCTCGACCGGTTTGCCCCCGGTCACAGCGACATCGAGCCCGGAGTCCGAGACCGTCACGGTTAGGCGCACTTCGCCCTTGCGGCTGGCGCCGGTTGTCACGAGTTCCTCAAGCTTCGGCCGGATGCTCAGAATCTCCGGCACCGCCACGGCGCAGTCGGAGATGGGCACGATCTGATCCGAGCCCGCCGCGTGAAAGCCGACCACAGCCCCTTTCTTCGAGCGCCGCCCGGTCAGCGTCACCCGGCGGCGCGAGCCTTCCGGAACGGTGACGATCGGCCGGATCTCGACATCGTCAAACCCGCGCGCCGCCAGCGCACGCGCCACCAGATCGTGTTTCCAGTCGGCCACCAGCGCGTCCGAGGCGTGTTGCAGCACACAGCCGCCGCACTGGCCGAAATGCGCGCACGGGGCGGGCTGGCGCTCGGCGGCTTCGCTCAGCTGGCGTTCAATGGTGGCACGATGTCCGATCGGCGAGATACGCACCCGCTCCCCCGGCAAGGCAAACGGCACGAAGACGCCGTCCGCTGTGACGCCGTCGCCTTGTGCCCCAAGGGACAAGATCTCTGCCTCTACGCTCATACTCGTGGTCATGGGGAGGTGATACCGGGAATTGCGCGTGCGCGATAGTTGCGTCAACCGGGCCAGCGTGCCGCGATCAAGAATTCGCGATTGCCGTCGCTGCCGGTGATGGGGCTGTCCGTGCGGCCAAGGATCTGCCAGCCGAGACCGGTCAGCCATGTATGGATGCGCTCGCAGACCTCCTTATGGATGGCCGGGTCCTTTACGATGCCGCCCTTGCCGACCTTCTCGGGCCCTGCCTCGAATTGCGGCTTGATGAGCGCGACGAGATGCGCGCCGGGCAGCGCGAGCGTCAGGGCGGGCGGAAGGGCTTTCTCAAGCGAGATGAACGAGACATCCGTCACGATCCAGTCCAGCGGCGGGATCAGACCGGACGGCAAGGCGCGGGCATTCACGCCCTCATGCACCGTTGCACGGGGATCCGAGGCCAGCCGCGGATGGATCTGGTCATGACCCACATCAAGCGCGTGGACATGGTCCGCCCCGCGCGCCAACAGAACCTCGGTAAAGCCGCCGGTCGAGGCCCCGATATCCAGCGCCATGCCCCGCGGTGACAACGCAAAGTGGTCGAGCGCGTGGACGAGCTTCAGCGCTGCGCGACTGACCCACGGGTTGGGATCGGCCGTCAGGGCAATCTCGCCCTCAGCGCGCTGCGATGGTTTCTCAGCTTTCCTCCCATCGACCGACACGGCACCTGCACGGATCAGCGCTTGCGCCCGTGCCCGGCTGGGCGCCAGACCAAGGTCGACCATCCGTTGATCGAGCCGTGTCAAAAGATGTCCGACTCCTGCGGGCGCAGAAAGTGATCGGCCAGAACCAGGAACGCGAGTTGCGCGGCCGTGGCGGGAAGACCGGTCAGCAGAATCGGAATGGCCGTCAGGACCGAGCCCGAAACGGCGAGCGGCGTCGCCGCCTGGGCGAGCCATCCAACCGCGGTCATGGCGATCATGATCCGAACCAGCACCTGCGCGATGGACGAGGCGGTGGTCAGGGCACCGTTCGCCACGAAGATCAGCGTCGCCGTACCGAAGCCGAGGATCGCCAGGATAGTGGCCAGCACGAAGGCATATTGCACGTAGACCGCAATTTGCATGGAGCCGTCCAAACCGGTGGGCAGGATATCGCCAAACGCCGTTCCACCACCGGAGCCGAACAGCAGCACCGCCAGGATGAGCAAAACCAGCAGCCAGCATGCGCCGACTGCGATCGCCAGACATACAATGAACAGCGTCGGCATGGGCCGGTTCTCGATCGGCAGATCCAACGGGCTCAGCCCATGCCCAGGCGGCGTTTCACGGTATCGATCGCCTCGAGTTCGGCCTCGCCAAGGTCCGTTCCATCGGCTGTGGCAACCTCGGTGATCATGGCGATCAGGTCCGGCCCGGCCTCGGCGCCCGCCAGCCGGTTGACAACCTTGGAGAGCCTGCTGACCGCTTCGTGGTTCGTGGCGCATTGCCCGGGGATCCAGCGACCGAAGGCAACGATATCCTCGGCCTTGCTTTGCGTGACGTTGAAGATACGTTCCGATGCACCGGCGAGGGCGCGCATTTCTGCCTCGCTCATTGGAGCATCCAGGGTTGCGATGGCCACGGCAATCCCGGCCGCCGCGAGCCGTGGGTCGTCGACTGCATCCGCCGGGTGTGTCCGGTGTTTGCGCAGTTTCATCAGCCGCCGAGCAGCGAGGCGGACGTCATTGGCGCCTTCGAGCAGTTCGCCCGAGGCATCGCGCGCCATCTTGAACCGATAATACCAGACCGCCGCAATGCCGAGCAGCGTGATCACTCCGATGATGATATGCATAGGCTAACTCTGAATGAAATGGACAGGGACAGTATCGCCCGGTTCGCGGCGCGAGTAAACGCGTGACCTGATCGACCCGGCTTTAACCCGAGGGGGCGGTCGGGGCCCCGAGGCGGGCCTGCGCTGCCCCGCGGTTCCGGGTCAACTCGTAGTCCGCGAGGTTCCAGCCGGTCTCGACCCTCTCCATGGCGAGGAAAAGATAGAGGCGCCCGCGTGTAGTTCGCAGTTCGACCAGACGTTTGTGGGCATTTGCATCGTCGACCGCGCGGCGGGTGTAGGCATCGAACGGCTGGCCCTGAAAGTTCCGGGTCAGGGCAGCGACCACCGGGGCCGGATCGTCTGCGCCGATGTGCCGGGCGAACGCCGGATAGTCGGCGCTGACGGCTGCCTGGGTCAGGGCGGCGAACTGTTCGGTTTTGGTCAGGTAGTCGGCGGGTGGCGGGGCAGCGGGCCCGGCGTTCTGCGAAGCGCCGCCGACATCGCAGGCGCCAAGACCGCCCACGAGCAGCGCCACACACAGACCTCGCGCCACAACCGCACGCACTCCGGTTGAGATGATCGCCATGACCCTCTCCCTTCCCAAACAACGGGTTGGGTTATTGCCCGGCGCGGCGCGTGTGTAAATGGGTCAGTGGTTTGGGCCGGTGTCCGCACCCGTGGAGAGGTGCGGTACCGGAGCAGGTGAGCTAGGCCTGCGCCGCATTGTCCTCGGACTGGCCCAGCGCCAGAAGCGCCTTGGAAACGATATGTGTCGCGGTCAGGCCCGCAGCTTCATACATCTTCGCCGGGCTGTCCTGATCGATAAAGACATCCGGAAGCACCATGGACCGAACGCGCAGGCCGTGGTCCAGCGCACCCTCATCTGACAACACGTGCAGCACGTGGGAGCCGAATCCGCCAACCGAGCCTTCCTCGATCAGAATCAGTGCCTCGTGCTCGCGCGCCAGCCGCAATACCAGATCGCGATCCAGCGGCTTGGCGAACCGGGCATCGGCCACCGTGGTCGAGAGGCCGCGGGCGTCCAGTTCCTCGGCCGCTTTCAGACATTCCTGCAAGCGCCCGCCGAACGACAGAAGCGCGATTTTCGAGCCTTCCTTGACGACACGGCCCTTGCCGACCTCAAGCGCCACACCGCGTTCCGGCATGTCGACACCGACGCCCTCGCCCCGGGGATAGCGGAACGCGCAAGGCCCATGATCGTATTCGACCGCCGTGCGGATCATGTGAACCAGTTCAGACTCGTCCCCGCACGCCATCACCATCATGTTCGGCAGGCACGAGAGATAGGCGACATCGAAGCTGCCAGCATGGGTCGCCCCATCGGACCCGACCAGCCCAGCCCGGTCGATCGCAAAGCGCACCGACAGGTTCTGGATCGCCACATCGTGCACGATCTGGTCATAGCCGCGCTGCAGGAACGTCGAGTAGATCGCACAGAACGGCTTCATCCCCGCCGCTGCCAGACCTGCCGAGAAACAGACCGCGTGCTGCTCGGCCAGACCCACATCGAACGTCCGTTTCGGATGCGCCTGTTCGAAGAGATCGAGCCCTGTGCCCGAGGGCATCGCGGCGTTCACGGCCACGATCTTATTGTCGTCGTCCGCTTCCTTGATCAGCGATTGCGCGAAGACTTTGGTATAGGACGGCGCGTTCGACTTGCCCTTGGACTGCTTGCCGGTGATCACGTCGAATTTGGCGGTGGCGTGGCCCTTGTCGGCCGAGCCTTCGGCGGGCGCATAGCCCTTGCCTTTCTTGGTGATCGCGTGGATCAGAACCGGCCCCGTCGCCCGGTCCTTGACCGCGCGCAGAACCGGCAGCAACTGGTCCATGTCGTGGCCATCGATGGGACCGATATAGTCGAAGCCCAACTCCTCGAACATCGTGCCGCCGACGGTTGCGCTTTTCAGCATGCTCTCGGCGCGGTGCGCCCCTTCACGCAGCATCTCGCCAAACGGCCCGGGCACCGAACCGACCATGCCCTTCGCCAAGGACTTCAGATCCTGCATCGGACCTTGCAGCCGCGTCAGGTACTGCGACAGCGCACCGACCGGCGGAGCAATCGACATCTCGTTGTCGTTGAGGATGACAATCAGGCGGTTCTTCAGCCAGCCCGCATTGTTCATCGCCTCATAGGCCAGACCCGCGGTCATGGCGCCATCGCCGATCACGGCAATCGCATCGCCGGTGTCCGCGCCCAACTCGCGCGCCGTCGCAAAACCCAGACCCGCGGAAATGGATGTCGAGGAGTGCGCCGCACCGAAGGGGTCATAGTCGCTCTCGACCCGCTTGGTGAACCCGCTCAGACCGCCGCCCATGCGCAGGGTGCGGATCCGGTCGCGCCGCCCCGTCAGGATCTTGTGCGGATAGCACTGGTGCGAGACATCCCAGATCAGCTTGTCATGGGGCGTATTGAACACCGCATGGATCGCCACGGTCATCTCGACCACGCCGAGGCCAGCGCCCAGATGCCCTCCGGTCACAGAGACGGCAGAGATGGTCTCGGCCCGCAGTTCGTCCGCCACGCGCTTCAATTCACTATCGCTCATGCCGCGCAGATCCGCGGGCACGTGAACTCTGTCGAGCGTCGGCGTCAGGGGCCGGTCGGTCGGAGTTTCAGTCACCTGTCCCAATCCCCGTTCTTAGTTATTCCGATGGATGGCAAACTCGGCCGCCTGATGCAACCTTTGCGCGCGCACTCCGAAGCGGGAAAGCGCATCGGATGCGGCAGCGACCTCATCACGCGCCTTCTGGCGTGCGGCCTCCATCCCAAGCAAGGACACGAATGTCGCCTTGCCCGCATCTGCATCTTTTTGCACGCGTTTCCCGGTCACATCTTCGTCACCCTCGACATCCAAGATGTCATCCCGGATCTGAAATGCCAGACCAAGACGTGCGGCATATTCTGCCAAAGCGGCGCGCGCATCGGTGTCTGCAGCAAGGATCCCGCCGCATTCGGCCGAGAACCGGATCAGCGCGCCGGTCTTCAGCGCCTGCAGCTTTGTGATCGTCGGCAGATCGAACGGCTCGGCGGCGGTTTCCGCTGCGATGTCGATCATCTGGCCGCCGACCATGCCGGGCGCACCGGCGGCACGGGCCAGCGCGAGGCAAAGTTCGGCTCGAACGGTGGCGTCAGGGTGGGTCGCGGGATCGGCCAGAATTTCAAACGACAGCGTCTGCAGGCCGTCGCCCGCCAGGATCGCAATCGCCTCGTCGAACTTGCGGTGCGTGGTTGGGCGGCCCCGTCGCAGATCATCATCGTCCATTGCAGGCAGATCGTCGTGCACCAGAGAATAGGCGTGCAGGCATTCCGCCGCTGCTCCGGCACGCAGACCCGCCGCGCGCGGAACATCCAGCATCGCGGCCGCCTCCACCGCCAGAAAAGCGCGCAAGCGTTTGCCACCGCCCAGCGTGGAGTAGCGCATCGCTTCCCATAACACGGCCTCGCCCGGCGCGAGATCCGCCGAGGGCGTCAGCAAAGCATCAAGCGTCGCCTCCACCTCGGCAGCGACCGAAGTCAGATGGTCCTTGAAACTGATCATGGGTCAGGAGGTCTCGAAGGGCTCGGTGCCCTTAGCCTGCCCGTCAGCGCCCGCGACGATCTTCTCGACCTTCAGCTCGGCATCCTTCAGGCGGCCTTCACAGTGCTTGCGCAGCGCCTCACCGCGTTCGTAAAGCGTGATCGATTCCTCCAGTGGTACCTGTCCTCCGTCGAGGCTGCTCACCACCTGTTCGAGGGCGGCAAGTGCCTCCTCGAAGCTCATCTCTTCGATTTTCTTGTCGTTTTCGGTCATCGATCAGCTCGCATGGGCCGTCAGCACGTCGAGATGGGCCGCCACACTGTCGGCGAGCCCGTCGAGGTCATAGCCGCCTTCCAGCGTCGAGACCACCCTGCCGTCGCAAAGCTGGCCCGCCAGATCGCAAAGCCGTTCCGTCGCCCAGGCAAAATCGTCCGCCGTCCATTGCAGATTGGCCAGCGGGTCGGACGCATGGGCGTCGAACCCGGCGGAGATCATGATCAGATCAGGCTCGTGCGCGCGGATGGCGGGCATGACCCGGTTCTCGAAAGCGGCGCGCATCTCGCGCCCACCGGTGTTCGGCGCAAGGGGGGCGTTGAAGATATTGTCCTCCTCGCCCGTCTCACCTTCGGCCCCGGTGCCCGGGAAGAGCGGCATCTGGTGGGTCGACGAGAACATGACCCGGCCATCGGCCCAGAAGATATCTTGCGTGCCATTGCCGTGGTGCACATCGAAATCCATGATCGCGATCCGGCCTGCGCCAAGGCTGTCCATCGCGTGGAGCGCCCCGATGGCGATGTTCGCGAAGAGGCAGAACCCCATCGCACGTTCGCGTTCGGCATGGTGGCCACAGGGGCGCACGGCACAGAAGGCAGCCTTGGCCTTGCCACCCATCACCGCTTCCACCGCCGCCACGTTGGACCCTGCCGCATGGTACGAGGCCTCGAGTGAGCCCGGCGACATGTGGGTGTCAGGATCGAGGCTGACCCAGCCATCTGACGGCGCGTTCTCCTTGATCATGTCGAGATACCGCGATGAGTGCGCGCGCAGGATCTGATCATCCGTCACCGCAGGCGCTTCGATGCGCGGCAGATCAGCATAGGGCGCGTCCGCCAGAACGCGGTCGATGGTCTCGATCCGCGCAACACGCTCTGGGTGCCCCGGCGGGGTCACATGGCGGTGCGAGGACGGGTGTGTGTAGATCTGAACAGACATCGGCGCTCACCCTAGCCAAGCCGCAGCGCAAGGTAAACGAACAGTTTTGTCCCGCCCTGGCGCACAGCTGGGGACAGTCATTCGAAAAATATTTGACCCTTTTGCTCTGATCGCGGGACCAACGATCGAACCCGGCAAAAACGCCGGATTTGATCTCAGATGCGGAGCGCGACCATGTCAGACGATACGCTGGAAAATGGGCAGCAAACACCGCTTTCGAGAACTGACGAGGCACGGCAGTTCTTTCAGAAGAGACACCAAAAGGCGATGGATAAGGCAGTTGGCCTGCTCTCGACCCTGACCTTCTCCGAGGAACAGATGTTCGGCGATATCTTCGAGGCCGGTGCGGGGCTTCTGCCTCTTCCGGCGCGCATCTCTGATTTGAAGGAAGCCGTGGACGATCTTAAAAAGAAATCCATGGTTGAAAAGCTGCTCGACAAGTGTTGGGGAAAGGTCGAGGGCAAAATCTCAACGCTACCCTGGGTCGCGAAGATTCAATCGCTGGTCGGACAAAGCGCGAAAGATTTCCTGCGTTGGGCAAAGGGCATTATCCTCAGCCCGTTCGTTCCGAAAAAACTGATTCCGATTTATGGCATTGCCGCCGATCTCTACGATGCATGGGAAAGCGGCAAGGCAACATACACCGGCTCGAGACGGATGGCAGAACTAACCGAGGCCAAGCCCTATATGCACGAGGGCTTCCCGGTCGCGGCCATGGACGCCTTCATCAGATACGCCAAGATCGAAACGGCCAAGAAAGCCGGAAAGACTGCCTATAAATTTGGCAAGGCGATTGTCAGCGTGCTCGGGCAGATCTTCTCGTTCGGGTGGAGCACGACCGCCGAGTTCATTGCCGGCATCGTCGAGGCGATCACCGATATCGCGATTTCGCTGATCGAGGCCAAGAAGTTCGACGCTGCAACCGCTCGGTTGGCCGAGGATCGAAAGCAGAAGCGCCGCCTGTCGGGCAATGACTTCAAGAACCTGGTGAAAGCCTGCCCGTTGCTCGGTTGCGTGTTCTATGCGGTCGCGCCAACGATTGGACGCGATGATATCATCTTCACGTTCTCGCCACCAAGCGGCAGTATCGACGAGAGGGAACTCAAAACCGCCAACGCCAAGCTGGTTGGGGTGGTCAATCAAGCGCGAGACTAGGGCCTGAACCCAATTCGCGCGCGGCTTGATGTTGGAGCAAGCCTCTGATTCACTTTCCGAAAAAAGGGGCG
>JBCBOR010000057.1:0-29743 GCA_039821125.1 Pseudomonadota bacterium
CCGCCCCTTTTTTCGGAAAGTGAATCAGAGGCTTGCTCCAACATCAAGCCGCGCGCGAATTGGGTTCAGGCCCTAGTAAGCCGGGCCTTTCGAATTGCCGCCGCCGGCGTCACGCCCACCCGCACAAAGGCACATTGACCCCGGCCTTCCGGGCCCTCCTTTTCATCTTGCTGACAATACCTCGAGAGCGCGAGAGCAGCGCTCTCGCCTGGCCCAACGGGCCAGATGGCGCGCTCAACGCAGGTTGAGCGGCTCCGGCCCGCCGACTCGGGCGGGGCCGACGGGGCGGCAACGCTTATGCGCCGTCTCCGCAAATACGCTCCCGGATTGCCGCAAACAAGGCCAGCACCATGGTCTTGCCCGGGGTATAGACGGGCAGGGGGTGCGAGCTGACGCGGGCCAGGACCAGCTCGCGGCTGCGATCGACGAGCAGATTCTGCCCGTGGATGCCTGTGGCCATCACCAGCGGTCCCTGATCGCGCAGGCAGTACCATTTCGAGCGGTAGTGCACGGGCTGGCCGGGGAAGTGATCGGCCATCGATCCGGCCTCCCACGCCGCCATGTCGCCGACTGCCGCGATATCGTCGAGCCAGGCCTCGGGCACAACGCCGCCGCCTCCCTCGACCATCATCTGGCCGAGCCGCGCCAGATCCCGCACCGTGACACAGACACCGCCAGCGGCCCGCGGCGCACCGAGACGGTCCACGGTTATGTAGCCAGGACATTCCGCGCCGATCTTCTGCCAGAGATGCGTGCTTAAAAGATCCGCGTAGCGCGTCCCCGTCGCCCGCTCGAAGACCCAGGCCAGCATATCCGTCGTCGGCGAGGTGTAGTTGAATGCACCGCCATGAGGCCTCGCCTGGTCGGTCAGTGTCTGGAAGAACCCGCGTAGATCGTTCGGCGCTTGACCCGGCGCCAGCGGATCCCAGTTGGTCGACTTGCGGTATTCGATGATCGGACCGGAGGTGGCGAAGTAATCCTCGTCGAAAGCGATCCCGGTGCGCATGTCCAGCATCTGCCGGATCGTCGCGCCTCGATACCCTGTCGCCGCCATCTCGGACAGGATGTCCTCGACCGGTACCTCGAGATCCAGCGCCCCCTGATCTGAAAGAATGCCCGCCAGCAGGCCCAGCAGTGACTTCGACACCGACATCAGGATGTGCGGGTCATGCGGTCCCATGCCATTGAGATAGCGCTCGAGCACAACGCGCCCGCGATGCAGGACCACCAACCCGTCCGTATGGGTCTGCGCAAGGAAGGAATCGAGCCCCAGCGCGTCGCCGTCCACCGCGACCCGCAGGTCGCCCGTGTCCATCGGCGCATGCCCGAGGGCGCGCACCGCCGCCGGGTCGTGAGGGATGTCTGCCGACGGCACGATCTCGCGCACATGATGGAACGCCCAGGCATTGAACGGTCCGGTCCGCCAGTTCGCCAGCGTCACTTGAGCGTCTGGCGCAGGCGGGAAAGTTGCCATCATGGGTGTCATCGTCAGTCCTTGTAGCTTTGATCGATCCGGTCGAGCCGCCTCAGCAGCGCGGGCCATTCATAGACGCCGATGGGCCGATGTCCCTCGGGCGAGTTGGCCTTCAGATTGCGGGCAATCGTTGTCTCCTGTACCTCGGCCGGAATCTCGACCGCGGGCTCGCCCGTCTGGTCGAACGCGACCTGCATGCGGCAGGCGCGCTCGGCGCGGTACATCCAGACGAACGCTTCGGCGATGGTGCGCCCGACGGTCAGCAGGCCATGGTTGCGCAGGATCAGAAGGTTCGCATCGCCGAGATCCGCGACCAGCCGATCCCGTTCGGACAGGTCCGTCGCGATCCCCTCGTACCCGTGATAGGCGGTATGCGCGATGATCGCGAGCGCATGCTGGGTCAACGGCTTCAGCCCGTTTGCCGAGGTCGCCACGGACGTTCCTGCCTGCGTGTGCGTATGCAGGGCGCAAGCCAATTCCGGCTTGGCCATGTGGATCGCCGAGTGGATCACGAACCCCGCCGGGTTGATGTGGTAGTCGGTGGGCGAGAGGAGCTCGCCGCCCTCATCGACCTTGACCAGCGAGGACGCTGTGATCTCGTCAAAGAGCAGCCCATAGGGATTGATCAGGAAGGCATCCTCCTCCCCCGGCACGCGGGCCGAGATATGGGTGCCCAGCAGATCCGACCAGCCGAACATGTCGACCAGTCGATAACAGGCGGCCAGGTCCACGCGGGTCTGCCACTCGGCCTCGCTGCACTGGGTGCGGATGTCTGACTGCACGTTCATAGGGTGATCCTCCCGTGTATGGCCAGGACGAGCGCATCGGCGGCCATCGCGCCATCGGGCGTGACCATGACCGGGTTCGCCTCGGCCTCTGTTATCAGGGTTTCGTGCCGTGCCAAATCCGACATGGCGACGATGATCGCGGCCAGCGCGCCGATATCGCCCGGCAGCTGCCCGCGATGACCGCGAAGCGGCGCGAGGCCGCGCACCTCCGCGATCATCTCATGCGCCGTTGCGAGGTCCACTGGCGCGAGGCGCACCGCCTTGTCGCCCTCATGCAGCCCCACCATGACACCGCCGGGGGCCAAAGTGACCGTAGGGCCGATCTGACCGTCATTGCGATAGCCGACCAGCACCTCCTGTACCGGGCGGATCATCGGGGCACAGATCAGTGCATCGACGGTGACATCCGGAATGGAGGCCTCGACCGAGGTTTTGATCTGCAGACCGGCGGCACGCAATGCCTCCGGGTCGGCGATGTTCAGCACCACGCCCCCGGCCTCGGTCTTGTGCGGGACGTATGCCGACAGAACCTTCAGGGCGACGGGATAGGGAAAGGGCAGATCCGGGCTCTCGCCCGGCGCGATGGTTGCGGTTTGCACCGTCGGGACGCCATGCTGGGCAAGAAACGCCAGCGCCTGCTGTTCGTCGCGGGGACGTCCGATCCCGCCGCAGGGCTCGCGCGCCAGAGCCGTGATGCGCGGCGCGCGCCAACGGCAGAAGGCTCCGATTACGTCGGCCGCGCTCTCGGGTGTGCGGAAGGCGGGGATACCCGCTGCCAGCAAGCGCGTCAGGCTTTCTGGCGCGTCGGGCGTGATGAACGCTGTCAGGGGTTTGCCTTGCACATCGGCCTCGACCAGCGGCGGCTCGGTTTTTTCCGGCGCGGATCGCCCGGAAGAGCCTGAGACCGACAACACCATATCGACCTTGGGGTCCGCTGCGACCGCCTCGACCGCGGCGCGCACGAACTTCGGCTCCACCCCCGCCATGGTCAGATCGATCACCGGACCGTCGACAACGCTCAAACCTGTGCCCCGCACGGCGGCCAATGTCTCAGGGGCGGGCGGCTGGATCGTGATCCCCTCGAGCGCCAGGCGGTCCGAGACCGTGGCGCTGCCGCCGCCCGTTGTCGTGACAACCCCGATGCGCGCTGCGGTCAGAGCCGACGGACGCCGCCCCCGGAACAGCACCGGGGCTTCGACCAGCCCATCCAGGGTCGAGATGCGCGCAATCCCGATATCGCGCAGGAACGCATCGGCTACAGCATCTTCCGAGAGCAGGGCACCTGTGTGGGCCACCGCCATTTCCTGACCGAGCTTCGAGCGCCCAAGCTTGTATGCCAGCACCGGTTTGCCGACATCCGCCGCCCGTGCTGCCGCGCGGGCCAGCGCATCGGCATTGCGCACGGTCTCGATGAAGAGCGTGATCACATCAGTGTTCGGATCGTCGAGGCAGGCGTGGATGATCTCGGCCACACCGAGATCCGCCTCGTTCCCAACGGCCGCGACCCGGGAGAAGCCGAGGCCGAGTGCCTTGGCCCGGCTGACCAGGCTGCCCATCATCGAGCCCGATTGCGAGATCAGCGCCGTGCGCCCCGCCGGGTGATCGGGCTCGTCATAGATCGCGTTCACCGTCAGCCAGCAGCCGGTGTGCAGATCCGCGACCCCCATCGAGTTGGGCCCGAGCAACCGGGTTCCACCGGTGCGCGCGACGTCGACCAACCGCCGTTGGCGGGCGCGGCCGCCGTCACCCGCTTCGGCAAACCCATCCGCCAGCACGGTTGCGACCGGCACGCCAAGGCGTGCGCAATCGGCAACCGCCGTCTCGGCCAGATCGGTGCCCAGCAGGATGTAGGCGTGATCGGGTCGGGCGGGCAGGGCATCGAGGCTGGGATAAGCAGGCTCGCCCTGCACGGTATCCCGCCGCGGATTGACGATGTGGATCTCGCCTTTGAACCCGGCCCGGCGCAGAAATCGCAGCGGACGCCCGCTGGGGCGCGTCGGATCGTTCGACAGCCCGACCAGCGCGATCCGGCGCGGTGCGAACAGCAGCGTCGCAAGATCTTGGGTCGGTGGGATGTCACTCTGGCCTTGCATTGTATGCAATTGTGTACCGTTCTTGGCGCGGTGAGGCCAGCCGATTGTGATCTGCTCCGCAGAGTGATTAGGGTGGCGCTTGATGAGACGGTCAATCCCGGGGGCATAGTGCGAGAGGACAGGCGGCAGACCGATGTACCGTTCGAGATGACCTCGAACGGCGTTGCCTATCGCGCGTTCGGCGACGGGCCGCCGCTGGTGCTGTTCCATGGCGGGGCCGGGAACTGGCATCACTGGGTGATGAATGTCGACGCGCTCGCCACGCGCTTTCGGGTGCTGGCGACAGACCACCCGAGCTATGGTGACAGCAGGGCGCTGGGCTGGACGATCGGCGTGGACGCCTATCTCGATCATTTTCACGCAGCGGTCGAGGAGATGACGGAGGGCGCGCCCGGTGTGCATCTTTCTGGCTTTTCCTTCGGTGGATACATCGCGGCGGATATGGCCGTGCGCCTCGGGCCGCGGACGAGGTCGTTGTCGATGATCGGCGGGGCGGGATACGGCAAGCCCGTCGGGCGCCCGTTCACGCTCGATTCGCGCAAACGGATGACCGAGAGGCTCGGGCGTGATCCGTCCGCCGATGAGCTGGCCGCCATGCACCGCCAGAACCTCGGCAAGCTGATGCTGTGGGACAAGTCCAAGATCGATGACTGGGCCGTGGCCATGCAGGGGCGCAATGTCGATCGCACCCGGTTCGACTCGCGCCGGATAAGCTGGGAGGACGGCGTGCCCGAGATGATCGGACGGCTGGCTGGCCCGGTCATGGTGGTCTATGGCGAGCACGATGCCGCGGCGATCCCGCCTGTCGCCGAGCGCTTTGCGCGCTGCCGTGCGGCGCGGTCCGATGTGCGTACGGAATTGATCGCGGACTGCGGCCACTGGGCGATGTATGAAGCGCCGGAGGGGGTGAACAGGCTGATGCTGGATTTCCATGGGAGCGCGCAATGAGGGGCCTGGCGAAGACCTTTGGGTCCGTCGCTGCCGCGTTGCTCGTCGCCACGACCGGCTGGGGCGGATGGGCCGCCGACGATGCAGAGCCCGGCGCGATCGAGACCATCGTCCTCTCGAATGCCGAGCATACGCTCTGGCACGAAGTCGCGCATCTTCTTGTGTCCGAGTTGGAGTTGCCGGTTGTCGGCCAGGAAGAGGATGCCGCCGACGGGTTCGCCACCCTGATGATGCTGGGGGACGAGGATGCGACCGACATCGAGCGCCTCCTCGATGTGGCCGAGCTTTGGATCGTCAGCCATGAGGTGGATGAGGCCGAGGGGCTGGCACCTGTTTACTATGACGAACACGATCTCGATGCGCAGCGCGGGCTTCGTGTCGTCTGCTATGTCGCAGGTGCCGGACCGGGCCGGGCGCATGAACTGGCCGCCGACTGGGGTCTGCCGGAAGACCGGGCCGAAAGCTGCGAGGAGGATTTCGAACTTGCCCTGACCTCGTGGGAGGCGATCCTCGATCCGCATTTCCGTGACGGGGGCCGCGGCGCCACCATCCGGGTGAGATATGCCGAGGAGCCCGGGCCGTGGGGCGAGTTGCTGCGCCAGTCCGAGATCCTCGAAGCGGTGGCCGAGGAGGTCGCCGACACCTATGTGCTGGCGCCCGGATTGACGATCGAGGCGGCGCGCTGCGATGAGCCGAACGCGTTCTGGGACCCCGGCCTGCGGACGGTAACGCTGTGCTACGAGATCCTCGAAGATTTTGCCGACCTCGCCCGCATTGCCCTGTCGACGCGCGAGGGCGGGTCGTGAAGATCACCGCCGTCCGCAGCCATGTGCTGTCCTATGAACTGGACGAGGAACTCGGCTACTCGCAGCAGTACTACCAGCGCCGGACGGCCCATCTGGTCGAGGTGACGACCGATCAAGGGCTGACCGGTTGGGGGGAGTGCTTCGGTCCCGGCCCGGTCGCGCTGGCTAACAAGGTCATCGTCGAGCAGGTGCTCGGTCCGATGGTCATGGGCCGCGATCCCCTGGCGCGGGAGGCGATCTGGCAGCACTGCTACAACATGCTGCGCGATCATGGGCAGAAGGGGATGCCGATCCAGGCGCTATCCGGCCTCGATATCGCGCTTTGGGACATCGCGGGGCAGGTGGCGGGGCTGCCTTTGTACCGGTTGCTTGGCGGGCCGACGCGAGAGCGTATCCCGGTCTATGGCTATGGCATGATGCTCCAGCGCAAGCCGGATCTGGCCGCGCGGTTCCGCGAGGACGCCGCCGCGATCCGCGAGATGGGGTTTCGCGCGACCAAGATGAAGGTGGGTTTCGGGGTCGCCGATGACATCCGTCTCGCAGAAGCGGTGGCGGAGGGGGCGGGCGATATGCCCTTCGCCGTCGATGCCAACCACGCCTACCATATCGGCGATGCCATGGCGGTGGGCCGGGCGCTGGACGATCTCGGCGCGCTCTGGTTCGAGGAGCCTGTCGCGCCGGAGGACCGGGCGGGCTATGGCGAACTGCGCCGCGCCCTGCGCACGCCGATCGCAGGCGGTGAGGCCGAGTTCACCCGCTGGGGCTGGCGCGATCTGCTGGACGCCCGCGCTGTGGGGTTGGCGCAACCCGAGGTCTGCGGCCTTGGCGGGATCAGCGAGTACCTCAAGGTCGTCGCGCTCTGCCACGCGCATCTGATCCCGGTGATCAACCATGTCTGGGGCTCGGCCATCGCGGTCACGGCGAACATGCACCTGCTGGCGGCGCTGCCCGACATGCCGGGCGGTCTGCATCCGTGGGAGCCGATGCTTGAGTTCGACACGACGCCCAACCGTTTCCGGGATGAGATGCTGACCGAGCCTCTGGACATGCAGGCGCAGGTCAAGGCATCGGGCGGCTATGTCGGGCTGCCCGGCGGGCACGGGCTGGGGGTTGCGCCGGACCGAGAGTTCCTTGATCACTACCGCATCGCATAAGTGAAAGCGCCACGGTGACGCCAGGCGCAGCAGGTTCCCTCCCCCTGCGGGGGAGGGCTAGGGAGGGGGCAACCGACCATGAAGATCGCAATACTCGATGACTACCAGGACGTGGCCAAGGACATGGCGGACTGGTCCGCGCTGCAGGCCGCACATGACGTCACGTTTTTCCACCAGGTCTACGAGGGTTTGGACGGTTTTGCGGACCGCCTCGCCCCGTTCGACGTGATTGGCGTGATGCGGGAACGCTCGCCCTTTGGACGTGACCTGCTGGAGCGACTGCCGAATGTGAAGCTGCTCGCCACGGCGGGTATGCGAAACAATGCGATCGACATGGATTATTGCGCTGAACGTGGGATCTCGGTCTGCGGGACCCAGAACTCGGCGCAGGCGACGCCTGATCTGGCGTGGGGGATGATGCTGTCCCTGGCGCGGAACATCCATATCGAGAACGCCCGGATGCGAGACGGCTCGTGGATCACCACGCTGGGCACGGATCTGCAAGGCAAGGTGCTGGGCATCTGCGGGCTTGGGCGTCTGGGGCGCAAGATGGCCGAGATCGCCAAGGCCTTCGACATGGAGGTGATCGCATGGTCGCAGAACCTGACAGACGAGGCTGCCGCCGAGGCTGGCGTGCGCCGGGTCGAGAAGGACGCGCTGTTCGCCGAAGCCGATTTCCTGACGATCCACTACAAGCTGGGCAAGCGCTCGCGCGGTCTGGTGGGCGCGCGCGAGTTGGGGCTCATGAAGAAGACAGCGTTCCTGATCAACACGTCCCGCGGGCCGATCGTGGACACCGATGCGCTGATCGCGACGCTCGAGGCCGGGCGGATCGCAGGGGCCGGGGTCGACGTCTACGATCTGGAACCGCTTGCGCCCGATGCGCCGATCCGGCAGGCGCCGAACACGATCCTGACGCCGCATCTCGGCTACGTGACCGATGGCTGCTATCGCGGGTTCTATGAGCAGATGGTCGAGAGCATCGAGCGCTGGATCGCAGGCGATCCGGTGAGAGTGCTGGTCTAGCTCCTCGATCTGGCCCGGGCTGGGTGGTGGCCCATCCACCCGGGCCCGATCGATGGGACGGCGCTGCCCGCATTGCGATCAGGTATTTCGGGCAAGATGAAGGACGGGCGGCTCGAGCCGGGTCAGCGCATGGTGGCCGGGAAGCGGTCCGGGGACAGGGCGGCCACCGTCGCCGTGCCTACCTTTGGGGCGTGCCCCAGCACCAGATCCGCCGCCAACTGGCTGAGCGCAGGCGCGGTCTGAATGCCATAGCCACCCTGTCCGCAGAGCCAGAAGAACCCGTCTGTGTTCGGGTCGAACCCCGCCACCGGCGTGCGGTCAGGAGCGAAGGTGCGCAGGCCCGCCCAGGTGCGTTCGACGCGGGTGACCTCGAAGACGGTCGCCTGCGAGAACCGGTCCAGCCCTTCGGCCAGCACCATGTCATCGGGGTAGGCGTCGTGCGGCTCTGTGGGGTCTTCATCCGCGGGCGAGACCCAGAGCCGGCCACCATCAGGCTTGGCATACCAGGTCTCGGCGACCGAGGCCGTGACAGGCCACCGCCGAGCGTCCATCCCGTCCGGTACGGGCAACACGGCGATGGTTCGGCGGCATGGCGAGAGACCGACCGGCGCGGCCCCCGCCAGATCGGCGACCCGGTCGCCCCAGGCGCCCGCGGCGTTCACGATCACGGGGGCCTCGAACGTGCCTGCTCTGGTCTCGGCCCGCCAGACATCCCCCACGCGGGTCAGACCAGACACCTCGGCCTTCGGCACGATCTCTCCGCCATGGGCGCGGAGCATCCGAACGAACGCTTGCAGCAGCGCATCGACGTCGATGTCCGATGCCTCGGGTTCGTATGCTGCGCGAACGATCTTGTCGGGTCGGTAGATCGGGAACAACTCCAGCACATCGGACGGGCCGAGGATCTCCAGGCCCTCAGCGCCGTCCATGTAGGCCGCAAAGGCATCGGCCATGCCGGGCTCCTCGACCTCCAGCACGCCGCGCGGAGACAGGAACCCGGTCTCGGCCAAATCACCGCCGGAGCGGAACACGTGCTCGGAGGCCGCGTTCAGCGCACGGATCACGGCGTTGCCGTAGTTCAGGATGAAGACCGCCGCCGACCGCCCGGTGGTGTGATATGCGGGACGGTCCTCCATCTCCAGCACTGTCACCCGGGCATGCGGTGCCAGCCGGGCCGCGGCGCCGCACCCGGCCATGCCAGCCCCGATCACGAGAATGTCTGCCGTAGATGTCATTCCGTCACCCTAGGCGCGGCGGCAGTCTCGGGGAACCCCTCGCGCACCGGTGCGTTGATCGGGCGCGACGCCGCCCCACCTATGAACGAGACCCGGAGGTGACCCATGTCCGATGCGCCCGACAGCCTGATCCATCGCCGCACCCTGTTGCTGGCAGCCCCCGCGCTGTTGCCGACCCCCGCCTGTGCCGCAGCCAGCGACGGGCGCACGCCCCGTCAGACCGATGGGCCGTTCTATCCCCGGACCATCCCGGGCGACAGCGATGCCGACCTCGTGACCTTCAACGGGCGTGATTTCGGCGGTGAGGTGATCGAGATGGCCGGGCAGGTCATGGATCTTGCCCGCACCCCGATCCCGGGCGCCGTGGTCGAGATCTGGCATTGCGACCCGGCGGGCATCTACCCCCATGTCGGGCGCAACAATGGCGGGGTCGCCGATCCGAACTTCCAGGGCTTTGGCGCGGTGGCGACCGGACCGGACGGCGCCTACCGGTTCCGGACGATCCGTCCCGGCGTCTATCCCGGCCGGGTCCGGCACATCCACGTGAAGATCAAACGCCAAGGCTCGAGCGTGCTCTCGACACAGATGTACTTCCCCGAGGAGGACAATGCCGGCGACTTCCTCTATCGCCGCGGCGGCGACGCGCTCCTCGCCCGGCGCATTGATGGCCCGCCCGTGCGGTACCAGTTCGACATATTCCTGGCCTGAATGCCGGCCGCCGCCCTGAGCCAGACATTCCTTTGAACCCTTCGCAGCGTTCGCTCGACCAATTCATGACCGCACGGCGCGGTCATCGGAGCGACGCACATACGGGCGATGAAGGGGTGAAGGAATGCCACGCTATACATACACTCAGACGGAACCCCACTCGTGCGGCGCTGCCGCCCTGATGGTGGCCATGGCCGAGCTTGGGGCATTGGCCCGGTCCAAGATCTCGCAGGAAAGAGAGATGCGGATCTACAAGCGGATCTGGCAGGCAAAGGGCGACGATTCGAACATCGCCAAGACTGCAAAGTACACGCGGCGCAAATGGGATCGCGACGCCGTGGTGCACGAGAATCTGTTTATCACGTCGAAGCTGAAGGAGAACAAGGACTTCCAGCTGCAACATGCGCTCTACGATATCGACATGAAGGCCGCCGGAGTGTCCAGCACCACGGCCTGGGGCATGGCCGACGATATGTTCGACGACGATGCCCGTGTGCTGTTGGTGGTTGCGTTTCCAAAGCGAGGCGGAGGGATCGGTCTCCACTTCCTGCTCGCGCGCAAGGACGAGGGTCAGGTCTGGCTGATGAACCCCGATGGCGGTCTGGACCACGCAGTGCCGAAATTCGGGGATTGGATCGAATGCCCCTGGCACGCCTACACGGACAGGAAAAAGCACAAATACATCTTCACCGGCGTCTACGTGATTTTGCGGTGACTGCTGTGGTTTGAGCGCCGTGCTGTGCCCGCCCAGTGGCGCGTTGCGCTGGTTTGGCGGTCAGCGCGCGCTGGTCGGTCCGGCGCATTTTCATCGAATTTTAACCACCTGCGCGTATCTCTCTGCTCATTCGCGCAATGAGCCCGGGCGCCTTTCAACCGCCCATGGCTGAGGACTGACGACGGAACTAGTCCGCCCACGCGGCTGGCCAGCTGCATTTTTGACGAACGGCGCCGGACGGGTGCCGGTCAGACCAAACCAGAGACACGGACCGGCCCGGTCAGCAGGGCCCCACTCCGGGTCTCGCCCCTCCCGAGAGATACCTGTAAGCGATCGGCCCGGATCAACCGGCCGCACCGGCCTCATGTCGTCTCGCGCTGGCCGTCTTGCGTTGTCAGCGCACCACGAAGACCGACATCGTTGCATGACAGGCGACATACCCGGCGTTCGAGTGGAAGACATGCTCGACCCAGCCCGGCATGTGGCTCGCCATGACGATGAGCTGGACCTCGTTGTCCTGCGCCGCCTTGACGATCGCAGGGCCGATTTCCACCCCCGGATCACGCGAATAGATCGGCAGGGCCGAGGTCTTGCAGACCGATGCGCAGGGCAAGGATGCCGCATAGGTGTCCAGCTTTTTCTGGTACTCATCCGCGTTGTGCGCCAGCGAGGAGGGGGCGCCTCCGTGCACACCGGCAATCAACACCTCCGAGCCATTCGCCTCCGCGATCTGCTGCGCGACGCTCAGGGCCCCGCTCAGTTGCTCCGTGTTCTCCAGATCGACCGGAACCATGATTTTCTGGTACATGACAGACCTCCTTTCCTGAGGTCTTGTCTCACGTACCCGGGAGGTCCCGCCTTGATCGCGGTCAAACCCTGGTTCAGAGGGCATTCTGCGGCAGGCGACATCGTGCGGGGACGCACCGATCGGGGTCAGGATGTCAGCCCCAGCGAGGATATGGCGGATTTGGCGGCCGCATCATCGCCGAGCAGGTCAGTCAGTTTTCGAAGCATCGCTGCTTGCCAGTCGGCCCTGATTTCGTAGTCGTCATCATAGATGGTGTCAGGGTCCAGCATCATGCTGCCGATCGCTCCGATGGCCGCGGCGAAACTGTTCAGGTCTTGAGCAAACCCAGTCGGTGTCCAGCGCCCCGTGCCGTGGATCGCGTGCAAGACGGTACCGGTCGCGATGTCCAAGATGAATGGATCGCCGCCAGTCGCGGCGACGACGAGCCATCCATCATCCCAATTCTCACTATGATGGCCGGTGCGGGCGTTCCACCGGTATCCGGCCTGCAGGTTCCATAGCTCTGAAAGTGAGGGCAGGTATACATCGTTGCCGACCATGGGCACGTCTAAATCGGTTGGGCCGATCTCGAGATAAAAGTCGGCGACCACAGTCGGCAGCGGAATGGTCCCTGACCACTGGGCGGCAGGCTGTGGGTGGCAGGTGCCAAACGCAGCGAGCTGTTGCCGAACCTGCTGCGACGGGACGTGGACCATCGACCCAACGGATGCCTAGAAGTGGATCGCCCGCCCGTACGCGTCCAGCACGCTCTCGTGCATCATTTCGGAGAGCGTCGGGTGCGGGAAGACCGTGTGCATCAGGTCCTCTTCCGTGGTCTCGAGCTGGCGCCCGACGACATAGCCCTGGATCAGTTCGGTTACCTCGGCGCCGACCATGTGGGCGCCCAGAAGTTCCCCGGTACCCTCGTCGAAGACGGTCTTGATCATGCCCTCGGGCTCGCCCAGGGCGATCGCCTTGCCGTTGCCGATGAAGGGGAAGCGGCCGACCTTGATCTTCTTGCCGGCCTCCTTCGCCTGCGCTTCGGTCATCCCGACCGACGCGACCTGCGGCTGGCAATAGGTGCAGCCCGCAATGCTGTCGGGCGAGACCGGGTGGACATCGTTCTTGCCCGCGATCAATTCGGCGACCATGACACCCTCGTGGCTGGCCTTGTGCGCGAGCCATGGCGCGCCCGCGATATCGCCGATGGCGTAGATCCCGTCGACGCCCGTGCGGCAGTAGGGATCGGTGACCACATGGGTGCGGTCGACCTTGACGCCGATCTTCTCGAGCCCCAGCCCCTCGGTATTCCCGACGATGCCGACAGCGGAGATCACCGTGTCGAAGTCATGCGTCTCGACCTTGCCGCCACTCTCGATATGGGCGGTGACCTTGGGGGCGGCGCGGTCGAGCTTTTTGACCATGGCTTTCTCCATGATCTTCATGCCCTGTTTGACGAAAGACTTTTTGGCAAAGTCCGAGATCTCGGCGTCCTCGACCGGCAGGATCCGGTCCATGACCTCGACCACGGTCGTCTCGCAGCCGAGCGTGTTGTAGAACGACGCGAACTCGATCCCGATGGCGCCCGAGCCGATGACCAGCAGCTTCTTCGGCATCCTGGGCGGGGTCAGCGCGTGCTTGTAGGTCCAGACGAGATCGCCGTCCGCCTCGAGCCCCGGCAGCTCGCGCGCGCGGGCACCGGTGGCGATGATGATGTTCTTGGCGGTCAGGTCCTGCGGTTTGTCGCCCTTGACGCTGACCTTGCCGGGGGCGGGGATCGAGGCCTCGCCCATTATGGTCGTGACCTTGTTTTTCTTCAGCAGATGCCCGACGCCCGAGTTCAGCTGCCCCGCCACCTTGCGCGAGCGTTTGACCACCGCGTCCAGATCATAGCCGATGCCGTCGGCTTTCAGGCCGAACTCCTTGGCGCGCTCCATCAGGTGGAAGACCTCCGAGGAACGGAGCATCGCCTTGGTGGGGATGCAGCCCCAGTTGAGACAGATGCCCCCCAGATGTTCGCGCTCGATGATTGCGGCCTTCAGGCCCAGCTGTGCGGCCCGGATCGCGGCAACATACCCGCCGGGGCCAGCCCCGATCACAACGACATCATAGGTGCTCATGCTGATCCTCCTTTAGGCCGGTCGCGCGAGGGTAGGGCGCACCACCGGGCATTGCAACGCTGTGCAGCGCAACAATCTGAGCAATCTCGCCGTGCAGAAGACGTGATCATACAGGCTCAGCTCATGTAGCCGCCGTCGGCGCGGTAGCTGCGTTCCGCCTCGGTGTCGCTGCGTCCGAGGGCTGCGTTGCGCGAGGGGAAGCGCCCAAAGCGGCGAATGACCTCGCGGTGCTTGATGGCGTGGGGCAGGTTCTTGTCGCCATCCTCCGGCATCCGCATCAGGATCAGCCGGACGCAGCGTTCCTGATCGGTCAGCATCTCGGAGTGCATGAACGGCAGGTAGAAGAACTGACGCCCCGGTTCCGCGATCTGCCGGTCTCGTCCCAGCCGGATCGCTGTCTGCGCACAGGCGCGGGCGGCGGGATCGCTGGCGAAGGCGTCGCCGGTGCCGCGGAACATGTTGCGCGGAAACTGGTCGAGCAGGATCACCAGGGCGAGGGCACCATCGGCGCTGCTCAGCCAGGGGGACAGGTGACCGCGCATGCCCTCACGCCAGATGCCGGCGAACCGCCGGGAGATCTCGGCATCCAGCGCATCGTCCTGCTTGTACCAGCCTTCGGGCCCGACTTCGTCCAGCCAGAAGGTCAGGATTTCCGTGATCTGCTGGCCCATCGGGCGCTCTCCCCTGCCGTCAGGGGACGAGCGTGATCGGGCAGAGCGGCGCTGTCAATTCAGATGGCGCCGGTCATGGCGTGGCCGTGGATGCCTCCGCCTCGGCGGCGATGGCCTCCTCCTCCTGCGCCTGCTCGGCAACGTCCTCCCACGCGACGTCCGAAAGAACGGGCGAGGCGACCGGGGTCATCGGCACCATCGGCCCGGTCTCGGCAACCGGCGTCGCGGCGCGCTGCGTCATCCGGTAGAACGCATAGGCTGCGGTGATGGCCATGCTGCTGCCCATGAACCAGAAAAAACCGTCCGGGCCGATCCCGTCCATGACGTAGCCGACCAGAACGGGCGCGCCCATCGCTCCCACGCCGTTGATCAGAATGAGCCCGCCGGAGGCCGAGGCCATATCCTCGTGATCCAGGAAATCGTTCACATAGGCGACCAGCAGCGAGTAGAGCGGGTTGGCCATGCCGCCGATCACGAAGCCCATGGCCGTCAGCATCACGAAGGAGCCCGAGACCGCAGGTGCGATGAACGCAGCCGCTGCTCCAACCGCTGTGACACCTGCGATCAGAACGCGCCGGTCCATCCGGTCCGAGGCCCAGCCGATCGGGATCTGCAACACCATGCCGCCGACATAGATCATGCCGATGAAGACCGAGATCTCGGCGGTGCTGAGATCGATGGCGGCGGCGTAGACCGAACCCATGCCGAAGAGACAGGCAAAGACCGTCCCGAGCAGGAACATGCCGAAACAGCCGAGCGGGGAGGTCTCGATGAGTTTTCTCAGCGTCATCCGCCGGGCGGTCTCGAAGGTCGGCACCGGGCTCGACGAGAGCAGGATCGGCGCGAAGGAAATCGAGACAAGCACCGACATGATGACGAAGAGATCGTATCCGCCGGGATCCGAGACGTTCAGCAAGGCCTGTGCGAGCACGATCCCCATCATCTGTGCCGTGACATAGGCCGAGATGGTCTGGCCCCGGGTCTCGTTCGAGGCGCCATCGTTCAGCCAGCTCTCGGCGACGACATAGATACCGGAGAAACAAAATCCGATGATCAGGCGAAGGACTGTCCAGGCGATCGGGTCCACGACCGCCGCGAACAGGATGAAGGCCGCCGAGACCAGTGACGCAAGCGCTGCGAAGACCCGGACATGGCCGACACGGCGCAGTAGCCAGGGTGTGACCTGCGTGCCGCCGAGAAAGCCCACGAAATAGGCCGACATGATGAAACCGAGCGTGGCTGCGGTGAACCCCTCCGCCTCGCCGCGCACACCTAGCACCGTGCCCTGCAGACCGTTGCCGATCATGAGCAGGAACATGCCGAGCAGCAGAGCCCAGGAATTTCGAATGGCGGTCAGCATGGGGCGCTCCTGGCCGGTGCGGATCGGGTGGACAAAGTCCGGGATTTTCTATGGCGGCGCTGCTCTGTCCGCGGCATCGGATGTCGCGTGTGAGACGTGTAAGGGGGCGGGCCTGCGCCGCTCCCCTGCTGACGTCGTGGTGGGTGTCGGTCGCGCACGGGCCCACCCACCCGCGGCGCAGGCCCTGCAGCGCGGTGCGGTCGGGTCAGCCTGGCAGCAGGAGCGAGCTGTCGCCATAGGAATAGAACCGGTAGCGCCGGGCGATGGCGTGGGCATAGATCTCGCGGATGCGCTCTGCGCCCATGAGGGCCGAGACCAGCATCACAAGGGTCGATTTGGGCAGGTGGAAATTGGTCATCAGCCCGTCCGCGGCGCGGAACCGGTAGCCCGGGGTGATGAAGATCTCGGTCTCGCCGGTGAACGGTTGGATGGTGCCATCGCCGGGTGCTGCCGATTCGACGAGCCGAAGCGCGGTCGTGCCGACCGGGATCAGGCGCCCGCCCCGTGCCCGGGCTTCGGTCATGGCCCTGGCCTGATCGGCAGGGATCTCCCCCCATTCGGCATGCATCCTGTGGGCGGAGACATCGTCCGTTTTGACGGGAAGAAAGGTGCCCGCACCGACATGCAGGGTCAGCCGTGCGGTCAGAACGCCGGCATCGCCGAGGGCTGCCATCAGCCCATCATCGAAATGCAGGCTTGCGGTTGGCGCGGCCACAGCGCCGGGGCGCTCGGCGAAGATGGTTTGATAATCTTCGGCGTCTCGGTCGTCGGCGGCGCGGCGTTGCGCAATGTAGGGGGGCAGGGGCATGACACCGGCGCTCGCTATGGCCGCATCCAGGTCACTGCCTGAGCGGTCAAAGCCGAGCGTGACCGCGCCCTCGGGGTCTTTGTCGATCACCTCCGCTGTCAGAGCGCCGAACGTGACATGGTCACCGCGGGCCAGTTTCCGCCCCGGACGCGCGAGGGCTGTCCACAGCGCATCGCCCTCGCGTCGGATCAGCGTGACTTCGATCTTTGCGACACCGCTTCCATCCCGGGTCGCGCGGCGGCGCTCGCCGAAGAGCCGCGCGGGGATCACCTTGGTGTCGTTGAAGACCAGCATATCGCCAGGGCGCAGCCATTGCGGCAGGTCGTGCACATGCGCATCACGGGTCTCGCGTCCGTCTGCCACCAGCAGCCGCGAGGCAGGACGTGGCCTGACCGGGCGCAGGGCGATCAGATCGTCCGGCAGGTCGAAATCGAAATCGGACAGATGCATCCGGCCTCCGCAATCAGAACACACCGCCTGCCACAGGCGCCCGCCCGAGCGCGAAGCCGGAGGCGCCGCGCGAGACATGTCGTCTCCGGGCGTCTTGCGCCCGGAGTCCGCAGAGCTATTTGCGCTGCGATGCCTTCAGCGCCTGGTCGAGATCGGCGATCAGGTCGTCCGCATCCTCGATCCCGATCGACAGGCGCACCACATCGTCGCCGGCTCCCGCCGCCTCGCGCTGTTCCGGTGTCAACTGCCGGTGCGTGGTCGAGGCCGAGTGGATCACCAGGCTTCGCGCATCGCCCAGATTCGCCACATGGCTGAAGATCTCGAGGCTGTCGACGAACTTCATGCACGCCGCGTACCCGCCTCTCAGCCGCAAGGTGAACAGCGCCCCGGCACCGTTCGGCACGATCTTCTTTGCCAGTTTCTTGTAAGGAGACGATTTCAGCCCGGCATAGGTCACGGACTTGACCGCCTTGTGGCCCTCGAGCCATGCGGCGATCTTCTCGGCGTTCTCGACATGGCGCTCCATGCGCAGCGACAGGGTCTCGATCCCCATCAGCGTGTAGTGCGCGGCCTGTGGATTCAGGGTCATGCCAAGATCGCGCAGCCCGACCGCAATGCCGTGGAAGGTGAAGGCCAGCGGCCCGAAGGTCTCGTGGAACGTCATGCCGTGATAGGCGGGCTCAGGCTCGCTGAGCGAGGGGAACTTGTCATTTGCCGACCAGTCGAACTTGCCTGAGTCAACAACGCAGCCGCCCGTCACCGTGCCGGTCCCGGTCAGGTATTTGGTCAGCGAGTGCACGACCAGGGTCGCGCCATGTTCGATCGGGCGGCAGAGATAGGGGGTCGCCGATGTGTTGTCGACGATCAGGGGGATGCCCCAACGGTCGGCGATCGCCGCCAGTCCGGGAAGGTCCGCGATATGCCCGCCGGGGTTGGCGATGGTCTCGCAGAACAGAGCCCGGGTCTGCAGGTCGATGGCCTCCTCGATCTCGTCGGGGTTGTCGATGTCGACGAATTTCGCCTCCCAGCCAAACCTGCGGATCGTCTGACTGAACTGGGTGACCGAGCCGCCGTAGAGCCGGTTCGACACAACCACGTTGCAGCCCGGCTGCATCAGCGGGAACAGCGCCATGATCTGAGCCGCGTGACCCGATGAGCAGCACACCGCCCCGACCCCGCCCTCGAGCGTTGCCACCCGCTCCTGCAGCACGGCCACGGTCGGGTTGGTCAGACGCGAGTAGATGAAACCCACTTCCTGAAGATTGAACAGTGCCGCCGCATGGTCGGCATCCCGGAAACAGTAGGCGGTCGTCTGGTAGATCGGTGTCTGCCGCGCACCGGTTGCCGGATCGGGCCGCGCGCCTGCATGGATCTGCAATGTCTCGAAACCGTAGGTCTTGTCCGCCATGGTCCTGGCCCTTCCAAGGTCTGTGCATGGATATCATTTCCCACGCGTTTTATGCGGATTACCAAATTCTACACAAGAGCGGTTATCGCGTGCCCGAACGGCGATCTCAGCGGCGGCAGGCGCCTGCCACCCGTGTCTCGACAATGGCGTTGATGGCGCCGCGGATGCGCGTCACGCCGGGCTTGGGCCGGATCATCAGGGTGCGCAGATCGGCGGGCGTAAGCTGATTGTTGATCGTCGGATCATAGGCGATCTCGCGGGCGCTGCGGGCGCTCCGCCAGAAGACATCGGCCTGATCGATCACTTCGCTCGCCACCACGAACGCGATATCGTTCGCGCGCGAGTCGCCGATATGCACCCGGATCGGGATCGCGCCGTCCCGCGCCATTGCCCGGGCGATCTCGTCCGCGCCCAGATCCAACACATGCATGGTGAAGATCGTCTTGGTCAAGTTGCCGTCGATGTCCGCGCCCACTGTCACCACGGGATCGGCGAGACCGACGAACCCCGGCACGCCCGTCATCGAGAACCGGCCGATCCCGGCGCCGATCGGCAATGTGCCCGTGTGCCGGGTGATCTCGGTCCGCGTTCCGGCCTCGCTGATATGCGTGATCGTGAACTGCTCGGGGTTTGGCGGCTGCGTGAAATTCGTCGTCGCGAACGTCTGGTTGCCCTCGCGCCTGCTGATCTCCCACGCGCGGACCGCCGCTTCGGTTCCGGCGCTCAGGGCTTTCAGACCGTCCAGGTCCAGATAGCCGGTTGCCGTCTGACCGAGACGGGTCTGCCAGTCGCTCAGCGCCCGGCGTGTGCCGCCGCCGAAGACCCCGTCGATGCCGCACACATCGTGGCCTAGCATCGCGAGACGGCGCTGCACATCCTTCTTGTCGGTGCGCGAGAGGTTGAGGTTGCCCTCGATCTGTTCCGGCGACAGGGCGGCGATCACATCCGTGCCCGCGCGGTCCAGCTCGTCCAGGCGCCATCCCGCGATCTCGACAAATGGCCCATCGGGAAAATCGCGGATATAGGCGAGGAAATCCTCGCGCCGGCCGCTTTCTATCGCCTTTTGCCAAGCCGCCATCTGGGCGAACTCGCGCTGGGTGTCCTCGTCAAAGAAATTCTCCGGATCGGCGGTCTCCAGCGGGTCCGGATCACGTTCTTCGCTGTCCGGCGTCCAGGATTCGTTGTTGATGATCACATCAGGTCCGACATTGATCTCGGTTCCGATATTGATTTCGGCTCCGCCTGGCGTGGCCGGGAAGGGTGTCACCGGTATGGACTGCGAGCCCCCGACGGAGGTGGCCAGCCCGCCGGAGCCCGACAGGTAGAATTCATCGATCAGCGAGGTGCTGGTCCACGGGCGCTGCTGTTGCGCGGTCGAGCGGAACACCTCGCCCCGGACCCGGGTCATCATGACGTTGATCTCGAGCCCCGGGGTTTCGATGTGGCGCAGCAGCGCCGCCGTGAACGGGCTGTGCTGACCCTCACCATCGAAGGCAATGTTGTTCGGCTCGGTCGCATAGGCGAAGAGCGTCCCGCCAGAGGCCCGGATAGGCGCCAGACCGGGGCTGAGCGCACGGGCCGAGCGGGCCGGTCCCATGGCCGCGGCCAGCGCCAGCTCGAACGGATTGTTCCGGCACGCATCCAGAATGACGATCTTGGTTTTCGCCTCGCGATCCATCTGCCGGACCACGAGTTGCAGGTCGATGGTCCCGAAATCGAGATCGGCCTCGGTGCGCAGGGTAGTGTCGGTGGGCAGCAGGTAGTTCTTCCCGTTCACCTGGATCCCGTGCCCGGCATAGTAGAACAACGCAACCTCGGCGCCGCTCAGACTCTCCGTGAAATCGCGGATCGTCTCGCGGCTGTCGCCGTAATCCTGATCGTAGGCGGCGAAGACCTCGAACCCGAGGCGGCTCAGCGACCCGGCTATGGCGCGGGCATCATTCACCGGGTTCAGCAACGGCGCCACGCTGTCATAGGCGCCATTGCCCATGACGAGGGCGACCCGTCGTTCGGCCGTGGCCTGGGTGGCGGCACCCGCGAACACGAGTACCATGCAGAAAAGGATCAGTCGAAGCATGACCCTGAAATTATAGCGATTTCAGACGTCCGCAAGTCAGATATGCTTGAAACAGGCCGAGGCCATGTAGACCTTGTCGTCCGCATCGAAGCACATGGTCTTGGCCGACAGCACATCGCGTTGATCGCGATAGGTGATGACGACCATGTTCTCGCCCGCGAACACATCCACAACCTCGACATGCAGGTCCGGCTGACGCGCGAAGGCGGCGTTCCAATACGCGCGAAGCGAGGGTTTTCCCCGCACCTCGGGCGTGCCCAGAACCGGCACGGCACCGGTCGAGCGAAAGACGATATCGTCCCGAAAGTGGGACATGATCCCGTCGAGATCCTGGCTGTTCCAATCGCGTTCCCACTGGCGGGCGAAAGCGGCAGCGTCCATGGCATCGTCCTTGCGATCCTGCCACCGCAGCCGAGACTGCGACCGACAGGCAGATCGTCCGTTCACAAATCCGAGAGACTGTATGTGGGGTGCGCTCGGTGTCGTTAAAGAACCTGTAGCGACTTTTTCTTTGCAAGCTAGGTGTGCAGTTTGGACGAGATCACGCCAGAGTTGAAACCACCGCGGCTGAGTTCCCCCCACAGCCGCTGATATTCCATCTTCGGGCAGTGGTTCATGATGACCTCGACGCCCTTCTTTTCCGCGCGTTTCGCGGCCTTCTTGTCGATCACGCCGATCTGCATCCAGATCGTCTCGAGCCCCCGGTCGAGCAGCACGTCGAGCGCCTCGTCGACGACATAGCCCGCGTCCTCGGACCGGCGGAAGATGTCGACCATTTGGACCGGATCGAACCGGCGCGGGATCTTGGCCAGGCTGGGGTAGATCTTGCACCCGAAGGCTTCCTGCCCGGCATAGCGCGGATTGACCGGGATCACCTTATAGTTCCGGAGCGTCATATACCGTGCCACATAATAGCTTGGCCGGACGGTATTCAGCGAAACACCGACCGCTGCGATGGTCTTGGTGCGCGCGAGGACCTTGCGCAGATAGGAATGGCTGTAGGTCGGGGTCTTCACAACGCGCTCCAGTGTCAAACTGTGACTGGTGTAGCGCAGTGGGCGGGCATAAAAAAGGTCCGCCGGCTACTCTTTGGGGGAGATCCCGGCGGACTTAAAGTCGGAACGAGGGACAGTGAGTGTTGGACCGAGGTCGTTCAGGTCTCGGCCCCACCATTCCAATATGGTTTGAAAGTTTACATTCCGTAACCCTTCGTCGCAATCTCGTGATCAACATTCTGTTAAGACATTGAATTTATTGCGAGAAATTTTTTATGATTTTCGTGTTGCGGCATAGATTGCAACTGCTGCAGCATTTGAGACGTTGAGCGAGGCAAAGCTCTGGGCGGAGTCGATTCGCGCCAGTGTAGAGCAGAGTTCGCGCGTTCGCGCGCGCAGACCCGGCCCCTCGGCCCCCAGGACAAGCCCGACCGGTCCCGCGGTGTGGCCTGCCAGCGCGCTCTCGATGGTGTGTTCCGCTGCGCCATCGAGGCCGATCAGCGCATAGCCGAGACCTGAGAGCTGCTCCATCGCGTCGCCAAGATTGCGGACCCTCAGGTAAGGCTGACGCTCCAGTGCACCGCTCGCCGACTTGGCCAGAGCGCCTGTCTCGGGCGCGGAGTGGTGGCGCGGGGCGATCACGGCGCGCGAGCCGAACACCTCGGCCGTGCGCAGGATTGCACCGACATTGTGTGGGTCCGTCACGCGGTCGAGCAGCACGATGCGCGGCGCCGGGTCGGCGCTGTGCGGTTTGCAAAGATCGGTGAGACTGCCCCAGTCAAGCGGCTCGACCTCCAGCGCTGCGCCCTGATGCACCGATTGCGGATCGAGCGGGGCGGAGAATTTGCGGGCATCGCTGATCTCCGGCTCCAACGAGCACGCGTCGATGGCCTCGGCCAGCTTGTCCGCCGCGTTGCGCGTGACAATCAGACGGCGTTTGATCCGCGCGGGGTTGGTCAGGGCATCGCGCACGGCATGCAGGCCGAACAGCCAGACCGGCTCGGGCCCCGCGCGGCGGGCGCGGTCGCGCTCGATCGCCCAGGCAGGTTTGCGCGGTTTGGCCGGTCGCGGTCCGCTGGTGCCGCTCATGGTGCGCTCTCCTCGACGTGCGGGGCCAAGGGCAGCGCCCGCAGTGCGGCGGCAAGGGCACCGCGCGCATCGCTGTCACCGCCGCTCAGCCGCACGGTTGCGGTCACCTTGCCCTTTGGGCTGAGGTCAACCTCGGCGGCCATGCCGCAATCCGGCGCGATCTCGCCATGCAGGCGGTCGATCTTTTGCGCTGTCGCGAGACGCCTGAGTTCCGGTTTGTAGATCTTGCCGACATTGGTCACCGGCATCGTATCGAGGATATGGACGGCTTTTGGCCGGGCCGGGCCTTCGTCGACGCGCGCGGCGGTCCACGATGCAAGAGCCTCCGCGTCCGCCTCGGCCCCCTCGGCCAGCACCGCGAAGACCACCGGCACCTCGCCCGCATAACCGTCGGGCTCGCCGACGGCGGCGGACATATGGACAGCCGGGTGCGTGTCAATCGCGGCCTCGATCACGGCAGGGTCGATGTTGTGCCCGCCGCGGATGATCACGTCCTTCGCCCGCCCGCTGAGATGCAGCATGCCAGCCGGATCGAGAAATCCGAGATCTCCCGTGATCAGCCAGCCGTCATCGGTAAACGCCTCGGCGGTTTGCGCCGGGTCGAGGTAGCCGGGGATCATGTTCGGCGCCCGGAACAGCACGGCGCCGGTCTCGCCCTCGGGGACGCTCCCGGTCCCGGGCCGCCCCTCCGCGCCAAGCGGCGCGATCCGCACCTCGCCATGCGGGACCGGCAGGCCGACACAGCCCGCCGGCGCACGGGTGCCCGGCGGCGTGACCGAGATGATCCCGGCGCTTTCGGTCATGCCATAGCTTTCGATGACCTCGAGCTTGTGCGCCGTCTCGAACCGCTCGGCCAGATCCGGCGGCAGGGGCGCCGCTCCCGTCCGGCAATAGCGCACGCGCGAGACATCCAGCCCATCGGTCGGCAGGTCCGCCAGCACCGACAGGATGGTCGGCACCGCCGAGACCACAGTCACCTGATGGTGCGCGGCCAGCCGCCAGTAATTGCGGATGACATCGCGGTTGCGAAAGAGATCGGTCGTCGGGATGATCGTCTCGACCCCCGCCGCGCAGGCCGCGAGCGAGCCCGGCAGAACCCCTGCCACGTGAAACAGTGGATAGCCGTTGATGATCCTGTCGGTCGGTCCCATGCCGTTCAGCTGGATCGTCGCCCAGGCCGAGAAGACGTGGTTTCCGTGGGTGTGCAGCGCCAGCTTGGGCGAGCCGGTCGTCCCGCCGGTATGGAAGTATGCCGCGATATCGCTGCCCGTGATCCGGCGCCCTGAGACCAGGTGATCGCTCGGCTCGGCCGTGATTTCCTCGATCAGCACCGGCAGATCGGCGGGCGCAGGGTGTCCAATCTCGGCGACCACCAGGATCTCGGGCGGCATGTCCAGCAATGCCGTGGCAGCACGCGCCTTGGCGAGATACGGCGCGGCGCCGTAGCAGATCAGCACTTTCGCACGGGCTGCCCGCATCAACTCGGCCAGCTTCTCCGCTGTCAACAGCGGGTTCAATGGGGCAGCGATCCCTGCCGCGGCCCCGCCCCACAGCGCGAGGTGGTACTCCAAGCAGCCGGGCAGCAGGATCGACACTGCATCCTCCGGGCCGACCCCGCGGCGGTGCAGCGCATTGGCCGTCTGGGTGATCCGGGCGAACAGCTCTGCGTAGCTCCAGCTCTTTGATGGACCGCCGGGCTCGCCTGTCTCGAGAAACGTGAAGGCCGGGGCGTCGCCGAACGCCTCCGCCGACGCGGCGAACAGCGCATAGGTGCTGTCGACGCCGATCTGTTCGGCCAGGGGACGGGCCGCGACAGCATCGGCATCGGCGCGGGTTCTGATACGGCGATCGGGCGCAAAGGGCATGAGCGATGTCTTCACGTTCCGGCGGGCGATGTCTAGTCTCGGTTGCGACAGAAAAGGACAGACTGATGCTGCACGTCAGACAGGCGCGCGCCGAAGACGTGCCGCGACTGTATGCGATCGCCGAGGCGGCCTATGCCGGATACGTGCCGCTGATCGGGCGCAAACCAGCGCCGATGGTGGCGGATTTCGCGGCCCTCACAGAGCGCGGCGTGGTGGACGTCGCCGTGGCGGAGAAGGGCGATGCGGTGCGTGTGGCGCCGTCGGGATACATCGTGCACTACGCTGTCGACGCCGAGACATGGCACCTCGAGAACATTGCCGTTGCACCGGAGGGGCAGGGGCGCGGCATTGGCGGTGCGCTGATCGCGTATGCTGAAGACGCGGCCCGGCTGCACGGTGCGCGGACGATGACGCTCTACACGAACGCCAAGATGGCGGGAAACCTGACGCTTTATCCCGCGCTAGGCTATGTCGAGACGCGGCGCGCGCAAGAGGATGGTTTTGACCGCGTGTTCTTCGAAAAGCCGCTTTGAAGGTCGATTTGGCCTTCATTCGGTGTTGACAGAGACGGCGCCCGCGCACTATCGCAGGCCTTCGTTCGGAGGGGCGCGGCCCATCCCAACGGGGGACGTGCTGCAAGGTGCGGCAGCGGACTGTAACTCCGCCGGGGCAACCCATGCCTGGTTCGATTCCAGGGTCCCCCACCACTCCCGACACGGTTGCAATTGCGCTGGCACGGCAAGTGGCCGTTTGCTCCTGCAGTCTTCAATAGGCATCGACAAGCGGATCAGGAGCGGAGAAGGTTTGCCCCGAGAAAGCTTCGGGACTGACCCATGAAATCATTTCATTTCATCTCTGGGCTGCCGCGGTCCGGATCGACTTTGCTGGCGGCCATTTTGCGTCAGAACCCGCGGTTCCACGCTGGCATGACCTCGCCGGTTGGCCCGCTCTTCAATGCCTGTCTGAACGCCATGGGCGCGGACAACGAATTCGCCGTCTTCTTCAACGATGATCAGAAACGCGCCATCCTGAAGGGTATCTTCGACAACTACTATGCGCATGTCGAACCGGCCGAGGTGCATTTCGACACGAACCGGATGTGGACCAGCCGGATCGCGGCGGTGCGGCAGCTCTATCCCGACTCCAAGATGATCTGCTGCGTGCGCAATCCGGCCTGGGTGATGGACTCGGTCGAGCGTCTGATCCGCAAGAACGCCTTCGATGTCAGCCGGATGTTCACCACGCCGCAGGAACGCTCGACCGTCTTCACGCGCGCCGATGCTCTGCTGCATCCGAACCGGATGATCGGCTTTGCCTGGTCTGCCCTGAAGGAGGCCTACTACAGCGCCGACAGCGATATGATGCTGCTGGTCGACTATGACCTGCTGGCCAGCCGCCCCGGCGAGGTCATGGCACTGATCTACGAGTTCATCGGCGAGCCTGCCTTCGATCACGACTTCGACAATGTCGAATACGAGGCGGAAGATTTCGATACACAACTCCTGACCAAGGGTCTCCACAGTGTGCGCGGAAAAGTAGAATTGAAATCGCGCCAGACGATCTTGCCGCCCGATTTATTCAAAAGATTCCAAGATCTTGTGTTCTGGCAGAATCCAGAGGGTACAAAAGCAAACCGAATAGTTGTGAGCCAGAACGAATAGTGATCTTTAGCGTGTGTGTTGGGTGTCGATAATTTTACTTTAACGTTTTTTAGATCCGTGAAACATTTTTCCCGCGAATCGTTGTGTTGCAGGCCGTCGTGGGGGTGGTGATGTCGTATGTTGGGTCGGGCGATTTCTTCATTGGGTATCTGAGCGCGGCGTATGGAGGGCCCGGTGATGGCGTCCATGCGGGGCTCAACGGCGACGTCAATGGCGGCGTCGGTACGCTGACGATCGACAACGGCACCTACACGTTCTTTACCTTTAATGTCGGGACAAGCTTTGGGGGAGCTACAAACCCTCCTGCCTTCTACGACGGCACGATGACGATCACCGGCGGCTCAAACATCCTGCAATACGACGCAAGCAATCCAGACTTCGCAACTCCGGTGAATGTCGGCTTTGGTGTGACCACCACCGCGACAGGAGTTCTGACAGTCGAGGATGGCTCAGTTCTCGAGTCGCGCAGCTTCAGCAGCGAAGATGCGAACGGATACCTTCCTGGCGGATATGGAAACTTCAATATCGGTCGCGGAGCCGGTGGAACCGGAACGCTGAACGTCGACGGCACGGGCTCGCAAGTCCTGGCGACGGGCGGGGCCGCCCGGATTACGGTTGGCCGCGACGGTGGCACTGGGACACTGAACATTACCAATGGCGGGTTCGCACAAACCTTCGATATCGACATCGGCAGGGAGAACGCGACCGGAACCGTTAACGTTGATGGTACGGGGTCCGAGCTTCGTATCACAGGTGCATCCGGCTACTACGGATCGGCCTTCTCAGGCTATGCAGGATTTCCCGATGTCGGCCGCGGCGCAAATGGAAACGGCACGCTCAACATCACCAATGGCGGGCGCGTAACGGTCGAGAACGACGACGGCAACAACGACATCGCGACTATGAGGTTCGCGCGTGACGATACCTCTGTTGGAGTCGGGCTGGTTTCGGGGGCGGGGTCACGTCTGGTGATCCAGCAAAATGGTGAAGCCGAGTTCGTAGACCGAGACGGTAACCTCAACACCGACGGGGCCTCCTTGCTAATTGGTCGTGCGGGCCGTGGTGAAGTGACGGTTGAGGACGGTGCCCGTATCGATGTGCTTGGCGATCAAGCAACATTGACTGTGGGGCAGCGTGCGGCCGGCACCAACGGGGCGAGCTCTCTGACGATCCAGAGCGGTGCGCAGGTGCTGGTCGACAGCCAGGGCTATGGCGGGACACCGGCGACAGGAGAGACATCTTACACCGGGTCTTTCATCGAGATTGGGAACCGCTTCGGGTCGGAAGGTCGCGTTGTGGTCGATGGAGGCGGGTCTAACCTCACTGTCACGACCAGCACCGATGTTGCGGGAGATTACTCAAGTGCCCAGATCCGTGTTGGTGGCCGGGGCGACGGGTATCTGGGCGTGACAAATGGCGCCTATGTCAATGCGCGAGAAATCGAAGTCGCCGCTGTTGCTGCGGGTGTCGATGCCAATGGCGACACGGTCGAGACGTCCTCGGGCTTTCTTCAAACCGTAACCGATGCCGCGACGGGTACGTTGGCCATCGCCTCCGGCGGTACAGTGACCATCACGGGCACAGACGCCACCAACTATCGCGGGCTACGCGTCGGTGACGCCACGGGGACCCAAGGAACGGTGACAGTGGACGGCGTTGGCTCGACCTTGACGTCCGAGGGCGGTTCGGGCCGTATTCGTCTCGGTAACCACGGTGAAGGCACGCTGGCGATCACCAATGGTGGTCAGGTCAACGCGTTCTTCTTCGAGGTTGGGCGTAACGAGGGTGGCCGCGGCCAACTCACCGTCGACGGCGCCGGATCAAACCTGCTTGTGTCAAACGAGTTCGGGATCTTTGCCACGGAACCCGGAGAGGCTGGTTTCCTGCGCGTCGTGCGTAATGATGGCGGCTATGGCAAAATCGACGTCACCAATGGCGGCACGATCGATGTTATTAACGCACCGGGAACCGCGAACGACATACCTCTGCTGCAGATTGCCCGCGACAATGGCGCAACAGGGGTTGTAAACGTCTCGGGCGCTGGTTCTGCGATCAACGTGACGATGACCGGCGTCGCCAACGATGCGTTTGACACCACGGACTTTACGTTTAACGGACCGCTGATCCAGCTCGGTCGGGCCGGGAACGGCACGCTCAACGTGTCAGACGATGCCGAGGTTAACGTGCTCGGTGATGCGGCTGCCCTCTCCATCGGTCAGTTCGACGGCGGCGTCGGGACACTGAGCATCGAAAGCGGCGGATCGGTCACTGTCGATCCCGGCGGCGAGGCGACCGAAGCGAGCGTCTCGGTGGCGGGCGAGGCAGGTGCGACCGGAACGGTCTCCGTTTCGGGCGCGCAGTCGCAATTGAACGTCGGCGGACGGTTGGTTGTCGGCGGTGCGCTCGACATCTTTACCGTCGACGCCCAAGGCGACCGGATCGTTTTGCTTGACCCGAATGCAGGTGGCAACGGCACACTCAGCATTGCATCGGGCGGTGAGGTCAGTGTCGACCTTGTCACTGTGATCGGTGCGACCGGGGTGTTGACCGGCTCGGGCGGCACGCTGAACGGTGACCTCGACCTGTTCGGCGCGCTCGAGGTCGGGGGCGCCGATGTGGTCGGCACATTCAACCACTCCGGCGATTTCACCATGAACGCCGGGGCGGTTATCGACATCGACATCACGGCGTTCACGCTGGCAGGCTCGGACACGATCTTCTCGGATGCCGCGATTACCGCAGCAGATCTCGCCGGAGACTTCGTGATCGACCTGGATGCGTTGGCAGAGTTCTCCGCGGGTGATCAGGCGGTCATTCTCGAGACGACGGGCTCGGTCGGCCCCATCGACCGTACGGTTTTCGCCGAGGATGGCACGAACTTCCGCTTGACCGATGTCGGCGGCAACCAGCTGGTGATCGAGGCGCTGTTCTCGCGCACGGTTGCCGGTGGCAATGTCACGCTGACCGGCGGCGGGGCTGCGGATGTGATCAACGGCACCGATCTTGACGAGGTGCTGCTTGGCCTTGGCGCCCGCGATACGTTGATCGGTGGTGGCGGCAATGACCGGCTGAACGGCGGTGTCAACGATGACCGCATGGAAGGCGGTCTCGGCGATGACATCTACATCGTGAATTCGGCGGGAGACGTTGTCGTCGATCTGGCGGATGAGGGCACGGACACCGTCCAGAGCTCGATTGATTTTACACTTGGTGTGCAGACCGAGAACCTGCTTCTGACCGGCAGCGGCAACACGAGCGGCACCGGCAGCAACACTGCGAACGAGATCCTCGGGAACGCGGGCAACAACACGCTGCTTGGCAACGGCGGCAACGATACGCTCGACGGCGGCGCGGGTGACGATCTGATCAACGGTGGCCTTGGCGACGACGTGATGTATGGCGGTCTCGGCGATGACATCTTCGTGGTAAACTCGAGCGCCGATCAGGTCAGCGAGGGCGCGGGCGAGGGCACGGATCTCGTGCGCTCGTTCGCGACCTTCACCCT
>JBCBOR010000058.1:0-29611 GCA_039821125.1 Pseudomonadota bacterium
AAAGATGAAACGCAACTTCCTTTCCATGCTCCACATCTTCGCAATCAGATGCTGGCTGAATTGAGTCCAAACCCTAGCCATGACGGCTGTCAGGCGCCCCGCAGTATCGGAAACTCGGCGCCCGTCACAGCATCGCCGTCCTGCAGGGTGACCTGCGGGAATGGCGGCGAGGTCGCGATCCCTTCGCGCCGGGCGAAGCGGATGCCATCGCCCATCAGGCGCAGGGAAAAGGCCCGGCGCTGACGGGCAGCGGAGGTGTTCGCCGGGGCCCCATGGACGACCCGGTAGTCAAATGCGATGGCGTCCCCGGGAGAGACCGCCCAGCCAACGATATCGTACTCATCGCGGTTGTCGTTGATATCAGGCAATTCCTCCAGCCCATCCTCGGCATTCAGGGGCGTGCCATCGAACCGTTGCGGGCGGTAGGATTTACCCCAGAGATGTGAGCCCGCAATGAACTCCAGCGTCGTCTCGCGCGGCACCTCGTCCAGCGGGATCCAGAGGGACAGGGTCTTCGGACCATCGACGCAGTAATAGGGCGCGTCCTGGTGCCAGGGGGTCGGCACGCCGGTCGCGGCCTCCTTCACCAGCACATGCTCGTGGAACAACTGCACCGATTGGCTGTCCATCAACGCGGCCCCGATCTCGGCGGCAGGCGAGTCGAAGATGAACTGGCGATATTCAGGGATGCGATCCCATTTGCAGTAGTCGACAAAGAACCGGCCGCCGCCGTTCTCGCCGGTGTAGATCCGGGCGTTGTCGTTGTGGTCGGCGATGTTCGCCTCGATCCCGGCGCGCAGGGTCTCGACCCAATCTTTGAACACGCCGCGCAGGACCGTTGCGCCCTTGTCGCGGAATTCCTGAATGGTCTCGGCGGTGATCATGTCTCTCTCCCAGATTTATCCGGTTGCGGCGAGGTCGGGGTCCCACTCGACCCCCTCGCGGCGCATGTAGGGTGTGAACCAGCGCGGGTCGGTGCGGTATTCGATGGTCCCATCAGCGTAGAGGCGCGCGGTCGCCCGGCGGGACGACAGGCAGAATGTGTGGACCGACATCGGCATCCCGCCTGTGTGCGTGTAGCCGCACTCGATATGGACATCGACGCACATGGACGAGCCGATATAGCCCATGGCGCCCATGCCGATGGAGTTGCCCATTTCCTTGAGTTCCGCCTCCAGCGCGGCAACCTTCGGGTCGGGGTTTGCCTCACCCACCGTGCGCAGGCAGGCGGCCTGTTTGCCGAGCACCATGCAGATGTCCTTCGAGCCGCCAAGCCCGATGCCGATGATTGCGGGCTGGCACGCCAGGCCCCGCTTGCCGAACGCGATCAGAGTGTCGAGGAAGAAGCGCTTGATCCCGTCGATGCCGTCGCCGGGGAACAGCATCCGGTAGTCCGACCCGAACAGGCCGCCCTTGTGAACTGTCGTGATATCGACCCAGTCGACCTCCGGCTCGAACGACCACTCGATCTCAGGCGCGTTGATCCCGCAATTGGTGTTGTGATCGGTCCGCCAGAGCGGATGCACCCGGTTCGGGCGCAGCGGGACCTCGCGGGTGGCCCGGGCCGTGGCGCGGCGCAGGGCGGCCTCGATCCCGGTGAACCCGCGCACAGGCGCGTCGTCGCCGATCTTGACGTAGTAGCGGGGCAGGCCGGTGTCGGCGCACATCGGGCGGCGGTCCTCGGTCGCGGCCTCCCAGTTCTCGACCATGGCCTTCAGCACGAAGGTCGACAGATCGCCCTTTTCGACGTCGATCATCCCCTTGATGCCATTGGCATAATCGGCGGGGATGTCGATGGCGGCGCGGGACATGATCTCGAACGCCGCCTCTTCGATCTTGGCGTGGGTGATCATGAGCGTTGTCCTCCGGGCGGCTGGTTTTGCCGCGATTAACTCCGCAGGAGGTCGTTCTGTCCAGCCCGAAGGCGCGGATCAGGCCGCGTTTTGCGCGGCCTCCGGGCGCAGGAAGACCGGCGCGTCCGGGGTCGAGCGGTCCGGCTGGTAAACATAACCGCCCGCGTCCCAGCTCGCCAGATCCGCCGGATCGCGCAGCCGGTTCTCGATCACATACCGTGCCAGGGCACCGCGCGCCTGCTTGGCAAAGAACGAGACCATCTTCGGGCCGCCGGGTTTGTCCTCAAGGAAGGTCGGCGTGATTACGGGGAGGCCAAGGGTCTTCAGATCGACCGCACCGAAATATTCTTGGCTTGCGCAATTGAGAAGGTGGGAGGACCCTGTCTCTACCGCCTGCGCGGCCAGCGCCCGGGCGATCCGGTCGCCCCAGAAGGCGTAGAGATCCTTGCCGCGCCGGGTCGCCAGCTTGCTGCCCATCTCCAGCCGGTAGGGCCGCATCTTATCCAGCGGACGCAGCAAGCCGTAGAGGCCGGACAGGATCCTGAGGTGATCCTGTCCATAGACCCACGCGTCGTCGGACAGGCTCGGTGCATCCAGCCCGGTGTAGGTGTCGCCATCGAACATCAGCGCAGCGGGTCCCTCCGCCAGCGCCTCGAAATCCCGGAACCGGTCCTGGTTCAGCTTGGCGAGTCTCGGCGAGATATCCATCAACTTCTGCAATTGCGGCTTCGAGAGGCCCTTTGCCTTCTTGGCGAGCGCCGCTGTTTCTTGGGGAAACATGGGCTGGGTCAATGCGTGCCTGGTGGTCCGGCTCTCATCGAGCTTCTTGGCAGGCGACAGGACAACGAGCATGGGACCTCTCTCGGATCTTCGATAACAACTGTGTTCTAACGCAGATAATGCGCTGCCGGAAAGGGCAAGAGAGGCAGGGCTATTCCGCAGCGGTCGGCGCACCGATGGCGCCGTCGATCAGGCTTTCGCCCGGTTTCACGATGTCGAAGCTGACCGGGATCTGCTGGGTCTGCAGTCCCTCGTCCACCAGCCGGATCTGGGTATAGGCGGTGCTCTCAAGATCGCCGGTCTGAGGGAAATCCTCGCGGAAATGCGCGCCCCGGCTGTCCTCGCGGGCCAGCGCCGCGCGGGTGATGACCTCGGAGATGTCGATCAGGCTGTCGAGGTTCATCCAGTCGTGCCAGGTCAGGTTGAACGCCCGATCGCCATCGGCAAGGCCGGTGCGGTCCAGATCCTCGCGTAGGTCCGTCAGGGCGTTCAGCGCCTCGCGCAGATCCCCATCCTTGCGCAGGATCCCGACCTTGTCCCACATCACCTGCGACAGCCGATCGCGCAGCGCGTGGATATCTCCGGGCTTCAGCGCGAAGGGGGCTTCGGCACGCGCGAGGCCCGCCTCGATCGCGGCCTCGTCGGGGTCGCGTAGGGTGCTGTCCGTGACGCACCCTTCTTGAACGAACGCGGCCATCACCTCGCCAGCAATGCCGCCAAAGACCGTCGAGTTTGCCACTCCGTTGCCGCCGAGCCGGTTGGCGCCGTGAACCCCGCCTGCATCCTCGCCTGCGATAAACAAACCGGGCATCGCCGTTGTGCAATCCGGCTCCACTTCGACCCCGCCCATCATGTAGTGGGCGGTGGGCACGACCTCGACCAAACCGCCCGCCAGATCGAAGCCGCAATCGGCGCAGCGTTTCACCATGCCGGGGAAGCGCTTGGCGGTGTTCTCGACCGGGGACATGTCAATATACACCCCGCCCACGGGCGTGGTGCGGCCTGCCCGCATCTCGGCATAGATCCCACGGCTGACGATGTCGCGGGTCGCCCGCTCTCCCGCCGGATCGTATCCGAGCATGAACCGCTCGCGCGCGCCGTTCAGGAGATGCCCGCCCGCCCCGCGCAGGCCTTCTTCCAGCACCGTTCCGGTCATGCGTGTGTCCGGCCCGCCAAGAAGGCCCGTCGGGTGGAACTGCACCATCTCCATATCGCGCAAGGCAAGCCCCCGGCGCAGCGCCATGGCCAGCCCGTCGCAAGACTTGTCCCCGGATGGCGTGTGGTAGAGGTACATGGTTGGCCCCGCGCCTGTAGCCATCAGAACGGCGCGTGCCTGCACCAGACGATACCCGCCCGTGCGCATGTCGATCATCAGCACGCCTGCGAGGCCCGAGCCATCGGCGGCAGGGATCAGCTCGATGGCGCGGTGCTCCTCGAGCCGATGGACGGGGTGGGCCCAGACCTGCTCCATCAGCCGGTTGATAATCTCGATGCCCGTCAGATCGCCCTTGTGCACGGTCCGGTCAAAGCTCTGCCCGGCGAAGGCCTTCTGATGCAGCGAGCCATCGGCGTTGCGGTCGAAGAAACAGCCGACTTCGTTCTCCAGCTCATGGATGCGCTCGACCGCCTTGTTGACCAGCGTCCACGCCAGATCCTGACGGGGCAGCCATTTGCCGCCATCGATGGTGTCCATGAAATGCCGCTCGATGCTGTCACCATGGGCCAAGGCCACGTTGTAGCCACCCTGCACCATGCGGGTGCAGCCTGACTTGCCGATCAGACCTTTGACCGCGATGGTCACATCCAGATCCGGGTTCGCCTGCAAGGCATGCAACGCCGCGAACAACCCGGCACCGCCGGAGCCGAGGATCAGAATGTCTGTGCTTTGGCGTTCTATCTGCATGTCAAACCGTTACCAGCGCATCCGAAGGCGCCCTCTGCGATCTCCGTCAAATCGCCAGAGCCATAAACACGAGGCCCATCACGAGGGCGATGCTCACGCCAAGGCCGATGAAATCGTCGCGGCTGTCGGTCTGCGTGGTCCAGAGCGGTGCGAACTCGATCATCAACAAGCGCAGACCGAACATCAGGTGCAGGCCAAGGCACGTCAGCAGACCCCATTCGGCGATCTTGACCAGCGGATTTTCGGTCCAGGCGAGCACCTCGTCAAAGCGCGCCGCATCAAGCGCTGTTGCCAGTGTCAGGAAGTGCAGCGGCAGAAACAGCGCGAGCGCAAGGCCGGACAGACGGTGCCCGATAAACGCCCAGTACGCCTTGTGCGCGCGGTGGGGACGCATCCGCATCAGAGCGTCACGATCCAGACCGCCCGAAGGCCGAGGATCAGCAAGGCGATCCCGAGCGCCAGACAGGCGATGTCCACGACAAGCGTCGGCAGTGGCGTCCATTCGCGCAGCACGTTGCGCACCCCGATCGGCGCATGCAGCGCGGCCATGGCCACGAACGTTCCGTAGAAGTATCCCCAAAGCGCGGACCCGGAGGTGCGGCCGAGGATCTCCTCGGCGCTCAGACCGCCACGGATGGCGTAGTAAATGACCCCGACATGCACGAGGACAAGCGGCGCCAGCACCAGAGCCGAGATCCGTTGCAGGCGAAACAGGTGCTGTTCCATCACGCGCCCAACCCGAACATCGCGGCAAGGGACTGGCGTTTCAGCCCCGCGATCCCATGCGAGGGCGAGAGACCGACCGGGCAATGCCGGGCGCAGTTGGCCTGTGCGTGGCAGTTCGAACAGCCGCCATCGCCGGTAGCCTTCTTGCGCGTCTCGTCCTGTCCCGCGTGCCGCTCGTCATTCACAAGCGTCCACGCCCGGAGGAGGGCGGCGGGACCCAGATAGTCCTCGTTCCACGCGACCACATCACAGGCCGCATAGCAGACGGCGCAGTTGATACACTCGATCCCCGCGTCGGCCTGCTGGCGCTTCTTCGATGCGGGCGAGATGGATGCCAGCGCATCGGCGCGCGACGCGCTGCCCGTGAACTTGCCGCCCGCGCGCTGCCATTTCTCGAAGAACGGCGCCATGTCGGTCACCAGATCCTTGATATGTGGCAGGTTGCGCAGCGGGGCGATCGTGATCGGACCGGGACCGAGGCGCGAGACATGGGTCCGGCAGGTCCAGCGCGGCACGCCGTTCACCATCATCGCACAGGAACCACACACCCCGACGCGGCAGGCAAAGCGGTAGGCGAGGTCCGGCGCATCGCGCCGCTGGACCGCAGTCACAACGTCGAGCACCGTCTGATTGTCGCGCGCAGGAACGCGATACGAGCGGAACGCTCCATCAGAGCGTCCGCGCCAGATCCGGACATCATGCGCCGGCTGTTCCTGTTCCTCGCAACCCATGGCCGATATATCTCCGCATCAGTGCCGCCTGTCATCCCCTGAATTTGCCGCCTGCCGATCGGCGGCAAAGTGGGCGCTGCTTTTTTACTGCATGGTAAAAATCAAGACAAACGACGTCCAAACTCGCATCTGTTGCACGGCTTTTTCTCTCTGTTTTTCGCCATGGCCCTCTGCTAGGCTTACTGAAAATGACCGATTGAGCGGAAGATTATGACTTCGTCGAACGCATCAAACCTCACCATCGACTGCCAGGATTTTGCAGACTGCAAGGTGGTCAAGGTCGCTGGCCGGGTGGATCACACCACATCAGACCAGTTTCTGGAAGATATCGGCGCACACGCCAACACCGTTAATTCGAACGGCGGCATGGTCATTGAATTGTCGGGTTTGGAATTCATCACCAGTGCCGGGTTGCGCGCTCTGTTGCTGGCGCAGCGCACCGTGCACGGCACGGGCGGAAAGTTAGTCGTTTCAGGTATCCGGGGAGTTGTGAAAGAGGTGTTCAGAATTTCTAAATTTGACGCGTTATTGTCGGTGTCGGAATCCACCAGCGAGGCGGTCGGACAAATTTCTGCGGCAGCTGCCGAGGCATTTTCTGGCTGATCCAGAGATGAGCCTTTCCGTGAAGTTTTGGGGAACCCGTGGATCTATTCCGCGGCCGATGTCGTCCCAGCATGTGCTCTCGCGCCTGAAAGCCGTGCTGAACGAGGCTGGCCCGGAGGATATCGCAACCCCGGCAGACATTGATGCCTTCATCAACGGGGGATGCCGCGGCACTCTGCCCACGATCTATGGTGGCAACACCGCCTGTGTTCAGGTGCACGAGACCGGCGGCCCGTCCCTCCTGCTCGATTTCGGCTCCGGTGCGCGAGAGTATGCAAGCCATGTGATGCGCACGGTCGGTCCGGTCTCGCCCGAGCCGTTCCATGTGCTGATGTCCCATTTTCACTGGGACCACATCATGGGGTTTCCGTTCTTCATGCCCGCCTACATCCCGGGCAATGTGATCCACATCTACTCCTGCCATGAGAATGTCGAGGAAGCGTTCCGCCGCCAGCACGGCGCGCCGTCGTTCCCGGTGCCGTTCGACATTCTGGGCTCGGAGATCCATTTTCACATCATCGAGCCGGACAAGACCCACGAGATCAACGGCTACGAGGTGACGCCGCTCGAGCTTAACCATGCGGGCAAGGCGTATGCCTTCCGGCTCGAGCGGGCACAGCGGCGCGTCGTTTATGCCTCGGATGCCGAGCACAAGCCCGAGGCGATCACCGAAGATTATCCCTATGTCGACTTCATTCGCGATGCGGATGTGCTGATCTTCGATGCGCAGTACTCGCTCGCCGAAGCGACGTCGGTCAAGGAAGACTGGGGGCATTCGTCCAACGTGGTCGGCGTCGAGCTTGGGCTTATGGGCGATGTCAAGCACCTCGTCTTCTTCCACCACGAACCCCTGAACGATGACGAACGGCTGGACCAGATCGTTCAGGAAGCGCGCCGGATCGAGGAGATCATGCGCCGGAACAAGGCACAGCTCAGGATCTCGGGCGCCTATGACGGGCTGACGCTGAAGATCTGATGCGCTGGCTCTGGTCGGGCGAGGAGGCGCGGAGCGGGCAGATCTGCCGGTTGACCGTGCTGGCGCTGACGCTTGTTCTGCTGGCTGTGCACATCTGGGCCGACAGACGGGGCGACATCCCCTTGCGAAACTTCTGGTGGGACACGCTGCATGGCCAGATGCCGCGTGATCGCGGCGATGCCGCGGATGCGCCGGCCGTGGTCGTCGCCATCGACGAGGAGACGATGTCGCTCTATGGCGAATGGCCGTGGCCGCGATCCGAGACGGCAGCGGTTATCTCCCAAGCCTACAGTCTTGGCGCGACCGTTGTGGCCTCGGACGTGATCTTCTCGCAATCCGACCCACGTTCGCCGCGCCAGTTGGCCGATTACTTCCGAGCCCGAGGCATCGACGGCCCGGTTGCGGAGTTGGAGAAGCTCGGACACACGGACGACTATCTCAAGAACGTGCTGAAACAGGCCAATGTGGTGCTGCCCGTGATCGGCTCGCACGTGCTCGGGCCCGAGGACACCAAGCAATGTGACTTCCTCGATCCATCGGTTCTGATCCAGCCGCCGGAGCTGGCTGAAGGGCTGAGCCTGCGGTTCGAGGATTCTGATCCCCCTCTGCCCGAGTTTCAGGGACCGGCTCGCGGTCTGGCGACGATTGACTTCGTGACGGACAACACCTTTGTCATCCGTTCGCTGAACGCGGTGCAGACAATCTGCGACAAGCCGATCCTGCTGCTTGGGCCGGAGGCGATCTGGGCGGCCCGGCCGGACAACCTGTTCTCGCATGTTGGCCCGACATGGACGGGTCTGCAGGTCACCCTTGGCGAGGATGGCGATGTGCCCGCGCCGCGGTTCCCCGCGGAATCCGATGGCAAGTTCTGGATGCACTTCGGCAAGGTCGATGCGGATCGCTACATCGCCGCCAAGGATCTCTTCGAGCCGGATTTCGACAGGTCGCGGTTCGAGGGCAAGATCGCGTTTCTCGCCGTCATCGATCTCGGTCGTGTCGATCAACGCAAATCGCCGCTCGGCGAAGTGATCTACGGGATCGAAGCTCACCTGCAGATGATCGAGCAGATCTTCGCGCAGGATTTCCTGCGGCGTCCGGCGTTTCTGATCTGGCTCGAGATCGCTGTGTTTCTCGTGGCTGCCGGGGCCATTGCCGTCTTTGCGCCCGGGGCGGCACCGATCAAGACGGTCGTGGCGATTGCCGCCGGGATGACACTCTGGCTCGGCTTGGGCGCCGGGTTGTTCGCGACAGGCGTTCTGGTCGATGCGATCTCCCCGGCAGGCGGGGTGCTCGTCGTCTCCCTCGGTGCGCTTGCAGCGACGCTTGTCGAACGCGACCGCCAACGGCTGCGGTCACTGATCGATCTCGAACGGGTGCGCGCTGACCGGGCGCAGTTGCAGGGCGAGCTTGATGCCGCCGCACGGATCCAGATGGCGCTGCTGCCACCCCGACACTTCGCGATCGACGGCCAGATCGATCTCGCGTGCTATATCGACCCGGCCCGGACTGTCGGCGGCGATTTCTACGATCATTTCATGGTCGACGAGAAACATCTGTTTTTCCTGGTCGCGGATGTCTCGGACAAGGGGGCCGATGCGTCTCAATTCATGCTCGTCTCGAAAACGCTTTGGAAAAGCGTGGCGCTCAGAACCGAGGCGCCCCTCGATGTCATCCAGTTGAAAGCCAATTCCGAGATTACCCGCGAGAATACGGCGCTGATGTTCGTCACCGGGTTGTGCGGTCTTCTGAACCTCGAGACCCGGGTGCTGACCTATTCCAGCGCGGGGCACGATACGCCGTATGTCTTTGGCGACGGGCGGTTGCCTGAGCAACTCGTGCTGGGCGATACCTCGCCGCCAGCCGGGCTGATGGACGGGATCGAGTTCCCGGTCGGGACGGTGCAACTCTCACCTGGCGATCGCCTCTGCATCTTCACGGATGGCGTGACGGAAGCGATGGACGCGTCAAACGAGCTGTTCGGCAGCGAGCGGCTCGAGGCTACGCTGGGAACAGCAGCCACCGGCCTCGACAGCCAGGCAGTCGTCGAGCATGTGGTGTCCCGCGTGCGCCGCTTTACGCAAGGTGCCGAACAGTCCGATGATCTCACCCTGATGGTGGTCTCGATCCCGGAGCAAGGGCGGCGGGCTCGCCCCGGCCATGGCGCGCCTCATCGAAACCCGCTGCGGTGATGAGCCCGAAGGGCACGAGCGTCTGACCGACTTTCGGGCTGGCATTCCTGTCGACCTTGCCCTTGAATGCACAACCGACAGCGCAGGAGGAGATCGGGCATGAGCGGCGAGGCCAAAGCGGGACTGAGCAAGGGCGACCATCTCTATCTGATCGATGGCTCGGCCTATATCTTTCGCGCCTACCACGCGCTGCCGCCGCTGACGCGCAAATCCGACGGGTTGCCCATCGGCGCGGTGTCGGGCTTTTGCAACATGCTGCACAAGATGGTCGCGGGTTTCGGAACCCGTGGCCCGACGCATCTGGCGGTGATCTTCGATTACTCCTCGCAGAGCTTCCGCAACGAGATCTACGACCAGTACAAGGCGAACCGTCCGCCCCCGCCCGAGGATCTGCGCCCGCAATTTCCGCTGATCCGCGATGCGACCCGTGCCTTCGGCCTGCCCTGTATCGAAATGGAGGGGTACGAGGCCGACGATCTGATGGCGACCTATGCGGTGCAGGCGGCAGCGCAGGGCGCGCGGGTGACGATTGTCTCGTCGGACAAGGACCTGATGCAACTGGTCGGCGACGGGGTCGACATGCTCGATCCGATGAAAAACGCCGAGATCGGTCCCGATGAGGTCTTCAAGAAGTTCGGTGTTGCGCCTGACAAGGTGATCGACGTGCAGGCACTGGCGGGTGACAGCGTCGACAATGTCCCCGGCGCGCCGGGGATCGGCGTGAAGACAGCGGCGCAGTTGATCACCGAGTATGGCGATCTCGACACGCTGTTGTCGCGGGCCGAGGAGATCAAACAGCCGAAACGTCGCCAGACACTGATCGACAATGCCGACCAGATCCGTGTCAGCCGCGATCTTGTGACGTTGAAGACGGATGTGCCGGTTCTCGAACAACTGGGGGAGTTCGGGCTGGAAGCGCCGGATGCCGACAAGCTGCTCGGGTTTCTGACGGAGATGGAGTTCCGCACCCTGACCCAGCGGATCGCCGAGGCGTTGGGGGCAGAGGCGCCCATCGCTGCTGCCTCTGGCAGCGCAGTCGGCGCGTCCGGGGGATCGACCCCCGGCCACCCCGACCGGCACCCGGCGGAAAGCGGAGCGCCCGGGGCCATACGGGAATGGCCAGACCTCGACTCATCCGGCTATCGGGTGGTCCGCACCTCCGAGGCATTGGAGGCGGAAGTCGCGAAGGCCTATGCGAGCGGTGTTCTCTGCATTGACCTCGAAACAACGTCGCTGGACGAGATGGTGGCGGAAATCGCGGGGTTTGCCCTCTCGAGCCAGCCCGGCGATGCGGTCTATGTGCCTGTCGGTCATGTTGAAGGCGAGGGCGATCTGCTGGGTGCTGCATCGCGGGCGCCTGACCAGTTGGACGTCGAGGCGGTGCTGGAGGCCCTGCGCCTGCTGTTGGTGGATCCCTCGATCCTGAAGATCGGGCAGAACCTGAAATACGATCTCAAGGTGCTCGCACGATACGACACGCCGGTCATGCCCATCGATGACACGATGCTGATGTCCTATGCGCTGGATTCTGGTCTTGGCGGGCATGGGATGGACGAGCTTTCCGAACGCCATCTCGGCCACCGTCCGATCTCGATCAAGGAGCTTATCGGGTCGGGCAAGTCCGCGATCACCTTCGACAGGGTCGCCATCGACAAGGCGGCGCCCTATGCCGCCGAGGACGCGGATGTCACCCTGCGCCTCTGGAATCGGCTCAGGCCCCGGCTGGCGGCGGAGAAGGTCTCGACCGTCTATCACACGCTGGAACGCCCGCTGGTGCCGGTCCTGACCGAGATGGAGCGCAACGGCATCCACGTCGATCGCGACGTGCTGGGTGCCATGTCGAATCGCTTCGCTCAGAAGATGGCCGAGTACGAGGACGAGATCTATGATCTGGCCGGGCGCAAGTTCTCGGTGTCTTCCCCGAAGCAACTCGGCGAGATCCTGTTCGACGAGATGGCGCTGGAGGGTGGGAAGAAGACCAAGACAGGCGCTTGGGGAACCGGCGCGGATGTGCTGGAGACGCTGGCCGCGCAGGGCCATGACTTGCCCGCGCGGGTGCTGGACTGGCGCCAGCTTTCCAAGCTCAAATCGACCTATACCGACGCGCTGCCGACCCACATCAATGCCGAGACGAACCGGGTCCATACCTCGTTCTCGCTGGCGGCCACGTCGACCGGGCGGCTCGCTTCGACCGATCCGAACCTGCAGAACATCCCCGTGCGCACCGAGGAAGGCCGCGCCATCCGAACCGCCTTTGTGGCCGAGCCGGGCAACGTGATCCTTAGCCTCGACTACTCCCAGATCGAACTCAGGATCCTTGCCCATATCGCCGATATCCCGGCGTTGAAAACCGCGTTTCACGAGGGGCTGGACATCCACGCCATGACCGCGTCGGAGGTGTTCGGCGTGCCGATCGAGGGCATGGACCCGATGGTGCGCCGTCAGGCCAAGGCGATCAATTTTGGCGTGATCTATGGCATCTCGGCCTTTGGGCTGGCGAACAACCTGCGCATCCCGCGGGGCGACGCTCAGGCCTTCATCGACGCCTATTTCGAGAAGTTCCCCGGCATTCGCCAGTACATGGACGACACCAAGGCGTTCGCGCGGGACAAGGGCCATGTCGAGACACTGTTCGGGCGCAAGATCCACACGCCGGGCATCAATCAGAAGGGACCGGGGCGCGGTTTCTCGGAACGCGCGGCGATCAACGCCCCGATCCAGGGGACGGCGGCGGATATCATCCGGCGCGCGATGATCCGTATCCCCGATGCGATGACCGCGGCCGGACTGACCGGACGCATGCTGCTGCAAGTGCATGATGAGCTGTTGTTCGAGGTGCCCGAAGGCGAGACCGACGACACGATCGGTGTGGTTCGTCAGGTGATGGAGGGCGCGGCAATGCCCGCGGTCGATGTCTCCGTCCCACTGGTGGTCGATGCCGGGCAGGGCGCAAGCTGGGCCAAGGCGCACTAGCACGCGCATCGCCACAATGTGACCGGGTCGGCCTGCCGCGCCAAGCGGCGGTGCTGACCCGGCCTGCGCGATCGCGCGATCATCTGGACTTGCGTCAGATGCCGACCGTCAGCTCACCTCACAAATGACGTTCATTTTGAACCCTTCGGTGCATCGCGCCGACCAACCTCTGACAACAGGCAAGTCGACAGGGCCGCCGCAAAGGCCACGACAGAGGATGGAGAATTCAGATGAACCGCGATCTCGAGAAGTGGCTGAACTGGACCTGGCAAAACCGCGACGAAATTATGGACTGGGCCCATCGCAGCACGCACAAAACCGAGCGCACGCATATCTACGGGTTTGACCACAACAAAGGGATCAAGATGATCTACGGCTACTACACCGGTGTGCTCGGTGGACAGGCGACCGAGAACGTGACCGCGCAAGAAGCCAGGAACCCGAACTACAATCAGTTTGCAGGTAATCTCGCGTTGGCCAAGCTGGAGCTTGGAAGCGCGACGGTCAGTATTCAGGGGGGCGATCACGACGTTTCCGCATCCGATCTGCAGGCACTGACAACAGACCAAACAGCCGGTAAGTTCTTTTACTTCATCCGCGAGGACATGGCGACGACGAAGCGGGTCTACATCAATCTCAATCCCGATCTGCGCGGCGATACGTTCCGCCGGATCCTGGGCAAGATTTGGAAGGTCGATGGGCTCGACCGGGCGAAGGTTGCGGGACCGGGCGGGCAGGACAGGGTGGATACAGTCGTGATCTACTGCAAGGATCAGAAAGCGCAGGACGAGGTGGTCGAAAAGCTGCGCAAATACAATGAGGATAATCGTGGCCGGTTTCGCATGCCGCTGCCGAAACTGGTCAAGCCGGTTGAGGGACTGACAGGGATCGGGTGCGCGTCCGAGCCGCCTGACGTTCAGATCTTCCGCAAGAAGGGCAAGACATTCTTTGTGAAAAACGGTGGCCAGAGTTTCGGGGCCTATCGGTCGGAGATTATTTTTACCGCTCTCGAGGAGACGCTTTCAATGCAGGCCATGCCTGCGATCGAAAACGCCAGACACTCTCGTCCAGCGGGGGGCATGCCCACGGATGGTCGGATCAGAAATGTGGTCGATCAAATGAGACAACCCGTTTCAGCGGGGCGGATGCCGCTGAACGATCAGGTCAGAAAGCGGATGTTCAAGGAGAAGGCACTGCAGTTTCTGCGCGCCGGCGGCGTGACCTCAAGCGACCCGGCCAAGCAGAACGACCTGACCGGCAAGGTCGTCGAGAGAGCGAGAGGTCGCCAAGGATGATGACCTGGCCCCGGTAATCGGGGCCAATGGGCACTGCGGTTCAGGCCTCGGCCTGGATGATCCCTTCGCCGCGGCGCAGTTCCTTGACCTGGACCTCGCGGGCCGAGAACGCCCGGCGCAGCACGTCGACCGCCTGCCAGGGGTCTGCTTCGCCACACATGAAGACGTCAAAGGCGCCATAGCCGACCTCGGGCCAGGTGTGGACCGAGATATGGCTCTCGGCCAGCACGGCGACGCCGCTCACGCCTTGGGGCGAGAACTTGTGCGTGTGGATGTGCAGCAGGGTCGCGCCGCAGGCCTCGACGCAATCGCGAAAGGCGGTCTGGATGCGATCCTCGTCGTCCAGCCCCTCGGCGCCTGTCACCTCGATGATCAGGTGCGTTCCGGCATAGATCGCATCGCTCGTCCGCACAAAGTGGTCGTCGCGCGCCGTGTCCATGACGGTCTCGGCGGCTGTCTCTACGATGTGCAGGTGACCGCGGTCACCGGTGTCTTCCGTTTGGGTGGTGCCTGTCCCCAGGTCCGTCCCCAGTCGGAAAAGGTTGGCCTTGTCCATGGCGCCCTCTCCTTCCAGCAGATGTCAAACCCAGAGCCCCTGGCACACTGCGGTTGCAGCCCGCTTCGGTGACTCGGTCGAAGCGCGGGAGATATAGAGACTTCCCGACGTGTTCAAGACGCAAGTGTGACAGGATTGTATCCGTGTGCAAGCTTTGCGGGTCTTGCAGCGACGGTGCGTCACGGACGCACCGTTCTGGACACAAGCTCAGTGGCGGAAGTGGCGCATGCCGGTGAGGACCATCGCAAGGCCCGCTTCATCGGCGGCGGCGATGACCTCGTCGTCGCGCAGCGAGCCGCCGGGTTGAATGATCGCGGTTGCCCCTGCTTCGGCAGCGGCCAGCAGGCCGTCGGCGAACGGGAAGAACGCATCCGAGGCCACGACGGATCCTTGTGCGGTTGGCTCGGGCACACCGAGTGCCTCGGCCATGTCCTGCGACTTGCGCGCGGCGATGCGCGAGCTGTCGACCCGGCTCATCTGTCCCGCGCCGATCCCGACGGTCGCGCCCTTCTTTGCGTAGACGATGGCGTTCGACTTGACGTGCTTGGCGACCCGCCACGCGAAGATCAGATCGGCCAGTTCCGCCTCGCTCGGGGCCCGTTTGGTGACGGTCGTCAGGTCACCTGCCGCGATGCGGCCAGTGTCATGGTCCTGCACCAGCACGCCGCCGGAAACCTGGCGCCATGCCGTCCGGGATGCCGCCGGGTCCGGCAACGCCCCGGTCAGCAACAGCCTGAGATTTTTCTTCGCGGCGAACACCGCGCGTGCCTCGGCATCGGCATCAGGCGCGATCACCACTTCGGTCAGGATCTGGGTGATCTCCTGCGCCGTCGCGCCATCCAGTGTGCCGTTCAGCGCGATGATCCCGCCGAACGCCGATGTCCGGTCGCATTCGAAGGCGCGGGTATAGGCCTCGGCGAAGCTGGCCCCGGTCGCGACACCGCAGGGGTTCGCGTGCTTGATGATCGCGACGGCAGGGGTCGCGGGGTCGAACTCGGCCACAAGTTCATAGGCGGCATCGGTATCGTTGATGTTGTTATAGCTCAGCTCCTTGCCCTGAAGCTGGCGCGCTGTGGCCACCCCGGGGCGGTCAGAGCCATCGCGGTAGAACGTTGCCGACTGGTGCGGGTTCTCCCCATAGCGCAGGGTCTGCGCTAGCGTCCCGGCAAAGGCGCGGCGGCGCGGTGTGGCATCGCCGACAGCCTCCGCCATCCAGGTCGAGACCGCGGCATCATAGGCCGCCGTCCGCGCATAGGCCCTTGCGGCAAACCGGCGGCGCTGATCGCGCGTGGTGCCCCCTGCGCCTTCGAGCGCGCTCAGGATCTCGTCGTAATCCTCGATATCCGTGACCACAGCCACGTCCTCGTGGTTCTTGGCCGCCGCGCGGATCATCGCGGGCCCGCCGATGTCGATGTTCTCGACGCAGTCATCATAGCCCGCACCCCCCGCGACGGTTGCCTCGAACGGGTAGAGATTGACGACCAGCAGATCGATCATGGCGATCCCATGCGTCTCGGCCGCGCGCATGTGATCATTGTCCCCGCGCATCGCCAGCAGGCCCCCGTGCACGCCGGGATGCAGCGTCTTGACCCGCCCGTCCATCATCTCGGGGAACCCGGTCAGATCGGCGACATCGCGCACGTCCAGCCCCGCCTCTCTCAGAGCCCGCGCCGTACCGCCGGTCGAGATCAGTTCGACCCCCGCCGCCGCCAGCCTGCGCCCTAGGTCCACCAGCCCCGTCTTGTCGGAGACGGAGATCAGCGCGCGGCGCACGGGAACGAAAGCAGGGTCGGTGTCGGGCATGAGGCAAGGTCCTGAGACAGGGTGGGCGGCCGCCGCGCCCGCGCATCCCTCAGAGATCGGGCAGACGCTCCAGCGACCATGTGATGCGGCCGAGATACCCCGAAACATCCGTCCTGACCACAATCTGTTGCGTCGCACGCGGCGTCGGCCGGTCATGATCGAAATAGACGCTGGGCTCGAGCGCGATCGGCACCGGATCGGCCCGCAGCACCCACGTCACATCGTTCGGCAGCGTCAACGAGACGGCCTTTCCCGAAAGCGCCAGCGCAGGCTGGACATCAGGGTGCAAGTGGAACCGCGTCATGACAGGGCAGGGCGCTGCGGCGTCCGGAAATTCGGCATCGAACCGCGAGCGGTCCTGCGGCGAGCGGGCGCGGATCAGGTCTTCGCCGGTGATGCTTGTGCCATCCAGCGCCATCTCGATCTGGCGCTGACAGATCAGACCATAGCGCTGCTGGTACTGGGTCGATGTCGCGAAGATCGAGTTCTCGGTCTCGGACTGGCGGACCACTGCCCGGACCGTTCCCGTAGCCGTCAGGCGCCCGAGCGGTGCGTCGATTTTCCCGGGGCTCACGTTCGCGGCGCACCGGTTCGCAACCTCGATCGTCGAATGGGCGCGGCCGCGGCGCGAGGCGTTCGCAAACTTGGCGCCAAACGCCGTGCCCGGACCGCAGTTGACGATGATCGGGTGCCCGTCATGGCACATCTCGAATGCCATGGCGCTGGCATGGCTGGTCTCGAGATAGGGGCCCGTTGCCGGGGCTGCACCGTCAAGGATCAGTTCGGACGCTCCGCCGGTCAGGCGCGCAAAGCCCATGGCGGGTGCGTCCGAAACCTCGTTCGTCACACCGTGCGGGCAGAAATCCGGCAGCGTGATCGCGGCCAGGTGGGGCGTTGCATCGGCGCCGTGAAAGCGGGCGAGACGGCCTTGCGAGAAGCGGATCGCCTCGAGCGCGGGAGCACCGCGTTTCAACGCCGTGACCAGTTCGATCGGCGCGCGCAGGTCCTGTTCCTCGATCACGCCGTAGATCCATGCCATATGCGCCAGCACCTTGGCGAGATCCTGCGGATTGCGACTGGCGACACTGCCATCGGGCAGGATCACGCGATCTGCCCAGGTTCCCAGATCCGCCAGCGTGCGATCCACGGCCGTGCCCGAGCCCTCGAGGCAGAGCGTCGCATAGCACAGCCCGCACAGCGCCTCGATCTTGTCGATATCCCGCTCGGTCCGTTGCCAGCGCCACAGCAGATATTGCATCTGCGTGCCGAGCAGCTTGAAGAACACTTGTGACCAGACGCCGGACCGGCCCATCAGCAGGTTCGCCGAGTGGGCAATCCATCGGGTCAGGCGGCGTGCGACCAGTTCAGGTTGCCAACCCGGTCCCTCGCCCTCGTGATAGCGCTCGATCCAGGCCCAGACCCAGCGGCGCGCGGTCTCCCACGCCTCGGGATCATGGGCCGCGGCGATGTCGTCCAGCCACCCCTGCCCATGCAGAGCGCCAAGCCAGACCGGATCGTTCGTCGTGATGTCCCAAGGATCGCTGCGGTCGGTCTCGACCAGACGGCCCGAGAACAGCAGGATCCCGTTCGTCAGGCGCCGCCCGGCCGCCGCATCGCCCTTGCTGGGGGGCTCCGGTTGCCACACCAATGCCTCGGGAACACGTTGCATACGCGCAAGGCGCACGGAAAGCCTGTTGGGTAGTCGCGATGCCGCGAGCGCGCCGATCATGGGCGATTTTCTCTTATCTGCCTTGCCCCGTGGACAGTGTACACCGTGCCTAGGGTAAAGTCATAGCATTCTGCGAATCGCTGCGGCGAAGAAGCCGTCTAGACCGCCGAATTCGTTCCAGAGTTGCGGCAGTGTGCGCAAGTTTCCTTGCGGGTTGATGAATTCCGGCGGAAGGTCCTGATCCGAAAGCGCGATCGCCTCGGCATCCGGGGCAATCTCAAGGACGTGTCTGACGCGTGTCTCGCCCTCGCGCTTTAGCAGCGAGCAGGTGCAGTAGATCAGCCGCCCGCCGGGCTTCAGCCATCCGAACGCCCGGGCGAGCAGGGCATCCTGAAGCGCTGTCAGCGCGTCCAGATCCGGTCCGCCGGGACGGTGGGGCAGATCGGGGTGGCGCCGGATCGTTCCTGTGGCCGAGCACGGCGCATCCAACAGGATCGCATCGAAGGGCGCATCAGGCTCCCAGTGCAGCGCATCGACACAGAGGATCTCGGCGCTCAGGCCCGTGCGCTCCAGGTTCTCCGCGAGGCGTTCGAGACGACGCTCCGAGACATCGACCGCGGTGACATCGGCCCCCGTTGCGGCAAGCTGCATCGTTTTGCCGCCGGGCGCAGCACAGAGATCCAGCACCCGTTCGCCGGGCCGGGTGTCCAGAAGTCGGGCGGGCAGCGCAGCGGCGGCATCCTGCACCCACCAGGCGCCTGTCTCGAAGCCCGGCAGGGTCGAGATCTGGGGCCGCCCGGCCAGGCGCACCGACCCGGTCGGCAGAAGGCGGCCACCGGTCTCCTGCGCCATTGCCGCTGCATCGGCGCTGATCGTCATCGTCAGGTCGTGAGGCGCCGGGGTCAGGCACGCCTCGGCCAGCGCCGTCACCGCATCCTTGCCCCAATCCTTTGCAACAGCCTTGGCAAGCCATCGCGGCAGGGCCAGGGCGGCCGCGTCCTGCACCGCGGCAATCTCCGCCCCCTCTGCAGCCACACGCCGTCCGACCGCGTTGATCAGACCGGCCATCCGTTCGGTCTTGCGGTCACTGCGCGCCAGCCGCACCGCCAGATCCACCGCGGCATGGGCCGCGGTGCCTGAGAAGACAAGCTCTGCCACCATCAGACGCAGGATCTGCCGCGTGCTGCCTTTGGGCGGGCGCTCGACGAACCGGGCAAGAAGATCGTCGATCTGCCCGAGCCGCCGCAGTGTGGTATCGGCCAGCCCGCGCGCCTCCGCCCGGATCGCGCCATCACCGCGCAGCGTTGCCTCATCCAGCATCGCCCCGCGCATCAAGACGCCGTCCAGCAGGGCCAGTGCGCCCTGACGCGCCTCCAACCCCTGGGGTTTGCTGCCGCTCTGCGGGCGCGGGCGGTGCCGGGGCTGGCTCAAGACCAGGGTCCGTCGCGGCGCGACTTGGTCACCACCGGCGGGCCCCATTGCCGCGCGTCCTGTCCGATCGAGGCCGTGCGCCCCATCTCGGCGGCCTGCTGTTTTAGCGCCGCGATCCGGTTCTCCGCCGCCGGGTGGGTGGAGAACAGATTGTCCATGCGTGCCCCGGACAGAGGGTTGACGATAAAGAGATGCGCAGTGGCCGGATTGCGCTCGACGCTTTCCATCTCGGCCCGCGACGCCCCGCCCGAGATCTTCTGCAGCGCCGAGGCAAGCCACAACGGGTTGCCGCAAAACTCGCCCCCCAGCCGGTCGGCGGAATACTCGCGCGTGCGGCTGATCATCATCTGGATCAATCCGGCGGCCATCGGCGCGAGGAACATTGCCAGAAGCATCCCGATCATCCCGAACGGGTTGTTCCGGTTCCCGCCCATCGACCGGAAGATCCAGCCATAGCTCGCCAGCATCGCCAGCGCGCCGGCCACGGTCGCGGCAACGGTCATGATCAGCGTGTCGCGGTTTTTGATATGGGCCAGCTCGTGCGCCATCACGCCCGCCAGTTCCTCGCGGTCAAGCATCTGCATGATGCCGGTGGTCGCGGCCACCGCGGCCTTGTCGGGCGAGCGCCCGGTGGCGAAGGCGTTCGGCTGCGGGCTGTCGATGACATAGACCGCGGGCATCGGCATGTCGGCGTTGCGCGCCAAGTCCTCGACCATGCCCACCAGTTCGGGCGCCGAGCCACGCGTCACCGGCCGCGCGCCATGGGCGGACAGCGCCAGCTTGTCCGAATTCCAATAGGCGTAGGCGTTGGTGCCGATCGCGAAGACAAGCGCGATCAGCGCGCCCGTCGGCCCGCCCATCATGTACCCTGCTGCCAAAAACAGCGCGGTCAGGGCGGCCAGCAGCATCCCGGTCTTCACGAGGTTCATCGGTCTCTGTTGCCTCCGGCAGGTCTCGGTCTACGATAGGGTCAAACGGAGGAGATATATGACCGATCCCGCTCTGAGTGAAGACGAGACGCCCGAGGCACGCCGCGCCGCGGCTGCCACACGTGCACTTGCCGAAGCCGAGGCCCGAAAGGCGGCGGCACAGGCGGCCGAGTTGCCGGCCGAACTGGGGGGGCGCAAAGGACCGGAGCCGACCCGGTTCGGCGACTGGGAGAAAGACGGGATCACGTCGGACTTCTAGCGCAGGCGCCGCGGTGCGTCAGACCAGCCCGGCGCGGGCTGCGAACGGATCCCAGCTTGCATCATCATGCCATTCGTACTCCGAGCCTTCGGCCGTCTCGCGCGCTGCCGCTTCGCCGTAGAGACGCGCGACGGCGGCAAGCGACATGTCGATCCCTGCCGAGACCCCGGATGAGGTGAAGAACTTCCCGTCCTCGACCCAGCGCGCCTTGGGCACCCAGTCAACCTTCGGCGCACGTGGGACCGTCGCCGCGAAATCAAGCTTGTTGGTCGTGGCCCGGCGCCCGTCAAGCACGCCGGCCATGCCGAGCAACACCGTTCCTGTGCAAACGGCCATGACCAGTTCCGCCCGCGCGCAGGTCTCGCGCAACCAGTCCGTGACAACGGGGCTCTCGCCGGCGATCAGTGCCGTATCGCCGCCCGGCACCAGCAGCAAGTCGTAGTCGCTGCCATCTGCGATTGTCTTGTCAACGCACAGCTTCTGCCCGTGAACGCTGGGCGTCGGGTCCGACGCCTCCGCGACAATCGAGATCTGCATGCGATCCCGATAGGCGCCCAACATCTCGAGCGGGCCGAAAAAGTCGAGCGTCTGGAAACCGTGAAAGACAAAGGCGGCGAGCGTTTTCATGGCGGCTCTCTGAAACAGTTGGGCTTGGGCTTGGTCAGCGGATCCGTGCATATCATGCCAACCGGATCGAGCACGATGGATTTTGCGCCGCACAAAACGTGATGAGGCAGCTCTCGACACGGCAGGCGATTCGCCCTCAACGTGTGGCATGCGTGCGGTTCTTCTCAGCATCGCCTTGATTGCCGAGCTCGCGGTTTCGGCCCGGGCCGAGACACCGCGCGAGGTCCCGGTCGATCTGGAACTGATCCTGGCCATCGATGTCTCCCGCTCGATGACCCCGCGCGAGCTCGAGATCCAACGGCGCGGCTATGCCGAAGCGCTGCTCAGCGCGGACGTGGTGCAGGCAATCGGGCTTGGTCCGCACGGACAGATCGCGCTGATGTATGTGGAATGGGCGGGGCCCTACTCGCAGCGGCTGATCATCGACTGGACGATGGTGCGCACCCGGGCGGATGCCGAGGCCTTCGCCGCGCGCCTGACCGCTGAGTTCACCGATGCCCTGCGCCGTACCTCGATCTCCGGCGTCATCGACTACGCCATACCGCGATTCGACGGCAACGGGTTCGCGGGCCTGCGCCAGGTCATCGACATCTCGGGCGATGGGCCGAACAACCAGGGCCGCCCGGTGCTGGCGGCGCGGGCGGATGCCGAGGCGCGCGGAATTACGATCAACGGTCTGCCCCTGATGACGCGCGAGGGAATGGGTGCGCAGTGGCATCTGGACGACCTCGACCAGTACTACCGGCACTGCGTAATCACCGGGCAGACCTCTTTCGTGATCCCGGTGCTGGAGTGGAAGGACTTTCCCGCCGCCGTGCGCCAGAAGCTGGTGCTGGAACTGGTCGACCGCCAACCGCCCGATCACGTGCCGGTGCGCCGGGCGGAGGGGTATGACTGTCTGATCGGCGAAAAGATCTGGGATCAGTTCATCGGCGACTGGAACTGAGGGTCGCATCCAAGACGCTTCGAAGCGTCTTGTTTAAAGCGCTTGAAAAGCGCTTGACTCACGCGTTTTGCAAAACGCGTGAGTCAAGCCCGTTCGAACGGGCTTGGACGCCTGGATCGTCGTGCTGCTCTGGTGTCTTTCAGGTTGGATCTTGGCCCCGCGCTGAGGTCCGTGATCCGTTCATTCGCAATGCCATCTGAGCACTGGCGTCGCGGTGGTCAGAACTGCCGGGTCACCGTCTTTGCGAAGGGATTGGCGTAGAGCGTCTGGTGGCTCTCGACCCCGACCTCGACCGTGCAGTCGGTCTTGGGCCGCGCGACACAGGGCAGGATGTAGCCCGCCTTGCTCTGGCGCTTGTTGATCGCAGTCGCTCCGGGTTGGCGGACCTTGCCCTCGGTCAGGATGCAGGCGCAGGTGATGCAACCGCCATACTCGCAGGCGATGGGAAGTTGTATCCCGGCCCGCAGGCAGGCCTCGTAGATCGTCTCGTCACCTTCGCATTCAACCACGGCACCGCCGCGATTGGTCAGGGTGATCCGATGCGTGCTCTGCCCGGCCAATGTGTTACTGCGCCGGGCGTGCGAGGTTCTCGAGCTGTGCCATGCCGATGGCGTGGTAGCCGCCGTCGACAAACATCACCTCGCCCGTGGTCGACGCGCCAAGATCCGACAGAAGATAAACGGCCGCCCCGCCGACATGCTCGAGTGCTGCGTTCTTGCGAAGCGGTGCGTTCTCCTCGGTCGCCTTGAAGACCCGCCGCGCGCCGCCGATTGCCGAGCCTGCCAGCGTGCGCATCGGGCCGGGCGAGATCGCGTTCACGCGCACTCCCTGCGGGCCGAGATCGTTGGCGAGGTACCTGACCGACGCCTCTAGCGCGGCCTTCGCAACGCCCATCACATTGTAGTTCGGCATCACCCGCTGGGCGCCGAGATAGGTCATTGTCACGACCGATCCGCCATCCGGCATCAGGGCCGAGGCCCGCCGGGTGACATCGACGAAGGAGTAGCACGAGATATCCAACGAGTTCAGGAAGTTCGCCCGGCTGGTATCGGCAAAACGCCCGGTCAGTTCTGCCTTGTCGGAATAGGCAATCGCGTGCACGACAAAGTCGAGCGTGCCCCAATCGTCGGCCAGCGTGTCGAACACCGCGTCGAGACTGTCCGGGTCCTGCACATCTGCATCCAGAACGTGCCTGGCGCCAACGCCGTCGGCCAGCGGCCTGACCCGTTTCTCGAACGCATCGCCCTGGAATGTGAACGCCAGTTCCGCGCCCTGGGCGTGCAGCGCCTCGGCGCAGCCCCATGCGATGGAGTGGCTGTTGGCAACGCCCATGATCAGGCCGCGCTTGCCGCTCATCAGCCCGCTTGCTGCGCCCTCAGCCATGATAGCGGCTCAGTGCTAGGGTCGCGTTGGTCCCGCCAAAGCCGAAGCTGTTCGAGAGGATGGTGTCCAGCCCCGCATTGTCGACGCGACTGGTCGCGATCTCCTCGGGCTTCAGGGCCGGGTCGAGTTCCCCGACATTGGCCGAGGCGGCGATGAAGTCACCCTCGAGCATCAGGATCGCGTAGATCGCCTCCTGCACCCCGGTCGCGCCCAGCGAGTGGCCGGTCAGCGACTTGGTCGACGAGATCGGCGGGACGCCGTCCGGGAAGACCCTGCGGCAGGCTTCGACCTCGGTTACATCGCCCGCAGGGGTCGAGGTGCCGTGCGCGTTGATGTACCCGACCTTGCGGTCGCCCAGCGTGGCCGTGGCCAGACGCATGGAGCGCTCGCCGCCCTCGCCCGACGGGGCCACCATGTCGTGGCCGTCGGATGTGGCGCCGTATCCGGTCACCTCTGCGTAGATTTTGGCACCGCGCGCCTTGGCGTGTTCGAGTTCCTCGAGCACGACGACCCCGCCGCCGCCCGCGATTACGAATCCGTCGCGCGTGGCGTCAAACGCCCGCGAAGCCGTCTCCGGCGCATCGTTGTACTTGGACGACATCGCGCCCATGGCATCGAAGAGACAGCTCAGCGTCCAGTCCAGCTCCTCCCCGCCACCGGCAAACACGATGTCCTGCTTGCCCCACTGGATCTGTTCGACCCCGTTGCCGATGCAATGGGCCGACGTGGAACACGCCGAGGTGATCGAGTAGTTGATGCCCTTGATCTTGAAGGGCGTGGCCAGGCACGCCGAGTTCGTCGAGGACATGCCGCGGGTCACCATGAAGGGACCCATCCGCTTGGGACTTCCGGTCTCGATCGTCTTCATCTGGGCAGCGAAGAGGTTCTTGGTCGACGGCCCGCCCGAGCCCATGATCAGCCCGGTGCGCTCGTTCGAGACATCGCTGTCCTCGAGCCCGCTATCGGTGATCGCCTGCTGCATGGCGAGAAAGTTGTAGGCCGCGCCGTCGCCCATGAAGCGAAGCTGGCGCTTGTCGATCGCGGCCGCGAGATCGACCTCCGGTTTGCCGTGAACCCGGCAGCGGAACCCGTGTTCCTCGTATTCCGGGGCGAAGACGATGCCGGACTTGCCCTCGCGCAGCGACGCAGTCACCTCCTGCGCGCTGTTGCCAATCGACGAGACAATCCCGATCCCGGTGATCACAACGCGGCGCATGTTCTATTCCTTTCGCTGGGGACGTCCCGATCCGGCCCACTTAAGCGGGCGCTGCGTCGGTGAAAAGCCCCACGCGCATATCCTTGGTGGTGTAGATGACCTCGCCGTCCAGCTCCATCACCCCGTCGGCGATGCCCATCTTGAGCTTGCGGTCGATCACCCGTTTGAGGTTGACGGTATAGCGGATCAGCTTGGCGGCAGGTGTGACCATGCCGGAAAACTTGACCTCGCCGACGCCCAGGGCCCGGCCCCGGCCCGGCATCCCGCGCCAGCCCAGGAAGAACCCGGTCAGTTGCCAGAGCGCGTCCAGTCCCAGACAGCCCGGCATCACCGGATCGCCGATGAAATGGCATTTGAAGAACCAGTGGTCCGGCTTGACCTCGAACTCGGCGACAACCTGACCCTTGCCCTCGGGGCCGCCATCCTCGGTGATCGACACGATCCGGTCCACCATCAGCATGGGCGGAGACGGCAACTGCGCATTGCCGGGGCCAAACAACTCGCCCCGCGCACAGCTCAGAAGTGCTTCCAGATCGTATTTGTTCGGCTTTTCGGTCATCCACAAGTCCCCGGCGACGCTCGTTACCGCGTTCCCTAGCATCGCTCTTTGGGAGGCACAAGCACCGGGCGGAAAAGACGCACCTGCGCCGAGGCAAGCCCCAGGAGCAAACTGTGTTATGTCTTTTTTTTCGGCGTGAAAGTATATACTGTCACATAAGTTGGACATCATCCCGCGGGTCAGGTAGCGAGCCAGTGAGCGAGAAAACGGCAACGCAGGCGATCGCCGAGCAACGTGCAAGCGCATGGCTTGCAGGTGCGCGCATGCGCCCGACGCGGCAGCGTACAGCGCTGGCGGCCCTTTTGATCGGCGATGGCCACAACAGGCACGTCACGGCGGAGAGCCTGTTCGAAGCCGCTGTCCGCAACGATGTTTCGGTATCGCTGGCCACGGTCTACAACACGCTGCGCAGCTTCACGGATTCGGGCCTTCTGAACGAGATCGTGGTCGATGGCACCCGCAGCTATTTCGACACGGATGTCTCGGATCATGCCCACTTTTTCTGGGAAGATGAGGGGCGCCTGTCCGACGTGCCGTCGGATGCCGTCAGCTTCAACCGACTGCCCGACCCGCCCGAAGGCGCGGAGATCTCGAAGATCGATGTCGTGATCCGGGTCCGCCGGGTCTGAGCCGAATGGGCGGCCCACGCGGTCTTCTCAAGACCAGTGTCCTGCTGCTCTGCGCCGGCCCCGTCCTTGGTGATGTCGACACCTGCAAGGACAGCGCGAGCGAAGGCGAAGCGCGGGTCGAAGCCTGCAATGCCGCGATTGTCGACGATGATCTGACCGGCCGCGACCGGGCCGAACTCTATGTGGCGCGCGGCAATGGCCAATCTGACCTCGGAGACCACAAGGCCGCCGCCTCCTCCTACCGCAAGGCGACCGAGATCGACCCGGAGTACGAGTTCGCCTGGCGCAAGCTGGGCTGGGCGCTGATGGAGGAGGATGAATACGCGGGTGCGCTCGATGCAGCCGAGAAGACCCTCGCGCTCGATCCGAACGATGCGTTCAACTACGCGCTGAAGGCGAACGCCTTGCGCCATCTACGCCGGTTCGATGATGCTGAGGACGCCATTACCATTGCCTCCGCGCTTAAGCCGGGGAATGACTGGATGATCCGCGAACTCGGCTGGATGCATCATGACCGCGGGAACTTCACCGAGGCCAGCGAGACGTTCAAGCGCGCGATCCGCAAGGATCTGGACGATCCGTGGAACCACTATGCACTGGCATATGTGCTCATCGATCTCGACAAGACGGACGACGCCGTCGCCTCGGTGAGCCGGGCGATCGAGCTCGACGACACGGTGGCGCAGTTCTACTACCTGCGCGGATTATGCTACCGGAACCTCGATAGCTTCGATCTCGCTCTGATCGATCTCGACAAAGCGATCCTGCTCGAGCCCGGGCATATCGGCAGTCACTACGAGCGTGGCCTGGTCCTGCTCGCACAAGACGAGATCGATGCGGCGCTCACGGCGTTCGAGGCAGCGGTCGAAGCCGGACCTCGGGATTCACGCGGGCACTACGGCGTTGCAATCGCAACGGCCAAACGTGGCGAGTCCTCGCGTTCCATCGAGGCGCTCGAGGAAGCTTTGGCACGGGAGTATCGCGAGTATCCGTCCTCGGAGACGGTGTCGGCCTTGCTGGAAGACGGTGCCTACATCTCGGCGCTGCGAGCTTCGCGGATGATCGACGCTGCGAAATCCCGGTAGCGCGGCCGCGCTTCTGATGTCATGTGCCCGGACGGCGGCAGCGCGCGCTCTGACCGGGCGTGGCGCAACGCGGCACTGCCCTGATGTATATCTGCGGCGTCGACAGGACCGGGGTTGCGCCCGGCCCACGCTCCGCGGAGACGATCTGCTGCCCTCCGGCACTATACCGGCGGACAGCACCGGACCACCCGTGACCGGTCACACCCCGATCTCGTTGTGCATCTGGTTTGACGTTTTGGGCGACATCATTGACGCCCATAGAGGATCACGAGCTGTTGCACTCGGCCCGCCGCGCGCTTTCGCGCGCCCCGGGCCCGAGCGCGGTGGCCCCACCCCCGCCCCCCACGAACCACCCTGCGCGCCCGCTATGCGGGCGCGCAGGGTGGTTCGTGGGGGGCGGGGGTGGGGCCTGGTCGGAAGTGCTGCGATGCCCATAGGGCAGCGCAGGACGCGCGATGCGGCTTGATCAGCGCGGTGGGCTCCGCGTTCAGCGATCGTACTCTTCTGTCGGGTCGACGCCCCAGATCGCCGCTTTGCGAACCCAGCCGCGATAGCCGTCGGCCTCGATCTCGCACCAGTCGGGCGCGCATTGGCGCAGGCGTGCAACCACGCCTTGCTCCGCCGAGGCGGTGGCTTCGGCGCTGTCGGTGGCTTCCTCGCGCAGCAGCACGCCGTCCTCGACGACCAGCACGGTCCGCCGCCCTGTGATCATGGCGTGATAGACCCAGCCGCCGGCCTCGTCCTTGTCGACGATCTGACGCCAGTCGCCGTATTCATCCACGACCCGTACCGGCAACCCGGCCCGGCGGAAGACCCAGTCCTTGCGATAGTCGAGCCCCGGACCGCGGCGCACATTGATCTCGGATGACCTCAGCGAGACATAGCGCGGGATCGGCAGTTTGGTGACGGGGCCGATCTCGGCTCCTGCCCGGGCGTCATTGGCCGCAGCCTTCGGTGCCAGGCCCAGTGCGCCCGCCCAGAGCACCGCAAAAACACTCAGATACACCAAGCCAATCCGGCCGAACGCCGTCGTCACAGGCATGTCAGTCCCTCGCCTCACGTCCCGGCCTTTCGACCGTCTGCTCGTGCCGCGTGCCGCGGTCTTGTGGTGCCGGAGCGGGATTTTTCCCTTCACCCCGGACGGCGACATAACTATCACACTCGCGAGTCTTCGAAAAGGTTGTCGCACCATGGCCCCACCGCGTTCCACATCGCGCCCGCGCGTCGTCGTCACCCGCCGTCTGCCCGAACCGGTCGAGACGCGGATGCGCGAGCTCTTTGATGTGACCCTGAACGAGAGCGACGAGGCCATGACGCCCGAGGCGATCGGTACTGCCATGGGCTCGGCCGATGTGCTGGTGCCGACCGTGACGGATACCATCGACCAGAAGCTGCTGGCCCATGCGGGGCCGGACCTGAAGCTGATCGCGAACTATGGCGCCGGCTTCGACCATATCGATGTCGAGACCGCGCGCTCCCGCGGGATCCTAGTCTCGAACACACCGGGCGTGCTGACCGAGGACACCGCCGACATGACCATGGCGCTGATCATGGCGGTGCCGCGCCGGCTGGCCGAGGGGCTGTCCCTGATGCAGTCAGGCGAATGGCAGGGCTGGACGCCGACGGCGATCATGGGCCACCGGATCTGGGGCAAGCGCCTTGGCATTGTCGGCATGGGCCGGATCGGCCAGGCGGTCGCGCGCCGGGCGCGGGCGTTCGGGATCCAGATCCACTATCACAACCGGCGCCGGTTGCATGAGGACGTGGAGGCCGAACTCGAGGCCACCTACTGGGAGAGCCTCGACCAGATGCTGGCGCGCATGGACATCATCTCGGTCAACTGCCCGCACACGCCCGCGACGTTCCACCTGCTGTCCGCGCGGCGGCTGAAGCTGATGAAACCGACCGCCTATATCGTCAACACCGCCCGCGGCGAGGTGATCGACGAGAACGCCATGACGCGGATGCTGGCCAAGGGTGAGCTGGCGGGCGCAGGGCTGGACGTGTTCGAGAGCGAGCCCGGCGTGAACCCACGCCTCCTGTCCATGCCCAACGTGGTTGCGCTGCCGCACATGGCCTCGGCCACCGAGGAGGGGCGGCTCGAGATGGGCGAGAAGGTCATCCTCAACATCAAGACCTTCGCCGATGGCCACCGCCCGCCGGACCAGGTCGTGCCCTCGATGCTTTAGCGCAGGTGCGGGGGGCTGACATGAAGATCTCCGACCTCCAGCCGCTCGACAAGGTGATGGTCTGCCGCAACGCACTGGAGACGCCCGAAGCGCTGACCTGCGTCTTCCATGCCGAGGCCGGGGAGATGGATTTCCTGACCGATGACGGGTACAGCACCGCCGCTACGGCCCGGATGTGTGCGGCGTTTCTCGAGGTCAAGTTCCCGCAGCTTCGCACACTTGGCGATGTGCCGTCGGGCAAGGTCGCGATCCTCTACGATGATGGTTGGCAACTGGAAGACATCGAATACGAAGAGGGCGG
>JBCBOR010000059.1:0-28549 GCA_039821125.1 Pseudomonadota bacterium
ACTGGAAGACAACGACACTCGTCGCCGGGCTCCGGCTGGGCGGCCTGACAGCGCCCATGGTTGTCGATGGCGCAATGGACGGAGAGCTGTTCAAGGCATACGCCGAAAAGATCCTCGCACCGACGCTGAACGAGGGCGACATCGTCATACTCGACAACCTGCCCGCTCACAAAGTCAGCGGCGCTCGGAACGCCATTGAGGCCAGAGGTGCCAAGATGCTGTTCCTCCCGCCGTACAGCCCGGACTTCAATCCGATCGAGCAAGCCTTCGCCAAGATCAAATCAATCCTTCGGAAGGCCGCTGCACGAACCATTGGCGCGCTGGAAGCAGCCATCGCCACAGCCCTTGATGCTTTCAGCCCGGCTGAGTGCGCAAACTACTTCACAAACTCTGGATACGAGCCAGATTGATCCGAAAATGCTCTAGCCGCCAGGTCAGCGTGGGCCTGGATTGCTCTCATCGGCATCGATCAGGCGGCGCAGCAGGGCATAGAGACGATCGAAATCCTCCGCCCCCAGCGTCTCTCGCATCTCCGTCTCGATCCTGACCTTGATCTTGTCCGCGTCGCGCTGGGCGGCAATCCCGGCTGATGTGAACCGCACGATCTTGCCCCGGCGATCATCCGGGTCGGGGATCCGCTCGACAATCCCGGCTTTGACCAGATCATCGACCAGTTGCTGCACCGCCTGCTTGGTCAGGCCCATGCGGCGGACCAGCTCGGACTGGCGGATGCCATCGGGGCCGATATAGGGCACGACGCTTGAGCGCGCTTCGGCGTACCAGCCATAGCCCTCGGCCAGCATCCCCTCGGTGAACCGGATCTTCCAGACCTGTGCAGCTTGCCACAGGCGCCAGCCGATATGGTCCAGCGCGCCGAATTCGGTGTTCTTGTCGTCCGTCACATGCATTCCATATCGTCAAGCTACTTGACGAATCGTTCCCCGCCCAAATATCGTCAAGCTGCCTGACGAATTGACCGCAGGCGAGCACAACGTTCCCGAAAGGACCCCAAGATGGACTTTCTTGTCAAAGATCTGCTGCTGGTGATGATGCTGGGCAACACCCACTATGTTGATGTCGGAAAGCCGGACCCGGCCATCATTTTCTATGAGACCGAAACTCGGGCGCACATGCAGTTCCCGGATGGCAAGGCGTTTCGCGGCGCGTGGAACCTGACCGATGGCGGGTACTATGTGGACTGGACCGGTGGGCCAAAGGCCGAGTGGCGCCTCGCCCGTGCACCGGGACGGCTGTTTTATGTCGATGCCGAGGGCAACGACCGGGGCAGCATCACCAAGATCGTGCCGGGTGATCCGGCAGGCATTTCCGAATAGCTTGTGTCTTTGCGCAGGCGGCGTAGGCTGGTCTCCGGAACGGAGGTCCAGCCATGTCTCATGTTTTTCCCCGCCACTGCCATGCCGCGCTACCCACGGTCGCGACCGGGGAGGGGCCTTATCTGATCGACACCGATGGCAAGCGGTATCTCGATGCCTGCGGCGGGGCCGCTGTCTCGTGCCTCGGCCATTCGCCGACCCCTGTGCTCGAGGCAGCGAAGACGCAGCTGGACCAGATCGCCTGGGCGCATTCCTCGTTCTTCACGTCCGAGCCGGCGGAGCGTCTGGCCGATATGCTGATCGAGCGGGCGCCCGAGGGGATCGACCGGGTCTACTTCGTCTCCGGCGGGTCCGAAGCGGTCGAGGCCGCGATCAAGCTCGCCCGCCAGTACCACATGGAGCGTGGTGAGGGGCAGCGGTCCCGCATCATCGCGCGCTGGCAGAGCTATCACGGCAACACGCTGGGTGCCTTGGCAGCGGGCGGCAACCGCTGGCGGCGGGCGCAGTTCGAGCCGCTGCTGACCGATGCGATGAGCCATATCGACCCCTGCCACTACTGGCGCTGGGGTCAGCCGGGCGAGACGCCCGAAGCCTACGGCCATCGCGTTGCGGATCAGCTTGAGGCCCGGATCCAGGAGCTTGGGTCAGATACGGTCGCGGCCTTCATCGCCGAGCCCGTGGTCGGCGCCACCATGGGCGCGGTTCCCGCTGTCCCGGGATACTTCAAGCGAATCCGTGAGATCTGTGATCGGCACGGCGTGCTCCTGATCCTCGACGAGGTGATGTGCGGCATGGGCCGGACCGGGCGCTGGTTTGCCTGCGAGGATGACGGGATCAGTCCGGACATGGTGTGTATCGCCAAGGGCCTTGGCGCCGGGATCCAGCCGATCGGTGCGATGCTGTGCACCGGCGAGATCTATGACACGATTGCTGGTGGGTCTGGCTTCTTCCAGCACGGGCACACGTATCTTGGGCACCCGGCGGCCTGCGCCGCAGGGGCTGCGGTGTTGAACGAAGTCGACGGGCGCGATCTTCTGACCAATGTCCGCGAGAAGGGGGAGGCGCTGCAACAGGCGCTCGAGACCCGGCTCGGTCAGCATCCCCATGTCGGCGACATCCGCGGCCGAGGGCTGTTCCGCGGCGTTGAGATCGTGGCTGACCGCGAGACGAATGCACCCTTCAATCCCAGCCTCGGCCTCGCCGCGAAACTCAAGAAACGGGCCTTTGCCGATGGGCTGATGGTGTATCCGATGGCTGGATCGGTCGATGGGCAGCATGGCGACCATGTTCTGATCGCCCCGCCCTTCATCATCGACGACGATCACATCGCGCAGATCACGGACAAGCTGTCCACAGCGCTCGAATCCGTCCTGACCGAGGCCGCTTGACAGCGCGCATGCGCGTCATGGACGCGTGCTGGTGGCAGTCTCGTGCGACGCGCCGTAGGGTACGTCCGTGACGCACCCTTGCCGGTCGAAGATCAGGACTGGGTGGCCGTCATCTCGGCAAGACGTTTCAGGATCGCCTTGGCCTCGGGCGCATCCCATTCCGCCTCGCCCTGCAGGCGGGCAACTTCGCGGCCTTCCCGGTCGAGCAGGATCGTGACGGGAAGACCAAGCACGCCGCCCTTGCGCGCCACCGCGCCGCGCCGGTCCTGAAGCACGCGCAGGTTCTGGACGTCGATCTCGTCAAAGAACGCCTCGATCCGCTTCACGTCAAATCGATCTGTCGACAGCGTCAGGACCTCGATATTCTCGTCGTCGGCGAAATGCCCGGCCAGCCGGTCGATCCCCGGCATCTCGGCACGGCAGGGCGGGCACCACGTCGCCCAGAAGTTCAGCAGTACCACCTTGCCCTGATAGTCCTGCAAGGTGACCTCGTTGCCATACTTGTCGCGAAAGCTCTCGGTGATCGCAGGACGTGCCTCGCGGTGAAACACAAGCTTGGCCATATGGCCCGCGCGCATCTCCTTCAGGGCGGCGCGGTCGTCGGCGGTCAGATCCCCGGCACTGGCTGGAATTGCCCCCAGCGCGAGGACGGCATATAGCAAGACGCCAAGGCCGATATGGGACAGACGCATGTCAGGTCTCCGGATGTCACGAATGCAGGCTACTATGGCTGAAGATACGCACGAAAACGGCGAAGAAAAGTTACAGGCGAACACAATGTGGGGAGGGCGCTTTGCCGCTGGCCCCTCCGCCGTGATGGAGGCGATCAATGCCTCGATCGATTTCGACAAGCGCATGGCCGCCGAGGATATCGCCGGGTCCCGTGCCCATGCTGCCATGCTGGCCCGTCAGGGCGTGATCAGTCAGGAGGATCAGGTCGCCATTGACGCCGGGCTGGATCAGGTGGCTGAGGAGATTGCTGAAGGCGCGTTCCAGTTCTCCCGCGCCCTCGAAGACATCCACATGAACATCGAGGCCCGGCTGCGCGAGATCGCGGGCGATGCCGGCGCGCGTTTGCACACGGGCCGGTCCCGCAATGACCAGGCCGCCGTGGACGTGCGGATGTGGGTGCGGGCCCGGTGCGATGAGATCGATGCGGCGCTTGGTCGTCTGATCGGGGCCTTTGTCCGCCAGGCCGAGGCCGGGGCCGACATGGTCATGCCCGGTTTCACGCATCTCCAGACGGCTCAGCCGGTGACATGGGGGCATCATATGCTGGCCTATGCCGAGATGCTGGACCGCGACCGGGGCCGGTTCCGCGATGCGCGTGCCCGCATGAACGAATCGCCCCTTGGCGCCGGGGCGCTGGCCGGCACGTCTTTCCCGATCGACCGGGAGGATACCGCCCGCGCGCTGGGGTTCGATGCGCCCATGGCGAACTCGCTGGACGCGGTGTCTGACAAGGATTTCGAGCTTGAGTTCATGGCCGCAGCTTCGATCTGCGCCATGCACCTCTCGCGTTTCGCCGAGGAGCTGATCATCTGGTCCTCGGCCCAGTTCCGCTTCGTGACCCTGTCGGATCAGTTCACGACCGGCTCGTCCATTATGCCGCAGAAGAAGAACCCCGACGCCGCCGAGTTGATCCGTGGCAAGATCGGGCGCATCGCGGGGCATTTCCAGGGCCTCCTGATGGTGATGAAGGGGCTGAGCCTCGCCTACGCCAAGGACATGCAGGAGGACAAGGAAGCGACGTTTGACGCCGCCGACACGATCCAGCTGATGCTGGCAGCGATGGAGGGAATGGTGCGCGACATGGCCCCGAACCCCGAAGCCCTGCGCGCCGCCGCGGGTCATGGCTTCTCCACCGCCACGGATCTTGCTGACTGGCTTGTGCGCGCGCTGAACATGCCGTTCCGGGATGCCCACCACGTGACCGGCGCGCTGGTCAAACTGGCCGAGGACCGGGGCGCTGACCTGCCCGACCTGACGCTGGCCGACATGCAGGCCATTGAGCCGCGCATCACGGATGACGTGTTCACTGTCCTGACGGTCGAAGCGTCGGTCGCGTCGCGCACGTCCTATGGCGGCACCGCGCCCGTGCGGGTCCGCGAGCAGATCGCGCGCTGGAAAGATCGTCTCGGAGGCCCGCTATGACAGTCACACGGTTTCTCATCGCAGTGCTTCTCGGGGCATCACTGCTCGCCGCCTGCGGCAAGAAGGGCAACCCGATCCGCCCAACATCCGACGCGCCGCAGGACCAGACGGAAGAGAACTGACGCCAGACACCCCGGCACCACGCCACGTAGGGTGCGTCCGTGACGCACCCTTGCCGAAGGAAAACGCCCAGCCCATGGATGTCAGCCGCACGCTCTACGCCATCCTCTTTCTGACCGCTCTTGCCTTCCCGGTGCGCCGGTTCGTCCTTTGGTTCCACGAGCATGGTTTCGACTTTCCCCGTCTGATCGACGAGGTCACGGCGACCGAGCCTGCCACCGGTGTGACTGGCGCCGTCCTGATCGCCTCGCTGACCGCGATCATCTTCATGGTCGGCGAGTGCATCACCCGGCGCGACAAACTGTCGATCATCGCCGTACCCGTCACATTGGTCTTCGGCGTTGCGGTGGGCCTGCCGCTCTATCTATACCTGCGCCTTCGGCCAATCGACCCGGTGGAGTGACGGCAACCCCGATGGACCATTTCAACTACCAAAACGGCGTCCTGCATGCCGAGGGCATGGCCCTGAGCGACATCGCGGCGGAGGTCGGCACGCCATTCTATGTCTATTCCACCGCGACGCTCGAGCGGCACTACCAGGTGTTTACCGAAGCGCTGTCGGGCACCGACCACCTGATCTGCTATTCGATCAAGGCCAATGGCAATCAGGCGGTGATCGCGACCCTCGCACGGCTCGGCGCCGGGATGGATGTCGTCTCGGAAGGCGAGCTGCGTCGGGCTCTGGCCGCGGGCGTGTCCGCCGACAAGATCGTCTTCTCCGGCGTCGGCAAGACAGCTGCGGAAATGCGCCTCGCGCTCTCCGCGGGGATCCGCCAGTTCAACGTCGAAAGTGAGCCGGAGCTGGAGGCACTCGACGCTATCGCGACCCAGATGGGCCAACGCGCCCCGATCACCATACGCGTGAACCCCGATGTGGATGCCAAGACACATGCCAAGATCTCGACCGGCAAGTCCGAGAACAAGTTCGGCATCCCGATCGCCAAGGCCCGCGAGGTCTATGCCCGCGCCGCCAAGATGCCGGGGATCGAGATAAAAGGCGTCGATGTCCATATCGGCAGCCAGCTGACGGATCTGACCCCTTATCAGCGCGCGTTCGAGGCGGTCGCCAGCCTGACCGAAGAGCTGCGCGCCGACGGGCACGCGATCACCCGGCTTGATCTCGGCGGTGGCCTTGGCATCCCCTACCAGCAATCGAACCAGGCGCCGCCGCTGCCTTTCGACTATGGCGCGTTGATCAAACGTACGGTCGGTCACCTCGGCTGCGAGATCCAGATCGAGCCGGGCCGCCTGATCGCCGGAAATGCAGGCCTCCTCGTCTCTTCGGTCATCTACCGCAAGGAGGGCGAGGGGCGGGACTTCCTGATCCTCGATGCGGCCATGAACGACCTGATCCGGCCCGCGATGTACGACGCCTGGCACGATATCGTGCCCGTCGCCGAACCTGCAGCCGACACACCTGTTGGCCCGATTGATGTGGTCGGCCCTGTCTGTGAGACCGGCGACACCTTCGCCAAGGCCCGTGACCTTCCGCTGATGCAGGCCGGTGACCTCGTTGCCTTCCGCTCGGCAGGCGCTTACGGGGCGGTCATGTCTTCGGAATACAACGCCCGTCCGCTGATCCCGGAGGTGCTGGTCAATGGCGATCAGTTTGCAGTGATCCGCGCGCGCCCCACATATGCAGAGATGCTGGGACGTGATACGGTTCCCGAATGGTTGAAGGTGGCGCCCGGCGGGTAAGCGCTGCCACAGGAAAGGACAGGCCGCGATGGGTCTTTACAAAGGTGGGGGGTTGAGAGGCGCCGAGGCGCGCCGGGTTCGCCGAAACCTGCGTCTGACCCGGTGGTCGCTTTGGGCGGAAACCGTCGCCCGCGCCTTCTGGCCCGCCTTTGTTGTGATCTGCGCCGTGGGCGTCATGGCCCTGTTCGGCTGGTTCGCGGCTTTCGGGCCCGAGGTGCACCGGGTCCTGCTGGGTCTCGGCGTGGCCGCGATGGCAGCGGCGCTGATCTACGGGGGCACCCGGATCCGCAGACCGGACGAGCTTTCCGTGCGCGACCGGCTCGACAAGGGCGACCGGCGCCGCCCTCTGGCAACGCTGGATGACGAGCTTGCGGTGGGGCAGGGCACGGCTCAGACCGAATCGGTCTGGCGTGCACACCGCTTGCGTGCTGCGGATGCGGCCGCGAAATTGAAGGCCGGATTGCCGGAACCCAATCTCGCTCCGCGGGATCGCTGGGCCTTGCGGCTCGTGGCTCCGGTGCTGTTGATCGCAGGTCTGATCGCGGTTGGCGGGGATTGGGCCGGACGCGTGGCGGCCATCACCGACCCCGCGCCCGTCGCGGGAGCGGCGGATCCAACGGCCAGCACCCGCGTGGCGATGGCCGAGGCTTGGGCGACTCCGCCGGCCTATACCGGTCTCTCGACGATCTATCTTGATGCCGAGACGGCGTCCCGCACTGCCGCTGCACGTCCCGAGGATGCACCAGCCAGCGAAGACGCAGACGAGGCCGGTGCCGCGCCACAGGGCATCCGCATCCCACAAGGCTCGGAGATCACCATTCGCGTCACCGATGTCGATGCCCTGCCGGTGATGGAAGGCGGTGAGGTCATCGGCCTTGGCGAGTTCCAAAGCCTTGGCGGCGGTCTGGCTGAAGCGAACGGGATCCTCTCCGGATCGGGCACTGTCACGATCCGCACCAGCGACGATGTGCTCGCTGCGTGGCCGATCGACATGATCCCTGACAACGCGCCAGAGATCGAACTGAATGGCCGCCCGTCGGTAACCGTGACCCGTTCGCTCGATGTGCAGTTCCGGGCGAGCGACGATTACGGCGTCGCAGCAGCCTGGGCCGAGATCGCGCCAGAGGGCCACGATCCCGAGAACGCCAAGGGTCTGCCGCTGCCGGTGATCAAGTTCGGGCTCCCTCTGCCGATCACGGGCGATACCCGCGTGGTCGAGGATGGCTCGATTCGCGATCTTACGGCGCATCCCTGGGCCGGAGCCGAGGTGGACCTCGTGTTGCAGGCCGAGGATGGCGCAGCTCAGGTCACGGCAACCACGCCGCATCGCATGGTGTTGCCCGAGCGACGCTTCTCTCACCCTGTTGCCCGCGCGCTGGTCGAGCAACGCCGTGAGCTTGCACTCGATTACGGGCAGGCCGGTCGGGTGCTTGACGTTCTGCAGGCGGTCATGCGCCGCCCGCACGAGATCTTCGACAATTCCGGCGCCTATCTCGCCAGTCGCATCGCGGTGCGCCGTCTCGTCGGCGGCATTGCCGAGGATGATGTGGCCGGTGTCGCACCTGAGGTGATCGAGATGCTGTGGCTCGCGGCGCTCGGTCTCGAGGATGGTGATCTCTCCGGGGCACTCGAGCGCCTTCGTCAGGCGCAGGAAGCGCTGCGACAGGCGCTGGAAAACGGCTCGGAAGAAGACATCCGCCGCGCGATGGAGGATCTGCGCGCGGCCCTCAACGAATATCTCCAACAGCTTGCGCAACAGCAGCAGCGCAATCCGCAGCAGCAGGGACAGATGGATCCCTCGCAACAGCTCAGCCAGCAGGATCTGAACGAGATGCTCGACCGGCTGCAGCAGCAAGCCGAAAGCGGTTTGCGCGATGAGGCGCGGCAGATGCTGTCCGAGTTGAATCGCATGCTCGAAAACCTCCAGGCCGCCCAGCAGGGCCAGCAGCAACAGGGTCAGGGTCAGCAGGCCATGCAGGAACTGCAGGAGATGATCCAACGCCAGCGTGACCTTTCGGATCGCACGTTCGACGAGATGCGCCAGCGCCGCCGGGAACAGCAGCTTGGCCAGCCCTCGCAACAGCAGGGTCAGCAGCCGGGGCAGCAAGGCCGTCAGCAGCCGGGCTTCGGAGAAGGTCAGGGCCGCGGCGACGAGCACGGCCAGCAGGGTCAGCGCCAGGGCGAGGGCCGCGGTGAGGGTCAGATGCCGGGGCAGCAGCCGGGACCGGGCGGGCTTGCCTCCGAGCAGGATGCGCTGCGGCAGCAGCTGGAACAACTCGGCCGCGGGCTTGGGTCCGAGGACGCGGCCCGCGCACTCGAGGAGGCGGCGCGTGCCATGGGCGAAGCTCGGGACGATCTGCAGCAGGGTGCGGCGGGCGATGCGGTGCGCGACCAGATGGAGGCGCTTGATCGCCTGAACGAGGGCGCAGAGGCGCTCGCGCAGGAGATGCAGAATGGTCAGGGCGAGACCCAGGCGCAAGGTGACCGGCGTGGCGAGGGCGAGGGCCGGGACAACTCGCGCAACGATCCGTTCGATCGCCCGACCTCGAGCTTTGGCGCGCTCGATGGCCGCTCAACCCGGGTGCCGGATCAGGGGCTGATCGACCGGGCCCGCGAGCTGATGCAGGAACTGCGCCGCCGTGCCGCCGAACCGGCCCGGCCGCAGCTGGAGCTCGACTATCTCGACCGGTTGATGGAACGGTTCTGACCGCGGACCGCCTGTCATCAGGGCGCCGCACCTGTCACGGGCGAAGCGGCCATGTCCGTAAACGGACCCGGGAGGCGTTCGCCTCCCGCTGCGCGCAGGCGCACAGATGGCCGCATTGGACCCACGATCCGTGTGGTACGCCGGGGCAGGCGTTGCAGGACGCACCACTGAGCCGGGTGCGGGCGCCACGCACCTCTGTGCGAGGACCGCGCGCTCCTCTGCCCCTGCGCGCAATTTCATAGACTGTTAGGAAAATCGGCGCAAAACGCTCCTGCGCGCCGGGCTCGGCGAGAGTTGAGGCCCGAGATCGATCAAACGCATAGGCCGCAACGGTGCCTGAGACGGCTGGTTTCGGCGTTCGCGCAAGCGGCGCCTGCACCGCCTGAGGTCCCGTGGACCCGCAGGGTCCGAAGCTGTTGGCGGCGCTGCCAATCGCACAAGGCCGACCTGACGCACTGGATCCCAGCGATCGCGTCCCGCCAGACCGGGTCCCGCCGCGGGCCGGTCCCATCGCGAGAACACGCGCCATGCGGCATGCAGGTCTTCCAGAATCGTGCGCCTGCATGCTATGGGTTGTGTCATGAACGCGCCCGCCCCCAACATCATGCGCTTCGCCGCGCCGATCCGTCGCCTTCCCGAGGCGGTCTCGAACCGCATCGCGGCGGGGGAAGTCGTCGAGCGCCCTGCCTCTGCCGTGAAGGAGCTCGTCGAGAACGCGATCGACGCAGGCGCCACCCGGATCGAGATTGCCAAGGCGGATGGCGGCAAGTCGCTGATCCGTGTCTCCGACGACGGCTGCGGCATCCCGCAGGACCAACTCGCCCTTGCTCTGGAACGCCACGCCACGTCGAAAATCGACGATGAGGATCTGGTCGATATCCGCCATTTCGGCTTCCGGGGTGAGGCGCTGCCATCCATCGGCTCGGTCTCGCGCCTGACCATCACCTCGCGCGTGGCGGGCGCGGATGGCTGGCAGGTCGCGGTCGCCGCGGGCGTGTTGAGCGCGCCGCGCCCCGCCTCCCGCGCGCATGGCACCACGGTCGAGGTTCGTGATCTTTTCTATGCCACCCCCGCCCGGCTGAAATTTCTGCGCACTGACCGGGCCGAGGCTCAAGCGATTGGCGAGGTAATTCGCCGCCTGGCAATGGCATCGCCCGCGGTCTCGTTCACGCTGACCGATGTCACGGAACCGGCGCAGCCGCGCAAGCTGTTCTCCGTCACCGGTGCACAGGGCGACCTTTTCGATCAGCGTGCGGCCCGGGCGGCGGAGATCCTGGGCACAGGGTTTGCCGAGAACGCGGTCCCGGTCGAGGCTGAACGCGATGGGCTGACGCTCTCCGGTCAGATCGGTCTGCCGACCTTCTCGCGCGGGGCGGCGGTCGCGCAGCACATCACCGTGAACGGACGACCGGTGCGCGACAAGCTGCTGCTCGGTGCCGTGCGGGCGGCCTATATGGACGTGCTCTCGCGCGATCGGTATCCGGTCGTCGCCCTGCACCTGACCTGCCCGCCCGAGCGCGTCGATGTAAACGTGCACCCCGCGAAGGCCGAGGTGCGCTTCCGCGAATCCGGCACGGTGCGCGGGCTCATCATCTCGGCGATCCGCCATGCGCTGGCGGGAGCCGGTCACCGGTCGACAACGACCATTTCAGATGCTGCGCTTGGGGCGTTTCAGCCGGGGGACCATGCGCCCCGGCCCGTCCCGGCGCGCACGGGTTGGTCGGCGCAGGGGGAGGCGTACGCCACACGTCCCTCGTGGGGTGCGTATCCCTCTGCGCCGGCCATCGACGCCGCAGCGACAGCGCAAGCCCCGGCAGGATTTGCCGAGGCGGACTGGACGTCGGCGCGGGGCGTGCCGGGCGCAACGGATGCGCTGCCCGAGGGCGCACCGCTCGGCGCTGCCCGGGCGCAGGTGCACGAGAACTACATCATCGCCCAGACCGCTGACGGGATCGTTCTGGTCGATCAGCACGCCGCGCATGAGCGACTGGTCTATGAGAAGCTGAAGGCGCAATCTGTGGCCACAGGCGTTGCGCGCCAGGGCCTGCTGATCCCGGAGATCGTCGAGCTTGGCACCGATGCGGGGCGCTTGCTCGACCATGCCGAGGCGCTGGCGGAGATGGGCCTTCTGATCGAACCGTTCGGTCCCGGCGCTGTGGCCGTACGCGAGGTGCCCGCAATCCTTGGCCAGACCGATCCCGCGGCGCTGCTGCGCGATGTGGCCGATGAGATCGCCGATCTCGGTACCGCGGATGGTCTGCGCGGGCGCATCGATGCGATCCTCAGCCGGATGGCCTGCCATGGCTCGGTCCGCTCCGGGCGGCGTATGACGGCGGATGAGATGAACGCTCTCCTGCGCGAGATCGAAGCGACGCCGAACTCCAACACCTGCAACCACGGGCGCCCGACCTGGGTGCGCCTCGGCCTCGACGATATCGAAAAGCTGTTCGGACGCCGGTGATGGCAATCGATTTCAACGACCCTCTGGTCCAGGCTGGGCTGGCCGGCGCGGCGGTTCTGCTGGTGATGCTGGTCCTGCTAATCTGGGCCGTGCGAGCGGCCGTCCGTTCGGCCCGGGCGGCGGAACCGCTGGCCGGGCATCTCGGTGCGCTGGGTGACGCTGTGCGCGGCCTCGATGCCGGGCAGCACCAACTGGCGGGCGGGTTGAAGCTGGTCTCCGACCATCAGGCCGCCAGCCAGTCCCGCATCATGGAGCAGGTCGAGCGCCGCCTCGAGGAAGTGCAGAAGGCCATGGGCGAATCGCTGCATGGCACCGCGACCCGGACCGCGCGGTCGCTGGGCGAACTCCAACAACGGCTCGAGGCAATCGACAAGGCCCAGACCAAGATCGAGAAACTGTCGGGCGACGTGCTCGGCCTGCAGGACATTCTGGCGAACAAGCAGACCCGCGGCGCGTTCGGCGAGATCCAGCTCAACGACATCGTCTCGAAGACCCTGCCGCCGGACGCCTATGCGTTCCAGGCTAGGCTCTCGAACGACAAGCGGGCCGATTGTCTGGTGCACCTGCCGGATCCGCCGGGCCATATCGTGATTGACGCGAAATTCCCGCTCGAGCCTTACGAGGCGCTTCTCGCCGCGACCACGCCTGCCGAGAAGAAGGAGGCCGCGCGCCTCTTCCGCAATGCGGTCCTGACCCATATCCGCCACATCGCCGAGCGCTATATCGTCGAGGGCGAGACCGCGGACAGCGCGCTGATGTTCCTGCCGTCCGAGGCGGTCTATGCCGAACTACACGCCCATTTTGGTGACGTGGTGCGGACGGGGTTCGAGGCCCGGGTCTGGATCGTCTCGCCCACCACGATGATGGCGGTGCTCAACACCATGCGCGCGATCCTGAAGGATGTGCGGATGCGCGAGCAGGCAGGCGCGATCCGGCGAGAGCTGTCGCTGCTCCACAAGGACGTCGAGCGTCTGACCGACCGGGTCGGCAACCTCGACAGACACTTCGGGCAGGCGGCCAAGGACCTTGGCGAGATCAAGATCTCCGCTGGCAAAGCGGGTACCCGTGCACGGCGCCTGGAAGCCTTCGAGTTCGAAGACAAGGGTGAGGCCAACGCGCCCGCGGCGGTCGAGGCCGATGCGCCGATCCGCGTGGTCAACGCCGACGGCTGAGCAATATTCGCCCCAAGCACCTACGTACGCTGTCGGGCGCAATGCGGCCATCTGCGCGGCTTGCCCGCGCAGCGGGAGGCGTATGCCTCCCGGGTCCGGCAACGGACATGGCCGCCTTGGGTGCTTATGCCTTTAGCCGAGATGAGTGCTCAACACAGCCAGGAGCCGGTCCACCGCACCCCCATCCACATCCAGATGGGTCACGATCCGGATCCGGCGCGGTCCAAAGGCGCCGAGGATCTGACCATCGGCATGGGCGCAGGCCACCAGATCGGCGGCGCTGGGCGCGGTCTCGGCCAGATCGAAGATCACGATGTTCGTCTCGACTGGCAGGACCTGCGCCACACCCGGCAGCCCCTCCAGATGATCGGCGATCCGCTGGGCATTGGTGTGATCCTCGGCCAGCCGGTCCACATGGTGATCGAGTGCGTGGAGGCACATCGCGGCAGCAATCCCCGACTGGCGCATCGCGCCGCCGAATTGCTGCTTGAAGACCCAGGCGTGCGCGATGAAGTCTTTCGACCCTGCCAGCACCGCCCCGATGGGCGCGCCAAGGCCTTTGGTGAAATCGATCCAGCAGCTGTCGAACCCTGCCGTATGGTCCGTCGCGGGTCGCCCGCTTTGAACCACCGCGTTCATCAGCCGGGCGCCATCCATATGGGTGGCGAGGCCATGGGCGTGCGCCACCTCGGCCACCGCGTTGAGTTGATCGACCGGCCAGACCGCACCGCCCGCCATGTTTGCGGTTTGCTCGACGCTCAGCAGCCGGCTTTGCGGTGCGTACCGCGAACTGGTCCGGATCGCGCCGGTGACCTGCTCGGGCGACAACATGCCCCGTTCGCCGTCTATGGGATGGACCATGGCACCGCTCAGCGCCGCGGGTCCGCCGCCCTCGAACCCGACGATGTGGCAGTTGCGTTCGCAGATGATCTCGTCGCCCGGGCGCACATGGACGCGAATGGCGATCTCGTTGCACATGGTGCCCGAGGGCAGGAACAGTGCGGCCTCCTTGCCCAGCATATCGGCGACGCGTTCACACAGCGCTGCGGTGGTGGGGTCCTCGCCTTTCTGCTCATCCCCGACCTCGGCATCGAGGACCGTGCGGCGCATTTCCGGCGTCGGTTTGGTTTTCGTATCCGAGTAGAAATCGTCCATGGACGTCATCCCGTGATCAGGTTTTCCGACAGCGCCCGGTGATGGCGGAGCGCCTTGCCGAGGTCGATCGTGGTAATGTGGCCATCCCGCACGATCTGGCGGCCCTCGATGAACACGTCGCGGGGCGGGATCGGACCGCAGAGGATCAGCCCGGCAACCGGATCGGTCTGGCCGGACTGCGCCACGGTGTCGGTGGGCCAGATCACGATATCGGCGCGTTTGCCCGGCTCCAGCGACCCAAGATCGCCGCGCCCGAGTGTCTGCGCGCCGCCAAGGGTCGCGATCTCCAGCACCTCCCGCGCGCTCATGGCATCCGCGCCTAGTGCGACCCGTTGCAGCAGAAGCGCCTGACGGGCCTCGCCGATCAGGCTGGCCTGATCGTTGGAGGCGGAGCCATCGACCCCCAGACCGACCTTGACCCCGGCATCGCGCATGGAACGCACCGGCGCGATCCCCGAACCCAGACGGCAGTTGGAGCAGGGGCAATGCGCAACGCCAGTGCCTGAGCGGGCGAACAGATCGATCTCGCCCCCGTCCAGTTTCACGCAGTGGGCGTGCCAGACATCGTCGCCGGTCCAGCCCAGATCCTCGGCATACTGGCCGGGGCGACAGCCATACTGCGCCAGCGAATATTCGACGTCCTCGTCGTTCTCGGCCAGATGCGTGTGAAGCATCACGCCCTTGTCACGGGCCAGCACCGCGGCCTCGCGCATCAGGTCCTGAGACACGGTGAACGGTGAGCACGGTGCAATTGCCACCCGGATCATCGCGCCGGGATTCGGGTCGTGATGCGTATCAACCACACGGATGCAGTCGGCGAGGATGGCGTCTTCGCCCTCGGTCAGGTGATCGGGGGGCAGACCGCCCTGGCTTTCGCCGATGCTCATGGATCCGCGCGTAGCGTGCAGGCGTACCCCGATTTCGCGTGCGGCATCGATCGTGTCGTCGAGACGGGCGCCGTTTGGGTAGAGGTAGAGATGGTCCGACGAACAGGTACATCCCGAGAGCACCAGTTCGGCGAGACCGAGAAGGGCGGAGACCCGGATCTCCTCGGGCCCGATACGCGACCAGATCGGATAGAGCGTCTGCAGCCAGCCGAACAGCAAGGCGTCCTGCGCCACCGTGCGGGTCAGGTTCTGCGAGAGGTGGTGGTGGGTGTTCACCAGACCTGGCGTGACAACGCAGCCTGCGGCGTCGACGCTTTCATCCGCGGTGATGCCGTCCGGTACGGGCCCTGCGCCAAGGGCCTCGATCACACCGCCTCGGCTCAAAAGCCAGCCATCCGGCAATTCCCGCCGCGCGCCATCCATCGTGACCAGAACCGCGGCGTTCCGGATCAGGACGGACCCCATGGCGGGGCTCAATCGCTTCCGTCGATGCTGATGCTGAGGACGTTCCGGTCCCCGGCGCGCTGGTAGGTCAGCGCATGGGCGAGCCCCTTGACCAGAGCGATCCCATGGCCGCCGATCTCCGGCTGTTCGTCCATCACATGGGACAGAGGATTGAATGGCTGGCCCGGATCGCTGATCGTCAGTTCAGCGCGCGGTGCTGTGAACTGGATCTCGATCTCGAACCGCATTTCGGGCGACAGGGTTTTATCATGGCGGATCATGTTGGCGCAGAGCTCGTCCACGATGATCGACATGCGGTGCGCGATGCTTTCGCCTGCGCCGAGGGACTGCACGGCGCGGGAGATAAACTCGAACGCGGCGCTTATCCCGTCATTGGAAACCGGGAAGTCCTCACGCATGCTGGTGCCCGGGCCCAGAGCGAATTGATATTTGCCGTGAGGTGGTCATAATCATGTGCCGGATTCTCGCGGTTCAATCTTGCGATGTCAATTGAAGGTGGTGCGAATGCTGCGAGTGTTCAAAACGATCTGCGTTGCGTTGGCGATCTTCGTCACAGCTCAGGTGTCGGTGTTTGCCGCGGACAAGATCGGACAGGTGAAAGTCTCGTCGGGTGAGGTCTTCGTGATCCGGGACGGGACCGAGATTAAAGCCGAGCCCGGGGTCGAGATCTTTGAGAAGGACCAGATCCGCACCGGCGTCAACAGCGCCGTGGGCATGACATTCTCGGACAATTCACGGATCAGTCTCGGTCCGAATTCGACACTCGATCTCGAGAGCTACGCGTTCAACGCCTCGGGCAAGCAGGACGGATTCGATGCACGGTTGAAGCGGGGGAGCCTGACTGCGGCCTCTGGCCAGATCGCCAAGACCCGCCCGCTCGCCATGCGGGTTCTGATGCCGACCACGGTGCTGGGGGTCAAGGGCACCCTGTTCGCTGTGCGCGTCAAGGACCCGGATGCCGACAAGGACGACAACAAGGGATAGCATTATGAACGGATGGGGGGCGGGGGCGCTCGGCGTGGCAGCGCTGGTGCTGACGGGGTGTACGCCCACGGGTGGCACCGTGTCGGACTGGCTGACCGGCGAGCAGTGGAGCCTCGAGCGTGTCGAAGCGCTGCCCCCCAACGCCGACCCCTACTTCGCCGCATTGCAGGAGGGCTATGTCCGCCTCGCCAAGGATGAGCTTGCGGAATTTGACTGGGATGACGGCGCGAAGTTCCTGGCCAAGGCGCGCGCAGCGGCGATGACCGCGGTAGAGCTGCCACCCGCATCTGTCACGAATGAGCTGGTCCGCGATGCCTTGCTTGCCCGGGCGCGTTCGGATGCGGCGCGTGCAGCAACACCGCCTACGGCTCCGGCAGAGACCGGTGTGGGGGAGCCCTTCGCCGCAGATCTAGATGCAGCGGCGAAGGAACTCAGTGCCTACGTCCAGAGCGAAGGGCCGATGCTGCGCGCCGCGCGTCAGATCGGCGAGGTGCAGATCCACTATGAATGCTGGCTGCATGAGGCGAGCGAAGGCGACGGGACCGCAGATCAGGCGGCTGAGATCGACCTCTGCAAAGAATCGTACATGCTGATGATCGTCCTGATCCGCGACCTTGCCAATCTGCCCGAGGATATGGTGGTCGTGCTGCCGGAAGATGGCGATATCGGCGGTGTTGAACTGAAGCAGGGTGCGACCACGCTGACTCTGGAGAAGGCGTTTGCCGCTGCGGGCACGGGCGAGAAGCTGGGCGATGTCGCCGCGACCGAGCGCGAAATTCAGGAGGCGTTTGCGGCCGCTCTCGCGTCGCGTCCGCCACCGCCTAAACTGTTCGAGGTGTTCTTCGATATCGGGCGCACAAGGATCACCGATGACGGGTTCGAGCAGATCCTTCTGGCGGTCGAGGATGTGAAATCGCGGGCCGCGGCCGAGGTTCTGGTGACAGGTTTCGCGGATGCGCCCGGCGATGGGTCTTACAATCTCGCGCTGTCGCGAACGCGGGCTGCCCGGGTGCGCGAGGCAATCTTCAAGGAACTGCGCGAAGGCGAGGTTCCACCCTTTTCGGTCGAAGCAAAGGGTGAGAAGGAACTGGCGATCGAAACACCCAAATCCGAGCGTGCCAATCGGCGTGTTCTGATCCTTGTGCGATAATGTAAACCCGGAACCCCGCGGCAATGCTGCGGCGGTGAGCGGTCCCCTCCCAACTTCCCTTCATCTTCGCGGCGATTCTGGTTAAAGGCGGGTTAAGTGCTTCTCGTCTGACAGTTCGGGCAGGAGCACGGCGGTCAGGTGCCTGTATTCCGCAGAGGTCCCGTGACCCGCTACTTTAGAACGGCGCACGAACACCGCGCCAGAGGCGCAATAGAAAAGGCGCCAAAGCCTCAGCGGACACCATCCTCAAAGAGTGCCGGGCCCGCTGGTGGCGCTCCACAGCCAGGACCAATCGCGAAGGCTTGGGGATCAATCCGTCCGGCGACGCATCCACGGCAGGGGGGCGACAGGGATCCCGTCATCGTGCAGATCCTTGGCATCTTGCAGTGACGCCTCGCCCCAGATCGGACGCTCGTCCGACTCGCCGACATGGATCCGTCGCGCCTCATCCGCGAAATCGGTTCCAACATAATCCGAGTTATGGCGGATATGCTCCTGCAGCTTGCGCAGCGCGGCTTCTGCCGGAGAGGCCGGTGCACTCAACGGAGCCTCGGGAACCGGGGCTGGCACGGACCGCTCTTCGTCCGTGACACTTGGTGCTGCATTCTCCGAGGCGGCAACGGCAGGCGCCATGATTGACTTGGTCACGTCCGTGCTGCCGCAGACAGCGCACGTCACCTGCCCCTCACGCACCAACGCGTCATAGGCCGCAGAATTGCGGAACCAACTGTCGAAGGTATGCCCTTCGGCACATTTCAGTGCGTAGCGTATCATCCGTGCGCCCTGACCTCGTGGTGACGTCTCAACCTGCTCTTCTTAATGTTAAGATTGCATGACGACAATTCCAGTCAGTGCGCATCCTCCCTATAGTAGAGATGTCGACGCAGATTCATGCGCCGCTCGTTGGGAGATCCCATGTCAGCACGTCCAATCCTCCGGGTGCTTGCCCCGGCATTGGTCGCCGCGACCGGCGGCGCGCTGGCGCAGCTTGCCTGGGACACGCCCTATCTGACCGTGCTGGCGGCGGCACTGGGGGCTGCTGCGGTGTCTATCATGCAGGGTACGGACGAGGCGCGCCCCAAGGCCGTGCCTGACACCCCCAAGCCGCCGCCATCGCCGATGCCTGTGGACCGGACGGGCGAGATATCCCGCGAGCTGCTCGAGGCGATGCCTTTCAGCGCGATCCTGATCAGCGCATCGGGCACGATCGAGACGTTGAATGCTCAGGCGCGCGAGATGTTCAGCCTGCAGGAGACGTCCGGCCTGCCCGTCGCCTCGCTGCGCACCCGGCGCTTGCTCGACCTGATCGAGAGCGTGCAACACACCGGTCGCGATGGCAGTGTCGAGCTCAGCATGACGCGCCGGTCGGATGTGCACCTCGTGGCCCATGTGCGGCGCATTGATCCGGCCCGGCTGCAGGCAGGCCAGCCCCCGCGTCTGCTGGTCCTGATCGAGGATCAGACCCAGGCCCGCAAGACCAGTGCATTGCACCGGGATTTCGTCGCCAATGCCAGCCACGAGTTGAAGACGCCGCTGGCGGCGATCTCGGCGACGGTCGAGACGCTGCTTGGCCACGCGCGCGATGATCCCGAAGCGTCCGAGCGGTTCCTGAACATTCTGACGAGCCAGTCGAACCGGATGACCCGCCTGATCAACGATCTGCTGTCGCTCAACCGCATCGAGTTGAACGAACGGGTCACGCCGGAGGATCCTCAGGATCTCTATGCGATTGTCTGCGAGGTGGTCGATATTCTGCGTCCCGTTGCCCGTGCAGCAGAGGTCAGCCTGCAGATCCGCATGCCGGCGGTTGCGCCGACCGTGCTCGCCGATCGCGAAGAACTGGGACAGCTTTTCCAGAACCTGATCGAGAATGCGATCAAGTACGGCTCGTCCGGCACCGAGGTGATGGTCCGCCCCGCCGCGCCATCCGAAGCCTATCCCGGCATGATCGGCGTTGCTGTCGTTGATACCGGGCCGGGCATTGAGCTCGAACATATCCCGCGGCTGACCGAGCGCTTCTACCGCGTGTCGGTTGCGAACTCGCGGGAACGGGGCGGAACGGGCCTCGGGCTGGCCATTGTAAAGCATATCGTGAACCGGCACCGTGGCCGTCTGGAGATCAAGAGCGCACCGGGCAAAGGGTCGTCCTTCACCGTCTGGCTTCGCGCCTCGGAAGCGGAGGAATCGGTCGAAACCTCGGATCAGATTCGCACGGGGCACGAGCACCTGGCCCACGATGCAAACGAGGTTGCTCCGATTAAGTGAGCGTTTGCGACGCTTGCAGAGGGATTTTACCTCCATGGCGGCTAAAACAACATAAAAACAGAGACTTAGATCGTCATAAAACTGAAGCCAATTGGTCGTAAAAGCGTCCCGCGTCAGGGGTACTTCTTCTGCTGTCAAACACGTTGGTGACTGGGAACCGCCTGTCTTCTGGTCGGGCGGTATGGGGACGACGAGACAATGATGTGCATGAGCGCAATCACTCGATCATCCTGGTGTCTGAGGCCATCGGCGTGTTCATTTCTCTCTCAATCAATCGGAGTTGGATCGTGAAAAAATCCACTACGCTCGCAGCCGCTGCTGCGCTTGCTGCCATCGCTGTTGCTGGCTCGGCTGCTGCCCGTGATCAGATCAAGATCGTTGGGTCGTCGACCGTGTTCCCGTTCTCGACCGCTGTTGCCGAAGCTTTCGGCAAGTCGACCGGTAACCCGACCCCCGTCGTTGAGTCGACCGGTTCGGGCGGCGGCCTGAAACTGTTCTGCGCCGGCGTCGGCACCGACACCCCGGACGTCACGAACGCCTCGCGCCGCATCAAGGCAAAAGAGTACAAGCTCTGCCAGGAAAACGGCGTCACCGACATCATCGAAGCTGAAGTCGGCTTTGACGGTATCGTTGTTGCAAACGCGACCGACGCTTCGACCTTCGCCCTGACCCGCGAGCAGCTGTTCAAGGCTCTGGCCAAAGGCCAAGGCGAGCCGACCAACTGGAACGAAGTCGATCCGTCGCTGCCGGCAACCAAGATCGAAGTTCTCGGACCGCCGCCGTCCTCGGGCACCCGTGACGCGTTCATGGAACTGGCCATGGAAAAAGGCTGCGCCGCAGCTGGTCTGGAGAAAGCCGTTTGCAAAAGCGTCGAGATGCGTGACGACGGCGCATGGGTCGATGCGGGCGAGAACGACAACCTGATCGTCTCGAAGCTGGTCGCCAACCCGAACGCTGTCGGTGTCTTCGGCTACTCGTTCCTCGAAGAGAACGCCGACAAGCTCAAAGGCGCAACCATTGGCGGCGTCGAGCCGACCTTTGACAACATCGCATCGGGCGACTACCCGGTCTCGCGCACCATGTTCTTCTACATCAAGAAGGCTCACATTGGTGTTGTTCCGGGCATCCTCGAGTACGCTGAAGAGTTTGTCTCGGAAGGCGCTTCGGGTTCGGACGGCTACCTGACCGAAAAAGGCCTGATCCCGCTGCCGGAAGACGCCCATGCTGACAACGCTGAAAGCGTTCTCGGCCAGGCGACCCTGACCGGCGAAGGCCTGAAGTAAGATCTTCTGATCGAATGTTCCGCGGGCGGCCTGGGTCGCCCGCGTTCCTACCCGGCGCGTGGTCTTGTCCGGTTCGCACATCCAGCATGACGTGAGACGTCGATCGGGGGACAGTCCATGTTGCCGCTTACCCTTTTGGGGATTGTCATACTGGCGCTCGGCTCCTTTGCCATGGCGCGATCGAAAGCGGCCGCTGAGGCAGGGGGAAGCTACGCCTCACTGCACTCACGGCCGGGCTATCACGGGCTTTACGCCCTGCTCTGCGTGCTGATCGGCGGTCTTGCGGTCTACATCGTCGTCAGCTTTATCGGCAGCACGATGGTTGCCAGCACGATGCGCAGCGCGCTCTCGGACATGGCGCCCGATCTTACAGGGTTGCGAGCGGATACCGCGCTGAACGATGCGCGCGCGATTGCCGAAGGCGCGATTGCGTCCACGACCGATGATCTGCGGATCCAACTCTCCGAGGTGTTCGCAAGCGCCGAGACCAAGCGCGTCTGGGCCATTGTCATCCTCAGCCTTCTCGCCGCTGCCGGATCGGCATGGTATGCGCTGCAACAGGTCTCGGTCCCGTTCCGTGCGCGCAACAAGTCCGAGAGCATCCTGCGCGTCGGTCTGATGCTGACCGCGGCGGTCGCGATCCTGACGACGATCGGTATCCTGCTCTCGCTGATCGGCGAGACGCTGAACTTCTTCTCCAAGATCGATTGGCAAATCGGCAAGTTCCTGTTCGGCCTGACCTGGAGCCCGCTGTCGGGCGTCCACACCGGCGAGATGTCGGCGGACAAGGTCGGGGCGGTGCCGCTCTTTGCCGGCACGCTGATGATTACCGTGATCGCCATGTTGGTCGCGGTGCCGGTCGGCTTGTTCGCGGCGGTCTATCTGTCCGAGTTCGCCTCGCCCAGGGTGCGGGCCTGGGCCAAACCGATGCTGGAAATCCTCGCCGGTATCCCAACCGTGGTCTACGGGTTCTTCGCCGCGATCACGGTCGCACCGGCGGTGGTGTCGCTGGGCGGCGCGATCGGCCTGACGGTGCAGGCGGAAAGCGCGCTCGCCGCTGGTTTGGTGATGGGGATCATGATCATCCCGTTCATCTCCTCGCTGTCCGATGACGTGATCAACGCGGTGCCGCAGTCGCTGCGCGATGGCTCCTACGGTCTCGGGGCCACCAAGGCCGAGACGATCATGAAGGTCGTCCTGCCCGCGGCGCTGCCCGGTATCGTCTCGGCGGTGCTGCTTGGCATCTCCCGCGCCGTCGGCGAGACGATGATCGTGGTCATGGCTGTCGGGCAGAGCGCGAACCTCACGTGGAACCCGCTCGACAAGGTCACAACCGTGACCGTGCAGATCGTGATGCTGATCCTGGGCGACACCGAGGCGGAGACCGCGGCGGGCCCGGCCTACACGCTTGGCTTCACGCTGTTCGTCGCGACGCTGGGCTTGAACATCGTCGCGTTGCGCATCGTCGCGAAATATCGCCAGAAATACGATTGAGGCTGACCGATGGCAGATGCAGCATTCGATATGACGGCGATCTCGGCCAAGCACACGGCCCCGCAGAGCGCGTCACTGCTGAAAAAGCGCCACTGGGCCGAGGTGCGGCTCAAGGCCTACGGTATCCTCGCAATTTTCATTGCGGCGGCGGCGCTGGCGACTTTGCTCTACACGGTTGTCGGCAAGACGCTTGGCATTCTCTACGAATACAACGCCGTTGTGACCGTGCAGATGGATCTGAGCGAACGCGAGATGCGACGGATCGAGGATCCGAACCCGCGTCTTGTGCCCAAGCTGGACAAGCCCGTGCGCGCCGGTCTGACCGAGGTTCTGGGCGCCGAGGGTCTCGACCGCAGGGGTCGCAGGGCGATGAATGCGCTTCTGTCGACCGATGCGGGGCTCGAACTGGGCGCAATGGCCAAGGACGACCCGAGCATCATCGGCAGTGAAATCCAGTATCAGCCGCTGTTCGACGATCAGGTCCAGCTTTACCTCAAGGGCGATCTCGGTCGTCTGAAGGATGCCGGGACCGATGGCACGATCACGATCACCGCGGGCGAGGCCGAGGGCGAGGTGGTCATCACCACCGAGCCACAAGCGATGACCGAGGCGCGGCTCGCGCTTCGGGAACGCCGCGCGCGTGAGGCACGGGTGGCGCGACGCACCGCCAACGATCAGGCGCGCGCCTATGACGAGACGACGGTGGCCATCGGTGAGACGACATCGGATGAAGAACGCGCGGCGCTTGAGGCTCAACTCGAGCAGTTCAAGCAAGCCCGTGATGCCGCCAACGCCATTGCAGACCGTGCAATGCGCGAAGCGACGAACACCCAGAACGTCTTTGCGCTGAGTGACACCGATCCGTCGTTGTTCCTTCGCGTCAATGGCGGCTGGATCAAGGTGACCGAGCTCGCGCCCGAACGGCTGCGCGGAGAGATCTACGATGCGCCTGGCGCTTTGGGGGAGATTGCTCCGGGCGACTGGGAGGCGCTGGAACTGATCCGCCCTGAGGCCGAGCGCAAGCTGAATGACCGTCAGATCCTGTGGCTGGAGAACCTGCGCGCGAACGGCCAGATCGAGAAGGTGCTGAACACCCGGCTGATCTTCAAGTCGGATAGCTCGAATGCCGAGCTTGCCGGGATCTGGGGGGCGCTGGTCGGCTCGTTCTGGACGATGGTCGTGACCTTCCTGCTGGCCTTCCCCATCGGCGTTTGCGCTTCGATCTACCTGGAAGAGTTCGCGCCGAAGAACAAGATCACCGATTTCATCGAGGTGAACATCAACAACCTCGCCGCCGTGCCGTCGATCGTGTTTGGCCTCTTGGGTATCACCGTGCTGATTTCCGGCGTGAAGCTCTTCGGGATCGAGTTGTTCGATGGCCTTCTGAAGTCGATCACCGAGGATCCGCGCTCGACTCCGCTCGCGGGCGGCGTGGTGCTGGCGCTGATGAGCCTGCCGACGATCATCATCGCGGCACGGGCCTCTATCAAGGCGGTGCCGCCCTCGATCCGTGATGCGGCACTGGGGCTGGGGGCGTCCAAGCTCCAGACCTCGACCCACCATGTGCTGCCGCTGGCGATGCCGGGGATCCTGACCGGATCGATCATCGCGATGGCACAGGCGCTGGGCGAGACCGCCCCGCTGATCATTGTAGGCATGAACGCCTTCATTCAGGACCCGCCGGGCGACCCCTTGGACAAGGCCAACGTGTTGCCCTCGTTGATCTATCTGTGGAACAACAACTCGGAACGGCTTTTCGACGGCAAGACTGCCATGGCGATCACGGTTCTGCTGGTGTTCCTGGTTCTCATGAATGCGCTGGCCGTGGTGCTGCGCAAACGGTTCGAAAGGCGCTGGTGATGGCTGACGGTGCAGGAATTATGAACGACGAGATCAAGATCGTCGCACGCAAGGTGAACGTGCACTACGCCGAGACGCACGCGATCAAGGACGTCTCGGTCGATATCGAAAACAATACGGTCACGGCGTTTATCGGCCCGTCCGGGTGCGGGAAATCGACGTTTCTGCGCTGCCTCAACCGGATGAACGACACGATCGACATCTGCAAGGTCACGGGGGAGATCCTGCTGGAAGGCGGCGATATCTACGATCGCGACGTCGATCCCGTGCAGTTGCGCGCGCGAGTCGGGATGGTGTTCCAAAAGCCGAACCCGTTCCCGAAGTCGATCTACGACAATGTCGCCTATGGGCCGCGCATCCACGGGTTGGCGGCGAACAAGGCCGAGCTGGACCAGATTGTCGAGCAGTGCCTGCGCCGTGCGGCGATCTGGGATGAGGTCAAGGATCGGCTCGACAAGCCGGGCACGGGCCTCTCGGGCGGGCAGCAGCAGCGCCTTTGCATTGCCCGGGCCATCGCGACCGCGCCAGAGGTTCTGCTGATGGACGAGCCATGCTCGGCTTTGGATCCCATCGCCACTGCGCAGATCGAGGAACTGATCGACGAGTTGCGCGCCTCCTACTCCGTGGTCATCGTGACCCACTCGATGCAACAGGCGGCGCGCGTCTCCCAGAAGACCGCGTTCTTCCACCTTGGCGAACTGCTTGAGTTTGGCGAGACCGGCAAGATCTTCACCAACCCCGATCACGAGAAGACCCAGCATTACATCACCGGCCGCTACGGCTAAACCAGATGCAGAAACCCATGCAAAAACATATTGTCACGGCGTTCGATCAAGACCTTCAGGGAATTTCCGCCCGGATCTCCGAGATGGGCGGACTGGCCGAGGAGCAGCTCGGTTCGGCCATCGAAGCGATGCGCGACCGGGACACGGCGCTGGCGCAGGAGGTGATCCGGATCGACAAACGTCTCGACCAGATGGAGATGGATCTGGAGCAGGCGGCGATCGAGGTGATGGCCCTGCGTCAACCCATGGCGAGCGACCTGCGCGAGGTCGTTGCGGCGTTGAAGATCGCCTCGACCCTTGAGCGGATCGGCGATCTCGCCAAGAACATCGCCAAGCGCACGATAGTTCTGAACCAGAGCGAAAACGTGAAGGTCGTCTCCTCCATCGCGCGGATGGGCAAGCAGACCCAGACGCTGGTCGCGGAGGTGCTGGATGCCTACACTGCGCGCGACACGGCGCTGGCGGTCTCGGTCTGGAAGCGCGACTTCGAAATCGACGAGATGCACAACTCGATCTTCCGCGAGCTGACGACCTACATGATGGAGGATCAGCGCACGATCGGGCTCTGCTCGCAGCTTCTCTTCGTCGTGAAGAACCTCGAACGGATCGGCGATCACGCGACCTTCATCGCCGAGATGACGTACTTTGTGGTCGAAGGAAAACCGCTGGGCGACGACCGCCCCAAGAGCAATCACTGGGATGGTCTGACGGATACAGCGGAGAGCGGTTGAGCGGAAGCACGGTATGAACGCACGGGTCCTGGTGGTCGAAGATGAGGAAGCGCTGTCGGCGCTTCTGGAGTACAATCTCTCGCGGGAGGGCTTTGTCGTCAGCACCTGTGCCGATGGCGATGACGCGATCCTGACTGTCGAGGAAGATCCGCCCGATCTCGTGTTGCTGGACTGGATGCTGCCCGGCCTGTCGGGAATAGAGATCTGCCGCCGCATCAGGGCGCGGTCGGATCTGCGCGAGATGCCGGTGATCATGCTGACGGCGCGCGGTGAAGAGACAGACCGCATCCGTGGCCTCGACACCGGCGCGGATGACTACCTGACCAAGCCGTTCTCGGTGCCGGAACTGGTCGCACGGGTCCGTGCGCTTTTGCGCCGGTCGCGCCCGACGATTTCGGCCGATGTGGCGACCTTCGGCGATCTGATGCTGGACCGCGAGACGCGGCGAGTGCGGCGGGCCGAGCGGGAAGTGCATCTCGGTCCGACCGAGTTTCGCCTGCTCGACTGCCTGCTGCAGCGGCCAGGGCGGGTCTATTCGCGCGAGCAGTTGCTGGATCTCGTCTGGGGGCGAGATGTCTATGTCGAGCTGCGGACGGTGGATGTCCATATCGGGCGTCTGCGCAAGGCCCTGAACCGGCGCGGACAGCGCGATCCGATCCGTACCGTGCGTGCGGCGGGCTATGCGCTGGACGAGACCTATCCGGGCTGACGACGCTGTTCGAGCGCTCAGCGCTCACGTCGTCTGATCTTTCCGTCGCGCCCTTTGCAGAATGACGCTGACAGCGTAGACTTTGCCCGAGGGGCAGTCTTACGAGGAGGGCGCGTCATGCGTATCCCCGGAGGTGTCCGTGCCGTCCTGATCGGGCTCTCGATCCTGTCCATGACGGCATGTGCCGCGCCGCGCAGCAGTACGCCTGTGGCAGAGGGCGCCGCCGCGCCGGCGCCTGCAACCGTCACCAAGCGGAGCGCCTCCGACCAGCGGATCGGCGACGAAAACCACAAGAAGATTGTCGCGAAGTATGGCGGGATCTACCAGAACGCCCGGGTCACGGACTATGTGAACCAGCTTGGCCGCAAACTTGCCGCTGTGTCGGAACAGCCGGGCGAGAAATGGACCTTCACAGTGCTGAACTCGCCAACGGTGAACGCCTTCGCGCTGCCGGGTGGCTATGTCTACGTGACACGCGGCCTGCTGGCGCTGGCCAACAGCGAGGCTGAACTGGCCGGTGTCATCGGGCACGAGATTGGCCATGTCACGGCCGGGCACGGGGCACTGAGGCAGGAGCGTGCCGGGATCGCACAGCTCGGCATCGGGTTGGGCGCCATCGGTCTCGCGGTGCTGGGTGTCGACCCGCAGCTTGCCCAAGGGGTTCTCCAGGCCGGACAGGTCGCCGCGGGCGGCGTGCTGGCGGATTACTCGCGGTCAGACGAGTTGGCCGCCGACACTCTGGGGATCCGCTATCTCGCGCGGTCCGGATATGACCCTTATGCGCAAGCCGATTTCCTCGAGAGCATGAGCGCCTCCGCCGCGCTCGATGCGAAGATGAAGGGGCGCGGGTACAATCCCAACCAGACCGATTTCTTCGCCAGTCATCCTGCAACGGGGCCGCGCACCCGGCAGGCGATCGAGACGGCGCGGGCGGCTGGTGCGGCCATCCCTGTGGGCGCCAATCGCAACGAAGCGGCCTTTCTGAAGATCGTCGATGGTATTGCCTTTGGCGACACGGCAGAGCAGGGCTTCGTCCGGGGCCAGACCTTCAGCCACCCCAAGCTCGGGTTCACCTATACCGCGCCGAAAGGGTTCCGGATCACCAACACATCGAGCGCCGTGCTGGCCGATGGCCCGAACGGCGCGCGGTTCGTGCTGGACGGAGCGCGTGATCCCGGTGGCCGCTTGTCGACCTACCTCTCAAGGACATGGGTGCCGCAGATTGCCAAATCGGTACGGGTCGGGCGCTTGAGCCGGGTACAGGACCGGACATTGAACGGCTTGCCTGCCGCGGTCGGCTATCTGCCCGTCGAGATCAACGGGCGGCGGTTCAATGCAATGCTGGTGGCCGTGCGGCTTGGCGGGTCGCTCTATCGCATGACAGGGTTTGCACAGCCGAGTGCCGGGCTCATGCCCTCGATCGAACAGGCTGCCGAGAGTTTCCGGCGTTTGTCAGCCGGTGAGAAACGGACGCTGCGCGAGACGCGCATTGATGTGGTCACCGTGAAACGTGGCGATACCGTCGAGAGCCTTGCGCGCCGGATGAACGTCGATGCGTTCGCGCTCGACCGCTTCCGCGTGCTGAACGGGTTGCAGTCAGGTGAGACGCTGCGTGCAGGACAGCGGGTCAAGCTCGTCCAATAGCGAGGGAGCGTACCTTCAAGAAGGGTGCGTCACGGACGCCCCCAACGAAACGGAGCGCGACACCCCCGAGGGTGGGGACCGGAAGCACCCAAAAAGAAAAAAA
>JBCBOR010000060.1:0-27766 GCA_039821125.1 Pseudomonadota bacterium
GAACTGAATTGTCAGGGGGGTCACTTTTGCGCGCCGATTACCCCAACAAGGGGGTCAATCTTGCATGCCGATCCACAGTCCATCAAACCAATCGCATCGATTTCAGGAAATGAAATCATGTCGTGGACCTGGCTCTTGATCGCAGCCACGTCATCGCGGAAGTGGATTGCGTAGTTCGAAAGCGAAACATCGTCACCGACATACCGACCGAGCGCCAGCTTCCGCCTATCATCGCTTACATTGGACTTGATCGCCATCATCTCGAAAGTGTGTCGGAAGCTATGCAGAACGTACCTATCGTCCGTGAGGCCAAGCTTGTTCCGGAGGTGATTGGTGAATGACGTTGAGAGCTTGTTGGAGCGAGCTTCTCCTTTTTCATGCGGAAGGTCGGGGAACAAATGCAAGTCGCCGACAGATTTTGCCCACGCCACAAGCTCTGCCAGTCCAATCTCCAACAGGATCGGGTGAATAGGTGCGACCCTGGCGGATGACCAGGTTTTAAGCCGCTTGCGAGCTTCCGGTCGAACCGAGAGATCGAGGCCAGGCTCGATTTTGTCTGTGATCCTCAGATGCGGAACGTTGGCCTCAAGGTTTATGTCGTTAAGGTGTAGCTGCGCGATCTCATCGCGTCGGGCACCGGTGAAGCAAAGGATGAGTGGCACCCAGAAGTGGCTTGGCTTTCTTGGTCGAAATTTCTCAGGATCGAAAATTTCGGGAATCTGCTCGGGATCAAAGGGAAGGCGCTTTGCCGAACTGGTCCTCTGCCCGGTTCCAGCGAAACCTGCGAAAGGGTTCTCCCATCCCTGACGGTCCAGCACTACCGCCGTGTGTTTGAACGTAAAGCCCATCACCGAGTGCATCCCCGTCATCAGCTTCGCTACCGTCTCTCGGGCCAGTCGCTTGTGATCGTGTTCGTCGGCCCAATCGGCTTGCTCCTTTACTGACAGTTCGCGAACGTCATTGGGGGGGCGTGATGGAAGCCTTCTGAGAAGATCGCGAAACTGCTCGGCATTCGCTCGGGTAATGCGTTCGACTTCCATGTCACCGAAAACATCGATGAAACGTTCGATGGCAACGCTGTAGTCCTTCAGTGAACTTTCAGTGATCGTCTTATAGGCGTCTTCTCTTGTGCGCTCATTGGCAAACTTATCGAACACGGCGCTCAGCCGAGCTTCAGGGCGGACCGTCTCTACCGCCTGCAATGCTTGAAAGAACTCCGACTTCGTGACCTCAGGATTGCCCCAGTGGTAGTTGTCCTGGCAGAGATCGAGAAGCTTCTCCCAATCAGGAGAGGGGTGGCGAACAATGACGCTCTGGGCGTTCAGATACCGCTCAACGTGTCCTGCAAGCTCCTCACGTGACCGAATGATTGGGTTGCTTTCTTCATCACCGATGGGTTCGCCAAGTTCGACGAGCGCATCCGGATGCGTCGATCCGAACACGGCCTTTGGCAGCGTGTACGCGGTGACTTCCTTGTACCACTGGTGCCAACCCATGGCCAAATCCCAGAGGTCATCGTCGTCATGCTTTCTGTACGTCCCATCCCGGATCGCATCGATGATGTTATCGGTTTCACCTGCACGCGCTCTGGCTTGCTTTTCCGCTTCTACCAGGCTGTCGGTTCCTAAGCTCTCGCGCCAGAACTGAAAGCCGAGTTCTGCCTTCACGTCTTTTGGAACACGACGAACGAACTGATAGATTCCCTTCCTCTCGGACACGTACTTTGGCAGCGCCATGTATCACACCGTGTATCACAGTTTGTATCACACCGCCCGAATCGGCGGTGCCATAAGTGATTGCAATTTAAATAAGATGTTGAAACAGATGGCGAAATTCGTCGCTAATTTTGTGTTTGGTAGGCCCGGAGGGACTTGAACCCCCAACCAAACCGTTATGAGCGGTCTGCTCTAACCAATTGAGCTACAGGCCCGGTGCAATCGCTTTACGGCGGCAGGCTGGGGGCGTCAACGGCGCAGGCGGTCTCGTGCGGCGCGCTCTCGACGCCGGGCGGTGTGTGGGCTAGAGGAAAGCGTCCACGATCAGGATCAGAGAGGGGATCCCATGGCCGACCGTCCGAACGCACTGACCTACAAGGATGCCGGTGTCGACATCGATGCGGGCAATGCTCTGGTCGAGCGGATCAAGCCGGCGGCGGCCTCGACCAACCGTGCGGGCGTGATGGCGGGTCTCGGCGGGTTTGGTGGGCTCTTTGATCTGAAGGCCGCAGGGTTCAATGACCCTGTCCTGGTCGCGGCGACCGATGGCGTCGGCACCAAGCTCAGGATCGCCATCGATACCGGCATTCTCGACACGGTTGGGATCGATCTGGTGGCGATGTGCGTGAATGATCTGATCTGTCAGGGGGCCGAGCCGCTGTTCTTTCTCGACTACTTCGCGACGGGCAAGCTGTCGGTCGATGAGGCGGCGCAGGTCGTCGAAGGCATCGCCGAGGGATGCCGCCAGGCCGGGTGCGCGCTGATCGGCGGTGAGACCGCCGAGATGCCGGGCATGTACGCGGACGGTGACTTCGATCTCGCAGGGTTTTCTGTCGGCGCGATGGAGCGGGGCGGCGCCCTGCCGCGTGAGGTCCGGGCGGGCGATGTGCTGATCGGCCTGCCCTCCTCGGGCCTGCATTCGAATGGCTATTCGCTGGTCCGCCGGATTGTTGCCAATGCAGGGCTTGCCTGGGATGCGCCGTGCCCGTTTGGCGAGGGGACACTGGGTGCAGCACTGCTCGAGCCGACGCGGATCTACGTTGCGGCGGCCAAGGCGGCACAGAGCCGCGGCGCCGTGCGCGGGCTTGCGCATATCACCGGTGGCGGGTTGACCGAGAACTTGCCCCGTGCGTTGCCCGAAGATCTCGGAGCCAGTGTGAACCTCAATGCCGTCAGCATGCCCCCGGTGTTCGGCTGGTTGATGGCCGAGGCAGGACTCGATCAGGACGAGGCGCTGCGCACGTTCAACTGCGGCATCGGGCTGGTGATCATCGCTGCCGAGGACACGGCCGAGCAGGTCGGGCAGGTGTTGCGCGATATGGGCGAGGCGCCGGTGCCGCTGGGTGTGGTTGAGCCGACGCCCGGTCTGCGGTTCACTGGCGCGCTGGCATGAGCCGCACCGCATGAGCAAGCGCCGCACGGCGATCCTGATCTCCGGCTCGGGCTCGAACATGGTGACGCTGGTCCGCGCGATGCAGGTGGCGGATCATCCCGCGGAACCGGTGCTGGTCCTGTCCAATCGGCCCGATGCAGCGGGTCTCGCCAAGGCAGCGGATCTCGGTGTGCCGACCCGCGCCATTGACCACCGCGAATTCAAGGGCGACCGTGCCGCCTTCGATGCCGCCATGCACACCGCGCTCGAGGAGGCAGGCGCTGATCTGATCGCGCTGGCAGGCTTCATGCGGATCATGACCGATGGGTTCGTGACCCGATGGGCCGGACGGATGCTGAACATTCACCCCTCGATCCTGCCGCTCTTCAAGGGGCTCGACACCCATGCCCGCGCGCTTCAGGCCGGGATGGCGGTGCATGGCTGTACCGTGCACGAGGTCACCCCCGATCTCGACAGTGGGCGCATTCTGGGTCAGGCGGTTGTCCCTGTCATCGGAGGCGACACCACAGATACGCTCGCCGCACGGGTTCTGCGCCAGGAGCACAGGCTCTATCCCAAGGTCCTCGAGGCGTTTGCGCGCGATCCCGATGCGGCGCGGCGCACCCCGGTCGCACTCATCTCCGACGCTGATTGACGTTGCGTCAGAGCGCTGTCCAAGACAGAAATTTCACGTGATCGCCGTGGCTGGCTTGTGGCAAACTCAACCTCCGGAGTTATTTTAAAGGAGGTTCATCCAATGGGATATCACCAGCCGCAATGGCGCATGATTGATCAGACGCTCGACCGTATTCACAGCGAGCTTATCAAACATCCAGCCTTCACCGGCACCGGCGGGCCGAACCCGGGTTCCGTGAATTACCACGTGAACTGGGAGAAACTCGAACGGGCGGGCCGCGTTCTGAAGACCTGCCTGAAGAACATCCGCTCGGCCCAGGGCTGGCTGCACGTGCAGTCCATGGCCGCACGCAAGATCCCGCGCGAGCACCGCTGGTCGGTGAACGAGAGCCTGCGCGCCCGCGAGGGCAATCTGCGCTATGTCGAGACGAAGGCACGCAACCTGCTCGAGATGCTGGACGACATGATCCGCAACTATGGTGGCCCGGATCTCGGCAGTCTGAACAAGCTGTTCGATCAGGCACAGGACGGCGCCGAGGAACTGCTGTCGATCATCCAGGATGACGGGCACATGCCCCAGCCCGGCTACAACGCGCCGCAGGCCCCCGGGATCGGCGCCATGCCGTTCCACATGGTGGTCGCGTTGATTGTTTTCTACGTCAAATACCTGCGCAACAAGGACAACGGCGGCTCGGTCTGATCGCATAGCGGCGTGCCGCGTGGTGATGTCTCGCGGCACGGCCAACTTTAGAGGCGCATTTCCGGGAATATTTGGATTACCCTCATCGCGAAGAGCAGGGGGAGGTCCATATGTTCGAGCCGTTCAGATCCGCCGGGGTCAGCCATCACAGGGCAACGCCCGGCCCGTCGCCGGATGTCTCGCACGTGCTGTCGCAAACGCATTTCGATACCGCCGAGCGTGAGATCCGGACCTGGGACGGATATGCCGAGACACCGTTGATCTCGCTGACCGATCTCGCCGAGGCCCTCGATCTTGGCGAGGTGCTCTACAAGCACGAAGGCCCCCGCTTCGGGCTGGGCAGCTTCAAGGCGCTTGGCGGGGCCTATGCGGTCTCGCGCGTCCTGCAACGCGAGATCTCGCGCATCGAGGGGCGCGAGGTGCCGCTCGACGAGATCCGCGACGGCAAGTTCGCGCATCACACGGCGGGGATCACGTTCATTTCGGCGACAGACGGCAATCATGGCCGCTCGGTCGCGTGGGGCGCAGGCCGGTTTGGTGCGCCCTGCCGGATCTACATCCACGCGGAAGTCAGCGCGTATCGGGAAAAGGTGCTGGGTGAGCTTGGCGCCGAGGTGATCCGCGTCGATGGCGACTATGACGAGACGGTGGAGCAGACCCGCAAGGACGCCGAGGAACACGGTTGGCTGATCGTCTCGGACACATCCTGGCCGGGCTATGTCGAGCCGCCGCGCGAGGTCATGGCCGGGTATGGGCTCATGGCGCGCGAAGTGGTGCGGGCTCTGCCCGAAGCGCCGACCCATGTCTTCCTGCAGGGCGGTGTCGGAGGTCTCGCCGCCGCCGTGGCCGCGGTGTTCGCTCAGGAATGGGGCGAGGCCGCACCGCGCGTGGTGATCGTCGAGCCGGAGCTTGCGCCCTGCCTGATCGCCAGCGCCCGGGCGAATGGTCTGACTGCGGTCAAGATCGAGGAAGAGACAATCATGGCGGGGCTCTCCTGCGGCGAGCCGTCCGAGTTGGCCTGGAACGTGCTGTCACGCCTTGCGGGCGACTACATGACCATTCCGGAAGCAGTCGTCGGCCCGACCGTCCGGATGCTGGCCCGCCCGTCCGGGGCACAGCCCGCGATCGAGGCGGGCGAGAGCGGCGTTGCCGGCCTCTGCGGCATGATATCAGCCGCGGTACAGGCACCGCTGCGCGACCGGCTTGCACTGGATGGCGACGCTCGCGTCGTTCTGATGGGATCGGAAGGTGTCACCGATCCTCATGTCTTTGCCGACCTCATGGCGGGCGCCGACTGAAACCTCAGGTACGAGCGCACCGTCCAACGCTTAGGTGCCGTAGGGTGCGTCCGTGACGCACCCCTGTGGCAAGGTCAGCCGACCAGTTCGATCCCGGCGAAGAAATACGCCATCTCGATCGCGGCGTTCTCGTCCGAGTCCGAGCCATGCACCGAGTTCTCGCCGATCGACAGGGCGAACTCCTTGCGGATGGTGCCCTCGTCCGCGTCGGCGGGGTTGGTCGCGCCCATCACTTCGCGGTTCTTGGCGACGGCGTCCTCGCCCTCGAGCACCTGCACGATGACCGGCTCCGAGCACATGAATTCAGTGAGTTCGCCGAAGAACGGGCGCTCGTTGTGCACCTCGTAGAACTTCTCGGCCTGGGCCCTGGTCATGTGGATGCGCTTCTGCGCGACGATGCGCAGGCCTGCGGCTTCAAGTTTTGCGTTGATCTGCCCGGTAAGGTTGCGCTTTGTTGCGTCAGGCTTGATAATTGAGAACGTTCGCGTCACGGCCATCGGGGGGCCTCCTCTCTTGCGTCATTTGACGGTGTATCCTAGGGGGTGCGGGCGCGCCCCGGTGAAATCCGCGCGCGCCATAGCATGGGAGCCCAGTGCATGAAAGCGCATTTCGAGATGATGGCGGCCTATAACGACTGGGCGAACCGCCGTCTTTTCGAAGCCGCGGCGGACTTGCCCGACGCGGACTACCGCGCCGATTGCGGGGCGTTCTTCCGTTCGGTGCACGGAACGCTCAACCATCTCTTCGTTGCGGATGTCATCTGGCTTGCCCGGTTTCGCGGTGATCCCAACCCGCCCTGGGCGCTGGACAGCATCGCGCATGATCAGTTCGACGCGCTGCGCGCCCGGCGTGTGGCGCTCGATCACGACATCATGGGCTTTGTCGGCTCGCTGACCGATGCCCGCATCGCGGCCGAGATCACCTATCGCACCGTCCTGGACGCCAAGAGCGTCACCCAGCAACTCGCGCCGGCCCTGTCGCATTTCTTCAATCACCAGACCCACCACCGGGGCCAGTGTCACGCGCTTCTGACCCGGCTGGCCGGCAAGGCCCCGGCCCTCGACCTCCTCTACTTCCAACGCGAACGCTGATGTGGTTCGAGGACTTCGCCCCCGGCCAGCGCTGGGAGACCGCCACCCGCACGGTGACCGAGGCCGAGATCATCGATTTCGCCTCCCAATGGGACAAGCAGAGCTTCCACCTTGACCCCGAGGCCGCCCGCGACTCCATCTTCGGCGGCCTCATCGCGTCGGGCTTCCACACCCTCGTGATCACCTTCGACCTCGTGCTCTCGATGGGCGTGTGGAACGAAAGCTCCCAGGGCTCCCCCGGCATGGAGGACGTCCGCTGGCTCCGCCCCGTCCGCCCCGGCGATACGCTGAAAGTGATGTTCGAGGTCGTCTCCGTGCGCCCCTCCTCCTCCCGGCCCGACCGCGGCTATGTGGTCTGGGACCACACCTGCCTCAACCAGGCAGACGAACCCGTCCTGACCTTCCGCTCCACCGGGATCTCGCTCCGCCGCCCCGGCGCCTAGGCGTTGGCGACGTCGTCGTCAGGGCCCGAGCTTGCGTCGTCTGGCGATTTCGCTGCCCCATCCTGCTTTGACGGCCCCAGCATCCGCGCGAGATAGGTCAGCACACCGCTCAGCCATCCGAACTCCGCAGGAAGACCTGTCGCGAGCGCCAGCAACCAGCCGCTTGCCGCGGCCAGCAGTCCAGCGGTACTCGCCTCGGCCTTCTTCTCAACCGCCTTCAGGGCGCCTTTGCGCACCGCATCCAATGCATCTGCGGCCAGCTTGGCAAACGCATCCCTGGCCGCGCGGAGATAGGAGCGCCTGTTGAGAGGCAGAACCTCAGGGTCTTCCTCGTACGGTTCAGGGATCGCTGCCTCGCGCAACGCCGCCATATCCTCCGCCGTCTCCGGCTCCATCAATCCGGGAGCCTCTGTTGCCATCGCATTGAGAGCCGCCGCAGCATCGATGACGGCGTTTTCCTCTGCCTCGGGCGAGCCAAATCCTTCGGACAACCCGCTGGCATAGTCTGCCCATTCCGGGAACTGTGCCATGAAGAGACTGAACTGCGCATTCAGGGCCACGAGGTCTGCCGCGTCTTCCGCCATCAGGAACTCGTCGGCCCGCGCTGCCATGCCATCAAGACGCGCCGCATGGATCCCCAGCGTATAGATCTCGACCTCGGCAAACAGCGTGCCCATCGCCGCCCGGCAACGGCCCAAAACCCGACCAAGCTTGGGATTGTTCCGCCCGGGATCGGTCAGCATGAAGTCGTCGAGCAACTCGGTCAGCGCTCGCCACGCCTGCTCGGCTGCAAATCGCCTTGCATCCGGCGGCTTCGGTGCATCGCCCTCGACCTTGTGCAGAACACCCTCACGGAGTTCGAACGTGATCGGCGAGGGGCGCGGTTCCGGCTCCAGCGGAACCTCATCCGAGATCGGCGGCGCAACCACGTGCTTCTCAAGGATCGCAGCGATCTTGGCGTTCACATGGGCCGGGCCTTGCTCCCAGTCCGCGTTCGGCAGGGTGGCGATTTCGAACGCCGCATCCTCGGACCAATGGAGGCCCTCCAATATTTTATGATACCAGTCTATCCAGACTTCCCATCCTTCGTTCCTCTCGGTCAGAATATCTGCGAAAAGTCGCCATCCGATATCAATCGATGACAATTCACCAAAGAGAGGGCTCCAACACAGTTGAGAGCTCGCAGTATTGTAGCCATTGCCGCCAGAGTAGGTGAAATCAATCTGGGTAGCGTCGTTTTCAATCTCCGACCAGAACACTTCCTCAAGGAGATATGTGTCTTGTTCTACTCCAGAGACAACGAACGCTGATTCTGCTTCTTTGATGCTTCGAACTGAAAAACTCAGCGCAACGTGATCGTCATTGCCAGATGCATTGGCGGTGCCAAGAGCATTTGATGATGCAGCGGCGAGTTGACGAGTTATTTCGCCTGAAGACGCTGCTGCTTGATAGATCGATTGTCGCAGTTGCTTAGAATTTTTGAGCCAAGAATTCTGAAACGTATGTATTTGAATCGCACGAAAGATTCGTAAAATGATGTCCCCTGTCTGATCGAACGTTGGTGGCGAAGACGAACGCCAATTGATCTCTGGTGTTCCGAGGTATCTTCGAGTTGCTGGGAGCGCGCGTAGGACTGCGCGATTTGAGATTACGCTTGAAACATTGCGCGGTTGGTTCCGCAACCAACTCTCAAGCTGTTTTGAATTCGTTATCCTAGCCATAGATCAAACTTTTTTCGATCGAATTACATGGCACCCTAGCGACTTTCTGTCCATACATCTGCCATACGCCAGCCATACCCGAGCCGGACGGGTGCCATACGCATGCCATACGGGTGCCATACGCCTGTCCACCGGCCTCAGGCCCGCCCTTCGAGGCCCTTGAGCGTCGCCTCGGATGCGTTCGGGATCTTCATTTCGAACACCTCCCGCACGACGGTGTAGTCGTAGTATCCCAGCCGTGCGATGGGTTGGATCGTGGGGATGTCGAGCTTGCCGTCCCGGACCACATCGTCCCGTATATGGATGCGCTCGACCCTGCCATACACAACATCTACCTCGCCGACGGGCGAGTTGCCGGGCAGGTGATGGGTGCTCAGGTACCGGCATTCGAAGTGGCACGGGCTTTCCGCGACGCGCGGGCAGGGCGCGTCGATGCAGGGCGCCTCGGTCACGCCGGCCTCAGTGAACTCATTGACATTGCTGGGAAATTCCGCGGCAGAGGTGTTCACGGCCTCGCGCAGTTCATAGGTCGCCATGTTCCAGGTGAACCAGCCCGTGTCCTCGGCATTCTGGACCGTGTCCTTCTTGCGCCCGTCCGCCAGACGGTTGGCCGCGAACATGACCATGGGCGGGTCGAATGTCAGGTTCTGCCATTGGCTGAACGGGGCGAGATTTACGTGTCCTTCCAATGAGATAGTCGATAGCCACCCGATCGGGCGCGGGACCGTGCAGCCTTTGAACGGGTCCCAGGGCAGGGGGCACTCGTCGCGGCCCGGAGCGTAGTGCATGGCGGATCTCCCTCGCGTGTGTCTTGCGGGCAGAAGACTGTGCCCGGCCCGCAAAATCAAGGGCTTAGCTGCCTTTGAGCCGGTCGCTCAGCGCCCCGAAATAGTGCGTCCACGCCTTGGCTGGCTTCAGCAGCGCAAGGGTGTAGCGCGCATCGTCCTCTGCGCGCCACGGCGCTTTCCAAAGGTGTGGGGCGATCTTCCTGTGACCGAGGAACGCCTTGAGATTATTGATCTTTTCGGCTCGGCTTTCGGGTGTTGGCTCGGGCTCGTTCAACAGCACGCTCAGCAGATCACGCGGGGTCTCCCCTGCCTTCACCGCCTCGGCATGTGCGTCGGGCGCCAACGCGAGCGGGATCGGATCAGAGCCTGTTTCTGCAAGTTTTACCAGTATCTTACGCTGGAGGTCTTCGCTCATGCCGACCTTCTTTGGCGGCACCAGTTCGGCGAATTCGTGGTGCTGGTCGCGGGCAATAAGCTCGGCCAGAACCGTCGTCTTCAGCGCGTTCGCGACCGTCTTCTCGATCCCGGAGAACAGACCCCACAGGGCCCCGCCCCATACCCCGCCCAGGATGAGTTTGCGGAACCAGCTCATCTGGGAATAGTTCAGCACGGTCGCCCCCACGGTCTGGACCCGGAGTTCGGCCTGTTCGAGGATCGGCTCGAGCGCGACCTGAGAGATCCGCGGCCAGGGGGGCAGGGGCATGGGCCGGTCGTAGAAGGCCTTGTCCGCCTGGACCAGACGGACGAGGTCGCCCTTGGCGCTCTGCGGCAGACCAAGTCCGAGGATCGGGTTCCTGGTCGAGATCAGCAGCCGGCGCTTCAGGAACGAGCGCATGTTGCGCTGGCCTAGCATGTAGTCATGCGCCCGGAAGGTCCGGTCGAAGAAGCCGCCAAAGCCGCCAAAGGACCCGGACGCGATCGCCTTGGCGCCGAGTTGCTTCGGATCCTCGCCATCATGCGCACCGCGCGACGGCGAGATCAGGGAGCGCGAGAACACCGCGCCGTTCGTTGCCTCCAGCAACTCGCCCGGCTTGAACCGCGCCTGGTTGATCAGCGCGGGCAGCAGCTTGGCCGCTGCCGGGATCATCGCGGCCAGAGCGTTCGCCTTCTTGAGGCTGAGCGGGCTGTAGACCGGCCCCTCAGGGAAGGGGTCGATCATCAGCACAGTCGCGGTGGAATGCTCGGGATCGCGCGGGTTCGAGGCGAGGTACTTGTGCCCCGGCTCGAAGGCGTCGAGCGGCTTGCCATCAATGGTCTGGCGCAGGGTGTAGCGGGCCAGCTCGAACGGTTCGTTATTGGCGACCCCACCATCGGCAGCGACATAGATCGCGGGTTGCAGATGGGCCTGAGCCTCGGCGCGTTCCTCGCGCGTATCGCGTTCGACCGAGACAAACGTCTCATCGTCGAGCGCCGGCACCGGACGCGTCTGCGCGGTGGGCATCTGGTTGATGGGCCAAGCGCCGCCGGTCACATCGCCGTTCGGGTCCGGCACGCCGAGATCCTGCGCCTCGGCCCGGATCACCCGCGGCGCCAGGCCGACAGGGAACGCGCCCGTCGCGATCGCGGCCATCCGGAACCGGGGCCAGGGCGCATCGGGGACGAGAGCCTCGAGATCCTCGTTGGACAGCGCGCGGTCATTCAGCGGCATGGCAAACTCGAAGTCGATCGTCTCGCCTTTCCTCAGCGGCAAGGCGATCCCGCGGTCCTGCCATGCCTCGAGCCATGGCGAGGACGACGCGCCGATGCCCAGACCCGTCAGCCGGAAATGCCGCACGGTCGAGTGCTGTGCCATGGCATGCGAGTTCTTGACAGCCCCCTGACCGGTTCCGCTGGGAAAGCCGATCTTGTACGGCACACCCTGCAGGTTGGTCGTGGTGAGAAAGAGGTCGAGATCCTCGGCCAGAAAGCCATAGGTGCCCCCGGACCAGCTGATCCCCTCCAGCGCCGTGCTCGCGACCCCGTCGATATGGGACGAATTCAGCGCGGAGACGACCGGCGTGCCGTTCTGGTCGGCCTCATCCAGATCGCCCGTCGACAGGAAGCCCTGCTGGTCGGATGGACGCCAGAGGTCCAGCTTCTCGATCCAGATCTCGTGCAGCGGTTTCAGTATGTACTTGTATTCGTACCGGTAGATGTCGGGGGCATGCGGAGCAATATAGGTCCCGTCACCTTTGGGACCGATGGCCAGGCCTTCGAGCGGGGGCAGATCGTCCGTGCCGCTTTCCGTCTCATTCTCGTCCCGCCGCGCGCCGATGAGACCGGCCACCATCAGGCCCGCGGTCACGCCGCCGGCCGAGGTGCCACTGATCACCCGAAGAACAACCCGGTGGCGTGGATGATCGGAGAAGGCGTCGCTGTCACCCTCGCCGCGCGCCTCGGCATCCTTCCACGCCTGATAGCGTGCATTGTGCCGGTCCAGGGCCTCGAGCAAGACATCAATGACGCCGGCCGTATAGGCACCAGCCGAGATCGCTCCGGCCATTGTCAGCCCAAGATAATAGGTGTTGTGATCGCGTTCCATCGGCGCTCCCCCGTGTATGCAATGCGTCAACTACGAGTAATCAAAATGATCTGGGGTTCTAGGATGGCGGGGAATCGTAACCCGAACCAGTGAAATCGCCACAAAATCACCAAGCGATGGTCCAACGCTGATCTTGAGATCGTAAAATGTTTGCTGGCGATTGGACAAATTGCTTGCTAATTTCGAGTAACTTTGTGCGCCAATGAAAAGAGCAGGAGAACGTGATGCACAAACTGTGGGGGATGCGCCCGGCGCGGCGCATGTTGACGGGTTTCGTTTCAAGTGCAGCGATTGTGTGTGGCGCACCAGCGATTGCTCTCGCCGATCATCCCGGCGCGGTATGGAGCGTGTCTCTGGTCGAGGCGGTGATCCATCCGGCCCTTGAGGCCGAGATTGACCGGGACGCGGTGATTGCCTCGGTCCGGTCGGGCATGCGGCGCGCCAATCAGACGTATTTCTACGGTGATCTGCCGGTTCGCATGAAAGTTTTCGTGCGCGGCGCGGGCGCGCCGGTCGCGGATATCGTGATCACCGATGGTCTGAGCGGGGCGGTTCTGGCTGAAGCCCGCGGCCTGGCGTTGGATGGCGATGCCCTGGCGGATCGGGCACTGGCCTGGATGGACGGGCTGGAGTGTGCAGGCGGGGTCTGCGGGGCTGGCGGGTCGTCGGCGATTGCCGCGGCGCCAGCGGCAGAGACGGCCGCGTCTGGTGGCGCCGCTTCGGATCCTGTGGCCAAAACTGCCGGATCGACCAGGTCCGCGAAAGCACGCGAGCAAGGCTCACCCGCGATCGCTGCTGTCGTTCCGGTGCCACGGCCAACGGCTCTGGCACAGGCAAAGGAGGCCGATCTGATTGGATCTTCGATTGGCCGATCCGTTGCGACATTGCCGGAGGCAGCGGTCGCTGGCGTGCACCTCGCCCGGCTGGACACCACCGGTTTGCGGAACATCACCTATGGCGAGGCGGATCGTCTTGTTCTGGCCGATCCGGTGCCGCGTCCGCTCGAGCGCCCGATCTCGTCTTCGCGCCGTGCGAACCCGACATCCGACATGACCATTGTCGAGCAGATGTTCGAAAGCCTCGCGCAGTTGATCGGTCTGGGGAATGAGACCACGCAGGAGGCGTCGCGGGTCTCTGCTGCGACGCAGGCGTCGGACCGCCCGCGTGGCTCGGACGTCGATAGCCGTCTCACGGGCAAGCGTCTCTCGGTGCGCGCGGCTGTCGCGAGCGCAGACGATCCCTTCCGCAGCAACACGCGGTGGGAGCGGATTCCGGTGCCGAGCACTGAGCCAAGCTTTGCGCCCGGCGAACGGATCGCAGCGCTCTCGATCCGTGGGAACGGTGCTGCGCCGGTCTACGCCGGTGCAGCGGATCCCGAGGTCGCGCATCCAACCGAGCCGCGCGTGCGCCCTGTAGCCTCTGGGAATTTCCTCGGCGTTCCGGCTCAGCCGGGTGCTCGCGGGGCAATTGATGCGACCCTGACCTCGACCGAGGTAGCGCCGGAGCAACCGGAGCCGCGGTCTGACCTGTCGGTGCGCCTGCATCCGGAGATCTTTGGTCGGTTCGCGGCCGAGCAGTATGCCGGTCTCTTCGCCCCCGTGATCCGGCGGCGTCAGCCCGAGGCTGATCGTGCTGACCGGAGGGTCGCGGCCCTTTCGGCGGATGCCGGGCAAACCAGCGCTGCGGCCCGGTCGCAACAGTCTGACAGCCGCGTTGCGCGCCCGTCGCAGGTTGCCTCGCGGCGCCTGCCGAACGTTCCGGCCCAGCCCGAGCAGGGCACCCAGACGGACGCCAAAGCGCCAACACAGCGCGATGTAAGTCCTGCGAAAGAAGCCCCGCGCCCGGCCGAGGAGGGAGACGACGCCCTAGCAACTGCGCTCGCCAAGCGTGGGCTTGCAATGGATGAAGGGGTCTACTCCAAGAACCTCCGCGTCTCGTGGGACGGAGAGGATCGCGGCGACGCGTTCGTTGTGACGCTGCCGCAACTCGTCGGTTTCAAATACGCCATTGTCGCCATGGACGACCGGACGCTGGTTGCCCGTGTCGAGAGCGTTCCGGGACCGGTCCGGCTTAGCCGCGCGGTTGCCACGACGCTGGGTCTGCGCCGGGATGAGTGGGCGGATGTCCGGGTCGTGGCGCTGCGTGAGATCGAGCGCGTCGCCTCATCCGTGTCCGAGGGGCAGGTCTTTGCCAGCACACGGATCAGCCTGCCTCTGGAGTGATTGCGGCGCCGCGTCGTGGCCCCTGAAAAGCAGAAACCGGGACGCCTGGCAGCGCCCCGGTTCTTCTTACGGTGTGCTTGGCAAGCCTACTTCAGCAGTTCGGTTTGCCAGCTGCCATCCTCGCCCACGGTGTTGACCCCGTAGAAGCCCGGCACATCGCCGTTCGCATCGAAGTCGACCGAGCCGGTCGCGCCCGCATAGTTGATCGCCTTGCCAGCCGCGATCAGCTCTTTGGCTTTTGACCACTCCCCGACATTGACAGTCTCGCCCGCAGGATCGTTGATATCCATCAGCGCCTTGGCGATGGCCGCACTGTCGGCGGAGCCGGCCTTCTCGATGGCCAGAGCGACCATGAACGTGGCGTCATAGCCATGCGCGGCATAAGGTGCCTGCGGATCGTTGCCGGTTTTGGCATAGGTCTCGGCGAAGGCCTTGTAGCTGTCCGAGTCCGGGTCCGATGCCGATTGGGTCAGCCAGATGTTGCCGCGCAGGGTGTCCGCGCCGATCTGATCGATCACCGACTGATCGAACATACCGTCCGCGCCGAGGAACTTCTCGAACGATCCGGTCTCGAGCGAGTTCTTGATGATGGTGATCCCTGATCCGCCATAGTACGCGAACAGCGCCAGGCCTTCTGCCGCGCCGCCGCCCGACAGGGTCGAGACCTCGGCCCGGTAGCTTGCCTTGTTCGGCTCGTGCACCTGGTTCGCGGTGATCTCGCCGCCCAGTTCCGCGAACTTGTCTGCGAAGACCGATGCGATGCCTGCATTGTAGTCATCGTTGGCATAGGTCAGCGCGAGCTTCTTGAAGCCCTGATCGAAGGCGTATTGCGCCAGCGCGGCGCCCTGATAGGCATCGGAGGGCGCGGTTCGGAAGACCAGTCCCTTGTCATCGAGTTCCGAGATCGACGGAGCGGTCGCGCTGTCCGAAACAGACGGGATGCCTGCCGGGATTGTCACCGACTGGACCATGCCGTTGGTCGCGCCCGAGCAGGACGCGCCGACAATCGCCACGACCTGATCGACATTGACCACCTTGTTACCCGCATCGACGCCAGCTTTCGGGTCGCACTGGCTGTCCGCCGGTACCATGACGAGCGTATCGCCGCCGAGCAGACCACCCTGCTCGTTGATATGCGTGGCCGCCAGCGCGCGCCCGTCCATGATCGGGGCAACGAGTTCCGCGATCGGGCCGGTGATGCCCGCAACCGAGCCCACCTTGATTTCTCCGGCAAAGGCCGGGGCCGTCAGCAGTGCCGACATGGCGACTGCACCGAGAAGATGTTTCATGTCTGTCTCCCTGTTTTAGGTGGCCGCACGCCCGGCGCCCGGCCGACGCTCCGGCAGCAGGCCCTCGGGGCGCCGCTGCAGGATGAACTGCAGGATCAGGCCGATCAGGAAGATCCTGACATAGGCCGATCTGACCTGAAGATTGCCGATCTCGTATCCGAAAACAACGATCTCGTTCGGCAGGAACCCTGAGAGGATCTGCGTGCCGGACCAGACGAACCACAGGAGAAACGCGCCCAGGATCGCGCCGCGATTGTTGGCAGACCCGCCCGCGATCAACATCACCCAGACGAGGAACGTCGCTGTGAGGGGATCGGACACTTGAGGGTCGATCTGCTTGAGATATTGTGCCAGCAGCGCTCCGCCGAGGCCCATGATCGCGGCTCCGATCACGAAGCTCTCGATGCGGAAATTCTCGACATTCTTGCCGACGGCGGCGGCGGCTTCCTCGTTCTCACGGATCGCTGTCATGACCCGGCCCCAGGGCGACGTCCGGGCGCGCTCGAGCAGAATGTAGATGACGAAGACAATGATCAGCACCATGGCGAGGAAGCCAAGCTGATCCCATGTCTTCTGCGAGCCGAGGATGGCGGGCAGGCCCCAGCTCTCGCCGACACCCTCGAACGCTTTTGGGATTTGGGAGACGCCCCGCGGGCCGTTCGTCGCCCACAGCTCGTTCTTGAAGCCAAGGCGGAGGATCTCGGCAATGCCGATCGTGGCAATGGCCAGATAGTCGGATCTCAGCCGCACGCAAACCCGTGCCACCAGATAGGCGACCGCAGCCGAGATCACCATGGCGATCAGCATGGCCAAGGGAATGGGCAACTCGATCCCGCCGATATGGCGTGCCGCGACCGGGGTCGTCAGCAGGGCCTGCGTATAGGCGCCGACGGCCAGGAAGCCCGCGACGCCCGCGTTGAAGAGCCCGGTGAACCCCCACTGGATGTTGAGCCCCAGGGTCAGGACCGCGTAGATCCCGCCCATCGAGGCCAGGGTGATGCCGTAGATGATGTATCCGTAGTAGGCTTCCATCAGGCCATCCTCACCTTGGCTTGCGCTCGATGCCGCACTCTTCCAGCCAGCCCGGCGGCACGACATTGATCGCTGCATTGTGCGGGATCTCGTAGAAGGCGCGTTTGCGATACCCCCAGCCGTAGGGCACGCAGTCCTTCATCGCCACGGCGTGCAGGTCGATTTGCGGCTCTGCCGGCACGTTGCGCAGGGACCAGAGAAAGCTGTGTGTCTCCAACCGGTCCGGCGCAAAGACCTCGATCACGATACCACGCTGGACAGACTGGCTGATCCAGGCCACGACAACCCCGCCTATGATCGTCGCCGCCACGATGGCAGGCCAGCGGAATCCTCCGGGATGGCCGAACCGGGTGAGCAGAAAGACCAGAACGAACCCGATCGCACCGCCGACGATCATCTCCGGGAAGAAGAGCAGATAGCTCGGACTGGTAAGCAACAGAAAGCTCGGCTTGAAGAGACCGCCGAAGATCACGCCGACGGTCACGCAATAGGCGATCACCGATGACCCAATGGTCCGGACCTTGTAGGACGTGGTCGCCATCAGAACTGCTTTCCGCGGAACAGACCCTGCGGGCGCCAGATCAGCATCGCCACCATGATGGCAAAGGCGACGCCGGCCTTGTAGCCGGGATTGAGCAGGGGTGCTGTGCCGATCCAGGGATAGGCAGAAAGTTCCTCGGCGATGCCGATCACGAGGCCTCCCGCCACCGCGCCGTAAGGTTTGCCGATCCCGCCCAGGATCGCTGCGGCGAACATCGGCAGGAGCAGCTTGAAGCCCATCAGGGTCTCGACATGGGTGTCGATGGCCAGGAACACGCCGGCAGCGACCGCCAAGCACGATCCGACGATCCACGTCATGCGGATCACAGCCTCGGTGTCGATTCCGGTGATCTTCGCCAGTTCCGGGCTGTCGGATGTGGCGCGCATCGCTTTGCCGATCCGCGTCCGGGTGAGAAGCAAGTGGACGGCGACCATCAGCAATACGGTACCACCGATGATCAGGAGGTGCTTGGGCGGGATGCGCAGCGGGTCCAGCCACTCGACCGGGCGCTGGATGCCCTTGACCATGGGCTGAAGCTGGACGCCCCAGAAGAATTGCACGGCCGAGCGGATCATCAGCATCAACCCGAACGAGGCGATGACGAGCATGATCGTCGGCGACTTGCGGAACGGTTTGTAGAATGCCCGGTCGATCCCGATGGCGAAAAGCGCTGTGATCGCCATGGCAATGGGCGCGACGATCAGTGGATGCAGCCCGCTGGCAATCACCAGCGACAGGGTGACATAGACCCCAAAGGTCATCGTGTCGCCATGGGCGAAATTCGAGAACCGCAGGATCCCGAAGGTCAGCGAGATGCCAATCGCCCCTAGTGCGTAGATGCACCCCAGAACGACACCGGGCATCAGGTAGAAGTTGATGAATTCCATCATTTGCAGATATCGCCGGACTGCCGCGCGCTCCCGGTCCAGCTTTGCTCTGGGAGGCATGTCCTCCAAGAGCCCACCCAACCGCACGCGGCAGTCCCGCCGGGTACAAAAGCGCCGGTCCCCCGCGTGCGGGTGGGTGGGCTTTTGTGTGGCTGGCCACGCAAATCAACATGAATCCGGGAGCGCGCGGGGGACCGGGGGGGCGTCATCCCTTTGCTCCCAGGAACATCCGGGCGACCTCGCGGTTGGCCAGCAGTTCGGCGCCCGTCCCTTCGACCCGGTTCTCCCCGTCGACCAGTACATAGGCCCGGTCCGCAATCCCGAGGGCCTGCTTGGCGTTCTGCTCGACCATCAAAATTGGCACGCCGGTCTGGTTGATGGTCTTGACCGTCTCGAAGATCTCGCCTCGGTACTTCGGGCTGAGGCCCGCCGTCGGCTCGTCCAGCATCAACACCCGGGGCTCCAGCATCAGCGCGCGTCCCATGGCAACCATCTGGCGTTGACCACCCGACAGGGATCCCGCCGCCTGGTGCCGTTTCTCTGCCAGATCCGGGAACATCGCGTAGATCTCGTCCATCCGTGGGCGGAAATCGTCGCGGCGCAGATACGCGCCCATTTCCAAATTCTCCTGCACGCTGAGCGAGACGAAAACATTCCCCACCTGAGGGACATAGCAGACGCCCTCGGTGACGACGCGGTCAGGCGGCGTGCCGGTGATCTCACGCCCGTCCAGCACGATCTGGCCTGCGGTGATGGTCAGCATGCCGAAGATCGCCTTCATCGCGGTCGACTTGCCCGCGCCGTTCGGGCCGATGATCACAACGATTTCGCCCGGGTCCACATGCATCGAGATCCCATGCAGGATCGACGTCTCGCCATAGCCGGCGTCGATTGCCTCCAAAGCCAGCACGCTCACGCGACTTCACCCCCGAAATAGGCGTCGATCACCCGTTCGTCGGCGCGGACCTCTTCCATGGTGCCGCGGGTCAGCACGCGCCCCTCGGCGAGCACAATGACGGGATTGCAGAGCTCGGCAATCAGATCCATGTCATGCTCGATGATGCAGAAGGTGTAGCCTCGCTCCTGGTTCAGCCGCTCGATCATCTCCATGATCTTACGCATCAGCGTCGGGTTGACGCCCGCGCCCGGCTCGTCCAGCAGCACGAGGCGCGCGTCGGTCATCATCGTCCGACCAAGCTCGACCAGCTTCTTCTGCCCGCCCGAGAGGTTGCCGGCCAGCGTTTCCGTGACATGCGTCAGACCGAGGAATTCCAGCGCCTCGACCGCGCGGTCCCGCACTTCGGCCTCGCGCGCGCGGACCCGGGCAGGCGCAAACCAGTTCAGGAAGATCTCCTCGCCCGGCTGATCCGGCGCGGCGGCCATCAGGTTCTCAAGCACCGTGAGCTTGGCGAATTCCTTGGGGATCTGGAATGTGCGCAGGATCCCGATCTCGTAGAGCTGATGCGGCTTCCAGCCCGTCACATCGCGCCCCTCGAACGCAATGCGCCCCGCGGTCGGCGGCAAAGCCCCCGCGATCATGTTGAAGGTTGTCGTCTTGCCCGCGCCGTTGGGTCCGATCAGCCCTGTGATCGAGCCCTCGGCGATCTCGAACGAGCACCCGTCTACGGCGATCAGTCCGCCAAAGCGCTTGGTCAGGGTGTCGATGGTCAGCAAGCGGTGCAGCTCCGGTCCGTAAGGCTTAGGTCGCGGCATTTAACCGGATCACGCACAGGTGCGAAACCCTGAAAGCGCGGATGGGTAACGCCTCGTTAACCACGGTTAAGCGACACTGAACGCAGCTTGCGTTTGGAGACCCCCATGCTGCGCACGGTTCTCGCCGGGCTGAGTGTCTGTCTTGTCACTGTCGAGGCGCAGGCCGGGGCGTGGACCCAGCCGGAGGGTGACGGGCTGTTTATCATGACAACCGCCCGTCGGGCAGCGCCAGCAAGCGCACTGTTCAGCGACGTGGCGGACCAGGATTCGAACAGCACCCGGATTTTCGTCGAGTACGGTGTCTTCGACGACCTGACGCTGGGCCTGACGGCCTTCACCGATTTCTCGAACACCGATCAGGATCTCGAAGCCGCCATCGGCGGACATGTCCGGTATCGCGTACTGGCCGATGACAACTGGGTGCTCTCGGTTCAGGGCGGAGCGAGCTTCCCGATCGAGCGCTGGTTTGGCAGCCGGTTTGGCGATGACCGCCCGGATTCTGTCCCTGAGTACGATATCCGCATGCTTTACGGCCGTGGATGGCAGCTTGACTGGGGCAACGGGTTTATCTCGACCGAGTTCGGCCTGCGCCTGCGCGGTGAGGGACAGTCCGAGGAACTGAGGTTCGATGCCACCCTCGGTCATGAACCGCTAAAGGGTGTGCTTGGCCTGATGAGCGTGTTTGCCAGCGCCGAGATGGGTGATGGTCAGGAGTCGAGCTTCAAGCTCTCGCCGTCGATCGCGTACACCCAATTTCCGTGGCTCGGCTCGAACGACAAGAAGCCAGCCGGATTCGCAGTTCCTGACACGGTTCAGATCGGCGTGACCTGGGATGTCATGAACCCCGAGGACGGCTTGGAGATCGGCGTGAGCATCTGGCGACGCTTCTAGAGCCGCCCGGCGCAGAACGTGTCCAGCGGTTTACGTACCCACGCCTGGGACCGCGCGCAGGCGGACGCCGTCAATACGCCAGACACCTTCGATCTGTTCCATCAGGTACCCGGCTTCGTGCAGCCGACCGGATTGGTCCTCGAACAGGACCACCTGCACAGGGCCATAGTCGGTCTCAACGATCTGGCGCATCTCCCACCGGGCCGGGCGCCAGACCATCGGATAGGCTTGGCGGACCATGCGCCCGAACGTCTCGGGACTGCCGAACTTGCCCTGGATCGAAGGTGTTGCGTGCTGGAATGCAGCGGTGATGTCGGACCGTTGAAAGTCCTCGATCTGTGCCTTGATGGTCGCCTGAATGCCAGCGGCGCGATCATCGGCGCGCACCGGATCGGTGACGAGAAAGGCGAGAGTGAGGGCAAAGACGATGAGCACGTGGCGCATGTGAACCTCCTGTATGTATAAGACATGATGGTGCACCGCGGCACGGGGTCAAGAAACTGGCTGCGAAGACGGCGCGGGGTCAGTCCAGCCTGAACCCTTTCGCGCGAACGAAATCCCCCCAGTCGGTGCGTTGTTCTTCGCCGTATTGCCGGGCCTTGTCGTCGGACCAACCGTAGTCGAGCTTGGCGCCCCAGCGATCGGGATCGCGCTGGCGAACGAAGGGCTGCGTCTCGTTCCGGCGTCGGTCGTATTCTCGGACCTGAGCCTCCTGATCCTCGCCAAACCTGTTCTCATGCACCGTTGCCGCGAGTGACAGACGCGGGGAGATCCGGGGCGGACGTCCGGGCCAGCCCACCGTCAGACCCGCGACCGGAATGACCCGATCCGGCAGACCCAGAAGATCCGATACCTTCTGAGCGTCATTGCGCAGCACAGATAGCGGGCAACAGCCAAGCCCGACGCGCTCGGCCGCTGTGATGAAGGCCTGCAGAGCGATCCCTGCATCGACGGCGGCATTGAAGAACCCGTCGAGGTGATCATTGATCACCGGCACGCCCGCCATCTGATGGCAGAGGTGGAACCGGGCGTGATTGGCGCAGAACACCAGCAATACCGGTGCGTCCGGCTGCCAGTCGAACCCTGTGATCGCATCAAGCTCGGCCCGGATTGCCGGATCGGTCACGATCACGATGTCGCGTTGCTGCAGGTCGGATTTCGACGGGCTGGAGAGCGCGACCGCGCAAAGGGTGCGCAGCAGATCCGGATCAACCCGGTCCTCACGATACAGCCGGCACACCCCTCGAGCGGCCATGTCCGTGAGGTTCTCGGCGACCTCCGGTACATTGCCCACGTCGCCAAAACGGGCCTCAAGCGCGTCCTTGATGGTCATCTGCTCCTCCTGCGCCTCTGCTTGCGCAAAGGGGACAGGCGCGATGGCGTCAGGTCAAGCCTGTGGTGGCGATGCGGCCCGTCTAGTCGCTGACCCGCCACCAGCGAATGTCGCTGATCTCGTACCCATGCTGCTCCACGAGGAACTCCGCCAGCTGAGGGATGTGGCCCGCGCCCCACGGCACGGCGATCCGGCACCCGGCCCAGCCGTCCATCATCGCGGCACAATGGCCTGCGAGAATCGCATCGCGATCCGTGACGACGAGTTTGTGGAGGCTCGATCCGAAGACGCTCTCCAAGGCCGACAGGTCCTCTTCGATGTCGGATCGTCCCGCGTCGATCCAACGGCGGATCCAGCCAATCCTCAGCAACAATGCGCCGGGGATCAGCACACCCACCGCAGCGGCGAGACGCAGCCAGCCGACCGCCCGCAACCGGCGGAGCAGCTCAGTGCGGTCCATATCCGCGTTGTACCAGTGCGCCTCGCCGTTCCACGAGAGCGCCTTGGCCTGTGTGGTCAGATCGCCGCCCGCCGCCAATCCGTGAATCCACGCGATCAGACCACCGGCGCGGCCACCGCCTTCGCAGAGCACCGCGTCATGGGCCGCGAGATCAGAGCGCGCAGTGTCGTAGAACCCCTGCTCGGCCACGTGATGCATCGCGATCAACGTGAACGTGGCCTTGTCGGGGGCGGTCAGGGTGAGCCGGGCCGCCATCAGGCCGCCGGGCGTCTGACGCATCACGATCATATCGAAGATATGGGACTGCAGCGTTCGTTAGCCAAGCGCGCGGCGGATCAGCATGAGCGCCAGTATCCCCAGCAGGATCAGCACCGCCTTGCGGAATGTCTCGACCGGCAGGCGCCGTGCCCAGCGGTCGCCAATCCACATCCCGAAGATCGCCAGAGGCACGGATACCAGCGCGGGCAGCGCATGCTCCCATCTGAGCACGCCGACCCAGATGTAAGACAGGCCAACGACCGAGCCGAACAGCGCCATGATGAAGCCAAGTGCAGTGATGTAGACCGGGCGCGCAAGATGCAGCGAGACGACATACATCACGAAGATCGGCCCTGGCGCCGAGGTCAGGGCGCCGACGAACCCGCTGGCCAGACCCATGCCAAAGCCGATCCGCCGCTCCCACCCCGGAGGCGTGCGCAGGGCGGGGTTAACGAAGCTGGAGACGACGAACAGGATCACGAACGCGCCCAGGATAGTCATCAGGACAGGCGTTGACAGCCCGACCGTGAAGAGCGCGCCGATCGGGACCATAAGGCTCATCCCCAGCATCATTGGCCAGGCGGCGGCAAACCCCTCGTGGTAGGCGCCGCCCTGCCGGATCTGCTGGAAATTCGTCAGCACGATCACGACGGCGTTCAGCGCCAGTGCCGTTTCGACCGGCACGACAAATGGCAGGATCGTCACTGCGACCACCGGCAGGCCGAACCCCATGGCGCCCTTGACCGCCCCGGCGACAAAGTACGTGGCCAGGATCGCGGCAAGTGTCGGTGTGAAGAGGTGCTCCATTCCTCAGCCCTTGGCCAGGACAATGATCAGGATCGCCGTTGAGATCAGGGCGATGCCGACAATCTCCCACCGCCCGACGGTCTCGCGAAAGAAGAAGACCGAGGCGATGAAGGTGAAAATCAGCTCGACCTGACCGACCGCGCGCACATAGGCGGCGTTCTGCATGGTGAAGGCCGTGAACCAGCAGACCGAGCCGATCATGCCGACGATCCCGGCGGGCGCGGCGCGGCGCCATTCGCTGACCACACGGCCCAGTTCAGGCCGGTCGTAGATCAGGAACCACGCCCCCATGATCACGGTTTGGAAGACCAGCGCCACGGCCAGGGCATAAGACGCCGCCATGATCACCGGTGCGTCCTCCAGCGACAGGGCCGCACCGCGAAAGAAAACGACCGAGGCGCCGAGCAACCCCGCGCAAAGCAACCCGACAGCGGTTGCCTTCTCGCCCAGCCCGCGCAGCAGACCGCCCAGCGTCAGCTTGGTCTCGGTCATGGCCAGGATCACGGTGCCGACCGCGCCAATGGCAATGGCGAGGATGGCCGTGGGCGTGACGCTGTCCCCCAACAGCACAGCTGCAAGCACCGCGATCATAATGACCTCCAGCTTTGAGAATGTGGTTCCCACAGCGAAGGAGCGGAAGGAAAACATCCAGAGCAGCACCACCGTGAACAGGATCTGGCTGATCCCGCCAAGCGCGCAGTAGATCAGGAACGCGGTGTTCGGCGACGGCATGGCATAGCCGCCGAACTCGGACAGTGCCCAGAGGTAGATCAGCCCCAATGGCCAGGCGTAGAAGAACCGCGCATAGGCCGCGCCCATGGTCGACAGCCGCCCCTTGATCGCCTTCTGCAAGGCGGAGCGCAGGTTCTGGCAGAACGCGGCTGCGATGGTGATGGGGATCCAGAGGGCGAACATGGCTCCGTCGTCGGATGTTTGCACCGGGGGGTCAACCCCGCCCGCTGATGGAGCGTGTTTTCCTAGTCGATCCAGCCCGTTGCCAGGGCGCTGGCCCAGTCCGGCCGTCCTGCGTTCTCGGCCATCTGTGCCGCTGCCATGTGATCATAGGGCACATTGCGAAACGTGACGGACCAGCGGCCTGACGCGTGTTCAAGAATTGCATAGCGGGCATCGGGCGAGCCGCTCTCAACCTTGTGAAAGACCGGCGCATCATCGGTATAGCCGGGGCACCCGACGCTGCCTGGGTTCACGATCATCCGGTTGCCCGTAAGGTGCACGGATCGCGGCAAGTGCGTGTGCGCGCACAGGATCAGCGATTGCGATATGCCGTCTGCCCGGCGTTCGAAGTCCGCGCGCGGAGCGCCATGAACCGTTCCATCGGGGGCAACGGCCTCCAGCCAATAGGTCGTGTCGCTCCCCGGGGTGCCATGGCAGAGAAAGACGTCATCGCGGGTCGCTGTCGCGGGCAACGCGCGTAACCAGTCCAGATGATGTGCTCCCAGTTTTTGGTGGGCAGCCAGATCCGAGATACCCATCTGATCCGGCGATTGTTCGATCAGCCACCGGTCATGGTTGCCGCAGATGGCCAGATCGCCGCGCGCCATCAGGATATCCGCGGTACGACCCGCATCCAGTGGCCCGCTGAAATGATCGCCGAGATTGACGACGTCGCTGATCCCCTGCGCCGCGATATCCGCCAGTACGGCTTCCAGCGCCAAGGCGTTGCCATGAATGTCGGCGATAGCGGCAAAGCGCATCGGCTACATGACCTCGTCTTCGCGATTGTCCGTCTCGCCATAGCGATGCAGGGCAGGGGGCTTCAGACCGTCATAGAGCCGATCGATGTTCTTGTTCACCTCCGCCCCGTGCTGCGCGAACAGCGAGTTCCCCTCGAGGTCGCTGTCCACGATGAAGGGGCCGAAATTATCGACCTCGAACATCCAGAGCGCCTGGGCGAGGCCCAATTCATCCAGCCAGTGAACGTTCTGCACGCCCTTCACCCCGCGCCCGAGCAGCGCGCCGGTGCCATAGCCCACGGTCGTCAGGTAGATCGCACCGCGCGGGGCGAGGACCTCCTTGTAGTCGCGCTCGGGCATTCCGCCCTTGCCGATCACGATCTTGGTCTGGGTCTTGTCCAGCCAGTCCGCCATGTATTTCGAGAACCGGAACGAGGCCGTTGCCGTCACCCCGCCGATCTTGAAGGAATTGCCATGCGGGGCGGCAGCGGGCGAGCAGTGGAAATTGACGTTCGAGGCCTCGATCAGCCCCTCCGGCAGGTCCTCGCCCTTGTTGAGCACGCGCTCGTAGACACCCTCCCGCGCCGTATAGACCACGCCTGACAGGAACACGACATCGCCCAATTGCAGCTTGGCAATCGCTTCCGGTCCGGCGGGCAGGGCGACATCTACGCGGCGGAGTTTTCCGGTGTCCATGGGCGTCCTCGGTTCTCTGACTTGGGTTGCATCCTGACGGCAAGATCACCACCCGTCCAGCGCCGGATCGATCACTGCCTGCTCGGCGCCAGAAACACCAGGAACCCGATGAAGATGACCACGATGCCGATGGCCTGTTCAAGCCTGAATGACTCGCGTCCCAGGAGGGCGACGTTGATGACCGGGATCAGCAGCAGGCTGGCATAGTTGACCGATGTGATCAGACTGTCCGGCACGGTGTCCGCACTTTGTGCCGTCGTGAACGCCATGTAGAATGTATAGATGGCAAGACCGCTGAGAGCGCCAACGAGCAGCAGCATTGGCAACTCGCTGCGGCTGCCCACGAGGCCAATCATGTTGGCGTTTCCAGGCAGCGTTGCGGCGATCAGCATGGAAATGATCACGATGCCAACACCGCGATAGAACGCGACCGTATGGGCTGGCGCGTTCTTCAGCGAGATCGAACTGACAACGATGAGAAGAGCGGCAAACACAGCCGACAGCACCGCCCAGAACAGCCAGCTTTTCAGAAGAGCATCCATACCGGTCTCCTACGGCTGTGGGGGCACGGCCGCGCCTGACGCTTGGTTTGCCGGGCAGATCACGCGCTGGTACTCGGGCAGATCCTCGCCCTTGTGCAGAACGCGCTCGTAGACGACCTCTCGCGCCGTGTAGACCACGCCCGACAGGAACACGACATCGCCGAGCCTCAACTTGGCAATCGCCTCCGGCCCGGCGGGCAGTTCAACATCAACGCGGCGGAGTTGTCCTGTGTCCATGTCATGGCCTGTTACTGATCTTCGGGGTTCGTGCGTGCACAATTCACGTAGTGCTCGACCCGCTCCTGAATGGCATCGAGCAGGTGGAGATTAACATGCCTGAACCAGATGCTGGTGAAGAGACCCGGACTGTCGATCCACATTCTGCAGCTAGCGTAGAGCGGATCTTTCACATCAAAGCGATCGGGGCGATAACAGGCAGCTATATTCTTAAGTCTGTCTGGGTTCTGATTCTCGTAGATGATGCTCAGATCGATACGACCGTTTGTTTTTATGCCTTTGGCAGCCTCTTTAGTTCTTGATCTAAGTTCCTTCTGAAAGCGCGGGTGCGCCTGACGCGCCGCCAGCCGTTCAAACGGATTATCTTTGTAGTCCGAGGTTCTCATGATCACATGGACTGCCAAAGGTTTCCTGAGATCCGTCAGGGGTGTGTAGTCGGCGGCGTCAAAAAGGACGGAGACCGAGCGAAAAGTCCCCTTATATGGTGGATGCGCCGGGTGATGCTCGCTATTCCCAGGGAGTATCAGGTCGACAGTTTTGTCGCTGTTTTCCTCTTTAAGCCGTATGCGATGCGCACCGCTGGAGAAGCCAAGCGCATCGCAACTGGGTAGAACTTCGCTTAGGTCACTGACATCTGCTCGCTTGCTGCCCGTCTGGTCATGTGTGTCGATGCGCTGTATCTGTCCGCCAGTCGCGTTTGCAACCAGTGCCATGACGATGATGGGCACAGCGAAGAGAAAAGCGCGGACGGTTGGCAGCCAACGTCTCGTCCCTGCAAGCACAAGACCTCTTGACGCTAAAATACTAGGGCCTGAACCCAATTCGCGCGCGGCTTGATGTTGGAGCAAGCCTCTGATTCACTTTCCGAAAAAAGGGGCG
>JBCBOR010000061.1:0-27379 GCA_039821125.1 Pseudomonadota bacterium
GGCCGCGGTGCCTTTGCCCTCGATGACGCCATTCTCCCAGGTTCCTTCATAGGAGCCGCCATTCGCGTAGACGATCTTGCCCTGTCCGTGCGGAACGCCTTCCTTGAAGTCGCCTTCATAAACCGAGCCGTTTGGGAAGTTGGCCTTACCCTTGCCCTGGATGACGCCCTCGACCCACTCACCGGTATACTCATAGCCATCGGGCGCCGTGTAGGTGCCCTGGCCGTGTTGTTTACCGTCCTTGAACTGGCCCTGATAAACGGCACCGGAGTCATACTCCTTTGTCGCCGTGTCAGTATCCGAGCTTTGCGCAGCGGCAACGCTCGCGATGGCGAGCCCGCCGATCACCCCAAGAGCAAAGCGCATCATCTGTTTGACTCCCGCATCCAGGCTTGCCGCCCGTTCCAGACGTTCAGGCCATACCTTAGCCTACAAACTCACCATTCTTAAAGGCTCCTTCGAGACGAGTCCCGTCAGGATATGTGGCAATTCCGCGGCCGGTGATCTGACCGTCGGACCACTGGCCCGTGTAAACGAAGCCGTCCGGCCCGGTGTAGGTGCCCGTACCGCTGCGCACGTCGTCCACAAATTCGCCGTCATAGGTCCCGCCAGAGGCATAGGTCGCAACGCCTTTGCCGACACGTTTTCCGCCAACGAACGCGCCCTCGTAGGCATCGCCGTTCGGATAGGTTGCCTTGCCGGTCCCTGTGATCTGGCCATCGGTCCATTCACCCTCGTAGACGAAACCGCCGGGCATGGTGATCTTGCCCTGACCAGAGCGGACGCCCGCGACAAACTCACCTTCATAGACGTTGCCGTCTTCGTAGGTCGCCGTTCCAGTGCCGTCCTGCAACCCGGCTTTCCAGCCGCCCTCATAGCGAAAGCCATTCGGCCGTGTGGCAACACCCTGGCCATCGTGCTGGCTATCCTTGAACTCGCCTTCGTATAGCATGCCGTCGGCATAGATCGCGACGCCGGTCCCCTCGATCTTTGCGTCGACCCACGTGCCTTCATAGCTCCCGCCATCGGCGTAGACGATCTTGCCCTGACCGTTCGGTTTGCCGTCCCGGAATTCGCCCGTGTAGACCGAGCCATTGGCGTATTTCGCAACACCCTGACCTTCGATCCGGCCGTCAACCCACGTGCCGGTATAGCTATAGCCGTCGGGTGTGGTGTAGGTGCCCTGGCCGTTCTGTTTGCCGCCGCTGATCTCGCCGGAATAGGTTGCACCTGACGCAAAGGTCTGGGTGATGGTGTTTGCACCGCTTGGCGCTGCCGAGGGCGGCGGCGGCGTCTCCGGCGCTGTGGTTACAGTTGGCGCAGTCTCGGTCCCCTCGTCCGATGCACCGACAACATTCAGCACATCGCTGCACCCGGCCAGGAAAACCGTTCCTGCCAAAACACCCGTGATGTTTTTCATGCCTACCTGTCCCTGTTGCCCGGCGGGCCGGGCTGTTTTCATATTGATTTCTGTCCACTCTATGGCGCGCGGCGAAAACTGACAACGGCGTTCTGCGCCGTGACGTCCCGCAAACCGGGTTTGCACAGGCGCGCTTGCGCGACAGGGTCCCGCCACCCTAGACATCCAGAACAAAGAAGGAGCGAGGCGTATGGCGCAGACGGGTCGATTGCGGATCACGCTGGTTCAGGCCAATCCGATTGCAGGGGACATCACCGGAAACCTCGCCAAGGCGCAGCAGGCCCTGGCGGCGGGAGAGGCGGCGGGCGCGGATCTTGTCGTCTTGCCGGAGATGTTTCTCTCTGGGTACCAGTTGCTCGATCTGTCCGTGCGCCCGGCGTTCCTGCGCGATTGTCAGGCGGCCATCGATGTGCTTGCTGCAGGAACCCGGACCGGTGGCGCGGCGCTGGCCATCGGCGCTCCGATCCCCGGCTCGACAACCGAACCGGGACAGGATCACGCGGGCGCCTACAACGCCATGATGCTGTGCCAGGATGGCAAGGTCCGCGCGGTCTTCCACAAGCATCACCGACCGAACTACGGTGTCTTCGATGAGAAGCGGCTCTATCTGGAAGGTCCGGCGCCGGGCCCCATCGAGATCGCCGGATGCCGTGTCGGGTTCCCGATCTGCGAGGATCTTTGGTTCCCGGATGTGGCCGAGACGTTGGAGGAGGCGGGTGCCGAGATCCTGATCTCGCCCAATGGCTCGCCCTACCAGCGCGGCAAACACGATATCCGGATGGGCCATATGGTCTCCCGCGTTGTCGAGACCGGATTGCCGCTGGTCTATTTGAATTTGACCGGCGGGCAGGACGATCAGATTTTCGATGGCGGCTCGTTCGCGCTGAACCCGGGGGGGCACCTCGCGGCGCAGTTCCCGTTCTTCGACGATCACATCCGGACACTTGACGTGCTGCGGGGCGACGAAGGCTGGCGGATCGAGCCATCCGATCTCGCCTCTGTGCCCGAGCCCTGGGCGCTCGACTACCGCGCGATGGTCGATGCGACGCGGGACTATGTGCACAAGTCCGGCTTCTCCAAGGTGCTGCTCGGTCTGTCCGGCGGGATCGATTCGGCCATCGTCGCCACCGTCGCGGCGGATGCGCTGGGGCCGGAGAACGTCCGCTGTGTACGCCTGCCGTCGAAATACTCCTCGGATCACTCGCTGAAGGACGCACAGGATCTCGCCGATACTCTCGGTGTCACCTGTCAGACCCTGCCCATTGCCGATGGAGTTGAGGCGCTCGAGGCCTCCCTCGCGCCGCTGTTCGATGGCCGTGAACCCGACGTCACCGAGGAGAACATACAGTCCCGCCTGCGCGGTCTCTACCTGATGGCCATGTCGAACAAGTTCGGCGAACTCCTGCTGACCACCGGCAACAAATCCGAGATCGCGGTCGGCTATTCCACCATCTACGGCGATGCCTGCGGCGCCTACAACCCGATCAAGGACCTCTACAAGACCCGGGTCTTCGAATGCTGCCGCTGGAGGAACACCGAGCATCATCCCTGGATGAAGGGGCCTGCGGGCGCAGTGATCCCTGCCAACATCCTGCAAAAGCCGCCCTCTGCCGAGCTGCGCCCGGATCAGGTCGATCAGGACAGCCTGCCGCCCTATGACGTGCTGGATGACATCCTGCGCCAACTGGTCGAGGATCAACTGAGCACCGAGGAGATCATCGCCTCCGGCCATGACCGCGAGACGGTAATGAAGGTCCAGCACCTCCTCTACATCTCGGAATTTAAACGTTTCCAGTCGGCGCCCGGCGTGAAACTCACCCACCGCGCCTTCTGGCTCGACCGCCGCTATCCGATCGTGAACAAATGGCGCGACCAAAGCTGAGATTGCGACCCGAGGACGCTGTGCGGATCTACTATGAGAGCAGCACGCGACCTGCGATGTTCTTGATCGTCGTGGCGCTGCTGTTCATGCCGGCCTTAGTGCCGTTCTCGCAGGAGCTTAACCGTGTGCTGCCTGATTTGGGCGCGTTGGTCTACGTGGCCTTCTTCGCAAGTCTGGTGCTGATTTACCTTTGGATCAGACGCCGTATTCGCCGTGTTCCGTCCGTGGTTGCAACGCGGGAGGCTCTGTTTCTGGATCCGCAAACAGATGACCCGATCTGGTGGGATGAGGTTGCGGGGTTTTCATTGGTCAATGGTGGACGGCATCGACCAACCATCGTAGAGATCGCGCTGAATTCGCGGGGCGCCTCGCGCCGACCACCGGATGCGAGCACTGGTGATCCGGTCTGGTCGATTTCGGTCAGCGCCAGTCGATTTGATGTTGGTGCGGCCAAGGTCGTTGCTCAACTCAAGTCGCTCTGGCTCGAACGGATCCAGGACGGCGATGGGGATGTCAGTAAGACGGCGGTGCCCTCAGCGCCCAAACCCGAGTTCAAGCTGACTGCCGCGGACGCACGCTATATCTATAGCAAGAACCGTTGGTTGATCTGGCTGCAGTCGGCGGTTCTTCTTGCGGTAAGCGCAATCGTACTGGTCTTCGTGCTCGAGATTCCGCTGCCGTTTCAGCCGTACAACTACGACGTTCGCAGGACCTTGGCGCTCGTCGCTCTGATTCCGATTTATCGGATGCCGGCGCTCTGGAAGATCGACACGCCCGCGATTGTGGTCCTTGATCAAGGTCTTGTTCTCATGCCCGAAACCCGTCCCTACACGATCTTGCCCTGGCGCGCTGTTCGAGCAATCGACAAGGTCGAGCGGCCGGGGTTCCCGTCATTACTGGGCGTTGCTCGGATCGAGATTGAGCTGTCTCCTAGTTTCGATCATTCGTCGTTGGGACTGCCGCGTGCGTTGCTGCGACGAGACAAGGGGGCTTCACCGAACACAATCGTGCTGCCCGCGAACCACTTTGATCGCCCATTGGCCGAGGTTGCTACGAAACTCTCCAAAATCTGGAGTGGTGCGCAATGACCCGCGTTCCCAAGTCCAAGACACGCAACAAGAAGAAGGCGCTGGCCGAGCAGGTCTTTGCTGCGTATCCCGGGCCGCGGCGACGGGCGGGGTGGCTCTGTGCCGTGCTCGCCGTGATGTTCGCGATCCATCAGACGCAGGTAGACGGTTTGGCGCCGTTGATCCGGCTGCTTGCCTTGATGGCCACGGTCAGTTTCGCGGTGCTAGCCTTCTACTTTCTGCGCCGGGGTGCACGGCGGGGCACGCTGCTGCGGATTGGGCCGGACGGGTTCGGCATCGCCATTGGCTTCACCGGCTGGATCGAGGTTCCGTGGGAGAAGGCCAAGGCGTATAAATACTGGGAGCCGACCGGCCTTGCCTGGCTGATCAAGCGTCGCCAGGCCCGCTGGGTCGGGATCGCGCTGGCAGATGAGAGCCTGATCCGCGACCTTCCCCCCTCGCAAAGGTTCGAGATCTTCCTGAACACCTTCCACGGCCGCCCGCCGCTCTGCATCCTGCATCCCTTTGTCGAGGGCGATCTGCTCGACGTGTTGCAGGCCTTCAAGGATCACGCGCCCAAAGCACTGGATGATTTTAAAGGTGAGATCATCAAATGACCGGACCGGCCGACCCGGTGGGAAAGGTCGAGTTCTGGCCATCACGTCTCATCATCGGAGTGACGATCTTTGTCTGGGCGGTCTTCACCGGCGGGCTGATCTGGTTTCTTGCGATTTGGGATCTCGGGCCCGAGACTTGGGTGGTGGTGCTGAAAGCCACCGTTAGCGCCCTGATGCTGGCGTTGGCCATCGCTCATATCAGGGGGAGCTACTTCTCCGGTCCCTCACTGGTCGCGGATCGGGCCGGCGTCATCTACCGCGATGCCTCGAAGGTCTACGGTCCCATTCCGTGGGGCGCCGTATCCAGCCTCGAACTCGATCCGCCGCAGCCCTCGCGCATGGTATACCTTCATCTCAGGGCGCCGGTCCGGCGGCGTTCGATCATCGGGCTGTCGTGGCTCGTCGGGGATGAGGAGATCAGCGTGGATGCGCTCTCGATCCCCACCTACGCGGTCGACAATCAGCCCGAAGCGGCCTATGCCGCGCTCGTTGCGCTGTTCGAAGCGCCGAGATCCTGAACCCGCGAGATCCAGATGACCGTCACGACCCGTTTCGCCCCATCACCCACCGGCTTCCTGCATGTCGGCAACCTGCGCACCGCTGTTCTGAACTGGATGCTGGCGCGCCAGGCGGGCGGTACGTTCATCCTGCGTATCGACGACACGGACCCCGAGCGCTCCACGGATGCTTTCGCCGACCAGATCCGGCGCGATCTGGAATGGCTCGGCCTGACCTGGGATCGCGAGGAGAAACAGTCCGACAGGTTCGATCGCTATCAGATGGCAGCGGAGCGGTTGCGGGCCGAGGGGCGGCTTTACGCATGCTACGAGACGCCGTTGGAGCTGGACCTCAAGCGCAAGGCGCAGCTGGCTGGCGGGCGCCCGCCGGTCTATGACCGCGCGGCACTGGCCCTGTCGGACGAGGATCGGGCGAAGCTGGCCGCCGAGCGCGATCCGCACTGGCGCTTTCTGCTGGACCGCGAGGAGGTGCGTTTTACCGATCTGATCCGGGGCGATCAGAAGATCGACGCCGCATCCCTGTCCGACCCGGTGCTGTTCCGGGCTGATGGACAGTTGCTCTACACGCTCGCCTCGGTCGTCGACGATATCGAAATGGGCGTGACCCATGTCGTTCGCGGTGCCGACCACGTGACAAATTCTGGCGCGCAGATCCAGATCTTCCGCGCGCTTGGCGGTGAGGCACCGGCCTTCGCCCATCACTCGCTGCTGACCGGGGCCGAGGGGGAGGCCCTGTCGAAACGCCTCGGCACGCTCGCGCTGAAAGACCTGGCGGCTGCCGGGATCGAGCCTGTTGCCCTGGTGTCCATGATGGCGCGGCTTGGTGCGTCCAAACCTGTCGAGGTCGTGACCGATCTGGCCGAGATGATTGCGGCCTTCGAGATTGGCGATTTCGGCATGGCGCCGACGAAGTTCGACCCCGAGGAGCTGCGGCTCCACTCGGCCAAGACCCTGCGGGCGATGCCTTTTGATCAGGTTGCAGCTCGGCTGGCTGACGCCGGTGTCCCAAACGACATCGCAGAGGCGTTCTGGGCGGCGATCGGCCCTAATCTCGACGGTATGGATGAGGTGTCCGTTTGGCTCGACCTGCTCGCAAACGGGACCGAGCCTGTGATCGCGGACGACGATCGCGATTTCGTCGACGTGGCAATGCCGCTCCTCCCGCCCCGCCCGTGGGATGGCGAAACCTGGGGAACGTGGACCAGGGCCGTCAAAGAGGCGACAGGTCGCAAAGGCCGCGGCCTTTTCCAACCGCTGCGCCGCGCGTTAACGGGGCGTGATCATGGCCCAGATATGGGCGCATTGATGCCTTTGTTGCAAAAGCCTTGATCGCTGCAGCTTCTAATCGCTGAAGATGGCGCCGTCGTTCCAGTCGCCGGGACCCCGGTTAGTGGCAACAGACTGCGTCTGACTGTGGAAAGTCTTGTACACCCAACGGCGGCAGTTCCGGCACGGCGGCGAATACATCAAGGTCGTACCATCTTCCATATAGAACGGGATGACGGCCCAGTTCCCGACATCTTCGCTGAGATGATTTCTGATGATGTAGAGCAGCTTGGGCTCGGCGCAATTCATTGCGCCGCGCTCATGCAGAGCATAGGCCGCCTCGCGGCCCGTCACTTGGCCGGGTGTGAAGCCGCCGCCGTCCTCATCGGTGAGAAAGCTGGTAAGTGTGTCAGTGATTCTGCGCTGCGCGGCCCGGGTCTCGCTCTTGCTGTCATCTGTGCGAACCCTGTCTGTAACCTGTTTGTACCCGTCTCTCCCGGAAAAAACGTGTTCGACTTGGCGGCCTGGGGCGAGCTTAACCCCGACAGCACACACGGTGCTGGCACTGATGTCCGGCATGTCGGCGAAGGCTGCTTCTGCCACCGCGCGGGCTTGTTCATATATGCTTCCATATGCGGATGGTCCGCTAAGCGGATCTGACGACATCGTTTGCTCCGAATTGCTTTCAGCGTTAATGTTACCACTATGGCGTGTATTTTGAGGCGCTACAACTACCTGGTGACGGCGTCTTGACTGGCGCGTGTCACAAAGTGTACCTGCTCTGCATGAACATCGCTGCGATCATCTGTGAGATCTGCATTACCCGCTGACATATGTCCGCGGCGGTTGTTCCTGTTTCCATCCCGAACCTGACATGCTAGCCCGCCGCGGCCCCACCGCGCGAGGACGCTATGACATCGAGCCCCACGATCCCCGAGATCAAGCTCTACAACACCCGCACCCGGTCGAAGGAGGTCTTCACCCCCATCGACCCTAAAAACGTGCGGATGTATGCCTGCGGGCCGACCGTTTATGACCGGGCGCATATCGGCAATGCGCGCCCTGTGGTGGTGTTCGACGTGCTCTACCGGCTACTCCGCCATGTCTACGGGGCTGAGCACGTCACCTATGTGCGCAACTTCACCGATGTGGACGACAAGATCATCGACAAGGCAGTGGCGGTGCAGCGGCCGGGCGAGACCCTCGAGGAGGCCACGCGCCGTGTCACCGACGAGACCATCGGCTGGTATCACGAGGATATGGATGCGCTCGGCGCGCTCCGCCCCGACCACGAGCCGCGCTGCACCGAGTACATCCCGCCCATGGTCGCGATGAGCCAGGCGCTGATCGACAAGGGGTTCGCCTACGCGGCCGAGGGCCACGTGCTGTTCTCGGTCGAGGCGTACGAGAATTACGGTCGTCTTTCGGGTCGCTCGGTTGATGACATGATCGCGGGCGCCCGGGTCGAGGTCGCGCCCTACAAGAAGAATCCAATGGACTTCGTGATCTGGAAACCCTCGACCGATGAGCAACCGGGCTGGGACAGCCCCTGGGGCCGCGGACGCCCCGGTTGGCATATCGAGTGCTCGGCCATGGCCAAGGATCTGCTGGGCGAGGTGTTCGACATCCACGCCGGCGGCATTGACCTGCAGTTCCCGCATCATGAGAACGAACTCGCACAGTCCTGCTGCGTCCACGGCACCGACCGCATGGCGAACTGGTGGTTGCACAACGAGATGCTCCGCGTCGAGGGCGAGAAGATGTCGAAATCCCTCGGCAACTTCTTCACCGTCCGCGACTTGCTGGATGAAGGGCTAGCGGGCGACGTCATCAAGCTAGTGCTGCTCTCTGCCCAATATCGGCAGCCTTTGGATTGGAACGAACAGATTGTGGAGCAGACCAAGAAGGCAATCTTAACTTGGCACCGTGCAATCGACGCTCATAGAGACGAAGTTTCTTCATCGTCAGATCAAGCAGTCGATGCAGAGTTTCTCGCAGCTCTTGCAGATGACCTGAACATGCCACTCGCCTTTGCGCGGCTACACGCACTTGCCAAGTCGGCGCGGTCTGGAGACGCTCATGCCTCCAGAGCGCTTGCAAACTCGGTGGACTTCATTGGCCTGAACCACAAACGCTGGTTCGATCCGCAGTACCAGACGAGCCTGCGGGCAATCCTACTCGGCAATGATGATCCGAAAAGCGAAGATTTGATAGCTCAGCTGTTGGAGGAACGTACTACTGCACGCAAGTCGAGAGACTTCGCGCGGGCAGATGAGATTCGGGACGGTTTCGCTGCGGCTGGCGTGATCGTAAAGGACACTGCGCAAGGTGCGATCTGGGAACTGTCCCCCGACTTCGATCCCACCAAGCTGGAGGCGTTGAAATGACCTCTCCAGCCTCGCACCGCCGCCACCCCATTCATCTTGCCAAAAATACCTCTGCAACGACGCGGAGGCCCGCGCGATGACGAAGGAACGCCTCTACCTTTTCGATACGACCCTGCGGGATGGCCAGCAGACACAAGGCGTCGACTTCTCGGTCGAGGACAAGATCAAGATTGCGAGGGCGCTGGACGATCTCGGTCTCGACTATGTCGAAGGGGGCTGGCCGGGTGCCAATCCGACGGATAGCGACTTCTTCGCCCAGGCCCCAAGCCTCGGTCACGCCAGATTCCTCGCCTTCGGGATGACCAAGCGGGCCGGGCGCTCGGCGGCCAATGACGAGGTGCTGGCCGAGGTCATCAACGCGGGCACCGAAACGGTCTGTCTTGTCGGCAAGTCCCACGATTTCCATGTCGAGACTGCGCTGGGCATCACGCTGGACGAAAACATCGAGAATATCCGCGCCTCGATGCAGCACATCACGAACCTCGGCCGCGAGGCAATCTTCGACGCCGAGCATTTCTTCGACGGCTGGAAGGCGAATACCGACTACGCCATGGCATGTCTCGAGGCGGCGCTGGAGGGCGGCGCGCGCTGGGTCGTGCTCTGCGATACCAACGGCGGGACCCTGCCGCTGGAGATCGGTGCCATCGTCTCTCAGGTCTGCGAGAAGATCCCCGGTACCCAGGTCGGCATTCACACCCACAACGACACCGAGCAGGCGGTGGCAGGATCATTGGCTGCAGTCGAGGCGGGCGCCCGGCAGATCCAGGGCACGCTGAACGGGCTGGGCGAGCGCTGCGGCAATGCCAACCTGACCTCGATCATCCCGACACTGCTGCTGAAGCCACTGTATGCGGGAGCCTACGAAACAGGGATTGCGCCGGACGCCTTGCCGAAGCTGCGCGCCGCATCGCTGATGCTGGACGAGATTCTGAACCGTGTCCCCGATCGCCATGCGGCCTATGTCGGCGCGGCAGCGTTTGCGCACAAGGCCGGGCTGCATGCCTCGGCCATCGTGAAAGACCCGACGACCTACGAGCATGTCCCGCCCGAAGCTGTGGGCAACCAGCGCATCATCCCGATGTCCAACCAGGCCGGGCGGTCCAACCTGATCGACCGGCTGGGCAAGGCCGGGATCGAGGTCGCCAAGGACGATCCACGGCTCGGGCCTTTGCTGGCGCTGGTGAAGGAACGCGAGGATCTCGGCTTTTCCTACGACAGCGCCGGGGCGTCGTTCGAGGTGCTGGCCCGCCGGACACTCGGTCTTTTGCCGACATTCTTCGATGTCGAACGCTACCGGGTCTCGGTCGAGCGGCGCCTGAATGCGATGGGTGAGCAGGTCACGGTCTCGGAGGCGCTGGTCGTGGTGCATATCGGTGCGGAGCGGATGATTTCGGCCTCGGAAAGCCAGGATCCGGTGACCAAATCGGACCAGGGGCCGGTGAACGCGCTCAGCCGGGCGCTGTTCAAGGATCTGGGGCCCTATCAGGGGGCGATCGACGGGTTGAAGCTGGTCGATTTCAAGGTGCGGATCCTGAATGGCGGAACTGAGGCGGTGACACGGGTCCTGATCGATTCGACCGACGGGGCGGGCGGTGTTTTCTCGACCGTCGGAGTCTCGGCCAATATTGTGGACGCAAGCTTTCAAGCGCTGGAAGATGCGGTGCTCACCTGTCTCTTGCGGGCCGGGATGACGGCGCCATGAGGGCTGGGCGGGCCAGCGCGCCCCTGTCGGCGTCCTTTGGGCCTCGCCGGATCAAGAGCCCACCCACCCGCGCGCCGGCCCGCCGGGGGGCGCGATGACCGAGGCCTGCGCGGCACTTGTTGCGCGCGATGACCCGCACCTCCGTGCAACGGCGTTGTTCGCACCTGAGCCAGCGCGGTCGCGTTTGATGGTGCTCTATGCATTCGATTGCGAATTGAGCAGGGCGGTGCGCGCCTCGAAGGAGAGCCTGATCCCGCGGATGCGATTGCAGTGGTGGCGCGATGTGCTGACCGAAGCGCAGGAGGGCCATGCGCCGAAGGCCCACGAGGTTGCCGCACCGCTGGTCACGCTGGTCCGGGACGGTGTGCTCGATCCCGTCGATCTTGAGAGCATGGTCCGGTCGCGTGAGGCTGAACTGGACCGGCCCCTTGAGGCGGACGGGTATTTCACCTGGCACAAGTTTCGCTTCCAGTCGCTGGTGTGGGCAGCGGCTGCCGTGCTGGCTCAGCCGAAAGCTTTGAAGGAGTACGCTTCGCCGCCGCTTTGCAGCTATGTTTTGTCCGCGGCGTACGTGGTTCGCAATGCGCCCGCCATGGCCGCGGCAGGCGAGGCCCCGCTCGATGGGCACATGGCAGGAGAGGGGTGGTCCCTGCTTGCGCGAAGGCAGTTGAGTGAGCCGATCCGAGCGAGGTTCGCGGCTTTGGCTGAGGAAGGCCTGGAAGAACTCGGCTGGGCACGCGGCGAGGCGCGACTGCATGACCCGAGGATACGTCCCGCTCTCCTGCCGCTCGCGCGGGCAGAGCGGGTGCTTCGCCTCGTGAGCAACCCTGATTTCGTTCTGGATGATCTTGATCATGCGGACCGGCCCTTCGAGGGGCTCAGGCTCGCGTGGCGCATGGCGATGGGACGTTGGTAGCAGCCACTAGCGCGAACGTCCCTGCCACAGCACGAGACCGTTGCCGATCAGGGCAAGGGGCACGCCGATCAACGCAAGACCGGGCCACGTGTATCCCTCGGCAAAGGTCGAGACGACAAGGGCGACCAGCGGGAACATGACGGTTGCATAGGAGGCTTTTTCGGCGCCGATCCGCTCGATGACTGCGAAGTAGAGCACGAACACCGCGCCCGATCCGAGCAGCGTGAGCCAGAGCAGCGACCATATGTAGGCAGGCGTGAGAGAAAATCCGAACGTCTCGCCCCGTGCCAAGGTCAGCACGGCCATGATCATGCCACCATAAAGCATGCCCCAGCCAATCGTGCCGTAGCGTGGCTGGCCTGACGCCAGATTGCGCGCGCCGATCAGCCCGCCAGCGGAGAACAACGTAACGCTGACGACCACAATGGCACCGGCCCAGATCTCGGGTCCGTCGTGCGCGACCTCCGCAACTTCGGGCCAGAAGACCAGCGCAATACCCGCGATCCCCAACATCGCACCGATGATGGCGCGCAGTGATGGCAGGCGACGGGTCAGAGCAGCGCTCATCACCATGGTCACGGCGGCGGCACCTGCGAAGAAGACCGAGACAATGCCCGTGGTCAGATGCGCTGCCGCAAGATAGGTCAGCCAGTAGTTCACCGAGAACATGCAAAGGCCCTGAAGCGCACACCAGCCATGCTCGGTGCGCGTCAACCGGACCCGCTTGCCGACAAGTGCAGCGCCCGCAAGGATCAGCGATCCGGCGGCAAGGTAGCGGTAGGTCAGAGAGGCCGCGGGTGCGACCTCTCCCAGCTGATACTTCATCATGATCCAGGTCGTCCCCCAGACCAGAACCGCGGCGATGTAGAGGAGCAGTGTCGCGGCTGTCTCGCGCGTCATATCTGTCCCGCTATGCCGCAGTGCGCCATGGCGCGGGCTCAGCGTTTCCTGACGACGTAGACGGTCCCAAAGAGATCGATCTCAGGAATGTGGGGGCCGTGTTCCTTGAAGACGAGTTCGACCACCATGTGCTCTACCAGCTCGAAAAGCCGCGTTTCGACCGAGCGATCCGCAGCGGCCTTGTCGTTGAGGGAATAGACGAGACAACCGCCTGCCGGCAGCACCGAGATCATCTCGTCCAGCACCGTCGCGGGCATGTGCGCGGGATTGATCACGCCGATCGCAGCGGCGTTCTGATAGGTGCCGGGCTCGATCCCGATCGGACCCGTCAGATCCAGGATCGAAAGCTCGCGGTAGAGGTCCTTGGCGCGTGCCTTGGCCAGCATCTCCTCGGCGATATCGGTGCCGTCGATACACTCAAACCCGGCTGCGCGCAGCGCCTCGCCGCCGAGGCCGGTGCCGCAGCCGAACTCGATCAACGGTGCCCACGGCAAGGATGCATGGGCGGCCAAGGCCTCAGCACAGCGCGTTGGGGTGATGTAGCCGCTATCGATCAACTCGACATCATAACGTGCGGCCCAGCCATCGTAGAAGGCCTGTGCCTCGTCGGCTGAGTTCAATTCGTACACGGTGTCCAGCCCCCGTTTGACGCCGTTGCCGCTCATGATTTCTGCACGACGTAGACCGTCGCCTCGAGACCGATGCCTGGCAGGTGCGGGCCGTGTGCCCTGTGCAGGCAGTTGGCCGTACCGGCGGCAAGCACCGCTTCGACCTTGGCCGGGAAGGGTGGTTCGGCAAAGGCGTGTTCGTTCAGCGAAAATGCGAAACATCCACCGGGCGGGAGGATCGCGAGAACGGCATCGATCGTTTCGGGCGGTGCGTGGCCGGGATTGATCACGCCGACCGCCGTGGCGGCGGCGTAGGCACCGGGCTCCACCGGGAGCGGTGTGTTCGCATCACCGAGAAAGAGATGGCGGTAGACACCATCACGCTCGGCGGCACGGGCCAGCATCTCAGGCGACAGGTCGGTCCCGTCGATGGTTGTGAACCCCGCGACGCGCAGCGCGAGGCCGCTGAGACCTGTGCCGCACCCGATGTCCAGCACAGCCGCCGAGAGGTCGACAACGGCCGCAAGCGCCGCGGCGCACCGGGTTGGCGTGGCATAGCCGTTCTCGGCGATTTCCGCATTGTAGCTCGCCGCCCAATCGTCGTAAAAATCGCGAGTCGCTTTTGCATTTTGCAAATCATAGGCTTTGTCGAGATAGCTGCTCATCGGATCTCCTAGCGCATTTCATCAAAACCAGAGCCGGTCCGGATGGCAAGGCCTCTCCGTCGCAAGTCGAAAAATGCAGTGATTTACGTAACGTAACCCGTTTTGAAGGTCAGCTCTTGTTGCAAAATGAGAGTTTTGTCACAGCCAAGGCGGCAATTTGGCCCGATCATTGCACCTATTGATGGTACGGACGATGTTTTTTGCAAAATAGGAGAGCCCCATGCGCGACACGGAGAAGTCCGAGGATTGGGTCCTCAACCACGTCAACTCTCTGGATCAGAGCATTTTTGATCAGGGTGAGACAGAATTCAGGCCGGACGATTTTGATCAAGACGAACAGCGCGTGAATGTGAACTCGGATTACTTGATGCTGTTCATGGAATAGAGGTGGGGGCCTCAGGCGGCGTTGAGGGTATTGGCGGCCAGCCAGTCTCTCAGCGCCGCCTTTGCTCGCTCCGTGTAGGCCCGTTTGCGGTCCTGTTTGCCACGTCTCCCGCCCCGAGCATTGGTCAGAGGCGGGAAGAGACCGAAATTGACATTCATCGGCTGGAAGGTCTCGGCCTCCGCCCCGCCCGTAATGTGTGTGAGCAAAGCGCCCATGGCCGTGTCCGGCGGCGGTGGCGTCGGGGCTTGTCCCAACCGTTCGAGGGCAGCGAAGCGCCCGGCCAGCATGCCCATGGCTCCGGATTCCACATACCCCTCAACCCCGGTGATCTGCCCGGCAAAGCGCAGGCGAGGTTGCGCTGCCAGGCGCATAACCGGGTCTAGCAACCGGGGCGAGTTCAGAAACGTGTTGCGATGGATGCCGCCCAGGCGGGCGAAGCGTGCGCTCTCGAGACCGGGGATCAGGCCGAGCACGCGGGCCTGCTCGCCATATTTCATCTTGGTCTGGAAGCCGACAAGATTGTAGAGCGTCCCCAATGCGTTATCCCGGCGAAGCTGGACGACCGCATAAGGTTTTTCAGGCTGATGGGGATCGGTCAGGCCAACGGGTTTCAGCGGGCCAAAGCGCAGGGTCTCGCGGCCCCGCTCGGCCATGACCTCGATCGGCAGGCAGCCTTCGAAATAGGGCGTGCCCTCCCACTCCTTGAAAGCCGTCTTCTCCGCGGCGAGCAGCGCATCGATGAAGGCTTCGTACTGGTCGCGGTTCATGGGGCAGTTGAGATAGGCTGTGCGCTCCTCCTCCGTCTCGCCCTTGTCATAGCGCGACTGGAACCAGGCTTTGCTCATATCAACGCTGTCAGCATAGACGATGGGGGCGATGGCGTCGAAGAAGGCGAGGCTGTCCTCGCCGGTCAGGGTGCGAATGGCGTCCGCCAGGGCAGGCGATGTCAGCGGTCCGGTGGCAATGATCACGCTGGACCAGTCCGCAGGGGGCAGGGCGGTTATCTCGCCGCGCTCGATGGTGATCAGAGGATTGTCGTTGAGACGACGGGTGACCTCACCGGAGAACACATCGCGATCCACTGCCAGCGCGCCGCCCGCAGGAACAGCGGCCGGGCGCGCCGCGGACATCATGATCGAGCCGAGTTGGCGCATCTCCCAATGCAGCAGGCCAACGGCGTTGGTTTCGTCGTCATCCGATCGGAACGAGTTCGAGCAGACAAGCTCGGCAAGCCCATCGGTCTGGTGTGCATCGGTGCCGCGACCGGGCCGCATCTCGTGCAGGACCACGGGCACGCCGAGAGAGGCCGCGGCCCACGCAGCCTCGGATCCGGCCATACCGCCACCAATGATGTGAATGCTATCTGGCATGGCGCGGAGTTAGCCGCGCACCGCCCACGGGTCAAGCGGCGCCCCGCCCTGAAGGGCGGGGCACTCCATTCCCCCGGTCCGTCGCCCTCCGGGCTGGACCGGGGAGCGGGCACCCGGTTGCGGCTGATGCGCTGAGAAGTCGGCCTATGGCGTTTGTGTCCGCGGCGAGGGGTCGGTCAGGCCAGGAGATCAGCGGCGAAGCGGTTCAACCGGTCCAGTCCCTCGGCAAGATGGGCCTCTGGCAGGGCGGATGAAAACCGGAAGTGATCGTCCAGGCCAAAGACCTGTCCCGGGACGACCAGGAGATCCTGTTCTGCTTTCAGGCGCAGTGCGAGATCCATGGACCCGATTGGAAGCGTGAACTTTACGAACGACATGGCGGAAGCTTGCGGTGGAACAACCGAAAATGTGCCCTGGAGCCGGGACAAGCCCTCGGTCAACTGGTCGAAGCCCCGATCGATCAGGCGGCGCGCACGCGCGATGAGCTTTGGGCGTGTCTCCGGCGCAAGAGCCATGTCAGCAAGGTGCATCGAGAGCATGGTTGCAGAGATCGTTGCATACTCGTGGCGGCGCCAGAGGTGGGTGATCATGTCCTGCGGGGCCACGATCCACCCGAGCCGCAGTCCGGGCAAGCCGTAGGCCTTGCTCATCGAATTGACCACGATGACCCGGTCATGGGTGCCCCAGAAAGACGGTGTCTCCGGTGCGTCGCCGCGTTCGGTCCCGGCATAGACTTCGTCTGCGACGATCCACGCTCCTGTGCGTTGGGCCGCCGAGATGAGTGCCGTGCGCTCGGTGTCATCCAAGATGTGCCCGGTCGGGTTATGCGGGTTGACGACTGCAATCATCTTGGCGTCCAATACTGCGGCCAAGGCCTCTGTATCGAGCGCCCATCCCCGGTCTTCGACGAGGGGAACCGGTACCACGGTGGCGCCAAGGTTCTTGGCGTTCCCGACAAGCTGGCGGTAGGTCGGGCTGAGCGTTAGGACCGTATCGCCGGGCGCCAGAAGGGTCTGTGCGATGATCTGATTGGCCTCGGACGCTCCCACAGTCACCAGGACATTTTCCGCATTGGCGCCGGGATAGAGCGAGGCGATGCGGGCACGCAGGGCCTCGGTGCCGCGAACCTCCGGGTAGTTGATCAGGATGTCGCCAAGGGTGTCGATCGGCCTTCCGGCAAGGTCCAGAAACTCGGCCAAGGTCAGCGGATGAACACCGCTTTCCGCAAAGTGATACGTCACGCCTTCTTCCTGTTCGGACATGTACTGCTCGAGTTCGAAAGGGTGAAACATGTCTGCCTCGTGTTTGCCGGGTGGGGTGGCAGGCTAACGCTTGTGCAGTCCCTGGCCAAGGCGCCGCGTCGAGGCCGCGCTGTTGGAGGTGTTGCACCCGCGGCGCTCGGTTGGTGTTGCGCGTGTGGCGAGCCACACGGGCCGTTTACAACTGCGCGACATTGCCAAGCGCCGCGGGCGGGGTGATGTCATACGTGCGGCGTTGACGCGGCGCTTTGAGCCATCAGATCGACGGGGCGAAGCGTTGCTCCATGGCGCGGCGGATCTGTACCGCAGGCCTGGCCGGGGCGATCTCGACATCGTCCCATCGCACGATCTCCCCGGCGGCGACGGGGCGCGTCAGTGAGACCCCATGGGCGAGGCCGATCGGCAACGCGCCAGAGCCAAGCGAGATCTCGGATGGAGCGATCTTGCCATAGACACAGTACCCGCCTTCGCCATCGAGGACCTCACCTGCGGCCAGATCACGCTTCGCGGTCGCCATCACATCCGCCTTGAACGCACGGGAGTGACCGGTGGGCTCGCCGCGCAAGGCCGCGCTGAGAACCGAGATGCCCAGTTCCAGCCCGATCAGGTGGAACGGGCGATAGAGCGCTGCGTATCGCCCAGACCTGTCCGTGGTCACGCCATATTGCTGAAAGCACATCTGAGCGTAGTCATCAGCGCCCTCGATCACGACATAGACGCCTTGCCGGATATGGTTTGGCACGGTTCGTCCGTCGCGCTCGTCACAGGCAATCACTTCGACCATGCCATTGCCTTCCAGCATCCCGCCAGCGGTGCGCGGACGCAGCACATGGGGCAGGTCATGCACACCGCAAGGCGGGAACGAGAGACCGGCCTGCGGCGCCGCGAGGTCGCAGGCATTCGCAATCGCCGCCATCTCGATGGCCGATTTCGTGCCATCCACAAAGGAGTTGAACATCTGTGGGTTCAGCCCGTCGTCCTTTGCCTTCGCCGGATCCATCATGAAATGGTCCCATACGGTCTCCGGCGTCGATTGGTGGTATCCCGGCAGATAGCGCGTGCCCTTGCCGGCTGCGACCACGGGGAAGCCGCAGGCGCGGGCCCAATCAACCATCTCCGCCACCAGTGCGGGCTGATCGCCATAGGCCATGGAGTAGACGACACCCGCTTCGCGTGCTTCCTCGGCGACAAGAGGGCCAGCCAGCACATCCGCTTCGACATTGACCATCACCACATGCTTGGTGTTGCGGATTGCCGCGCGCGCATGCAGCAGCCCTGCCTCCGGATGACCTGTGGCGTCTATGACGACCTCGACATCCGGGTGTGCGCAAAGATCGTGACCGTTATCCAGCACGACGATCCGCTCGTAGGCGTCGACCGGCCACCCGACCGATCCAAGCGCGTCAAAAATACGGTCGGTCGAAAGATCCGCGATCGCTGCGACCTCGAGCCCGGGTGTCCGTGGGACCTGGTTGAGAAACATGGCGCCGAACTTGCCGGCTCCGATCAGGCCGACCCGCACCGGGCGGCCGCGTTGCTGAAGAAGGCTGTAGAGGTTCATGTCCCGGACGTTACTGTCCCGGCGCTTCCTGTCAAATGCGGACTGTCCAAGTGCGGGATAAAGGATGCGCGCCAACCCGCTTGCCCATCCCCGGCCCGTCGGGCAGGAAGAGCGGACCATGGCCGTCACGCTGCGCAATCTTTCCTATCTCGTCGCTCTTGCGGATACGGGGCATTTTGGCCGGGCTGCGGAACGTGTTGCGATCTCGCAACCCGCGCTCAGTCAGCAGATCAAGGAGCTTGAGGCCGAGCTTGGTTTGCAACTGGTGGAACGGGGCCGCGAGATTCGTCTGACCCGCAGCGGCGTTGCGGTTGTCGAACGGGCGCGAGCGATCCTCGGGGCAGTCCGTGATCTCGAAGAGACCGCGCGGCGCACTGCAGGTTTGTCCGGACCGCTGCGACTGGGGCTGATTCCGACCGTGGCGCCCTATCTGCTGCCGCATCTCCTGCCGCTGATCGGGGGGCGCGGGCTGGAACTGACGGTTATGGAAGCTGTCACCGAACGCCTGTTGGCCGCCCTTGGCGATGGTGATGTCGATGCGGCGGTGGTTGCGCTGCCGGTGTCGGGGGACTTCGCGGCGGATCCCTTGTTCGAGGACCGGTTCCTCCTGGCGTCCTCGCGCGATGAACCGCCGCCAGGCGCGCTGCAGCCAGAGGACGTGGCCGCGGATCGACTGCTTCTGCTGGATGAAGGGCATTGTCTCGCCGATCAGGCGCTGGCGGTGTGCAATACGCGGCGCGGACGCACAGCGCTGGGGGCCGCTTCGCTGACGACGCTGTCACGGCTGGTCGCGGATGGCTATGGCATTACGCTGCTGCCGGAGATGGCGGTCCCGGTCGAGGGACGCGGTCTGATCCTGACGCCCTTCGCAGCGCCAGAGCCGAGTCGGACGATTGGCCTTGTGCGCCGTTTGTCGGCGACCACGCCCGATTGGGTGCCGGAACTGTGCGATGTCTTGCGACATGCACATCGGACCCTGACCGCGACGGCTGCGAACACAGCGCCTTAGATACAAGTAACGGCGGCATACGCTTGTGCTATCGGGCAAAAACAGACCCACCGGGCGCTCCCAACCCGGAAAGTGGAACAGTCCCGCGGCTGTGATAGCTGTTTTCCGGCCAAAGATCCTTGGGGAAAACACTCTGAGACCGGAGACAATCATGCGCGAACGAGGCTGCGCAAGGATCGCGCATAAGTTGCAGAACGCTCTGGATTGCCGGATTCGCGAAGATTGGCTGGCCTGTCGCGTCCGAATACTTCATATTAACTTCAAGACGTTGGGGAGCATTCATGCGGATTGACGGCAAAGCCTGGCGACCGATCTGGTTGGCCGACAACGGTTGGGCGGTGGAAATCATCGACCAGACGCGGCTGCCGTTTGAGTTTGCGACCGAGCGCCTGGAAACCGAGGCTGCGGCGGCACGGGCGATCCGTGAGATGCTGGTGCGCGGCGCGCCGCTTATCGGGGCAACGGCTGCCTATGGCATGGCACTGGCGATGCGGGCCGATTCTTCGGACGCCAATCTGGGCGGTGCATACGAGCGCCTGTTCGAGACCCGCCCCACAGCCATCAACCTCAAATGGGCGCTTGACGATATGATCGCGCGGCTCAGACCGCTGGCCGAAGCGGAGCGTGCCGAGACCGCCTATCGCCGCGCGGCTGAGATCGTCGAGGAGGATGTCGAGATCAACCGCTCGATCGGTGCGCATGGTCTGAGCCTGCTGCACGAGATCGCTGAGCGCAAAGGTCGGGTCAACGTGCTGACCCACTGCAATGCGGGCTGGCTTGCGACCTGTGACTGGGGCACCGCGACCTCGCCGATCTATCAGGCGCATGATGCCGGGATCGATGTTCACGTCTGGGTCGATGAGACCCGCCCCCGCAATCAAGGTGGACACCTCACCGCGTGGGAGCTGCACAATCACGGCGTGCCGCATACGGTGATTGTCGACAACGCAGGCGGCCATCTGATGCAGCGCGGCGAGGTCGACATCTGCTTCGTTGGCACGGATCGCACCACGGCGACGGGCGATGTCTGCAACAAGATCGGCACCTATCTGAAGGCGCTGGCCGCGGCGGACAATGGCGTACCGTTCTACGTCTGCCTGCCCTCGCCGACCATCGACTGGACCGTGCGTGACGGCATCGCCGAGATCCCGATTGAAGAACGTGCCGCCCGTGAAGTCACGGACGTCACCGTGCTGACCGAGGGCCACGTCTCCTCCGGACGGGTGGTCTCGCCGGGATCCCCTGCGGCCAACCCGGCCTTCGACGTCACCCCGGCGCGGCTCGTGACCGGACTGATTACGGAACGAGGGATTGCGGCTGCCTCGGCCGCGGGCCTCGAAGACCTGTTTCCAGAGAGAAGATCCGCATGAGCGACGCGCCTTACGGTCCGGGACAGTTTTTCTGGTTGCTCGTTGTTCTCATCGCCATTGCGGCGTTCGGCACGGTGCCTCTGTTTGTGCGCGAGTTGTCCGGCGCGGGCATGGATCCCGCGGCCACGGCCTTGCTGCGCTATGTGCTGACCGCGGTCGTGATGCTGCCCTTCATCGCCGTGCGATCCGGCAAGCTGATTGCCACGCTGATGGGTATGCTGGCTGGCATGGTCATGGGCTTTGGCTGGATCGGATACGTCGTTTCGGTGGGCGCGACCACGGTCGCCGCCTCGTCGGTCATCTATCTGTCGTTTCCGATCTTCACGGTCATCTTCACCTGGGCATTGCTGGGTGAGATCCCCGGGCCGCGCGGGTTTCTGGCGGCAGCCATGGCGCTTGTGGCGGTGATCATCTCGGTGACTGACCAGGTCTTTGCGGATCTGACGCTGATCGGCATCGTCTTTGCGATGTCGGCGCCGCTGGCGTTCGGCTTTGCGCTTACCATACAGATAGGCTGGCTTGGCCGTCTCAATCTGCTTCAGCAATTGGCTTGTGTCCCGCTGGGCACTTGTCTCGCTCTGGCGCCGGTCGCCTGGTTCAACACCGAGGGCCAGATCATTCCACAGGACATCAACTGGGTGATGATCCTGGCCTTCGCAGCCGGAACCTCGCTGATCCCAAGCTTCCTGTACCTGATCGCGGCCCCACGGATTGGCCGCGTTCGCACCGCTCTGGCAGGCGGGATCGAACTGCCGGTGATGATGGCCCTCGGCGTGGTGGTCTTTGGCGAGACGCTTGGCGGTCTCGAATTTGGCGCTGCGGCTCTGCTGATTGGCGCAACGGTGGTCGGAGCCCTCTCGCATCAGCCGCGCGGGCGGCCTCCGGCGTCCTGAGCAGAGAGAACGCCGGGCACCCCTTCAAATCAGGATGTCAGCGACAGCTTCGCAACGCCCAGCGGGACCGCGAACTTCACGCACCAGATCCACACTTCGTTGAAATCGCCAACATCCAGCGAGGCCGGGATCTCGTAGACCTGTTTGCCGTTGTTCGACGACAGCAGGGCGAGCTTGGCGTTCTTGTCATATCCGTTGCTGCCGAGTGCCACATGCGGGTCAGGGGCGCCGTCAAAGGTGAAATCGTCCTCGAGAATGACGACCCATTTTCCGTCGACCCGCCCGATCGAGGCATGCCCGGTCGTCACATGGTTGCTTTTGCCAGTGAAGGTGCCTCGGGCGGTCACTTGTGCCTGTGATGCGACGGCAGCGGACAAAACACTGCCCTTCGCCTTGGCCGGTGCGCCAGCGTTTTGCGCACAAGCGCCAAGCGCCAGAACAGCGGACAGCGCCAGTCCGGCGGCAATAAACGATTTCATGGTGGGTCTCCTCGCAGGGGCTGGATGTCGCCGCACCATGGAGCCTGGTCTTCACGAGTGGAAATCAAAGCCGCTCACTCCGCCGTCATGGGCAGAGAGCGATTTCGTGACATCATGCGGCGGCGCGGTTCAGACCGCGCCGCGCTGTTTTGAAAAGGAGGTCAGATCAGTTCTTCACCAGCGAGGCGACCCCGGTCCCCTTTTTGCCGGCGGCGTCCCAGATCCAGACCTCAGACACCTCGTCGATACTGACGCTGGCGGGGATTGCATAGACCTGACGGCCCTTGAACGAACTCAGGCCCGCCAGTTCCGTCTTGTAGCCGTTGTTGCCCAGACCCACTTTCGGCGCCTCGGATCCGCCATAGCGAAAATCCTCGTTCAGGATCACGACCCAGCCATTGCCGGTCTTGCCAAGGCTCGCCGACCCGAAGGTCTTCACATCGCTTTGCCCTGCGAACAGGCCACGTGCGGATACTTCGGCATTCCTGGCGATGTTTGCGCTTGGTGCCGGTTTGCTGCGATCGGCGATGGGCGCCTCGGTTGCGGTCTCGGCACATGCGCCAAGCAGAAGAACGCTGCCAAGCGCAGCGACGGCGATAGACTTGATCATGACTGACCCCTCTGTTTGCATATTCTTGGTGGTCAGGACGGTTCAATCTTCGGATAAGGTACGAACGCGACTCAACATCCTCTACGCCTTGAGACCCCTGACACCCTCGATACTCCGCCCTATAGTCAGGGTTTACAAAACTGATGTGACACTCATGACCGAGCGTGATCTGACCGACCGTTCCCAGCGCCATCCGGAAAAGGCGCATCGTGCTGACAATCCCAGCCCGGCCAAACCCCCCTGGATCCGCGTCAAGGCGCCGACCTCGAAAGGGTTTTTCCAGACCGCGGAGGTGATCAAGGAACACGGGCTTGCCACCGTCTGCCAGGAAGCGGGCTGTCCGAATGTGGGCGAGTGCTGGGCGCAGGGCCATGCCACCATGATGATCATGGGCGAGATCTGCACCCGCGGTTGCACCTTCTGCAATGTCGCGACCGGCAAGCCGGACGCTCTGGACGCGTTCGAGCCGGTTCGGGTTGCCGACGCGGTCGAGAAACTCGGCCTCTCCCATGTCGTGATCACGTCGGTTGACCGTGATGATCTGGACGATGGCGGGGCGTCCCATATCGCCCAGACGATCCGCGCGATCCGGCGCAAGACACCCCAGACAACGATCGAGGTGCTGACCCCCGATCTCCTGCGCTGCCCGGATAGTGCGCTCGAGGATGTGGTCGAGGCGCGCCCGGACGTCTTCAACCACAATCTCGAGACCGTGCCGGGCCTCTACCCGGAGGTCCGCCCCGGCGCGCGGTATTTCCACTCGCTGCGTCTGCTCCAGCGGGTCAAGGAACTCGATCCCTCGATGTTCACCAAGTCAGGCATCATGGTCGGGCTGGGCGAGGACCGTCAGGCCGTACATCAGGTCATGGATGACATGCGTGCTGCCGATGTCGATTTCCTGACCATCGGCCAGTACCTTCAGCCGACCAAGAAGCACCATGCGGTAGCAGAGTACGTCACGCCCGAAGCGTTCGCCGCTTACGAGAAAGCGGCCTTCGCCAAGGGGTTCCTGATGGTCTCGGCCACACCGCTGACCCGGTCATCCTACCACGCCGGTGACGACTTCGAACGCCTGCGCGCTGCGCGGCAGGAGAAACTGGCAGGCGTCTGACGTCAGTCGGGCCGCCCGGTTGTATGCGCTCCGTTAAGCGTTCGCGTATTGAACGGCCAATGCGGTCGCAAGCTTCGCCACGTACGCAACCAGATCCGACTGTGCTCCGAAGACTGAGAGGCTGTCAGCCTCAGGGTCGAAGTGAATGCCATGTGGCGGCGGCAAGATTTTCTCAATGGCCTCAGCCCAGTCATGGCCGTTCTTGCGATCGTCTGTCAGTTCGGAGAGATACTCGATACCGATCACGCTGAAGAATGTATCGTCGTTGGCGTTTTTCACGGGACCGATTGCTTTGCGGGAATTGAAGCCCGTGATTTTTTCCATCCGCACCAGTTCAAGGTCCCTGACTCGCGTTTGCAGCGACGCGGCGTCAAACTCTTCCGGGCCTGAAACCTTGTTCAGCCTCAGAAACTCGAGCGGTTGCTCAGGCAAAAAATTCCAGCTTTTTACTTTTGTGTCCTGCAAAACAAGCCGCCTCAGCGCGCGACATTTGCTGATCGCGCCGATGCCGTTGTGATATCCGATGCAGGTAAAATCCTCGAGTTTCGGTAGATCCGAGATCACCGAGAAGTCGGGTTTGCGCGAGGTCTTTCCCTCACGCACGATGGTCAGCTTCGAAAGCCGTTGCCATGCCGAGAGGAAATCGAAGGAGAACGCATCGTTTATCTCGATTTCGGCTTCGGTGACGCTCTTCAACGTCGCCAAGACAGACAGGTCTTTGATCGGCGGCACATTGTAGTGGATCTTGATGCGAGACACATCAGGCAGATGTTTGAGCTTTCCCAAGTCGACCGGGTCGAGACTTATCGACGAATAGAGGCGCAACGTCACCTCCGGCCAACGCCGAACGATCTCGTTGCATCTGCCCAGGATCTCGGGGTCTGTGTCTGCAAAGATGTCTGACAATTCCTGAAGCGTCACGAGACGCGCGTTTGCCGGATTTGTCTCGAGGTCTCGTTCGATTTCGCGAAGATCATCGTCGGTCAGGCTGCTCAGGTTTTTCATTTGCAGACATGCCCCCCGCTTCTGCTCGCACCTGGCGTCCCGTCACTGACAATCCGTCACAAACCGGGCGATCCGCGTCTCCGGCGAGATCTCTTCGAACGTCACGATGCACGATGCGTCTTTCGGCGAAAGCGATTGCCCGAGACGCAGGACGGTTCGCGCGCCCTCCGCCCGGATATCGATTGAGTACCCCCTGATCTTCAACACCTTGAAGGCAAAGGCTCCATCCAGAAGGCTCGCGGTATGGCGCTCACGCACGACAAGAACACGGGTATCCTGTCTGTCATTGGCCAAGGCCGTTATCGGGGCGACAAGTGATGCCGTCAGCGCCAACCGCATCCCCCATCGAGACGCAAGCGCGAAGGTCATGTCGTCCCCTCCAGAAACCGCACCGCGCCGATGTAGGGCAGGTTCCGGTTGCGCTGCGCATAGTCGATGCCATAGCCGACGACGAACCGGTCGGGGATCTCGAAGCCGATCCAGCGCACGCCGACCTTGACCTCGCGCCGCGACGGCTTGGACATCAGCACACAGGTCTCGAGCCGGGCCGGACGCCGTGTCGCCAGGATCTCGAGCACCCGGTGCAGTGTGTGGCCGGTATCGACCAGATCCTCGACCACCAGCACATCGCGCCCCTCGATCGTGCCGCGCAGATCCTTCAGAATCCGCACCTCGCGCGAGCTTTCAGTCGCGTTGCCATAGGACGAGGCCTCGATGAAATCGATCTCGACCGGCACATCCAGCAGGCGCACCAGATCGGCGATGAAGATGAACGAGCCACGCAGAAGTCCGATGACCACCAACTTCTCGGTCCCGGCGAAATGCGCATTGATCTCGGCAGCAAGCGCATTTGTCCGCGCCCGGATGTCGCCCTCCGCGATCAGGGTATCGATTTCGTAATCAGGCGTCATTAGGTCCCTTCCCAGACGACCGGCGGCGATGCTAGACGCCGCGCCCAGCAACGTAAACCGCCGAAAGGGTGCGATCGCCCCGATGCCGACCCATGCCGAAAAACGGCGCATGCCCTACAGCGCCGACGAGATGTATGCCCTGATCGCGGACATCTCGGCCTATCCCGAATTCCTGCCTTGGTGTTCCGGCGCCCGCATCCGTGGCACGCGCCCGGACGGGGAAGGCGGCGAGATCATCGATGCGGATCTCATCATCTCGTTCAAGGTCTTCCGCGAGCGCTTCGGCAGCCGGGTGATCCTGCACCCCGAAGACAAGAAGATCGACGTCAGCTATCTCGACGGACCGTTCAAATATCTGAACAATCACTGGCATTTCGTGCCGGTGGACGAGACGTCGTGCGAGGTCGATTTTTTCGTCGATTTCGAGTTCAAGTCCCGGACTCTGCAGGCGATCATCGGTGTCGTGTTCAACGAAGCCATGCGCCGGATCGTAAGGGCGTTCGAGGACCGGGCGAAGGTTCTTTACGGAGATCGGGGCGCTTAGGCGCGGGCTGACGTCTGCTCCGACCTGTGCGCAGAGTAGACGTCAGACAATCTGGTGGGTTCACACTGCGCGCTACGTTTTTCTTTTCAGTTTGGATGCAGCCCAGTTCAGGCTCTCGTTTTCGCCTTTTTGCAGCCACGCGGCAGCGAACGCCCAAACGGCGAAGCATTCCAGCCAGAACACCGGTTTCAGCGGATCTGAATTCCAGACCTCCAGCCAGTTCATCAAACTGTCGAAACCGATCGCGGCGATGCATCCGACGATGATGATGGCGCAGCGTCGGTAGAAGACATTGCGCCGGGTTTTCTCGTCGGGATCGCTCACTCCGGTGTCTGATGTTATGACAAAGGCCCAATACGCCAATGCAGCGACGCCGAGTAGGAACACCGCTGCCGATGCAAAGTGCAGTGTCGATACGGAAAAGAATCCAGAGCTGACCTGGTAGTCGGCGGTGTCTTGCCAGAAAAAGTAGTCGGGTTGAGCGGTCTCTGTTCCATTGTGTTTATAGAGCCCGCAGTGCTCCGCGAAAAACACGGTCTTGTCGGCCTCCTTGCATTGCCGCGCGGTTGGGAGCAGGGCGACGCCTATTGCGCCAACGCCCGAAATCGTCGCGATGAGCCACTCCCACCACGTATTGCCGCGATAGGTGATCAAGAACAATCCGATGGCGATCAGTGCGCCCACGAATACATCACGCATTGCGCTGTAGTAATATGCGCTGATCGAGGTTCGGAGTTCGGTTTCTCCTCCATCCCATATCCGAAAAACGACCAGAGCTATGGGCAGGGCGAGACCAATCCGGCCTAGCCATTGGCGTAGCGCAAGATATCCTTGTCCAAGGCGCTCACGCGCGGCGGGATCAGAGGTAACGTTTGGTGGTGGGAGTTCGAAAAGAGACATCTATTCTTCCTTCATTTAAACTAG
>JBCBOR010000062.1:0-26742 GCA_039821125.1 Pseudomonadota bacterium
GACCATCTCGGCCACGACGCAGAAGTCGATCATCGACTATAACGTGTTCGAGATGGTCTTGGTGATCTTCGGATCCCAGACCACAACATCCGCATCCGCGCCTTCGACGATGGCGCCTTTCTTCGGATAGACGTTGAGGATCTTGGCGATATTGGTCGAGGTGCAGGCGACGAACTCGTTCTTGGTCAAGCGCCCGGTCTCGACCCCGCGGGTCCAGAGCACGGGCATACGATCCTCGAGCCCGCCCGTCCCGTTCGGGATCATCGGGAAGCCGGCGAGCCCCATGCGCTTCTGCTCGGTCGAGAAGGCGGCGTGGTCGGTCGCGACCACCTGCAGCGAGCCAGCCGCCAGACCAGCCCACAGGCCGTCCTGATGCTCCTTGCCGCGGAAGGGCGGCGACATCACGCGGCGGGCGGCATACTCCCAGTCCTTGTCGAAATACTCACCCTCATCGAGCACCAGATGCTGGATCAGCGGCTCACCATAGACGCGCATGCCCTTCTGCCGGGCCCGGCGGATGGCCTCGTGCGCCTGCTCGCAGGAGACATGGACGATATAGAGCGGCACGCCCGCCGCATCGGCGATCATGATCGCGCGATTGGCGGCCTCGCCCTCGACCTCAGGCGGGCGGGAGAAGGCGTGACCCTCCGGCCCCGTGATCCCCTCGGCCATGTATTTTTCCTGAAGCGCCGCGACGACATCGCCGTTCTCGGCATGCACCAGAGGCATCGCGCCCAGCGCCGCGCAGCGTTGGAAGGACGCGAACATCTCGTCATCCTCGATCATCAGCGCGCCCTTGTAGGCCATGAAATGCTTGAACGTGTTGACGCCGCGTTTGACGACCTCGGCCATCTCGCCGTGGATCTGCTCGTTCCAGTCGACGATGGCGCAGTGATACCCGATATCGACGCAAATCTGGTCCTTGGACTTGGCGTCCCAACTGTCGACCGCTGTGAGGAGAGAGCCATCCTCGCCCGGCAGCACGAAGTCGACCAGCATGGTTGTCCCACCGGTCGCCGCCGCCCAGGTGCCGCTCTCGAACGTCTCGGCGGCGGTCGTGCCCATGAAGGGCATTTCAAGGTGGGTGTGCGGATCGATCCCGCCGGGGATGACATAGGCGTCCGTCGCGTCGACGACCTCGTCACCCGACAGGTTCTCGCCAATCGCTGCAATCTTCTCGCCCTCGATCAGAACGTCGGCCTCCCAAGTCCGGTCCGCCGTGACGACCGTGCCGCCCTTGATGACTTTGGTCATGTCGTTCCTCCTGATCGCAAGTCGGTCCCGTCAAATCTGGTCACAACCCATCTGGTTCATGATCCGAGACGATCCTCGCAGCGAGTATCGCACCGGCTGTTCCCCTTGAAAAATGAAGACGATCTCGTTGCCTTTGCGCATGGCGGCGGAGAGGCCAAGGCTGGCCTCATAGTCGATCGGAAACGGCGCGGAGATATCAGCCACGCCGGACGAAGCCTCGCGAAAGAACGAGCCCGAGCGTGCGGACAGAACCTCGATCGCGAAGGGCGCTGTCATGGCGGTGAAGCGGCCCTGGCGTTGCTCGATCGAGAGGTTGAACGCCGTCGGATCATTGCCGTTGCACTCGGCGATCAGCGTCGTGCCGTTCGAGCCCTGGACGCGGGCCTGCCACCAATCGGATGTCTCAGTTTGCTCGCGGGTGTAGCCATTGTTGTCGACATACCAGAGCTGCCACTGGTCGATCAGTCCGACCGGGCCCGGCTCAGCCGCTTGCTGAGACACCGATGTCCCCGGCTTCTTGCATCCGGCCAGAAGGACCGCACCAATCGCAAACACATACGCTAACTTCATCAGTTCACTCCATAATTTCCGCTGTCTCGACCACCGCGTGCAAGAGGACATTCGTGCCTTTCTCGGCCCACTCCGGGGTGATTTCTTCGGCCTCGTTGTGCGACAGGCCATCGACGCACGGGCACATCACCATCGCCGTCGGGGCGACGCTGTTGATCCAGCACGCATCATGGCCCGCGCCCGAGACGATGTTTTTGTGAGAGTATCCGAGCCGTTCCGCCGCATCGCGGATCGCACCGACGCAGCCCTCGTCGAAGGCGGGCGGGTCGAAGGCACCGACCACGTTCATCTCGAGCGAGACGCCCAGTGCCTCGCAGATCTTCGGCGCCTCGGCCTCGAGCCTCGCGACCATCCCCTCCAGTGTCTCGAGAATGTGCGAGCGGAAATCGACCGTGAAGACCGTTTTGCCCGGGATGATGTTGCGCGAGTTCGGATAGACATCGATATGGCCGATGGCGCTGACGGCGTTGGGCTGCTGCTCCATGGCGATTTCATGAACCAGCTCAGTGATTTGCGCGAGGCCACGGCCCGCGTTCCTGCGCATGTGCATGGGCGTCGAGCCGGTGTGACTCTCGACCCCTGTCACCGTGCATTCGATCCAGCGCAGGCCCTGCCCGTGGGTGACCACGCCGATGTCGACATCCTCGGCCTCGAGGATCGGGCCCTGTTCAATGTGCAGCTCGAAGAAGGCGTGCATCTTGCGGGCGCCGACCTCTTCCTCGCCGCGCCAGCCAATGCGCTGGAGTTCGTCGCCGAATTTCAGCCCGTCCGCATCGGTCAATCCGTAGGCCCAGTCTTGCGTGTGGATGCCCGCGAAAACCCCGGACGCGAGCATCGGCGGCGCATACCGTGTCCCCTCCTCGTTCGTCCAGTTCGTGATCACGATCGGGTGGCGGGTCTTGATCCCTAACTGATTGAGGGTTCTCAGAATTTCCAGACCGCCAAGCACGCCCAGCACGCCGTCATACTTGCCGCCTGTCGGCTGGGTATCTAGGTGCGAGCCGACGTAGACCGGCAGCGCATCGGGGTCCGTCCCCTCGCGCCGGGCGAACATGTTTCCCATCTGGTCGAGGCCCATGGAGCAGCCCTCGGCCTCGCACCAGGACTGGAACAGCGCGCGGCCTTTGGCGTCATCGTCGGTCAGCGTCTGGCGGTTGTTCCCCCCGGCGATGCCCGGGCCGATCTTGGCCATCTCCATGAGGCTGTCCCACAGCCGCTGCCCGTCGATTTGCAGATTTGCACCTGGCGCGCCCATGGCATCCCCCATCTTCTTGACCAACTGGTAAAAAAGACGCTACCGGGATGGCAAATGGGGTCAAGCGAAAACACCCCAAGGGTGGAGATACCGCGTGGCAGACCGCAAACCGACCCGCATTCAAACAGAGAACCGTAAACTTATCTTAAATGCCGCGTTGGATGTGTTCTCGCACGATGGGTTTCGCGGCGCCACAGTGGACGCGATCGCCAAGGCGGCGGGCATGTCGAAGCCCAACATGCTCTACTATTTCCCGACCAAGGATGCGATCTACCGGGCGGTGCTCGAGGGGCTTCTGGACGCCTGGCTGGCGCCCCTTCAGGATCTGAATCCCGATGGCGATCCGTTGCGCGAAGTCTCGGCCTATATCGAGCGCAAGATTGAACTCGCCCGTGATTTTCCCAGCGAATCCAAACTGTTCGCGACCGAGATGCTGCGCGGCGCGCCAATCCTGAACGACATTCTGGGTGACACGCTGAAGGCGCTTGTTGACGAGAAAGCCGCGGTGCTCCGCGGCTGGGCGCGGAGCGGGAAGATCGCGCCGGTGCACCCGTATCACCTGATCTTCGCGATCTGGGCGACCACCCAGCACTACGCCGATTTCGACGTGCAGGTGCGCGCGGTGCTGGACGATGAGGGTGAGGGCCGGTTCAGCGACGCAGCGACCGCGTTGAAACAGATCTTCACCCATGGGCTGAGGCCGCGTTAACCCGCCATGGGCCGGCAGCCACCCGTATGGCAGCCGTATGGCTCGGGTATGGCTTGCGTACCGCTCGCGTATGGCTGGCGTGTGGCTGATGTATGGACAGAATGTCGGGCGGCGGGCGTTACCGCGCCCCGCCCGCATTAGTCTTTCAGCAAGATCAGAAGCGCGGCGACCGTTGCCGCAACCCCAAGCCAGACCGGCGCGGCGACCCAGCCATGACCGAGCAACCCTTCCTCGACGATGATCAGACTGGGCACGAGGTACCCATAGGCCATCACCTTGGCAGACGGCAGGCGCAGTGTCGCGTATTGCAGCAGGAAGAACGTCGCCGCGGTGGTGAAGACGCCGAGATAACCGACCGTTGCCCAGGCTATTCCCGGCAGAGCCAACCAGTCCGTCGCGTGGACATCATGCCAACCCCAAGCGAGGGTCACGACGAGCCCGCCGCAGATGCCGCCAAAGGTGTAGACGATCACCGGTTCGCCATGGTTCAGGAGGCGAGCCAGAGGCGTGTAAAGCGCGTGCATGGCGCAGCCGATAAAGAAGATCTGCTCGCCCCGGCCAAGCTCGAGGCCGAGGATCGCCTGAACATCGGCGCGAAAAATCACCCAGATCGCGCCAAGCCCCGCCAGGATCAGAGAGGCGGCCATCACCGGCGTGGTGATCTGGCGCATCAGGAGCCAGCCGAAAACCGCACTCATGATCGGGGTCAGGGTGAAGACGGCGCCCGTCGAGACGGGGTCGGTGATCCTGAGCGCCTCGAACATCAGGATGAAGTAACCGGCTAACAGGCCACCGATCGCAAAGTACCGCCACGCCGCGCGAAAGTGCTGCGCTTGCATCCAGGGCATGGCGATGGCCCCGATGATCAGGGCCGCCAGGATGAACCGCGCTGCGGTCAGGGCTGTCGGCGCAATATGCGGCGCTGCAAGATCGCCGAGCGTGAACGAGACCGAGATCAGCGCGGCGAAGGTCAGCATCGCGGCGTGGCCGCGGAGCGCCTCGGCTCGAGATGTCACTGTGCGTTGATCCTGAGCGCCGCAGCGGCGGCGAAGGGCGCCATGGCGGCGGAGACCAGAGTGATCGCGGCGGTGAGCGCCAGTGCGGGCACCGGGTCGAGCGCGAGCAAGGCGTTTTCGACCGCACGCGCCCCGAAGATCAGCGTCGGGATGTAGAGTGGCAGGACGAGGATGCTGAGCAACAGCCCTCCGCGCCGAACGCCGACGGTGATGGCCGCCCCGATGGCACCGACCAGGCTGAGCGCAGGGGTGCCGATGGCCATGCCCGCGATCAGGACCGGAAGCACATCAACCGGCAGATTCAGCATGACCCCGAGCACGGGCGCCGCGATCACCATGGGCAGGCCGGTGGTCAGCCAGTGGGCGATCGCCTTGACCAGCACGATCTGCTCCAGCGGCATCGGCGAGAGCATGAACTGGTCGAGCGAGCCGTCCTCGTAGTCCGCCTGAAACAGACGATCGAGCGACAGGAGCGCCGCAAGCAGTGCCGCGATCCACAGCATCCCGGCGGCGATCCGGGCGAGCGTGCCGCCCTCGGGTCCGACGCCCAGCGGCACAAGGACGACGCAAAGCACGAAAAAGCCGATACCGATCCCGCCGCCGCCGCCCAGTTGCAAGGCCAGCGCGATGTCCCGGCGGAGCAGCGCGAGGAGGCCGCTCATGTCCAGTCCCCGGCCAAAAAATCCGCATCGTCGGACGACTCGATCCGCCTTGGCTGGACCGGCGTGACCTCGATCACCTCGGCATCCGAAAGACCGAGATCGATATGGGTCGCGACCAATGCGATCCCCCCGCCCGCGCAATGCCGCCGCACGAGATCCGAGACAAGCTCGGACGATGCGGTGTCCAGCGACACCGTCGGCTCGTCGAGCAGCCACAGCGGACGGTCCAGCACCATGAGCCGCGCCAGCCCAAGGCGGCGCTTTTGGCCGGCCGAGCACTGCGCCGCAGGGCGGTCGCTGATATGCTCGATCCCGAAATGTCCAAGTGCCTCCGCCACGCGGCCGCTCTTTGCTCCATGAATGCCAGCCCAAATCCCAAGGTTCTGTCCGACCGTCAAGGCGGGCTTTACAGCGTCAAGGTGCCCGGCATAGGCGACTTGCTCCTGATAGCCGGAGCGATCCCCGGTCAGCGTAATATCACCCAACCGGACGGAGCCGTCCGAGATCGGCAGGATACCCGCCAAGGCCCTGAGCAGCGTGGACTTTCCCGCTCCGTTCGGGCCGCGCACCACGGCTGCGCGTCCACCCGGCACCGTGAACCCGGTGCCGTCCAGCACGAGGCGTCCGCCGCGGCGACACTGCAAATCCTGAACCACAAGCTCCATCGTCGCCTGTGTAGACGGATGATCCCGTCATGCAAGGGCGGGCGCTGGCGGCACGAGCGACTTCACTCTTGCATACAATTGTATACATATGTATACAGCGATAGCAGAGGCAGTGTGGCGGTTCATCGCCGCACCCGCGAATAACGTGACTTTTTAGGGTTGAACGCTTGCGATAGTGTTCGCTCACGCAACGCGTTCGCCAGACCAGCAAGAAGGGGCCAGCCATGCCGATCACCGTAGGAACCGATACTGCCAAGACCCGGCGAGAGCTGAGCGCGGGCGGCTCGACCATTGCGTACTACTCGATCCCTGCGGCGGAGGAAGCCGGGCTGGGCGATTTCTCGAAACTGCCCGCCGTGCTGAAGGTGGTGCTGGAGAACATGCTGCGGTTCGAGGATGGGCGCACGGTCACGACGGACGACATCAAGGCATTCAGCGAGTGGGGCGCGAACGGCGGCAAGGCGGATCGCGAGATTGCGTACCGCCCGGCGCGCGTGCTCCTTCAGGATTTCACTGGGGTGCCGGCGGTTGTCGATCTGGCGGCGATGCGCGATGCGATCATCGCGCTGGGCGGCGACGCCGAAAAGATCAACCCGCTGAACCCGGTGGATCTGGTCATCGACCACTCGGTGATGATCGACGAGTTCGGCCATCCCCGCGCTTTTCAACTGAATGTGGAACGCGAATATGAGCGCAATGGCGAGCGCTACCAGTTCCTGAAATGGGGTCAGGGCGCATTCGACAACTTCCGCGTGGTGCCGCCGGGCACCGGCATCTGCCACCAGGTCAATCTCGAATACCTCGCGCAGGCCGTCTGGACCGACAAGGATCAGAATGGCGCCGAGGTCGCCTATCCCGACACGCTGGTTGGCACCGACAGCCATACCACCATGGTCAACGGCATGGCCGTTCTCGGCTGGGGTGTCGGCGGGATCGAGGCCGAGGCCGCAATGCTGGGCCAGCCGATCTCGATGCTGATCCCCGAAGTTGTCGGCTTCAAGCTGACCGGTGCGCTGAAAGAAGGCGTCACGGCAACCGATCTGGTGCTGCGCGTGGTCGAGATGCTGCGCATCCATGGCGTGGTCGGCAAATTTGTCGAGTTCTACGGCTCGGGTCTCGATGACCTGCCGCTGGCCGACCGGGCGACCATCGGCAACATGGCACCGGAATACGGCGCGACCTGCGGATTCTTCCCAGTCGATGACGAGACGCTGCGCTATATGCACACCTCGGGCCGTGATGAGGCGCGGATCGAGCTGGTCAAGGAGTACGCCAAGGCCCAGGGCATGTGGCGAGATGCAGACTACGATCCGGTCTACTCCTCAACGCTGGAACTCGACATGTCGACGGTGCGCCCCGCGATCTCCGGCCCGAAACGCCCGCAGGACCGGATCCTGCTGGACGAGGCCGCGAGCACCTTCAAGGGCCACATGGACACGGAGTTCTCGCGTCCGCTCGGTAAGCAGGTTCCGGTCGAAGGCGAAGATTTCACCATGGAGTCGGGCAAGGTGGTGATCGCGGCAATCACGTCGTGCACCAACACCTCGAACCCCTACGTCATGATCGGCGCCGGTCTGGTGGCCCGCAAGGCCCGGGCGCTGGGCCTGAACCGCAAACCGTGGGTCAAGACCTCGCTGGCGCCGGGATCGCAGGTGGTGTCGGAGTATCTCGAGAAAGCCGAGTTGCAGGATGATCTCGACGCGCTTGGTTTCAACCTCGTCGGCTATGGCTGCACGACGTGCATCGGCAACTCCGGCCCGCTGCCGGAGGCGATCTCGAAGGCAATCCACGAGGGCGATCTGGTCGCGACGTCGGTCCTTTCGGGCAACCGGAACTTCGAAGGCCGCGTGAACCCGGATGTGCGGGCGAACTACCTCGCCTCGCCGCCATTGGTGGTCGCCTACGCCATCGCAGGTGACATGAACATCGACATCACGACCGAGCCGCTGGGCCAGGATCAGAACGGCAACGACGTCTTCCTGAAGGACATCTGGCCGTCGTCGAAAGAGGTCGCAGATTTGGTTGCCCAGACCGTCACGCGCGAGGCGTTCCAGGAGAAATATGCCGACGTCTTTAACGGCGATGAGGCGTGGAAGGCGATCCAGGTTGATGCGGGTCTGACCTATGAGTGGCCGTCGACCTCGACCTACGTGCAGAACCCGCCCTACTTCCAGGGCATGGGCACCGACGCGGGCGCGATCAAGAATGTCGAGGGCGCGCGCATCCTTGCGCTGCTGGGCGATAGCGTGACCACAGACCACATCTCGCCCGCAGGGTCCTTCAAGAAGGAGCACCCGGCAGGCGCGTATCTCGAGGAGCGGCAGGTCAATCCGCGCGACTTCAACTCCTATGGCTCGCGGCGCGGGAACCATGAGGTGATGATGCGCGGCACCTTCGCCAATATCCGTATCAAGAATGAGATGCTGGACGGGGTTGAGGGCGGGTTCTCGAAAGGCCCGGACGGCAATCAGACCTCGATGTACGAGGCGGCCATGGCGCATCAGGCGGCGGGCACGCCGCTGGTGGTGATCGCAGGCTCGCAATACGGCACCGGATCCTCGCGTGACTGGGCCGCCAAAGGTACGGCGCTTCTGGGCATCAAGGCGGTCATCGCCGAGAGCTTCGAGCGTATCCACCGCAGTAACCTCGTCGGTATGGGCGTGCTGCCCTTCGAGTTCACCAATGGCGACACACGGTCATCGCTGGGCCTGACCGGCGACGAGACCGTCTCGATCACCGGGCTGGAAGGCGATCTGGAACCGCGCCAGAACGTGCCCGCGACGATCACCTACGCGGATGGCAGTACCCGCGAGATCGAGCTGCTCTGCCGGATCGATACCGAGGTCGAGATTGAATACGTCGAGAATGGCGGTGTCCTGCACTACGTGCTCAGGAACCTCGCCAAGGCGGCCTGACGCCAAACGCACTGAATTGAAACGATAATCCTGCGCGGACCTTCGGGTCCGCGTTTTTTTGTGCGCATGCCCAAATTTTCGTATTGCTTTTTGAATTTCATTTTGATATTTAAAAGTTCTTCAAATTTATGACCCAGTTTGCCCGTACTGAAATTTCAGTCATTCTATCGGAGAGCAAAAACAATGGATCCGACTGTCGTCACCATTTACTCCTGCGGCACTGCCTTTCATCGTGACCGTATCGATTTCTCTGTCCCCTTCACCTGGCGTGCGACCAAGGGCGACCGTGTCTGGATCAATGACGGCCCCGGCAACACCACGCACCACATTCTGAAGGCCGAGAAGATCCTGAAGAAGGTCGAGAGCTCGGGCCCGCAGGCACCATCGTCCGACCAAAACCTTGGTCAGAAGATCGGCAACGCCATCCCGAACGCGCTGACGAACCGGGCGATGTCGACACACAACACCTGGTCGGGCAAGCAGCTGACCGGGGTTGGCACCCAGGACAACATCATCGTCACGCTGCAATGGCTGTGGATGGAGTATCACCGCACGGACAAGCCGAAGTTCCGCACGATCAACCTGGTCGGCTGGAGCCGCGGCGCCGTGACATGCATCATGCTGGCGCATGCGATCGAGGCGGCCGGGTTCCGTGGCCTGCTGCCGAACCTGAAGGTGAACATCTTCGCCTTCGACCCGGTTCCGGGCGGACTGAACGATTTCCAGAACAACGGCGACTTCCAGAAGACCGGGCGCGCCGGGACGGTGCACACCCTGTCGCCCTGCGTGAACGAGTACCATGCAATCCTGGCGGAGAATGTCGGCGGGGCGAAAGGTCTCGTGTTCAAGTGTGTCTCACCAAACTTCAGCAATGGCGGCGGCACCAAGATCGAAACGCCAATGCCCGGTGGCCACTCGACCGTGGCAAACCACGATCAGAACAACCCGGTCGGCAAGATCGGAATCGCGCTCTGTCACGAGTTTCTGACCAAGCACGGCACCGAGCTTCACGTGCACAAGAAGCTGAGCGAGCAGCAGATGATCGACCTCTACGCCGATGCGCTGCTCGAGCATGGCGAGTTCAAGAAGAAGGGCTGGATCAACCGCAAAAAGGTCTTCGAAAAGTCGACCGCCGCGAAGGTCCGCGCGCCACTGGTGCGCAACGATCTGCGCACTCACGACTTCTTCATCAACCAGCACCACGCGGACTTGTTCGCCAAGCACCTGCCGACGGTCTTCACCAAGATGGCGACTGACACGCCTCTGGACCAGGCCGACCAGAACAAGCTGCTGTCATCCTTTGGCCGCACCTGGGATGCTTTGCGTACGACCGGTTACATTCAGTAGCGTCTCTCGCGCGGCGGTCCCCGCCGCCGCGCGCATACCCCGGCATGGGCGTCAGCGATCGAGCGATGCGCCGAAGCGGTCCTGCTCGATGTTCGGGGACAACCCGGTCTGATCGAGCTCGCCGACAAATTTCAAGCCGCCCATACCGCCGATAAAGACCTCGGCGGCACCTCCCCGCGCACCGCCCGATTGCGGTCGCTTGCCCGTCGCGCCCGAGACAAGATCGGCATAACCATCGCCGTTGAAGTCCGCCGCCTTAAGCGAGAAACCGATCAGCGCCTCCGCCTGCGTGGGATGGGGCGCGCCCGCGCCAAGCATGCCCTCGGGCACCAGCGTCCCACTGTCATTTTTGAACAGGAAAACGCGCCCGGTGCGTTTGGGCGTCCTGTCCCGGATTGGCGGGCGATTCGTCTCCGGGATCAGGAAGTTGCAATTGAATGGGCGCTCCTGCACCGGCAGGGGCGGATCCCCCGGACGCGGCAGCGTGGTGAACCTCGAGCGTTCATCGGCAAGAGCATCCGGCATCCGCGAGCGGGCGGGCTCGTTGCTCACGATACCGCCCCCTGGCCTGATCAGCGGGCGCGCCAGGATCTCAGGCTCGAAACACTCGGACAGGACATCGCTCGGCGTCAAACCACTGCGCCCGCGCATGATCCGCGCATCGTTCCGCCATCTTCGCATGTTCGAGATGATGAAGGTCGTGGGCACGTCAATCGCGATCAGCGCGTTGTCGCGCGGGGCGGTCATGTTGTAGGGCGCGCCGACAGCGAGTTCCGGCAGTCCGTCTCCGTTCATGTCGCCGGCGGCAAGAGCGAAGCCGAACGCTTCCTCGTCGTTCTGATCATCCATCCCGGTCTGGTCGAGAACCGAGGCAAGCTCGAACCCGTTGCCGGTGTTGCGCAAGATGTAGACCTTACCAGTAACCGTCGCTCCGGTCGGAACCAAGGACACCGCCGGGGCGCCGATCGCAAGATCGAGAAGACCGTCTGCATCGAAATCCGCGACCTCGATTGCCTGACCAAATCGGCTGGCGGTTATGGGCTGATCGAAATCCGAGAGAGTGATCCGCTGACGCGGCACCGCGATCTGCCCGCCCTGCGCGCCATAGATATAGATCTCGCCCGCATCATCGACACCATCGACTGTTCGGCCCGGCGCACCGATGATGAGCTCCTCGGCACCGTCCCCGTCAAGATCACCCGCAGCCAGCGCCCACCCGACATTGTCCATATCCTGGGCGTCAAAGGGGATCAGCTCGAGTCCTACGGGCGGCACGAACTGTCCGCCCTCCTCCGGCGTTCTGCCCGTGTTGCGATAGGCAAAGACCGCGCCGGGAATGATATCGCCCGTCGGATCGCCCGGCGACCCAATGGCAAGATCCGGTGCACCATCGCCATCGAAATCGCCCGCAATGATGGCATGCCCGAACACGCCGGGCAGACCCCCCGCCCGTAACCCCTTGGTGATCAACCGGTCATAGGTCAGGCCATCATCGCTGCCCCTGAAATAAGCGGCGAGGCCCGGACGCTCGGGTAAGTCCGCGCGACGCCCGCCCGAGATGCCGACAATCGCGTCCTCGAACCCGTCCTGGTCGAAATCTTCCATGACCGAGGCTGACCCGAAAGAGTCCAGCGAATCTTCCGCGCCCGGCGGGCGGACCAACAACTGGTCAGCCTCCAGCGGTATGGTGCTTAAGACCCGGCGACTGCGCCCGCGATAGATGGCAACTGCGCCTGTCTGCGTCCCGTTCGGCAGTGCATTGGTCGATATCCCAACGGCCAGATCTGCGCGTCCACGCACCCCGCGGTCACTTTCCAGATCGATTGGCTGCAAGGCGTCTGACAGACACTCCCCGGTTGGCCCTTCGATACAGGCGGACCAAACGATCTCCGGCGCCGTTGCAACGACAAGCGCGAGCGATCCAACAAAAATGTACTTCATGGTAGCCTCCCCTCCGCTGGGGACAGTCTACCAAAGCGTGTGCCGTGCAGGTCAGATCTTTTTCAGAAGGCGTCCGAGGTGACGCCGACGCGGGCCGCAGCCCCGCGCGAAGACGGCACCACGACATCCACAAAGTCTAAACAAACCCTTGAGATCGGTGTAACCAAGCGTCACGTAGGGGTGATTGGTGTTGAGTCCGTACGGTTTCTATATTGGGTCCATGAAAAAGCTGCTGCACACGATCCTTCCCCTTTGCGCTGTTCTCGCCACCACTCCGGTCGCGAGCGCTGGCGACAATGTTGTTATGATCGAGCTGTTCACCAGCCAGGGCTGCTCGAGCTGCCCGCCGGCAGACGCCAACCTTGCGCAGTATGTTGACCGCGATGACGTGCTCGCGCTGTCGATGCATGTCGACTACTGGGACTATCTCGGCTGGCGGGACACGTTCGCGCGGCGCGAGCACACCAAGCGGCAGTTTGCGTATCGCGACTACATGGGCAAGCGCGTGGTCTATACGCCGCAGATGATCGTGCATGGTGCGCGCGATGTGCCGGGCTATCACACCGACCGGATCGATGCGGCGATCAACGATGCCGCGGCGGCGGCGGCAGGAACCGCGATCTCGCTGCGCCAGACCGGCGGCGCGCTGACCGCAACGATCGATCCCGACGATCAGGTCCCGACCCGCACGACGATCTGGATGGCGTCCTACACCAAGGAGGCCGAGGTCGACATCCGCCGCGGCGAGAACGCGGGCGAGACGATCACCTACCACAATGTGGTTCAGAAGCTGATGCGGCTCGGACCGCTGGGCCGGGATGGCTCACGCGATGTGGCGATGCCGCAACCGGCAGCGAACGAAGGCGTCGCGATCTGGGTTCAGGACGATCAGACCGGCCGGATCATCGCGGCAAGCTTCACCGAGAACTGACAGCGCCTTTTGTCTGGTCCGTCGGCTTGGGACGCGACCGTGTCGTCGTGCGCCAGCGCCGGTGGAACCAGAACCACTGAGCGGGCTCAGCCTCGATCCATGAACTGATCCGCGCATTGACCTCGCGCATCATGTCCTGCGGGTCGCCGGGTGGGACCGGCTGTTCGAAGGTCACATCGAACCGTCGCTCCACCACGTTGCGCCGTCCCACCACCGGGATCAATGCAGCGCCGGTCCGTTGGGCCAGTTCGGCAGCGGCGGTCACGGTCTCGGCCGGGTGGCCCATGAAATCGATGAACGGCGCCCCCGAATTGCGCTGATCCACAAGGACCATCACCGCGCCTCCCTGCGCCACATGGGTCACGAGATGGCGCATACCCTGGCGGCCTTTCTGGAGCACCGGTTCCCCGGCGATCGGGATCAGGTTCAGCGTGAACCGGTCGAGATAGCGGTTGTTGAATGCACGATAGATGATGCCGGTCTCGACCCCGACCTGCTTTGCGGCAAGGCGCGCGGCTTCCCAATTGCCGTAATGGGCCGAGACGAGGATCGCACCCTTGCCAGCCTCGCGTGCTGTATCGAGATGCTCCGCCCCCGTCACCTTCAACACCATCTCGCCGGCAAACCGGTCAAGGTGGGCATATTCAACGCTCAGCCGCGTAAACTCGGCTCCGGCATCGCGCACCAAGTCACGCCGGGTGGAGCCGTCGATCTCGGGCCAGACGAGGGCCATGTTGGCTTCGGCCCGGCGCCGCCAGGCGGGGATACTGGCCGCAAGGAAACCTCCTATTGGCGCCATCACCCCCGCAACGGCCCAGGTCGAGAAGGCTCGGCTGATCCAGCGGAACATCCAGGCCATGGCGTAGAGGACCCACTCCCCCGCCCGCAACGACCAGGGATCGCGCAGCGCGGCATCCGCCGGCGTTGGCTTCCGGGTCACGCACGCCTCCGCGTCAGCACTCGAAACCGGATCGACAGCGTGACTGTCGCGACAAGACAGGCCGCAACAACGGCGATCAACAGGCCCCGTTCATCCCAGCCGCCCGGACCGATCAACCAGAGACCGAGCGGGATCATCACCACGACGAAGCTGAGCACATAGCAGGCCACTGCCACCCAGGCATCGTTGAGTGCGCGCAGGGCCTGTCCCATCACGACCTGCAGGCTGTCGGGCAGAAACACGAAGGCCGAGACGACCAGCACCCCGGCAACGCGGGCCGCGAGGTCTGGATCGTCCGTGTAGACCCAGGCGACCTCGTGCCGGAAAACGAGCACAAGCACGCCCAGGGTTGCCATCACCAGGAACGCCGCCAGCAGGCCGGTCCACCCGGCGAAAGCAGCCTCGCGGTCGTTGCCTGCGCCTTTCGCCTGCCCGACCCGGACACCCGTCGCAACAGCCAGACCCAGCCCGATCATGAACAGCGTCGAGACAAGATTGTGCGAGATCGAGTAGGCGTCCAGGGCCGCGATCCCCAATGTTCCGGCAACCAGGGTCATGGCTGCAAACCCTATCGTCTCGAACCCGTTGGACAAGCCCGCAGAAAGGCCGAGCCGTCGCATCATGATCCCGGCGCGCCAGCCGCCGGGACCCCACATCGTCTCCCAGGGACCGCGCACGCCTGCTGCATGTGCATCGGCTTGGGCGAGGATGAACCAGATCATCATGCCCATCGCGGCAAACCGTGCGATCGTGGAGGCGAGAGCCGCCCCGACTGCGCCCATTTCCGGCAACCCGAGCGTGCCGAAGATCATGATCCAGTTGAGACCGGCATTCAGCACATTGGCAACGATCATCGCGGTCAGAGCAAAGATCGGACGGCGGGTCGATTCCAGGTAGAAGGCGCAGACGGCAAAGACCGCCTGTGCCAGCAAACCGGGCGCCAGCGCCACGGCAACGGCGCCGCCGGCTGCTGCCATGCCGGGCTCCTGCCCGAACCAGCCAAGAAAAGTCTCGCCGCGCCAGACCACGGCCATCCCGATCAGCGAGACGAAGATGCTCCAGCTGATCGCCCGGCGCCACGCGCGCCCACATTCCTGCCACTGCCCGGCGCCATAGGCCTGGGAGACGACCGGCACGACGCCGCTTGCCAGACCGATACAAGCGACAAGCACGGGCACAAAGATCGCGATCCCGAGGTTCGACACCCCGACCGCCCCCTCGCCATAGCGCCCGAGCATGGCGATATCCGTAAAGGCCATCACCAGGATCCCCGCCCGGGACAGCATCACAGGCCAGGCAAGCCGCATAAGATCGCGCACATGGCGCACAATCTTGCGCGGCACAGGCTCGTCAGCGAAGGCGACGGTCTCGGTCATGCTCTCTCCGGGGGCGCGGGCGGCCCGGTCTATCCCGAACCGCCGGGCGGACCAAGCGTCATCGGACTGTGCGGTCGGCTAGCGTGCGCCAAGCGCTCTCAGTTCGTGCATCCGCTCGCGATGCCAGTTGTAGAGCCCGGCACCCAGGATCAGCGCGGTACCGAGGAACGTGACCACGTCGGGGATCTCGCCGAAAATCACAAGACCAAGCACCAGCGCCCAGAGGAAGTTGGCATAGTTATAGGGCGCAAGCTGGGAGGCAGGGGCCTGGGTCAGTCCCCAGACCAGCGCGGTGTGGCCCACACAGCCAATCCATCCGAAGGTAAGCATCACCAACCCATCTGTCAGAGTCGGCGACACCCAGTAGAAGGGCACGACCGCGGACATCACCAGCGTCCCCACCAGGCCGGAGTAGAACATCGTCGTCCAGAGCCCGTCATGCGCGCCGATCATGCGCACGATGATCTGAAACAGTGCGAGGCAAGCGGATGCGCCAAGGACGAGCAGTGCTGCGGGTTGAAACACCTCGAACCCCGGGCGGATGATGATCAGTGCGCCGAAAAGTCCGACAAGCACCCCGGTCCAGCGCAGGATGCCGACACGCTCTCCGAGGATCAGCGCCGCGAAGATGGTGATCAGCAGCGGGGCTGTCTGCAGGACGGCGGACGCATCAGCCAGTGTCATCGCCGTCAGTGCCGAGAAGAACAGCGTGTTTGCAGTGAGGTGCAGCGCAGACCGGCCAAGCTGTAACCCGAGATGATTGGTCTTGAGATGCCGCCGCAGGGCCGGGCCGACGATGACCATGATCAGAACGGTCTGGCTGGCAAACCGGGCCCAAACAACGAGCGGCGTCGGGTAGCGCTGCAGCAGATCCTTGGCGAAACTGTCCATGATCGCGAACATCAGCATTGCCGTGACAACGCCCAGAATGCCGCGGGTCCCGGGTATCAGGCGCGACAGCACGGGCCGGTCGTCTCGATCGACGAGGGTGCGTCACGGACGCACCCTACGCGGTGTTGCACAGGATGGGGTCTGATGCGCGTCACGCAGGACCGGTGCTAGGAACGGCGGCTCCGATCATACTGTCGCGGGTGACGATGGCGGCGAGGCGCTCTTCTTCCCAACCCTCTGTCCCGGCGGGCCGCGCAGGCAGCACCAGATAGCGCATATCGGCGGTAGAATCATGCACCCGGACCTGAACACTGTCCGGCAGATCAAGGCCAAACTCGCGAAGGACCTTGCGGGGTTCGCGCACAGTGCGGGATCGGTAGGCCCGGGTTTTGTACCAATCCGGCGGCAGACCGAGAAGATTGCGCGGGTAGCACGAACAGAGCGTGCAGACGACGACATTGTGGACGGTGGCGGTGTTCTCGACCACGACCAGCTTCATGAAATCAGGTTCAAATCCCAGTTCCTTGATGGCAGCGGAGCCATCTGCGAGGAGCCGTGCCTTGTAGTCGGGATCGGTCCAGGCCCGAGCCACCACCGTGGCCCCATCGGCGGGCGAGCGGCGGTCCATCGCCTCGATCTGCGTGGCGATGGCGGCGGGCGTTGTCACGCCTTTCTCGACGAGAAGCTCACGCACGGCGATTTCCATGGTCTGCCAGTAGGTCAGCGGGCCATCATTGTCGGCGCGGTACGGGTGCCCGGACGGGCTGAGATGGTCATGGTCGGGATGATCGTGGGGCATCAGGCACCCTCCAGCCAGTGTTCGAAGACTTCCGCGTCCAGTGTGTCATCGGGGTGCTCGGTGCCATCCCCCCAGATCTCGGCCATGGTGAAGCGCACGCGGTAGAGCGGCACTGCGGCGCCATCGCGCCCGTAGGCGAGCGTCTCAGGATTGCCGAACGCACCGCAGATCCGCTCGATCCGTCCCATGCGCCCGCGCAGGTACCAGGGCGTGCGGATATGTCCGGGCGCGATGCCGGGGCGCACCCGCACCGTCTGCCCGGCGGAGAATTTCGGAGCGCCCACGGGATAAGGCGGCGCGAAAGACAGCGGATCGACGTGGGCAAGGGTCATGCGTCACCTCCTGCGTTGGCGTCTGCAATTGTGTTGCCGCCGGGTACGATCTGCTGGAATGCATCGGTGCGCGCGGCGTGGAACGCGCCACCTGTCGCGGCCACCCGGTAGCCGAGTTCCGGAACGTCGATGATGTCTGCCGTCTTGCCGGTGCCGCCCATAAGGCAAACCAATTCGACCTTGCCGGTATTGCGCACCGCATGGGCAGGCCCTCCGGCGGGAAAGTGCGCGAAGGCCCCTTTGCTGACCGCATGCCGATCATCATCGATGCGCACTTCACCTGTGCCGTCCAGAACAAAGAGCCACTCGTCCTCGCCGTGGTGGCGGTGAAAGGGAAAGCCCTGCTCGCCAGGCGCGATCCGCACCAGGTTGACCGCACCGTTCTGCATTCCGGCGGCACGCGACATCGGCGCCATAATGCACCCGCAAGACGGATCAAGGGGGTGACGAAAACCGAATGCCGTGCCCGCGATGTCATCAGCGTGCATCACATGGGTCGGGCCGGTCATCCACCGTCTCCTTGCGCCTCTCCATAGGTTGCGCCGCGATCCTTGATCTCGGCCATCTTGGCGTTCAGTTCCTCGATACTGAACACCCCGGCCTCGATCAGGTTCTGGGTGACCGAGTTCATCCAGCGCTCGTAATAGGTCATGGTCTCGAAGGCGTCCTCGCCCATGTCCTCGAGCACGCGGCGCAGGCCATCCACCGTGAAGTGTCCCTGTGCCGAGGTGATGCGCATCAGCGCGTCGACCCGTTTCTCCCAGATCGCAAAATCGTGGCTGTCCTGATCTATGGGACCGGCATCCTGCCCGCCCATGTCGTGCCAGCGCCGCCCGGTCGTCTTGATATCGTGTGCCATGTCTCGGAGGTTAGCGCCGGGCGAGTGAAGCGCCAAGCGATTCTCCCCTATCCAGAAAATCGCGCGCTGAGTTCAGTGGCGGCGCTCTCGATCACAACCGGATCGGTCGGCCCTATGACAATGAACCCGAGCCCGTCGGCATTCCAGGTGCTGGCGGCCAACCCGGCCAGGGTGATCTCCCGCGGCGGACTGTCCGCCTCGTCCACCCGCATCAGGCAGAAGGCAATCGGTGCTCCGGTCTGGTCGAGATAGACGAGTTGCCCCAGAGCCTGTCCGTTGAAATCCAGGATCTGCGCGCGTTGGAACGACAGGCCGTCTACGGCAATCCGCGCGTCATCCAGATCCAGCCCGATGCGCTGTGCCACATGCGCGAGACCCGCCTCGCGGCGCTCCGCGTCCAGCGGGGTCGCCGTCACTGTCTCGGATGTGTAAAGGACCTGGTAATCGGCCACGGCCTGACGCCAATCCGGCGATTCAGGGTCACGATCCAGCAGAATTCCGGCCCCCAGACCCGCCGCAAAGACCATCGCCGCAGCGGCCGCACGCCATCCCCAGCCTGTCGATTGCGCCGTGGTGGACTGCGCGACGTCCGGCTCGGGTAGGGCATTGACCGGCGCTCGGCTCAGGATCGCATCCATGGCATCGCCCAGCGCAACCAGATCCACCTCCAGCGCCGCGATGCGGGCATCGAGATCCGGATCTTGCGCACGTGCAGCATCGATCGCCGCAGCCTCGGCCTTTGGCACCTGACCATCGAGATAGGCCACGATCGTCTCGTCGCTCAGCGGTGTCGGGATCCGGGACGCCGTCATTCGCCCATCGCCTCCTTCAAGCGTTTGCGGCCGATGGCCAGCCGGCTCATCACCGTTCCAACCGGGATCTCTAGCCGGGCCGCCGCCTCGGCATACGAGAAGCCCTCGACATAAACCAGATACATCGTCTCACGCTGTGCCTCGGGCAAGGTCATCATCTGAGACAACACCTGAGCCGCCAGAATATTCACATCCCCGTTATCACGAGCGAGCAGGCCAGCCTCGTCGGCGGGCACCAACCCCTGCCCGCGGCGAACAGCGCGTGCCCGAAGCTCGTTCTTCCAGATCGATGACAGGATCGCCATGCACCAGTGATCAAGCCGCGTACCCGGCTGATATTGATCGGCTTTCTCCAGCGCCCTGAGCGCGGTCGCCTGCGCCAGCTCGCGCGCCTGATCGTCGCTGCCGCTGAGCACCAGCCCATAGCGCCAGAGCCGGGGCATCAGGTCACGCAGACCGTCCCTGAGCTCGCGATTTTGTTTCAGCATGGCATGAATAGTTTCGGCGCTAGCGTGTTACCGTGTCAGCGTGCGCTGGGCACGCCACGAAGTCTAGTGACGACAAGGGAGACCACAATGACAAGATTTTCCGCGCTTTTGGCGGCTGCAATGATCGCCTCCGGTGCAGGTGCACTGGCGGGCGAGACCCCCGCGCCCGAAGGCGCCAAGGTGTACTTCATCGGCATCGAGGACGGCGCGACCGTCTCGAATCCCGTGACGATCAAGTTTGGCCTGTCCGGCATGGGCGTTGCGCCCGCTGGCACCGACAAGGAGAAAACCGGCCATCACCACCTGATCATCAACGAAGCGATCGAGGGTGATGAGTTGAACGAGCCGATCCCTGCCGATGACAACCACAAGCATTTTGGCGGCGGCCAGACCGAGGTGACGCTGGACCTGCCCGCAGGCACGCACACGCTTCAGCTTGTTCTGGGTGACTGGAGCCATATTCCGCACAACCCGCCGGTCATGTCCGAGCGGATTTCAGTGACGGTGAAGTAGGCGCTCAAGTCCGTGTGAAGACAACCATCCGGTTGTTCGCGGGCATCTGAATGACATCGGGCGGGCCGAACCCGGCCTGCCCAGCCAAGGCAGCGACATCGCCAAGGTCACGGATCCCCCAGTCGGGATCGCGAGATCGCAGCGTTTCATCGAAACGCTCATTCCCCTCGCCGGTGTGCTGGCCACCTTCCTTGAACGGTCCGTAGAAGATCAGAACGCCGCCGGGTGAAACTGCTCTGGCCGCTCCGGCAACGATGCCTTCGGCGACCGACCATGGTGCGATGTGGATCACATTGACCGAAATCACCGCGGTGGTGGTGCCGTCAAGCTGCCCCGCCCAGGCATCAGTCGCATCGAGCGCCAGCGGTGGGCGCAAGTTCGGTGCGGGTCTGCCCGCAATCCACGCCCGAATGCTGTCGAGGTGAGCGTCCAGCGGATCGGACGGTTGCCAGTCCAGCGCAGGAAACGCATACGCCCAGGCGACCGCGTGCTGCCCGGTCCCGGACCCGATCTCCAACACCGTGCCGCTGCGCCCATCCAGGATCGGCGTCAACGCGTCAATGATCGGCTGTTCGTTGCGGAGGCAACTTGCGGCGTTGAGCCGCCCATCGAGGAGCGACTCACTGCGCACGACCTTGGGCGACGACCGGGCGATTTGCCCCTGTTCGTCGCTCATCGCGTCATGTCGGTTTGACCGGCGAGGCAACCATGATCATCTGGCGGCCTTCCATCTTGGGCATCGATTCAATCTTGCCCAAACCGTCTATCTCGTCGGCAATCTTGTGGAGCAGTTCGCGCCCGATCTCCTGGTGCGCCATCTCGCGCCCGCGGAACCTGAGCGTCACCTTCACCTTGTCCCCGCCTTCGAGGAACTTGGTGACGTTACGCATCTTCACGTCATAGTCGTGCGTGTCGATGTTGGGGCGGAATTTGACTTCCTTGACCTCGATCGTCTTCTGCTTCTTCTTGGCTTCGTTGGCTTTTTTCTGCTGTTCGTATTTGAACTTGCCAAGATCCATGATCTTGCAGACGGGCGGATCGGCGTTCGGGGAAATTTCGACAAGGTCGAGCCCGACCTCCTCGGCCATGGTCACCGCATCGCGTGGATCGACGACCCCGTGGTTCTCTCCTTCGTGATCGATGAGACGGATTTCCGGGTTTCGGATCATCCGGTTGACGCGCGGGCCGGTATCGCGGGTTGGCGGCGCGTTGTGTGGTCTTCTGGCTATCTCAAGCTCTCCTGTTCTGCGCCCCATGGGACTGCTTGGGGCAAACGATTCGCCCGCATCAGGTGAGTCGACATGATCGGACGAAGCCGAAATATAGCCGTCGGAGTGGCCAATTGAAAGGGCCTGCCGCAGCGTGGGCAGGCCACTCGGTCGCAGTACCGCAATGGTATGCTGCTACTTTGCGGACAGTTGCTTCACGGCCTTCAACCACTCCTCGACATGGTAGGACTTGGTGATGCGGCCATCCTCGACCGTGTGGATGTCGATGGTCATGATCTCGAAGCTTTTGCCCTGAGACTCGACGCCGAAGACCGGCTTGACCGGGGTGCCCGTCGCGATCGAGCGGACAATGTAGCGATTGCCGTCTTGCAAGATCTCCTGGATCTTCCAGTTCAGATCCGGAATCGCAACGCCAAAGCCCGTCAATGTCTTGGTCATCCCCTCGGCACCCGGCCCGCCGCGGGGGATCGGGGTCGAGACCCACCCCTCTGTCACGACCTTGCGCACGCGCTCGCCAAGATCGTCGCCTTTCGGGTTGCTCAGAAGATCAGTGTAGAATGCTTCGACCACTGCTCGGTCATCGGCTGTGGCAGGCGCTACCAGCAACAGAAGCGCGGTGAGGCAGGCTAGAAGGCGGGTCATCTCGGGTCCTTTCCAATCCGGGTGAATGCCTCTGCTTTGTCCCCGGCGCGTCATAGGGCGGGTATTTCAGAACTTTCTTCCATATTATGTGGCTGAACCTTACAATCGAGCGATGCACGCCCGCGACCTGCGCCTGTTGCTCTATTTCGCCGAGGTGGTGCGCCAGGGATCGATCCGCGGCGCTGCAAGAGCGCTGTCCGTCTCGCCACCCGTGGTCAGCGCAGCGTTGAGGGATCTCGAGGCGCTGGTTGGCGTGACACTCATCACCCGCACGACGCGTCGGCTTACCCTGACCGATCGCGGCCGTGCGTGCTTCGACGCCGCCGACAGAATGCTATCCCAGGCGGGCACCGCGATGAACATCGCGGCAGAGGATCGCCCGGTCTCGGGCGTGCTCGGGATCAGCGCCCCGATCGAGCTCTGCGCCGCATGGCTGCCTGAGATCCTGAGCCTCTACCGGGAGCGGTATCCTGATGTGCGCTGCTCTCTCGATGCGTCTGACGCTCAGATCGACCTCGCAGCATCCACGTCGGACATCGCGATCCGCGCCCGGTTCGCCCCGGATCGCGCGGCGGCAATCGAAATGCAACCGGATCCCATCGCATGCCTGCCGCTTCGTTTTGTGTGCGCGCCCGATAGACGCCCCACGCGTGGGTCGTTCGAGGACCGCCTGGCAGACGTTGGGCTGATCGGAAAAAAGGGGCCAGAGCCGGACACGATCACTGCGCGTCACCCACATGGGCAAACCATCCGCCACACCATGACGCCGACGGTCTCGGTCAACAACAAGAGCGTCGCACACAAGCTCGCCTGTCAAGGCTACGGCGCGGCGCTGCTGATCGAAGACACGGTTCGGCGCGACCTGACCGAAGGCACGCTTGTGGATCTTGATCCCGATGTCGACTTCGGGATCGTCACGGTGCAGGCGCTGATGCGCGACACACAACCCTCACCGGCGGCAACAGCCTTCCTCCGCGTGGCGACGGAAGCCTCACTGTAAGACGGAAGCCTAACTGTAAAGGGCAGGCCCAAAGGATCAGACCTGCCCAAAGCTTACGGCCCTACAGTGGCTCTATCCCTCTGCAGCTTCGCCAGATGCCAGAACACGCCAGATCAGTCCGCCAATGACGGCTCCGACCAGCGGCGCCAACCAGAACAGCCACAACTGTCCAAGTGCCGGGCCCTCGGCAAAGAGCGCCACGCCTGTCGAGCGCGCCGGATTGACTGAGGTGTTTGTGACAGGAATCGAGACGAGATGGATCAGTGTCAAGCCCAGACCAATGGCGATTGGCGCAAACCCGGCTGGTGCATTCGCCGATGTCGCACCAAGAATGATGACCAGAAAGAACGCGGTCAGAACGACTTCAGTCACCAGAGCTGCAATCATCGAGTATCCGCCCGGTGATGCCTCGCCATATCCATTCGATGCGAAGCCACCTGGACCGGCGAACCCGGGCGCTCCCGACACGATGACGTAAAGAACAAGCGCGGCTGCAACGGCGCCAGCCACTTGTGCGATCCAATAGGTCGCAATGTCCTTGGCGTCGAACTTGCCCGCCACGATCAGACCGAGAGTGACGGCCGGGTTGAAGTGCCCCCCTGAGATGTGGCCCACCGCGTAGGCCATTGTAAGAACCGTAAGACCGAAGGCGAGGCTGACGCCAAGCCATCCGATACCGACATCGGCAACGCCGGCTGCCAGGACTGCGCTGCCGCACCCTCCGAGAACAAGCCAGAACGTTCCGAGAAACTCTGCCAGAAACTTAGACAAGATATACACTCCTGAGATGATGCCCCAGAATTAAATACCATATTAAATGTCAAATTGAAATACTAATTGTCTGCAACGCTCAGATGTCGTCGCCCCCGAAGGATGGCATGCGGACACCGGGGCGCGACGGCAGCACCAGAACCGTGGGCTCTCCGGGCAGGCTGTCAAGCGAGACTGTGATGTCCGGTGTCGGGTTCACCTTCACCGCGAACTCGTCGGACATGCCGATCAGGAACTGCTCCAGCGAGTAGGTTCCAAAGGCGTGCATCGGCAGAACCACGCGGGCTTTCAGGGTCTTCAGCGTCTCGATCATCTGCGGCAGGCTCAGCGTAAAGGTTCCATCGACCGGAGCCATGATGATGTCGAGCCGCCCGATCTTGGCATAGTGAGCCTCGGACGGAACATGGTGCAGGTGACCGAGATGGCCGATGCAGAGATCGGCAACCTCGAAAATGAAGATCGAGTTTCCGTCAGCCTCCGGTCCGACATAGCCGCGTATATCGGTGGTCACATTGCGGATGGTTACATCGCGAACCCGCAGTTTGTAGTCAGCCGGTCCCTTTCCGTCATGGTCCCAGCCGCGGAGCACGTAAGGAATGTCTCCCGGATTGTCGGTATAGTGGGTCTCGTGCGCATGGTTCATCGTCACGACATCGGGTTCCGGCCCGCTGCCTTTGGCGCCGAAGAAATCGGTCAGGATGGTGACCCCCTCCTCGGTCTCGATGCGGAAGGTCGAATGGGCGACATATGTGATCCGGACAGAACGGGGCGCGACCGGAGCGGGCACAGGATCGGCATCCGTCTGCGTCTGTGGCGCGGTCTCTGGGGTGGCGCGCGGCGCCGGGTCCGGTGCAGGCGTTTCGACTTGCGCATACCGGACGCCAGGAAGATCACGGCGGAGATCCTCGACAAACGCGTAGCAGAGCGAGGCGTCTGCAGGTCCCGGCATCAGCGCAACAGCGCTGAGCATCATAGCCGCGATCAGGGTGCGCATGGGCGTGTCCTCCGTGCCGCTCTGCACCCAAGGGTAGCACGGGCAAGATAAAAGTCACCGCATGATCGCTATCTGCCGAACCACGTCCCACACAATGTCTTGAGCTGAGCGCCAGAGCCAAGCTTGAACCGGGCGATCCCTGCCGCATCCTCGGTGTTCAGCCCACCGAGATCGAGTTCCTCGACACCAGCGCGACGAAGCTTTCGCATCGCTTTCCAGAGAATCAGATTGTGCGCAGAGACCTGCTTGCCCGAACCGTGGCTCCACCCGATGTGGTAGGTCGCGCGCCGTCCGTGGATGAGAAACATCATGGCAGCGATCGGGGTTCCTGCTGCCTCCGCCGTATAGACACGCAGCGCCCCGCCACCCTGTTGCCATGCAGCAGGCAGTGTCGGCGGAAGTGCGACATAGCGCTTCGCGCGCTGTTGCTGTGCCTCCTGCTCCATCAACCAGCGATAAGCCTCAGGCTTGGTGTCGGCGCGGCGCACAGTCAGCGCGGCGCGTTCCGCCTGCCGCAGCCTGTTGCGCCATTTCTGGTGCATCGCCGCGCGCAGATCTTCAGCCGGGCGCGTCAGATCCAGGACTGCTGTCGCATAGGGCGTCATCACCCGATCCAGCCCTGCCGAGCGCAGTGTCGTAGGATCATGGGTATCCGGCGTCACGAACAGTCCCCGCAGCCAAGGCAGCGGAAGCGCCCGGCGCAGGGCCCGTATCACATCCACCTGTTCCGCCCCATCGTCCGTCAACCAGACCGGTCCGCGCGTGCACACCACGGCATGCAGGCAGCCGAAGAAGCGCCGATGCACCAACTGCGCGAGCGCTCGCGTACGACCGTCTGAGACCACTTCGGCGCGCATCACACGGCTGCCCAACGCCGCGCACGCAGCGCCATAGGCCCAGTCCTGCTGCATCGCCGCACCGGTCCGCGCGGTCAGACGCTGCCAACTCCGTTCCGGCGTTCCGTCCCAGATCAACTCCATCGACGTGAATGAACCCGCTTCGGCCCTAACACTCAGTTAACCATGAGACGATTAGCGTTGCGCATGCGATCGAAACACACTCCCGTCATGGGCGTCACTGCGCCTGCCCCCCGGATCACGCGGCGCGCCGTCATGCTGGCATCGACCCTGATCGGCTTCCCACTGGTCAGCGCACTCCTGCTGTTCGACGGCGTGATCTGGCTGGCCGTAAAAATGATCTGGGGCGGCTGTTACGGTCTCTGGTGCTGGATCTGAGGCTCACGCGCCAGTCACCCCGAGGGGTCGTATTGGCTCACGTCGGCTTGAACGGGGGCAAGCGGTCGGCCGATTCTCAATTGCGGGATCTCATTGCGAAATCTGAATGGACTTTGCTCGCGCGCAGCGTGTTGCACCCGTAAGCGTACCAGTCACGACAAAAGAGAACACCATGTCCGCAGAACGCAGATGTCTTGCGCTGATGGCCTGCTCAAGCCTGCCCTTGGATCCCGCACATCCTCGTACTGATTGGACAGATCGGTCCGATGCCCCCGTCATGGAACGTCAGAACGCGTTTCACCTCGATACCGCATGGGCCAGACATGCTCCGCAGGCGCGGACGAATACCATTGAGAATCTCGTGGCCTCCAGCGCGCTGGGCCTTCGTGATCGGGCCAACAGGCACGGTATCCGCGAGTACGGCGACGGCGGCGACGGTCTCTTTCTTCAAACGCACAACCCATTTCGGGATCGTCTGACCTGTTCGCCGCCAAAACGACACCTGTCGCGCGTCATCAGTTGCCCCTTGGGCATCTGATGACTTCCGATCAGGCCCCACCCCCACCCCCCGCGAACCACCACACGAGAGCGCAAAG
>JBCBOR010000063.1:0-26231 GCA_039821125.1 Pseudomonadota bacterium
TGTTTTCGATTTCTCCAAGAACTCTCTGCAAAAATTTTGCCCATGTAAGTGTCAGCGTTTATGATGATTGAATAAATTGGGCGCAAAAGCAGAAAGTTATCGTCGACATAGATATCGAGTTTTTTCAATCGGCAATGATTTAGTGTTTCGCAGTCAGGTGTAGAAATCAATTTATCTACAATAAATTTAATGAAAAAATATTTTATAATATTGCTTCTATAAAAAAGTTTGACTGCAATTTGAATCACAAATTTTATGTACAATCACCATCTCATCAGCTTTGCTATGTAACACAAAATGTCATCTGGGAGGAACTTTCGGTACGCTGTTTTTCTCTGAACTGCGCTTTGCAAGATTTATGAGGCGTGGTCGAAGCTCTGTGGCAGACGTGAGCGGGGGATCAAACCAAAGTCTTGCGACCTCGTCGTCGTAAATCAGGTCCATCCCTTCGAGATCAAGGCTCGCCAGCCGCCAATCGGCAGAATTCCGACCGAGGAGATCTGTGGCATAATATACAATCGCATCAGCATGATCCTCGTTCATGTGCTCGACCGCGCCCGGGGCCATCGCGTCCAGCCCTGCATCGACCGGTGTGGCAAGGTCGGCCTGTGTCATCACATGCGCCTTGCCAAACCCGCCATTGAATGAAGCGCCTTCGATCTCAAGACACCAGAACGCGAAATCGCCGAAATCAGCATAGAGTTCCGCTTTTGGATGTCGCGCGAGAAATCTGGTACGCAGCATTGCGCTCAGGTCTCCGGTCGCCTTGTGCGCCTTGCCAAAGACGGTGATCCGTGGATGGGCCAGCGGGTCGCCGCGCCCTGGCTCTCCGATCAACAGCGAGGCTCGTGGGTCGTTTTCCAACGCGCCGAAATGCCCCGACAGCTGCGAAATCAGAAAGACCGGCGCGCCGCTGCTCGCCGTCGACAGCGATACGCGGCTCGCCATCGGCGTTCGCGTGGCCGGGTCGAGCGTCGCAAGCGCGCCGTACCGCGCTGTGCGCAGAAACGTCTTCGCCGTGCGGCGGACATCGTCGTCGACGGGCTGCAAAACGTCTTTCTCTTCCATCGCGAACCTCATGGATCGGACCGCCGGGAACCGAATGCGGCTGTCGAGACATCGTCAGCGATCGGCCCGGCAATGTCACGCCCGCTGTCTGCCCTGATTTTAAAGTTTACAGACGTGCGTGACTGCGGCAGGGTCGCGTTAAAGTTGCCAGCGATTGCCAGCACGTTGTGACGGAAACGGGAGCTGGCAATGGGACGAATTTCTTCAAGAACTGTTCAGGGCGTTCTGCTGGGCGATCAGCGGACGGATCAGGTTCTGCTGTTGCAGGATCTGAACGGTGATGGCGACAGCCGGGATGATGGCGAGATCACGGTGTTCTTCGACGAGACGAACGCGTCGGGCTTGGTCGCGCCGACGGGTAACATCTTCAACGTGCACCAAGCCTTGGATAAATCAGTCTATGTGGGCGATGGAAATACTGACAGCGTTTACCGCTTGTTTGATCGGAATGGCGATGGTGACGCAAACGATGCGGGTGAAGCGCAGGTCTGGTTTTCGGATACCAATGCGGAAGGCCTGACCCTGCCGACGCCAAATGGCATCCATGAAGGCCCCGATGGCGCGATCTTCATCGTGAACGCTGGGGTCGGATCGGAGCCCGTGGATGCGATCTACCTTACGCAGGATTTGAACGGTGACGGCGACGCCGAGGATACCGGCGAGTCGCGGTTATGGCTCGATCTGGCCTCTATTATTCCCACGTCCTCCGCGTTCGATATCAGCTTTGCCGGAGATATTGCGTTCGTGAACGACACCTCGGGCGGTGAGCCGAATGTTGTGCTGCGGGTCGAGGATGCGGACGGGAGCGGCGATATCTCGGCCGATGAGGTCACAACGTTTATCGATGAGAACAATGCCTTTGGCGTTCCGGTCGGCTTCGGCAATGCGGTCGACTCCGATGGATCTCTGCTGACGATTACGGATATTGCCAATCCTGGCCCCGCCGTCATCACCCGCCTGACTGACTTGGATGGCTCGGGCACCATCGATGCGGCGGATGAAGTGGCTGAGGTTTGGAATGCGGATGTCCTGCCAGTCGAGCTTCAGACATTCGTCGCCTTCTCCATCGCGGTGGATGAGGATGGCAATATCGCTTTGACCTCGGATGGCAGTGTTCTGGCTCTCAGCGATCTGAACGATGACGGCGACTATCTCGACGAGGGCGAAACAGTGATTGTGGCGTCTGAGGATTTGGGCGATCCGATCGATCGCCCCCGGGCCGTCGCGTTCTACGAAGGTGCACCGCAGCCAGTGCCGAGCCTGATCAGCTCTGGCAATCAGTTCTCTTTGTTTCTGGACGAAGAAACGCAAACGCTCTTTTCGACCGGCGCCAACTTTTTCGGACAGCTTGGCAACGGCGCGCAGGGGTTCAATATTGAGCAACCCCGCGCTGTGGCGCTTCCGGACGAATTCGACGGGCAGATTGTCTCGATCTCGGCAGGTCAGATCCACGCGACATTGTTGACCGACACCGGCGACGTGTATGCGTGGGGGTTTAACAATCGCGGGCCGCTCGGCCTCGGAGACGAAGAGATCCGCACCGTCCCGACCAAGATACCGGGGCTGGACGATGTGAACATCATTGCGATCGAGAACGGCAACGCGGTCTCCTATGCCATTGGCGACACAGGGGCGCTTTTCGCATGGGGGTTCAACTCGAACGGTCAACTAGGTCTTGGGGACTGAGATGTGCGGTTGGTGCCAACTCTGGTCGAAGATCTCGCCGATGAGACCGTGGTTGCGGTCTCCAGCGGCACTTCTTTCACACTTGTGCTTACAGCAGATGGTCAAGTCTACGGGTTCGGATCCAACCGGGACGGGCAACTCGGCTCGCCAGAGGGACTGGAGGCAGATGGCTCACCTGTCAGCCGCGTCTTGTCCCCGGTCTTAACCGTCGGCCTGCCGGAGGACATCGTCGCAATCACCGCTGACACAAACACATCCTATGCAGTTACGTCTGACGGACGGGTGTTTGGATGGGGCGAGTCGCGGTTTGGTCAACTCTTGCAGGGGACCGATCAGGGCGATGGGACCTTTGATCCGGATACGGCGGACGTGTTGGCGCCCATCGAGTTGACGGCTCTACCGGGCGGTGTTGTCGACGTTAAAGGTGGCGCCCGGTTCGGTGTCGCCCTGACCGAGGATGGCGATGTCTTCGTCTGGGGACCGAATGATGAAGGCCCCTCAGGCGGGCTCGACGGAGATCCCACTGCCGAGAGTGATTTCAGCTTCTTCCCGGTCAAGATCGTAGGATTGGATGATCCCAATATCGTGGAAATTCAGACCGGTCCGAACGCCGTGATCGCCCGCGCAGACGATGGCCGCGTTTTCTCATTTGGCATCAATGGTGATGGCCGCCTCGGGTTCGACAGTGATGGCGAGACAGTCTTCTTCCCTGTCGAGGTTGACCTCGGCGCTGACATCGACCCCTGGCTTCTGTCCGCGTCCCCTGCGGACAATGAGCGTGATGTTGAGACCGACGCACCGCTGACACTCACGTTTACCGAGGAGGTCAAAGCGGGGGAAGGCGCTCTTCGCCTCATCAATCGCGATACAGGCGAGATCACTGAGATCGACGTGACCGATAAGCGCCTTGTGGAGATCGATGAAGCGACGGTCACCGTAACACCGCCCTCGCACTTCGACGCGGATGCTCGGTTCGCGATCGAGATCGACACAGGCGCCTTCGTCGGCCTCGATGGAGATACCTATGCCGGAATTGATGTCGGCGACACCTCGACTTTCAACTTCACGGTATCAGACGAGCCTGCGGCCTCGAGTAAACTCGTCACGACGGTCCGGGACGATTTTGTCCGCGGCGGTGCAGACGATGACCGTATCAATGGCAAGTTCGGCGATGATTTAATTTCGGGTGGAGCCGGTGATGACAAGCTGCGCGGTGGGTTTGGCGACGACCAGCTTCTCGGAAACTCCGGCGATGACAAACTCTTCGGCGGGCTCGGACGCGATGATCTAGATGGCGGCGCAGGGAATGATAGCCTGAGCGGTGGTTTCGGGCGCGATCGTCTTGAAGGCGGTGCAGGAGACGATGTCATGCGCGGAGGCTTCGGGCGTGACACATTCGTCTACAGCGAAGGCAGGGATCTCATTCTGGATTTCGACGAGGGCTTTGCGTTCTTCTTTTTCTCTCGTCCCGGGGACCACTTGGAGATCTCGGTCGATGGGATCGCGTCATTCAATGATCTCTCGAGTGTCGCGGTACAGAATGGCCGCGATCTCGATTTTGTCTTCTCAGAAACAGATGTCCTGACATTGGCGCGCATGGAATTGGCAGATCTCGACGCCGACGCCTTCTCTTTCGTGTGATCCATGGGGTCCGCTTTCTTTCGACCAAGCGGACGTACGCTCCACAACAACGCAATATCCGTTGCTGAGATCGAAGGGTAACTCTCCAAATGAACCAACTGATTGATACTTGGTCCTCGATTCCTGAAGAGGAAGACGGGATGAATGATGAGCACTTCTGGATCTGGACCGAGATGATCCGGTCGCTCGGGATGGATTTAACGAGGTCTAAGGTTCTCGACTTCGGATGTAATCAGGGCGGCTTTCTGCGTCTGCTCTTCGATATGAACCCCTTTGCCGAGGGTGTCGGTATCGACATCGCCAGGGATGCAGTAGCACGGGCCGAAGCAATCAAAGGTGATCGGCCAATCACATATCTTGCTTCGGCCAACATCGGTGAAAGTGGAGAGGCGTTCGATGCCGTATTCAGCCACGAGGTGATTTACTTGATCGAGGATCTTCGCGAACACGCGACTGATGTAGCGAGAGTTCTCAAGCCTGGCTGTTCGTACTTTGCTGTAACGTGTTGCCTCAAGGAAAACCCAAACTGGTCGAGATGGCGCGGGAGAATTAAGAGCTTCTCAAAGTTGCCTGTACCTGACCATGGTGTGTGCGAAATCGCAGATGCTTTCCGTATGTCTGGATTTGATGTATCCGTGAGCCGCTTTCTGGCAGATGCATTCATCCCGCTCCCAGCGCCAAACGATTACTTCATGAACGACCTCGACACACTCGAGATCTACAGCCGGTGGAAGCTCATGTTTAAGATGACGCTCCCAGATTGAGTGCCGCAACCAGCCCCTTTGTGATTGCAATCACGAGCCTATGGTGGCTGGTGTTGCATCTGACGCGATCCGGATGAGGATTCAAATGAGCAGGTTGATCTGAACCGAGCCACGTTGGCGAACGTCTTCGATGTTGGCCTGAACTATATCGGCGACTTCGGACCCGTTGGCATCGAGGCGTCCGGCCGCTGGGGCATCGCTCAGAACAATCTTGCCGGCGGTCAGAACCCTCAGATCTGGGGGGCAGGGCTCCGCGTGGGGGTCGCGGGTGTCACGGTCGGTGGTTCGTTCGCAGAGCAGAACAACACCGCCTTTTCCGATGGCCGGGCCTTTGATGTCGGTATCAGCTACGAGACCGGTCCCTGGGCAATGTCCTTCACGTACCTCAACGGGGAGAACGCGGATGACGAACAGGCCGACGCAACCCTCGCGGTGCCTGCCGGTTCGGATGAGAATGCCCAGCAGTTCCTTGCAGGGGTCAGCTATGCTCTCGCGCAGGGCATCACAGTCGGGGGCTATGGTGCCTACGTCGATTTCGAGGAAGATGTCGGCGATGCCGGAGGGGCTGGCGATGACGTGGATGGTATCATCGTCGGTGGTGCCATTCAGATCGAGTTCTGAGAGGCAGGCCCTGAGGGCGCACCGCCAAGGTGCGCCCTCAGGAACAGTGTCTGGACTTACTTCCAGCCCGACGCGTTCAGTACCTGCTGGGCAGCGCCGATATTCGACGCGATGTCCGAGAGCTTGATCGTATCAGGGCGGAAGATCCCGAGCTCGGCAACCGAGGAGGCAAGGCCCACGCCCGGCACCGCCGGGTACTCGTCATTGCCCGCGGAGAAATACTCCTGCGCCTGCTCGGAGGCGAGATATTCGAGGAACTTGATGGCATTGTCCTTGTTTGGTGCGTGCTTGGCGACCCCGCCGCCCGAGATGTTCATATGCGCGCCGATCGAATTTTGGTTCGGGAACACCCAGCCGATGTTGGCGAGATCTTCTGCCGACATGGACTTGTCGCCTTTGCGCAGCGCACGCGCGTAGTAATAGGTGTTCGACATGGCAATGTCGCACTCGCCCGAGGCGATGCCGCGCAGCTGATCTGTGTCACCGCCCTGCGGGTCGCGGGCAAAGTTGCCGACAACGGCCTTCGCCCAGTCGCCGACCGCCTTCTCTCCAAGATGCGCGACCAGAGCGGCCGTGATGTTCTGGGTGTAGACGTTCGACGATGACCGGATGCAGACCTTGCCCGCGTATTCCGGTTTCGCGAGATCCTGGTAGGTCTGCGGCGGGTTCGCGACGTCTGTCTTGTCGTAGAACAGGATCCGCGCGCGCTGCGAGAAGGCGAACCACTGATTGTCCGCATCCTGCAGATAGCCCGGGATCTTTGCTTCCAGAACAGCGCTGTCGACCGGCTGCAGCAGGCCGAGGTCCTTGGCGCGCGTGATCCGCACCGTGTCCACGGTCAGGAACACATCCACGGGCGAGTTTGCCCCTTCTGCTTCCATCCGGGCGATCAACTCGTCTGCCTTGCCTTCGATCCGGTTGATCGTGATTCCGGTGGCCGCGGTGAACTCCTCGTAGAGCCGCTCATCGGTATCGTAGTGACGCGAGGAGTAGAGGTTCAGCTCTCCATTGGCGAGTGCTGGCAGTGCGGTTGCAGTCATTGCAAGTGCAGCAATTGTCGTTCGGATGTGCATCTTCATCTCCCTGAATGGCACGGCAGTGCGACCGCGTGAACCGCCGTCGGCGCTCCGTATGAACTGTACCTGACTAAAAAAGTCAACGACGTAAATTTGGCCGCTGCCCGGGTTTCCGATGGATCGCCAGGGTACCTTATTGAAACCGTTGTTAAAATCCCGAGTAGAGAAGTCGGAGAATTAGAAATAGAATTATTCTAATAAGTTAGCTTTGATGCAGGCGCGAAGATCTCTTTATCCGATCAATTTACTCTGTTACTCTCGCCTGAGTCGCAGCCACCTGACCAAGACAGCTCAGGCAGCCATTGGAGAGCACAGGAATGGAAAGAGGTGGCTATGCTGCACAGCACACAATCACCCCCGACGCGCCCAATCGCCCCTGCATTGGACGACCAGCCGCGGGATGTCCCCATCGGTCTGGATGGCGACTATGGCGATGATGGAACTCAGGTCCTTGATCACTTGCTCGCGCTCTGGAGGCAGTCATGAACTCGATGGCGATCCGCGGCGAGACCTGGATGAGACCGGCGAGAGAGGCCGAGGCCGAACGGCCCACCGTGTCCAGCGAAGATCTGTTGCAAGGCGCAAAGATCATCACAATCGACCACGAGGGAACGTTCTACACGCTTCGCCTGACCCGTCAGAACAAGCTTCTGCTGACCAAATGAAGCGTTTCAGGATGACCTTCCGCCACAAGGTCGAGCCGCAGGCGCCTGAGGCGACCTGTGACGACACCGCGCACGACGGCTCCGAGCCTGTCGGCCTCCTCGAGAGCCTCGCCCCGGTCGAGCGGCACGTCGTGGCCTGCCTGCGCTTGTGGTTTGATGGCCCGGACTATCACGAGACCACAACCGGCATGCTGGCGATGCACTATGGGACGACGCCGGCGAACCGGCTGATGGCAGTCTTCGAGAGCTTCATCGCTGCCATGGCCTTGTCAGTTGATCGGCAGATCTGTCGACATGCACCATGCTGCCCCTGTCTCGGGCGGGACGAGGCTGTTCTGATGACGATTGTGCGGCATGCGGCTTTGGGTGACAGGTTCTCTGCCTCTGTCCATGCGTCGGCCATGATCAAGAACCACCGGTTGCCTGCAGTGATCGAGGCCGCGTCACAGCTCGGCGCTGAAATGATTAGCGTGAGCCAGGGCCATGCACCGCAGCAGGACCATCCCGAGCCAACCCACTTTACGCGCGCTGTGCACTAGCGCTTCCGAACGAAAATCACGAGGGACACACCATGATAATCCGTTCCAAACTCGTCCTCACAGCAGTGCTGTCGGCACTGACGCTCCCTGCTTTCGCTGCGGAAAAATCGGACGTGGTCGACATCTACGCGGATATTGCAGAGGCAGGCTATGCGGACAGTCTGGTTACTGCAAAACGGTTGCAAGATGCCGTCAATACGTTGACCGAAGCGCCCTCGGCAGAGGCGCTGAATGCTGCCAAACAGGCGTGGCTGGCGGCACGGGTTCCCTACCAGCAGACCGAGGTCTATCGCTTTGGCAACGCAATCGTCGATGACTGGGAAGGCAAGGTGAACGCATGGCCACTCGATGAAGGACTGATCGACTATGTCGACGCATCCTATGGCGGCCCAACGGAAGAAAACGAGCTCGCGGCTTTGAATGTGATCGCAAATCCGACGCTCACGCTGTCGGGAAAAGAGATCGATGCGCGCGAGATCACCCCGGCACTGCTCGAGGAGGTTCTGCATGAAGCAGACGGGATCGAAGCGAATGTCGCCACGGGCTATCACGCCATCGAGTTTTTGCTCTGGGGTCAGGATCTGAATGGCCATGCGCCGGGTGCCGGGTCACGGCCATGGACTGACTATGCCGGAGGGGATGCCTGCACAAATGGGAACTGCGATCGCCGGGCTGCCTACCTGAAGGCGGCGACCGATCTGCTTGTCAGCGATCTCGAATGGATCACTGCGCAATGGGCTGATGGCGGCGACGCTCGGAAAGCCGTTGCTGACAATCCCGATGCGGGGGTCATCGCGATCCTGACAGGCATGGGGTCGCTATCCTATGGTGAGCAGGCGGGCGAGCGCATGCGCCTTGGCCTGATGCTCAATGACCCTGAGGAAGAACATTCCTGCTTTGCCGACAACACACATAACGATCACTATTACGATGGTCTGGGCATTCGGAATGTCTATCTCGGTGAGTACACCCGCGTGGATGGGACAGTCGTGAGCGGGCCGTCGGTGTCAGACCTGGTTGCAGCGTCAGATGCGACGCTCGATGCCGAGATGCGCTCCAAACTGGATGCAACCATGTTCGCCCTTGGTCGGATTAAGGTCGCGGCGGAAGCTGGCTTTACCTACGATATGATGCTTGAGCGCGGGAACGCGGCCGGGGAAGCGCTTGTCATGGGCGGGGTCAATGCCCTGATCGATCAAACGCGGTCGATCGAGCGGGCGGTATCTGCGCTCGGGCTCAATCAGATCGCGTTTGAGGGATCGGACAGTCTCGACAACCCATCTGCGGTTTTCCAGTGACACCAGCGATGGGGCGCTTTTCGGCGCTCCCTTTATTCTGAACGCATTGTCTTTTCGCCGCTTCTGACGTGTTGTTTGTAGGAGACTTCGATGATCATTTGCTCATGTGCAGTGATTTCGTCTAGCGACATCGATAAGGCCGTCGCGTGGATGAAAGCTGCCGATCCTCAGGTGGTTGTCACACCGGGAAAAGTGTATCGTGCACTTGGCAAGAAACCAGTTTGCGGCGGGTGCGCCAGCTTGTTTGTCGCTGCAGTACACAAACCTGACCAGGCAGATGTACCAGCAGAGTTACGCAATATACGGATGGCTTTGAAGGAAACGGCAGCCAATGACGCAGAGAAGCACCGAGCGATATCAGGATAAGCTCGCGCGGAGAGATTGCTCGAACCATATACGCGACTGGTTTGGCCTGGTGATATGCTTCGGAACTTTGGTCATCGCAGGCTCTGTCTCGGTCTCTGCGGCAACCAGCTCGCTGACTTCCGACCCACATCTGACGACGGTTCCAAGATCGGTTGATGAAATCGCGCGGATCGAAGCTGTGACCGCGCCCACAAGAGACTTCTCGAAGGCGGAGGCCTTTGAGGAACTCAGCGCCGGCGCTGCGACCGTACGACCTCGCAACACAAGGGATGCGTTCTCGCAACCGTCTGCCAACATTTCATTTGCAGGTGAGTTGGACTTCAAGGTTGGCAATGGCCTCTTCCGGAAAGTCTGGGTGTCCGCACCGGCGTCTACCCGTGCATCCGATGGGCTCGGACCACTCTACAATGCGCGGTCTTGCCAACGCTGCCACCTGAAGGACGGTCGTGGTCATCCACCAGAGGGACCGGATGATACGGCAACATCAATGTTCCTGCGCGTGTCCGTACCAGGAACAGCTGACGACACGCCAATTGAAATCGATGGCTATCATGCGACGAGGCCGGACCCAAACTATGGCGGTCAGCTACAGGACTTTGCCCTGCCCGGGGTTCCTGCGGAGTATCGGCTGGCTGTCACGTATGACTATGTCGAGATAGCGCTTGGTGGTGGCGTTGCTGCAACCCTGCGCAAGCCGACCTATCGCGCCGAAGACCTCGGCTATGGCCCCTTTCACCCGGAAGCGATGGTGTCGCCAAGAGTTGCCCCACAGATGATCGGTTTGGGATTGCTCGAGGCGATACCTGCCGCAGACATCCTTGAACATGCTGACCCGGATGATGCTGATGGCGATGGGATTTCGGGACGTGCCAACATCGTTTGGTCGGAGTATTACGGCCGGCCGATGTTGGGCCGGTTCGGCCTGAAAGCGGGTTCCCCTACCGTGCAGGAGCAATCATCCAGCGCGTTCTCAGGGGACCTTGGAGTCTCGACGCCTCTGCACCCAGATGGATGGGGAGAGTGTACCGAACGACAGGTGGTGTGCCGTTCAGTGCGTCATGGCGGCGATCCCGCAGATGACGGGGTCGAGATTGGTCAGACGGGTCTCGATCTCGTGACCTTCTACAGCCGTAACCTCGGGGTTCCCGCGCGGCGGGATATCGCGAACCCTCAGGTCCTAAAGGGTAAGCGCGTGTTCTACGAGACGGGGTGTGCCGCCTGCCATGTTCCGAAGTTCGTCACGCATCGATTGGCGGATCAGAAGGAACAGAGTTTCCAGCTGATCTGGCCATACTCTGACATGCTGTTGCACGATATGGGGGAGGGGCTTGCCGACAATCGGCCCGAGGCCCGCGCGAACGGGCGAGAGTGGCGAACACCGCCGCTTTGGGGCATCGGCCTCACCAAAGCTGTCAGCGGGCATACGTATTTTCTGCACGATGGACGCGCCCGGAACCTGTTGGAGGCGATCCTCTGGCATGGCGGTGAAGCGGAGGCGGCCCGTGATCGGATTGTTGCTGCCACGCCCGAAGATCGTGCCGCTCTCATTCGGTTTCTGGAAAGCCTGTGAAGCGGTTTTGGATCGGTCTCGTTCTTCTTTTGGTTCCGGCGCATCCCGTTGCGTTGGCAGACCATACCGTTGATCGGATCGTCGAGATGCATGTGCTTCCTGGCTATGCTCGCCTCGAGGCTGCTGCGACGATGTTGTCTGAGAGTGCGGCAACCGATTGCTCACCGAAATCTGAGCCTCTGCGCAAGGCCTATCATTCGGCGTTTGATGCGTGGATCGACATCAGCCAGCTGCGATTTGGTCCAAGTGAGGTTGATAGCCGCGCTTTTGCCATTGCGTTCTGGCCGGACCCACGGGCCAGAACAGCAAAGACGCTCCGGCGGCTGCTGGCGGAGAAAGATCCCAGCGTCGACGATCCCGAGGCGTTTGCCACGGTTTCGGTCGCCGGGCGGGGTCTGTTCGCACTCGAACGGTTGCTCTTCGATCCTGAGTTCAGGGACCCGGCAGAGGGTGCCTTTGGATGCAGACTTGTCATCGCAATCTCAAATGATCTGGCTGAAACAGCACGCGCGATCGCCGAGGATTGGCGCGATCGCTATGCCGACGAGATGATCTGGGCGGGTCGCAAAGGCAGCCAGTACCGTACACCGCTCGAGGCACAGCAAGAGTTTCTCAAGGCCTTGTCGACAGGGTTGCAGTTCACGTCTGAGTTGCGCCTCGGACGCCCGCTCGGGACGTTCGAGAGACCTCGTCCGAAACGGGCGGAGGCGCGGCTGTCTGGACGATCGTTACGCAATGTGCAACGCGCGCTCACAGCGCTTGGTGAGCTTGCGTTGATCCTGTCGGAGGAGCATCCTGATCTTGCGCGGGCGCTTGATGCTGCCTTTGCCACTGCGCATGACGTCTCTGACGACTTGGCCGAGGATCCTGTCTTCGCATCGGTATCGGATGTGCAAGGGCGGTTGAAGGTCGAGGTCCTGCAGCAACGGATCGATCGCATTCGGGATCTGGTTCAGAATCGGCTCGGTCCTGCTTTGGGCGTTGGTGAAGGTTTCAATGCGCTTGATGGAGACTGAGGTGTATTCACGGCGAAACTTCCTCGCAGCATCAGCCGCCGCCGGTCTTTCGCCCACGCTGACATGGGCAGAGGCTGGTGATCCGCACTACCTGTCTGCCGCGCGTATGCCGGACGGATCTTATCGGCTCTTCGGTCTGGATCGGGATGTCCAGCCGCTCTTCTCGATCCCATTGCCTGCACGTGGGCACGCTGCTGCGGTGCACCCGGAGCGGCCGGAGGCTGTTGCGTTCGCACGGCGCCCAGGCACGTTTGCTGTTGTGATCGACTGTGCGCGCTGCACGCAGATCGCGATACTTTCATCGCCGGCCGAGCACCACTTTTACGGCCATGGGGCATTCTCCCGCGACGGTCAGCTTCTCTTTACAACTGAGAACGCCTTCGAGATCGGCGAAGGTCGGATTGGTCTATGGGCAGCAGATGACGGTTACCGCCGGGTCGGCGAGTTCTCCTCTGGCGGCGTCGGCCCGCATGACGTCGTACGCCTGCCCAGAACGGATGTTCTGGTCGTCGCAAATGGCGGGATCGATACTCATCCGGATACGGGTCGGGAGAAGCTGAACCTGCCGACCATGCAGCCCAATCTCACCTATGTGACAACGACGGGTCAGATTTTAGAACAGATCACGCTCTCGCCAGAGATGCGATTGAACTCGATCCGCCACCTCGCGGTTCGCGCTGACGGATTGGTCGCATTCGGGTGCCAGTGGCAAGGCGACGTGAGGAGCGCGCCATCGCTGCTCGGGACCCATTGCCTTGGCGGTCAGCTGCGGTTTGCCGGGCATCCGGCTGAGGACCACGGAAGTCTCAGGGGTTACGTAGGAAGCGTGGCTTTCTCGGGTGATGGCAGCGCGCTCTGTATCTCTGCCCCTCGGGGCAATCTCGCACAGGTGTTTGACGTGTCATCAATGTCCTTCACAGAGCGGATCGCGTCGCAAGACATCTGTGGGATCGCTGCGGGTGCGACCGGCTTTGTTGCGACCACAGGTGCGGGTTTTGCTGGCGAGCTACCCAAGTTGGATGCGTTCAAGCCGCAAGAGTTCGCCTGGGACAACCATCTGATCAAACGGTCCTGAAGGTCCGTTGGTTACTTGGCTCGATGCAATCAGGTTGGTCGCGATGGCCACCGCCCCCACGAGTGCGCAGACTTCTTGATCTTCGACGAATTAGCAGTGCCTTCCCTCAGTTCCTGACAAATTTTATGCGAGTTAAAACTATCATATTTTCAATAGCCTAGCTCCATTTGCCGGATTTGGCTCGACAAGAAATTGTTGACAGAAATGCTCGGGTTACCCTACGCAAGAGGGTCTGAGTCGATGTCTAGCCACCTCCACATGCTCAAGGCAGCTCCACGATCCGACATCAGTGATGTCTGAAGGCCGTGGGGTGGTGGAATGCGCAATAGCCTTTCAATGGTGATGGTTGTGAGTGCACTGACGACAGTCGCGAACGCTCAGGATAACGAACTGTCGGTCGATGAAATTGTGGTCTACAGCGGCTCTCGAGATGAGCGCGGTCTGTTTGAGACACCGAACGCTGTGTCAGTTGTCGATCAGGACGAGATCGAGAGACGGCAGCCCTCGACATATGAAGAGCTCATCGGCGACGTACCGGGTGTCCTGATTGAAGGCGGGCCACGGGGCATTGCCCAGGAGCCGAACATTCGCGGTTTTCAGGACGAACAGGTGGTTCTGCGGATCGATGGCGCGCGGCAGAACTTCAACCTCGCGCACCGAGGTCGGTTCTTTACAGATCCTGAGATCTTGAAACGGGTCGAAGTTCTGCGCGGTGGCGCATCGACCTTGTTCGGCTCCGGCGCCCTTGGCGGCGTCATTTTGTTGGAGACAAAGGACGCCGCTGACATCGTGTCTCCGGGCGATCTTTGGGGCGTCCGGCTGAAGACGGGCTTCAACAGCCAGGGGCGCGAGTTTCTCGGCGCTGCCACAGCCGGGGTTCAATACGGAGATTTCGACGCGCTGGCGTTTCTGTCCTATCGGCCCATGGGGGACGATCTGACCGACGGAAATGGCGATGATATTCTGAACTCGGAAATCGACTCGCGGAACGGTCTTTTCAAATTGGGCTATGAGCCTGGCGATCATCGGTTCGAGGTCAGCTACCAATACTATGATGACGAAGGTCTCACACCGCCAAACGCGGACGGGGCCTCGTCCAGCACGGCTGTTGTAAACCGCGATCTGAGCTTCCAGACCTTGCAAGGTGAGTGGACGTGGACGCCTGCGGACAGCGATCTGATCGACCTGAGTGTGGTTGGGTTCTTCAATGAGGCAGATGTCAGCGAGGACCGTGTCTTCGACGGTCGGTTCGACACGACAAACTTCACGACCTATGGTGGAGAGATTGTAAATCGCTCGGACATCGATCTGGGTCTGCCAGTACGGCTTTCCTACGGGGTCGAGGCCTACCAGGACGAGCAGGAGGCGACCCGTGATGGTGTGGCACGCGAGCAGGCGCCGGATGCCAGAGCGCGGTATCTCGCGGCCTTCTTGCAGGGCGACATTGATCTTGGTGCTGGCGTCACGTTCACGCCCGGCGTCCGGTTTGACTATTTCGACGTGGAGCCGGAGGGCGACTTTCCTGATCTTCAGGAGAGTGAACTCTCGCCAAAGTTTGCGCTCCAATGGCGCCCCATTGACGAGCTGCAGGTCTTCGTCACGGCCTCACAATCCTTCCGTGCGCCGACGCTGACCGAACTCTACAATGACGGCGTTCACTTCACCACGCCGGGTTTCCCGCTTGGCTTCGGGTTTGGCGCACCTGTCTTCACAGGCGTGAATGAGTTCGTGCCTACCCCCGATCTGGAACCCGAGCGATCGCGTGCGATCGAAATCGGCGGGCGTTATGGTGAGCGGGATGTGGTTTGGGAAGGTGATCGGCTCGATTTCTCGGCGAATGCTTACTATGCCCGGGTCGAGAATTTCATCGACACCCGCGTCGAGTTCATCAACTTTGATACGGCCCAGTTCAACCTGCAAACGTTCACGCTGGATGTCGGAGGCACCACCACCAACGTGAACGTGGATGCAGAGCTCTGGGGCTTCGAGGCAGAAATGACCTACGATGCCCGGGATTGGTTTTTCGGCACCGGGCTGACGATACCCCGCGGTCGCAATCAGGCTGGCGGCGATCTCGGCTCTATCCCGCAGGATCGGTTGACGCTGACGGGTGGCATACGCCCCATCAAGGACGTCGAGATCGGCATTCGTGCAACATTCCTGGATGGGCAGGATGACGTGCCCGCGGGAAGCATCGAGACCTCCGGCACATCGGTCTTCGATCTCTTCGCGACGTATGCGCCCAGTTCAGGGCCGCTTGAAGGCGCTCACTTTGCGATCGGGATCGATAACATCACCGACCGGACCTACAACCTCCATCCAAACGAGCTGAACCAACCGGGCATTGGCTTCAAAGCCGCGGCCGCCTTCCGGTTCTGAGCGGGATCGCGCGATGACACCACAGCTTCTGCAGGACTTTCAGCGCCTTCGCGAGGCGAACCCCACGATCCGGGCCGTTGATGCTGCGCAAAGTCTGGAGGTCTCGGAAGGGGAGTTGTTGGAGGTGCGCCACGGTCACGGCGATGTCTCGCGTCTGGCGCTTCGCGGCAGTGATTTCAAAGCTCTGCTCGAAGCGCTGAAGGGTGCAGGTCCGGTGATGACGCTGACCCGCAACGATGCGGCGGTGCATGAGACCACGGGACCGATCGAGACCATCGAGGTTCACAAGGCCATTGGGCAGATCACCGGCGAGATCGATCTACGCCTGTTCATGAGCCATTGGCACGCCGGATACCATGTCAGGGAGCAGACCAAGTCGGGCATAAGATCGTCGTTCCAGATCTTCGATATAGAGGGCAAGTCGATCCTCAAGATCTTTGCAACCGACGATACAGACCCGCAGGTCTGGGATCGCACAGCCCGTACATTCCGGGATCAGACACAGGCAATCACAGCGTTCTCGCCGCCGGGTGCGGTGACAGGTGATCGTCCCGATGAGGCGATTGATGTTCATGAGCTGCGCGCGCGCTGGCGGACGCTGAGCCATAGCCATGACTTCTTCGGTATGCTGCGTGTGCTTGGGGTTGGGCGATTGCAGGCCTTGCGTCTTGCTGGAGTTGAGTTCGCTCAAGAGATCGCCCCCGCATCCATTCAAGCGATGCTCGAGGGTGCAGCGGACCAGAATGTCCCGATCATGTGCTTTGTTGGAAACAAGGGCTGCATCCAGATCTTTTCCGGAGAGATAGAGCGGATCGCATCGGTCGGGCCTTGGCTCAACGTGCTTGATGATCGCTTCAATCTTCACCTGCGTGTCGACAAGATCGCGTCTGCGTGGGTCGTGCGCAAACCGACATCGTCTCGCGGGCTCATCACCTCCATTGAGGTCTTCAATGAGCAACGCGACATGGTCTCCCAGTTCTTCGGAGAGCGACCGCCCGGAGGAACCGAGCGCCCGGCATGGCGGAGCCTTGCAGAGGGACTGATTGCGGAGACATGATCATGCGGCATCCGGCATCTTTGTTGGCGATTTTCTGCGCGTACATCTGCGCGCTCGCCCTCGCGGCGCAGGCCTTTGCAGGTCCGCCGAAGCGCGTTGTCGTGGCAGGCGGCGATCTGACCGAGATCGTCTTCGCCCTTGGTGAGGGAGCGCATGTTGTCGGTGTCGACAGTACGTCGTCCCATCCAGCCAGGACGAAAGACCTTGGTCAAATCGGTTATGTCAGGCGTCTCTCGGCCGAAGGCATCCTGTCGCTCTCGCCGGATCTTGTGATCGCAGCGCATGACGCTGGCCCGGCAACAGCGCTGTCACAGATAGAGGCGGCCGGGGTTCAGGTCGCTCAGGCGCCTCAGGCTGCCGCGTTGCCGGATATTGTCGACAAGATCCGTTTTGTTGGCGACATCCTTGATCAGGAGGAGCGCGCTGAAGCGCTCGCCGAGCAATTCATGGATGATTTGACCGACGTTGCCGACAAGGTTGGCAAACTTGTGGGCACGCCAAGGGTCCTGTTCATCATCTCGCTCGAACGGGGCGCGCCGCTTGTGGCCGGAAGTGGCACCCAGGCCGAGACAATGATCACGGGCGCCGGCGGCAAGAACGCCGCAACAGGGTTCACCGGGTTCAAGCCAATGTCGCAGGAGGCGATCATCCAGGCCGCGCCCGATGCGATTGTCATGATGGCGCAGCACGCAGAGAGGTTCGGTGGTGTCGAAGCCATTCTGAAACGGCCGGATATTGCGCTCACGCCTGCTGGACGGAACGGACGCGCCTTTGTGATGGATGGGATGCTGCTTCTGGGGTTTGGACCGCGAACGCCTGAAGCGATCGCAGGCCTCGCCCGTTTCTTTCATCCGGACGATGCCGAGCGCGTCGGCTTTTGATGGACACAGCGCTGTCCCCCACTGGTTTCGGCGTGCGGCGACCTCCAGGCTTTCTGACTTTGATGGTGGCTCTCGGTGTTGGCGCGCTCGCGCTCTTCATTGCTGAATGTGCACTGGGTCCGGTCCACATCCCGCCCCATCGCGTGATTGCCGCGATGATGGGCACCGGCACAGATATCGAGAACGCCATCCTCTTTCAGATCCGCATCCCACGCGCGTTGCTTGGGGTTGCCGTAGGAGCATCGCTCGCGCTTGCCGGTGCTGCCCTGCAAGGGCTGTTTCGGAACCCGCTTGCCGAGCCGGGCCTGATCGGCGTCACGGCAGGCGCATCCCTCGGTGCTGTGATTGTGATCGTCCTCGGTACGACGCTTGCAGGTGGTGTCCCGGCGGCGTTACGGCCCTTTTTGCTGCCTCTTGCGGCCTTTGTGGGCGGCGCGGCGGTGATCGCGGTTCTGTTTGCTTTGGTCCAGTGGTCCCGCGGCCCGGGCGTCGCGACCCTGATCCTCGCCGGGGTGGCGATAAACGCGATTGTCGCGGCGGCGATCGGGGTTTTGATCTACATCGCCGACGACCAGCAACTGCGCGATCTGACCTTCTGGACGATGGGCTCACTCAGCGTTGCGGATCATGCGTTGATCATCGCCGTGTTGGTTCCTGCGGTTCTGATCATTCCGGTTTTCCTTGGCTGCGCCCGCGGCCTTGATCAGCTTCAACTCGGGGAACGCGCCGCATTCCACACCGGCCTCAATGTTGGCCGTGCACGTCTGACCATCGCGTTTGCGACGGCGATCTCGGTCGGGGCCGTGACATCCGCTGCCGGGCCGATTGGCTTTATCGGGCTGGTTGCCCCGCATATCGCGCGCATGCTTGTCGGTCCTCTGCATCGGCATCTGATGCCCGCGTCGGCGCTTCTCGGGATCTGTCTGGTGTTGGTTGCAGATCTTGGTGTTCGCCTCGCGGTTCCGCCAGCCGAACCGCCGATCGGTCTCGCAACAAGCCTGATCGGCGGGCCTTTCTTTCTTTGGCTGTTGTTGCGGCAAGTCTCGCGAGGGCGCAGCCTTGCTTGAGGTCCAAAACCTCTCTGTCTCGCTGGCCGGACGAGACGTCCTGCGAGAGGTTTCGCTTACGCTTGAGGCGGGTGAGGTCGTGGCTGTCGTAGGCCCGAACGGGGCCGGCAAGTCGACGCTGCTGTCCGCGATGAGTGGGTCGTTGCGACCAGGAAGCGGCCGGGTTGTCATGGATGGTACAGACATCTCATCCCTGAAGGCCGACCAGCTTGCGCTCCGCCGCGCGGTTCTCGAGCAAACGCCCCGGCGCGACATTCCGTTTGCAGCAGACACGCTGATCAACCTCGCGATCCCCCGTCAGATCAACCCTGCAGAAGCGACTAAAATCACGGAGCAGGTTCTCAATGCGGTCGGGATGACAGAATTGGCGTCCCACTCTGTCGATCGAATGTCGGGCGGAGAGGCGCATCGAACCCATCTTGCGCGCGCATGGGCGCAGCTCATGTCAGCCCGGTTACTAGGGCATCCGGGCTATCTGCTGGTTGATGAGCCAACCGCAAGCCTTGACCTGGTCCACCAAAGCGCGGTCTGCGAGATTGCGCGCAAGTCCGCTGCCGAGGGCGCGGGCGTTCTGATGATCGTGCATGACCTCACGCTTGCAGCGGCTGTTGCCGACCGGATTGCGTTGCTCGATCAGGGACGTCTCGTTGCCGTGGGCTCTCCAAGCACAGTGCTGACCAGCGAGATGATCGCGCGGACATACAAGACGCCTGTCTTAACGCATGTCATAGACGGGCAACTCGTCGTGCTCCCGCAGCATCTGCAGCGTCACGCAACGCAACGCAAACTCGCCAGCTAGAAAGGACATCGCATGTTTGTTGCCATGAACCGGTTCAAGGTCGTCAAAGGCCATGAAGAGGACTTTGAGAACGTCTGGAAAGGACGCGACACACGCCTTTCCGAGATGAAGGGCTTTGTTGATTTCCACCTTCTGCGGGGCCCGGAAGCGGACGAGCACACGCTCTATGCCTCACACACCATCTGGTCGAGCCGTGAGGATTTCGAGGCCTGGACCAAGTCGCAACAGTTCCGCGACGCACACAAGGATGCGGGTCAGAACAAGCCGCTCTATCTTGGTCATCCAGAGTTCGAAGGGTTCAGCGCGGTCGAGGGGGCCTAGCGGGTGTCGAAACGGATCGGTAGCGTGATCGTGACCCGATTGCGCTGCATTTCCTCAGGGATCCGGGGATATCTGCCGACGGCTTTCACAGCAGACATCGCGGCACTGTCGAGAACTTCTGCCCCTGCAGATCCACTGAGCCTTGCGCTCACGAGAGTTCCGGCGGCGTCCAGCGTGACCTTGACCGTTGCCTTGCCGGTGATCCCTCGACGCTCGGCCCTGCGGGGGTAGCGTTTCTTGCGCTGAACCGCACGGCGCACGGCAGTCAGATAAGCTTGCTTAGCAGAATTGATCTGAGATGGGCTGAAAGCCCCGGCTTCCGCGGAACCGCCCGCGCCTGATCGGGCTGCGGTAACGGTCTCCGGTGTCTTCGCCGCATCGCCGCTACCAGCGGACGCGGCGTTCGTGCCCGCCGATATCGCCGGCTGACGAGTGGCCGTCTTTTGAGGTGCCTTCTCGGTTTTCTTCTTTGCGACTTTCTTCTTGACGACTTTCCTGGGCTCAGACGTCTTCTTGACGGGTTTCTTTTTGGCCGTGTTGGCCTTCTCCTTGCGTGCGGTTTGTAGAGGCTCCGGGCGTTTGGGCTTTGCGCGCGGTTGAACCGCTGTGATCGGCGCTACGCCTGGATCGACCGGCGGTTTTGCTTGAGCTTCAGGTTCAGGCTCAGGGTCCGGCGCGCGCTCTGGCTCTGGCGGCGCTTGCAGCGTGGGCACAGCGGGGGCATCGGGTGGGGACAGTGCGGCAAGCTCGGATGGGGAAGGCGGTGCCTTGATCGCGTCTGGCGTCGGCGTGGCGACCGGTGTGACCCGGTCCGGCGTCGCGGTCGGGACCGCTGGATCCGGCAGCGGGCGATCGGGGCTCGCGCGAGAGACAGGTTGAACCGGGGGCAGGGCTGCCGGGTCAGGCGCGGTATCGGGCGGCACATCTTGAACAGGCCGTGGATCGACAGCGTCCATGGCCACCGCCGCCATCTCCGCTGGGGTCTCAGCGATGGCATCATTGATGTCGGGCGTCGCCATCTCAGCCGCCTCGGACGTATCGACATCCTCGTCCCAGCTCTCGATCAGTTCGGCCATATCACCGCTGGCACTGGCCATCTGTGCCCCGGCTGCCGCGGCCCCTCCCGCCGCGAGAGGCGCGCCGGTCTTCAGAAAGACCGTCGCCGCTGAGAGCAGCAGCAAAACCGCGAGCGCCGTGAACACGACAGTTTCGACGATCCTGCCCATCAGCGTCGCGCGACGATCAGATGCGCATGGGTGATACCGCCTCTGGCCAGCCTGGCAATGACACGGCCAATCACGCTGCCGGCGACCGTGCGGTCGGCGCGGATCAGGAGCGGCTGCTCCGCTGATCGCCCAAGCCCGGCCCCTGCAAGCGCGCCGTATACCGCATCACCGCGATGCTCGGACCAGGCGAGAACACCCGAAGCATCGACAAACAGTGTACGGCCAGCCTCGCCCGGCTGGTCGACATCGCTCATCGGAGGGGCAACCTCGAAGGGCGCGGGCGGTGCGACCGTTGCTGTCATCAGAAAGAAGATCATCAGCAGGAACACGACATTGATCATCGGAACGATGCTCTCCGCGCGCTCCTTCGTTTGGTTCCGTCCCAGATCCACGGCAGTTACTCCGCAAGAACCGTGTTGTTGATGCCGCCGCGCTGCAGGAGATCCAGCACATCCACCAGGGTCTGCAAGGACGCCTCGCCGCGCACGCGCAGGACGATGATGGCATCCTCGCTTGGCATCAGGGCCTGCACAGATCCGATAAGCTCAGTTTGCGGAATTGGCGTTCCGTTGAGCAGCACCCCGTCCGCCGTCACGGTGATCAAGCGCGGTGCACCGGTGTACCCGCCGCCGCCCGAGAGCGCCGGTGCGATCGGGATGGCATTGTCGAGCCCGAAGCGTGCCGAGAGCATGAAGAAGACCAGCAGCAAGAACACGACGTCAATCATCGGCGTCAGGCTCGGCCGGCGTCTGCGACGCTCAGCCCCCAGAAACAGGGCGCCGTTACTCTGCGGCATGGGCCAGAACCGGGCGTGTCGGTCTGTTCAGGACGCGGGTTGTGATGTCTTCAAGATCGTTCTGCACCCTTGCGGTGACACTTTCGAACCAGGTCAGCGCCGCCGATGCCGGGATTGCCACGGCCATGCCCGCCGCTGTCGTCAGCAAGGCCTCCCAGATGCCACCAGCCAGCGCCGAGGGATCTGCGCGGCTACCCGCTGCCTGAAGCTGTTGAAAGGCTTCGATCATTCCAAGAACGGTGCCGAGAAGCCCGAGCAGCGGTGCGATCGTCGAGATAAGCTCAAGCGCTCGCAGTCCTGACCGCGTGTGCGCCAACTCACGCTTGGCCACACGAATTGTCTCTTCCCGAGCATTGTCCTGTGACAGGCTTCGATCGAGCGATGCGCGGACGGCCGCCGCGGTGACGCGCGACCTGATCCCGCGTCCGCTTTCGGCTGTTTCCAGGGCGGCGTGGTCATTGCCTGAGCACCAGTGCGCCACGGCGGCTTCGGCGCGTGCGCTCCGCCACGCGCCCTGCAGCATAAGGCGCCAGATCTTCCAGAGAATGATCGCAAGCGTGACCACAGCCAACGCGGAAATGGCCCAGATCGCTGGACCGCCATCCTCAATCAGTCTGGAGACCGCTTCAAAGCTCGCAAGCTGATCAGTACCGGGCAGGCTTTCGCTGGATGCTGGATCATAAGGCGGTGCTGCATCGAGCGGTGCCTCGGCAGCGGCGTCGCCTGATGTTGCCGCGGCGCCAGGGGCCGTTTCAACTGGTTCCTGGGTCTGAGCCAGCGTGGGATCAGGTCCACCCTCCTCGAGTGCCGTCACAGCGTCCTCAAGCTCCATCCCCGCGCTCCTGTCGCGTTCTGGTCTGGCTTGAGGCACTCTGTGCCGTGGCTCGACGGTCGAATTTTCTGATCAAAACGGTCGGAGACACTGTTCCCGACCATTTCACTCTGTTATCAATATCCCAGTCGATGCTTCCAGGTCAACTGAGACGCCCTGGCGCTCCATTTTATAAGAGTGGTCCAAGCCTGAGGGGGCTGAACATCTCCACACACCTCTATGACATTGATCGCGAGAGTAAGGCCGAATGAAGCTGAGCACCAAGGGAAGATACGCACTCGTTGCTCTGATTGACCTGGCCAAAAATAGTGCCGTTAAGCCGATCGCCACGACCGAGCTCAGCCAACGGCAGGATATCTCGTTGGCCTATCTCGAACAGCTTTTCGCAAAGATGAGACGCTTTGGTCTTGTGGTCTCCGTTCGCGGACCAGGGGGCGGATATCAGCTGGCAAAGCCTGCTGCGCAGATCACGATTGAGCAGATCTTGAGCGCTGTGGATGAGACCTTCAATGCACTGCAAACAGGCGCTGGCGCCAAAGGGGCTGCAACGGGTACCGATGAGCAGGTCCTGGCGAACCGCCTTTGGGAGGGGCTGAGTGCTCAGGTGTACCTGTTCCTGCATCACACAACGCTTGCGGACGTTACAGGAGACGCCCTTTCCCCTTGCCCGGCGGCACCAACGTTTCTGGAGTTTGAGGACGCGTGACGCAGCGCGTTGCCTTGTCGGCGCTGCTGCCCGCGTCTACGATCCGACGCAAGGACATGACCACACGATCTAGAGGATACACCTGAATGGCAAAGACGCCGAGCCCGTGCATAGACGTCTGCAAATTCAAACGCGAGGGCCACTGTATCGGCTGCTCAATGACGAAGGACCAGAAGTCTCTCTTCAAGAAGATCAAGAAAGAGAGCCAGCGCGCCGCCTTCATCAAAATGCTGGTTGCGCAGCAACTTGTCCTTGGGCGCTACAAGCATTGGCGCGCCGCCTACCTTCGCAAATGCATGAAGAAAGGCGCAAAGCCTGTTGCTGCCGTGAAGGCGGCCTGATCGAGCCGCCGTCTGTTACGTCAGGTCGCGCGCAGGCGACCTGGATGGCTCAGCGCAGGTGGCTGCGAAGGAACCACGCGAACTTTTCGTGTTCCTGACCCCGGGCGATGCAGAGATCCTCGGTCAGCGTGTCGCCATGGCTGGCAGCTTTTTCGCCAGCACCGGCAAGCGTCGCTGCGACGGTTTCCTGCGCGTCGAGCATGATCTTGATCATCTCCACATCGGTGGCTTTGCCGTCATGTTCCGCGACCTTCGAGCGCTTAAGCATTCCGGCCAGCGTCCCTTCAGCGTGCTCATCAAGGGCCTTGATGCGCTCGGCGAGATCATCCTGCGCCACGAAGTGATCTTCATAAATCTTTTGAAAGAGATCGTGGAGCGCGCCAAACGCCATGCCGGTGACATTCCAGTGGAAGTTCTGGGCAAGCATCGTTGTCACAGCCGTTTCCGCCACGGCCTGGTTCAGGGCTTCGGCGATCTCGGTCCGGGCGTTGCTGGACAGTGCCACTGCGGTCTGCGTCATGTCTTGCTCCCTCACAAAAAGCAAACAGGTCTCTGTGCTCGGCTTGCTCGCATTTATGCTGGCTGGCTCGCGTAGCAGAACATAGAAGCCGGATTTTCGAGGGCAAGCCCTTTTTAGAATTATTCTAATCTGGATAAAAACACTCGGTGATTCCGCCCATCAGAAAGCGGATATGGCGCCTGCTCTGGGGCCTGACACGAGAGAAAATCAGAAAGGTCGCGCTTGGATCATCACCGCGCGCCACCGCTCTGCACAGTTCCAGCAACCATGCCTCGTCAAAAGACGTCTCCTCCGTGCCCGGGCGATAGAGCACAGGTCGTTTTCCCAAGGCTTGATCGAGGCAGCGCATCAGTGCTTCGGCATGCGCTGCTTGCGACTTCGTTTTTCCGACAGCGAGAAGGGCGCAAGATTCGAACAGATCAACACGGGACTTCGCCCGGCACTCGAGAGCAACAAACCTCAGGGAATTGAGGAGCGCCTGCTCATTATTGACGGGGCTGGGAGCTGCATCTTGCCCCACCTGATCTTGGAACGCCTGAACTGCTGCCATGTCGTAAGACTGCCCTCGGCCATGTGCGAGAAAATCATCGCGGACTATCCCTACTATATTGATAAGGTATCGCTGCGTTTGCAAGAGCCGGTGAGACGGAAATCGCAATTCTGTAACGCTGGGTGGACAGATCGAGGCGTCAAGTCGGAGCGGGCAGTAGACCGTTGCATGAATCGAGCTGTTTCACGTCGTTAGTATCCCTTTGATGGCGGTCGCCAGACGTCGAGCGGGTGAAATCCTGGATCCGATCACCGCCGCGTTTAGGCCCGGTGCAAAACCAACCACCTTGGCAAGCATCTTTCAGAGACAGGCCGATCTAGAATTTGATCTGCCCAACAACCCCGAACGTCCGTGGATCTCCGATCGTCACGAGATTTTCCTGGCGTTCCTCCGCATAGGTGACATCCGCAACATTGTCGACAAACGCAAAAACGCTCAAGGTCTCAGTCTCGCAGCCTGCGCGCAGGTTCACCAGAAACAGAGGATCAGCGCGCGAAGCATCCGTGTTAGCAGCATCTCCAAAAGATCCAGATGTGTAGCTCGCATCCGCTCCCAGGAAGATGCCACTCTCGAAGAAATAGGTTCCTCCGACACTGCCCGTGAACCGTGGTGCATTTCGGAATTCGTTTCCGGCCAACTGGACCCCGTTGGAGACAAAGTCCGTAAACTCTGTCTCATTGTAGCCGAACGCCCCATAGATCTCGAACCCCTCGATCGGTGTCGCGCGCAATTCCAGCTCACCGCCAAAGCTCTCCGAAGAGCCAGCGTTCTGTGTTTCGGTATCCAAAGGCGTTTCGCTCAGAGCAACGACGACTTGTTGATCCTCGAATTCGACGTAGTAGGCGTTCGCGTTGACGGTGAGTCGATCGTCGAACCATTGCGAGCGGAACGACAACTCAAAGTTGTTGGTGAACTCTGGATCGAACTCGAATTGCTGGTTCCGAGCGAGATTGAATGAGGCTCCACCAGCACGATATCCACGCTGGTATGTGAAGCCCAAGCTCACATCGTCGACAAACTCATAGACGAGACCAGCTTTTGGCAAGAACGCATCAAATGTTGTCGACGTTGCCTCGGGTGTATCTGCAGGTAGAATGTTTGCAACAAATGGATCGTCAGTAGATGTAGAAGGAACACGCGTGCTGAGGAGCCCCATCCGAGTGGTCCAACTTGATTTTTAGTGCATGATCGGGCTCAGGTCCATCTGGACGATGGTCTCCGGTGCCGGTGGGCGGTAGCCCAGTGCACTGTGCGGTCTCTTCGTGTTGTAGTGCCTCCTCCATTCCTCGATGATGATCTGGGCTTCGCGCAGCGAGTAGAAGATCTCGCCGTTCAGCAGCTCGTCACGCATCCTGCCGTTGAAGCTTTCGC
>JBCBOR010000064.1:0-25514 GCA_039821125.1 Pseudomonadota bacterium
CCCGTGGTCATTTTTGGCAAGGGCGACAGGCCTGCCGCGTATCCAAGCCCCCGCAGCAGCGCGACCCGCCGCGGGAGAGTACGAAAAGTGTTCGAACCGATTCGATGCCGTTGTCTACGCCATCATCGTTAAAGTTTGCTGAAGATTTTCGCAGAATTGCGCTGTTCCGCGCGATGGCGCTACGGATCATTGTTCTTGCGCCCATCGCTGCGCTTGCCCATGATCGTTTCACGGCAAGCAAGGAGGTCCAGCCATGTGCCAGATCTTTGCCGGTCAGGATCCGGCGACCTATGAGAGCGTGACGCGGTCTCTGAGGCTTAACGGGCAATCGACATCGATCCGTCTTGAGGCGGCCTACTGGGATTTGCTCGATGCCATTGCGTCAGCGGAGGGGTTCACGACGCCTGGCTTCCTCTCGAAGCTCCACGCCGAAGTGCTGGAACTCCACGGCGAGGCGCGCAATTTCACGTCGCTGTTGCGCTGTGCCTGCCTGCAGCATCTGAAGCGCGAGGCGGGGCTGATCGGGGATCCTGCACTGGCCGCGGAATAGCGCCGGCGGCGTAGTATAGGAATACCACCACCGGGTGGTTTTGCGCCCCATACTGGTCCGAAAAACAGACCAGATGGGAGGCCTGACGTGGCGAAAGCCATTCATTCCATGATCCGCGTGCTGGACGAGGCGCGCTCGACAGACTTCTACAAAACAGCGTTCGGGCTCGACGTGGCCGACCGTCTCGACTTCGAGAGCTTCACGCTGATCTATCTCAGCAATCCCGAGACGCCGTTCGAGGTCGAATTGACCGTGAACAAGGGCCGGACCGAGCCCTATGATCTGGGCGATGGCTATGGCCACCTTGCGGTGTCGGTGGACGATGTCGATGCCGAGCACGCGCGGATGACCGAGGCGGGGCTGAGCCCGCGCAAACTGGTCAGCTTCGCGCCCGGCGGTCCGGGGACCGATCCCATTGCCCGGTTCTTCTTCATCGCCGACCCGGATGGCTATGAGATCGAGGTGCTGCAACGCGCTGGCCGCTTTCTCTGAGGATGATTGATCACGACTGACCAAACCGGCCCGGCGACAGATCGGGCGGCACAAACGCAACTGGAGGAAACGCACATGACAAAGCATGCAAGCCCGCGGTCGATGACCCGGCGCCAGCTGCTGGCATCGGGAACCGCATGCGGTGCCGCGCTGGTGGTCGGTACCGGGTTCGTCGCCCATCCCGGCGAAGCCTGGGCCGCCGAAGTGACGGCGCTGAAGCCCGAGACCTTCGCAACCCTGGTGCAGATGGCGCGCGATATCTATCCCCATGACCGGCTTGGCGACCGTTACTATGCCGCGGCGGTCAAGGCGCACGATACCGAGGACAGCGCCGAGATGATCGAGGCAGGCGTCGCCTCACTCGATACGCTCGCGGTTGGCGCGGGACATCCGTCCTATGTCGAGACCGGGTGGGAGATCGACCGCGTCGCCCTCCTGCGCCAGATCGAGACGACGCCCTTCTTCCAGGCGGTGCGCGGCGGTCTGGTCGTCGGTCTCTATAACCAGAAAGAGGTCTGGCCTGCCTTCGGGTACGAGGGCGAGTCCTTTAGCCAGGGCGGTTATCTCGACCGCGGCTTTGACGACATCGACTGGCTCTGAGGGAGGACCGACCAATGGCTGCACCATATGATCTGAACGACGACGGCGTCGTTGTCATCATCGGCACCGGCGCGGGCGGCGGGGTTCTCGCCAACGAGCTTGCGCAAAAGGGGATCGACGTTGTCTCGCTGGAGGCGGGCGCACGGCACAACCCCGAGGATTTCATCAATGACGAGTGGGCCTCGTTCAGTCAGTTGGCCTGGCTGGATACGCGCACGACCTCGGGCGACTGGCGCGTGGCAAAGGATTTCGCGGGGCTCCCTGCCTGGATCGTGAAATCGGTCGGTGGGACCACCCAGCACTGGGCGGGCGCCTCGCTGCGGTTCCAGGAGCACGAGTTCCGCATCAAGACCGAGTATGGCGATGTGCCCGGCGCGAACCTTCTGGACTGGCCGATCACGCTGGCCGATCTCGAGCCGTACTACGCCAAGGCCGAGGACAAGCTGGGCGTGACGCGTACCAATGGCCGCGCGGGTCTGCCGGGGAACAACAACTACAAGGTGTTCGAGAAGGGCGCGAAAGCGCTCGGCTACAAGGACGTCCATACCGGGCGGATGGCGATCAACTCGGCGGATTACGATGGCCGCCCGATGTGCCAGCAGACCGGCTTCTGTTTCCAGGGCTGCAAATGGGGCGCGAAGTGGTCGGCGGGCTATGTCGAGATCCCTAAGGGCGAGGCAACCGGCAAGCTGGAGGTGCGCGAGCAATGCATGGCGCTGCAGGTCCAGCACGGGTCGGACGGCAAGGTCACGGGGGTTTTGTACGCGGACAAGGACGGCAACCAGCACGTGCAGAAGGCCCGTGCTGTTTGTGTGGCGGGCAACGCGTTCGAGAGCCCGCGGCTCCTGTTGAACTCGGCCTCGTCGATGTACCCGGACGGAATGGCAAACTCGTCGGGCCAGGTCGGGCGCAACTACATGCGGCACATGACGGGGTCCGTTTATGCGGTGTTCGAGAAGCCCGTGCGCATGTGGCGCGGCACGACCATGGCCGGGATCATCACGGACGAGTCGCGCCACGATCCGTCGCGCGGCTTCGTGGGTGGCTACGAGATGGAGACGCTGTCGATCGGTCTGCCGTTCATGGCGGCCTTCCTTGATCCCGGCGCCTGGGGGCGCGAGTTCACCTCGGCGATGGATGGCTACGAGAACATGGCCGGGATGTGGCTGGTCGGCGAGGACATGCCGCAAGAGAAGAACGGCGTGACCCTGCACCCGGACATCAAGGACCAGTTCGGTCTGCCGGTTCCGAATGTGCATTTCGACGATCATCCCAATGACATCGCGATGCGCAACCACGCCTACAAGCAGGGCATGGCCGTCTACGAGGCGGCGGGCGCAACACGGGCCTTCCCGACGCCGCCTTATCCCTCGACGCACAATCTCGGCACCAACCGGATGTCCGAGAAGGCGCGCGATGGGGTGGTGAACAAATGGGGCCAGACCCACGACATCGAGAACCTGTTCATCTCGGACGGCTCTCAGTTCACCACGGGAGCGGCCGAGAACCCGACGTTGACGATTGTGTCGCTGGCGATCCGTCAGGCCGACCATATCGCCGAGCGGATGAGCCAGGGTACGCTGTAGGTCTTTCGCATCGAGGGTGCGTCACGGACGCACCCTACGGGATGTCACGCTCCGCCGTGTTGGGTGCGTCCGTGACGCACCCGCGTGTCTCCTTTGGTGGTCGCGTGCAGCCGGCGGGCAGGGCTGTGCTGAACCATCTGACCCGGGTAGGCTAGGAGTGGAGTGGCTGCGACCGGGTTGACAGATGACGGACCAGTTTCGCATTCGCGCCGCAGTGCCCGGCGATGCCGCTGGCATGGTAGATGTGTTGAATCCGATTGTTGCCGCTGGTGGGACCACCGCAATCGAAGATCCGGTGACCGTCGAGGAGATGGCGGACGTGATTGCGACATCGCTTTGTTGCCATGTGGCGCTGGATGCGGCGGGTTTGGTTGCGGGAATGCAATGGCTGGATCCGAGCGACGCCCCTCACGATCGGTGCGGGTACATTTCGAGTTTCACCCAGCGCGAACCTCGCCTCGCAGGGACCGGGCGGGCGCTCTTCGCGGCGACGGTGCCTGCGGCACGGGCTGCGGGCCTGACAGTGCTGGTGGCCAAGATCCGGGCGGATAATATGCCGGGTCTTGGATACTATCGTGCGATGGGGTTTCAGGACCACAATGTCGATCACGCTGTGCCGCTGGCCGATGGCACGCCAGTGGATCGTGTGGTCTGGATCTATCCGCTTTGAGACGCCTTGACGGCAACGGTGCGTCACGGACGCACCCTACAGGCCGCCGCGCAGATGTTCAGCCCGCGGCGCGGGCCTGACGTTTGCGCTCGTGCGGGTCGAGATAGCGTTTGCGCAGGCGGATCGCGGACGGCGTGACCTCGACCAACTCATCATCGTTGACATAGGCGATCGCCTGTTCCAGCGACAGGATCGTCGGCGGCGTCAGCTTGACCGCATCATCCTTGCCCGCAGCGCGGATGTTGGTGAGCTGCTTGCCCTTCAGCGGGTTCACCTCGAGGTCATTGTCGCGGCTGTGCTCGCCGATGATCATGCCCTGGTAGACCGGTTCCTGCGGCGAGACGAACATCTTGCCGCGGTCCTCGAGATTGAAGAGCGCATAAGCGACGGCGCTACCGTTTTCCATTGAGATCAGCACACCCGCCCGGCGCCCCTGGATTGGCCCCTTGTAGGGCGCCCAATCGTGGAAGACCCGGTTCAGAACGCCAGTGCCGCGGGTATCCGTCAGAAACTCGCCATGATAGCCGATCAGCCCGCGCGAGGGCACATGCGCGATCACCCGGGTCTTGCCGGCGCCGGCCGGCTTCATCTCGACAAGCTCTCCGCGTCGAGGGCCGGTCAGTTTCTCGATCACGGCGCCGGAGTACTCGTCATCGACATCGATCGTTGCTTCCTCGATGGGCTCCATGCGCTGGCCATCGACATCGCGGAACAGGACCTGCGGGCGGGAGATGCTGAGTTCGAACCCCTCGCGGCGCATGTTCTCGACCAGAACCCCAAGCTGCAACTCGCCCCGACCCGCCACGTCGAAGGCCTCGCCCCCGGGGGTATCGCTGACCTTGATTGCAACGTTGGATTCAGCTTCCTTCATCAACCGGTCGCGGATCACGCGGGACTGCACCTTCGAGCCATCGCGCCCGGCCAGCGGGCTGTCATTGATCCCGAAGGTGACCGAGATCGTCGGGGGGTCGATGGGTTGCGCTGCAATGGCCTCGGTCACGGCAGGCGCACAGAGCGTATCGGCCACGGTCGCCTTGGACATCCCGGCCAGCGCCACAATATCACCGGCCTCCGCCGCATCGATCGGCTGCTGGGCGAGGCCTCGGAACGCAAGGATCTTGGTAGCCCGGAAGCTTTCAACCTGATTGCCATCACGGCTGAGCGCCTTGATCGTCTCACCGGGTTTCAGCACGCCGTTCTCGACCCGGCCCGTCAGCAGGCGGCCGAGAAACGGATCGGCAGACAAGGTCGTCGCCAGCATTCGGAACGGCGCATCGCGCTCGGAGACCTGTTTTGGTGCAGGGACGTGATCGACAATCAGATCGAACAGCGCGTCCAGCGTCTCCCGCGGGCCGTCGAGTTCCATATCCGCCCAGCCAGACCGGCCCGACGCATAGACCGCGGGAAAATCCAACTGCTCGTCATCGGCGCCAAGATTGGCGAAGAGATCGAACACCTCATCCAGCGCGCGGTCCGGTTCGGCGTCCGGCTTGTCGACCTTGTTCAGCACGACGATCGGGCGCAAGCCACGCCCCAGCGCCTTCGACGTGACGAATTTCGTCTGCGGCATCGGCCCCTCGGCCGCATCGACCAGAAGAACAACGCCGTCAACCATGCTGAGGATACGCTCGACCTCGCCGCCAAAGTCCGCGTGACCCGGCGTGTCGACGATGTTAATCCGCGTGCCTTTCCACTCGACCGAGGTGCACTTGGCCAGGATCGTGATGCCGCGCTCGCGCTCGAGATCGTTGCTGTCCATCGCGCGCTCGGCCACGGCTTGGTTCTCGCGAAACGCACCGGATTGCGCCAGCAGTGTGTCTACCAGCGTCGTCTTGCCGTGGTCGACATGGGCGATGATGGCAATGTTACGTAGTTCCATATCCGGCGACCCTTTGCTGCAGCGCACGCGCCCTGTACAGGAGCGCGCGGCCCCCGGCTAGCCCCCGAACGCCGCAGCGCGCTGTTTCGGTCTGAAATTTATCCTTGGCACGGCATGGCCGTTCCGAATTTCGAGGGAAGTCACCGATTGCAAGGGACTTCGATTGCTCGTATACGAGCCTCGACGCACCCGTAGCTCAGCTGGATAGAGCGCTGCCCTCCGAAGGCAGAGGCCAGAGGTTCGAATCCTCTCGGGTGCGCCATGAGCCTTTCATAATGTATTGATTTAATGTGCCTTTGGTGAGCGTGGGTTTGTTGCACCGCCGCGATGATCAACGTTTTTATGTGGGTGTTGGTGGGATTTGATCGGATCAGACTTGGCGTGTCGTAGTGCAGTCCATCAGATCGGTATCTATTGGAAACCGGCTGAGAACGAGGAGGCGCGCGTTGCCAAGACGGCTTGCATGCCCACGTTGCAGACCGCCGGGTTCAGCGCACTGGACGGGCCACCGTGCGGTGGGGACGCCAGCCTGATGATGATCCGAACATGGAGATTGCGGGCAAAGACAACTTTGAGCGACGGCGCTGGCAGCTAGTCCTCGAAGAAGTCGGCATGTTCCTCGCGGATTTGACTGATCGTGTCGTCCAGTCGGCTCAGGTGGTGACGGATGACGTCTTCTGCGTCTTTCGCTTTGCCAGCCTGAATCGCATCGGCCAGGTCACGGTGGTCCTGCAACAGGTCAGATGCTTCGCTCGGTTCGTCCAGACTCAACATGCAAAGCCGGTCGATCTTCGCTTTGTAGAACTGGATGGTTTCGAACATCATCGCGTTTCCGCTCAGTTCGCAGACTTTTTTATGAAAGTCGTAGTCGAGTTCATGGAACCGCTCGATGTTCCCGGCATCGATTGCCGCACGCTGTAGCGCAAGATTGTCGTCCATCGCGTTTGCGCGGCGATCATCCCAATCAGCGCAGGCTGTCCGAACCACTTCCAGTTCGACCGCCAAACGGACAAAGCGCGCTTGCGTAACCTTTGCCAGTGAAAATTTCCGAACTTCGGTCGGCTTCTGCGGACGGATCAACAGGAGGTCATGATTTGCAAGACGGCTGAATGCATCGCGCACGGGTTGGCGTGACACGCCGAAACGGCTGGCAATATCAACCTCGGAGAGCTTCGAGCCCGGCGGAAGGGCATTCGAGACGATCTCGCCCCGCAGATGATCAAACACAACATCTGCCGATGTCCGACGTTCAATAACGTCGATCTTCACATTCATACTGTCAGTCCCTCCCTCGGTGCCACGTCCGTAGCGGCAAAGTCAGGCGATGAAAAGTCCGGCAGGCCATCAGGCTCGCTGGAGCGTAGCTGCCCCGACTCCGGGCTTGCTCAGAATATACTAGTATACTAGCGTACTACAACAGTGATTCTCAGAGACCTAATCTTTGAGAGCGGGAAAACCGCACAGCCTTCGGGAGGGCGTGATGCAAGGGAAGTTGCTTGATGGCCGCGTGGCCGTCGTCACTGGCGGTGGTCGCGACATCGGACGGGCTTGCGCCATGGGCCTTGCCGCGGCCGGCGCGGCGGTGGTCATCAACTACCACAGTTCAGCATCCGGTGCCGAAAGCGCCGTGGCCGAGATCGAGGCTGCCGGCGGACGCGCATTGGCGCAACGCGGGGACATGACGTCGGACCCTGATGTTGCTGCGCTTGTCGTCGCCACCCAGGCCGCGTTCGGGTCCCGGATCGACATTCTGGTTCATGTGACAGGCGGGCTTGTCGCGCGCAAAACACTGGCGGAGATGAGCATCGATCACTGGAACGCGGTGATTGACCTCAATGCGACGTCGTACTTGCGTGCAGCCAAGGCGATTGTCCCGCACATGACCAATGGTGGATCCATTGTCGGTCTGGCCAGTCAGGCCGGACGTGACGGCGGTGGCCCCGGGGCCGTTGCCTATGCCGCTTCAAAAGGCGCGGTTATGACCATGACCCGCGGTCTTGCGAAGGAACTCGGCCCGAACATTCGCGTGAACTCGGTCTGCCCCGGCATGATCGATACGGACTTCCACAACACGTTCACCAAGCCGGAGGTCCGCACGCATGTCGCGACCGTCACGCCGCTGAAGCGTGAAGGGACGTCCGAGGATGTGGCCGGTTTGGTCACATATCTGGCGTCAGACGAGGCCGCTTTCATCACGGGCGCCAACATCGACATCAACGGAGGCATGTATTTCTCGTAGCGCCGCACAGCGGCTGAAAGCCTAAGTCGACTGCAAAAAACAATCCAAGGGAGGACACAATGCATCGTCGTATCGCTGAAATCATCCGGACCACAGCAATTGGTCTCGTCGCCACAGCCGCCGTCGCCGGAAGCGCCATGGCAGAGAACTGGCGTGCCTGGAACATCCACCATGATGGCCACCCGAACACCGCCGCCATGGACAAGTTCGCCGAACTGGTGAACGAGGCCACGAACGGCGAAGTCACGGTTGATGTCTTCCATGGAGGCGTCCTCGGCTCGCAACCCGATGCTCTTGAGCAGGTGCGCATCGGCGCAATCGAGATCGGCAACTTCAACCTCGGTCCAATCGGTCCGATGGTGAAGGAGGCCAATCTGGTCTCGCTGCCCTTCATCTTCAAAAGCGTGCCCCACATGTTCCGGGTGCTGGACGGTGAGGCTGGCGACATCATGGCCAAGGCCATGGCGGAGGCAGGTGTGATGCCTCTGGCCTGGGTCGATGCGGGTGCCCGTTCTTTCTATGCTCAGAAACCGATCAACACGCCCGCCGATGTTGCCGGCCTGAAGATCCGGGTCATGAACAATGACCTCTACACCGCCATGATCTCCGCGATGGACGGCAATCCGTCGCCGATGGCGTTCGCGGAAGTTCAGCAAGCGCTGAAGACCGGGGTTGTGGACGGTGCCGAGAACAACTTCCCGTCATTCAAGAATGTCGGTCACTACGAGGTGACGACGCACTATTCGCTCAGCGAACATCTGATCATCCCAGAGTGCATCTGCGTGAACACCACCAAGTTCAACGGACTGTCTGCCGAATTGCAGGCTGCCGTTCGGGGTGCTGCCGAGGAAGCGGCGCTGTTCCAGCGCGACTTGTGGGCAGTTCAATCGGATCAGGCACGCAAGGACGTCGAAGCTGCCGGCATCGTTGTCAACGAAATCGCCGACAAGGCCCCCTTCCAGAACGCAATGGCAAAAGTGTACGAAGACTACCTCGCCGCCAATCCGGACATGAAGAAGCTGGTGGAACTCGCTCAGTCGACCGAATGATGGCGACTGCTTGAAGTGAGCTTAGGGCGCCCGGCTCCGTGCGTGGATGCCGGGCGTTTCCATACCGAGGGGGAAGCTTATGCCAGACCGAGGCGCATCATCGGCCTTTCTGCGGATACTCGACCAGACATACGACATGATCGCAAAGATCTGCATGGCCATTGCCGGAACCGCCCTTGTGGTCATGACGGTAATTTTCGCTTGGTTGGTTTTTGGCCGCTACGTCCTGAACGACACGCCCACCTGGGTTGAACAGGTCTCGCTGCTCTTGGTCATGGTGATCGGGTTCCTCGGCGCAGCCGTTGGCGTTCATCGTAACACGCACCTCTCGGTCGTGATCTTCCGCAGCATGGTACCGTCCTCGGTGCGTACCGGTTTCGTCGTCGTATCCGATGGCTTGCTGGCGGTCTTCGGCGCTCTGATGTTCTGGAACGGGATCGAGCTGACCCTGTTCAAGTGGAACACCCTGATCCCGCTGATCCAATGGTCGGAGGGTCTGCGGTCCCTCCCGCTGACAATATGCGGCGCCCTGCTGTTTCTCTTCTCGACCGGTCACCTCATTCGCCTGTTCCTTGGGCGAGACGAACGCGTCGATAGCATCGAGTAGAGCACAGCCATGGGACTAATGCTTCTTCTCGGCGTCTTCGCCCTTTGCGTCATCATCGGGGTACCTGTTGCCTTTGCCCTGGGGATCGCTGCGCTTGCCGCGTTCTTCCATGAAGGCCTGCCGCTGCTGATCGGCTATCAGCGGATCGTCGCGGGGATAAACGTTTTTTCCCTGATGGCCATCCCCTTCTTCATCTTTGCAGGTGAGCTGATGTTCCATGGCGGCATCGCCATGCGACTGGTCCGGTTCGCGCAGGCTGCAGTAGGTGCTGTGCGCGGCGGTCTTGGAATTGTGAACGTCTTTTCATCGATGCTGTTCGGAGGGATCTCCGGGTCAGCGATCGCGGACATCTCCGCCCTCGGCTCGATCATGGTCCCCGTGATGAAGGACAAGGGGTATGATGCGGACTACGCCGTGAACGTCACCGTGACCTCGTCCATTGCCGGGATCATCATTCCACCCAGCCACAACATGATCATTTTCGCCCTGGCGACAGGTGGGGCGGTGTCGATCTCGAAACTGTTTCTGGCCGGAGTCGTCCCAGGCGTGCTGATGTGCATCTGTCTTGCCGTGACGGCATACATCGTCGCGGTCAGGCGTGGGTACGGCGCTGAACAGTTTCCGGGCTGGACAGCACTGGCCATGGCGTTTGCCGGAGCCATCCCAGGTTTGATGACGGCGATCATCATTGTCGGCGGCGTGCTGTCGGGCGTCTTCACGGTGACCGAGTCCGGTGCCTTCGGCGCGCTCTACGCCTTCATCGTGACCCTTGTCGTCTATCGCAGCATCACGTGGGAAAACTTTAAGATCGCGGTGGCGCAATCCGTGCGCACAACGTCGATGGTCATGATCCTGATCGCCTGTGCCGCGGCGTTTGCCTACATGCTGACCTTCTACCGGGTGCCAAGCAAAACAGTGGATCTGCTGACCGGCCTGACCGAGAATCCCATTTTGATCCTGCTGATGATCAATGCCGTCCTCCTGCTGTTGGGCATGATCATGGACATGGCCGCGCTGATCCTGATCTGCACACCGATCTTCCTGCCGGTCGCGAACCAGTTGGGCATGGACCCATTGCAGTTCGGCATGATGCTGCTCGTAAACCTTGGGATCGGCCTGTGCACCCCGCCCGTTGGATCGTGCCTCTTTGTTGGATGCGCCGTCGGAAAGCTTCCGATGGAAAAGGCCGTGCGCACAATCTGGCCGTTCTATCTGGCGATTTTCGTGGCGTTGATGCTGATCACGTTTGTCCCGGCGATCTCACTGACCCTGCCAGGGTTGATCGAATAGAATCGAGCCGAGACTTAGGACAGACGCCGCGTTTGGTGTTGGGTCCGGTGCAAAGCGGGAGCGATGTCCGATGACAGGGCGCACTCCGCAAACGCCGTTTGCTGTGTTTTTAGCTTACCAACCTTCTGGATTTGCTTGGGCACAGTAGAACGATGTATATGAGTCCACGCTGCAAGGACCAAAGACCGTATCGCCCGCGGCAGTCACATGCAGATTTCTCTTCGACCGATAGCCAAGGTGGGCTTGGTGGAAGTTTCGGACGAGAAGCACAGAAATTCTAGGCTACGACGTTGCATTTCTCCTGCGAACTTCTCGGTACCCTGCACGGAGTAATGTACTTTTATTCACCATCTGGATGAGCCAGATGCGGCTTGAGCGGTTTGAAAATTGTCAAACCTTTGCCTTTCGACATACGGAACCACGTCGCCAGCGCAGCCCACGGTGAGCGCCATGCAAATCAAACCCGATGATCGATCGCCCACCTGTTACCGTGCAAACTTCTTGTACTTGATCCGTTTCGGCTCGACGGCGTCGGGGCCGAGGCGTCTGATCTTGTCGGCCTCGTAGTCCTCGAAGTTGCCTTCGAACCACTCGACGTGGCCTTCACCTTCGAAGGCAAGGATGTGGGTGCAAAGCCGATCAAGGAAGAACCGGTCGTGCGAGATTACCACGGCGCAGCCCGCAAACGTCTCGATGGCGTCTTCCAGCGCGCGCAGGGTCTCGACATCGAGATCGTTGGTCGGCTCGTCGAGCAGCAGCACATTGCCGCCGGATTTCAGCAGCTTGGCCATGTGAACGCGGTTGCGCTCGCCCCCTGAGAGCAGTTTCAGCTTCTTCTGCTGGTCGCCGCCCTTGAAGTTGAAGGCGCCGCAATAGGCGCGGCTGTTCATCTCGGCATCGCCCAACTGGATGATGTCGAGACCGTCCGAGATCTCCTCCCACACGGTTTTCTCGCCATCGAGCGCGTCGCGGGACTGATCGACGTAGGACAACTGCACCGTGTCGCCGAATTCGACCGTGCCGCCGTCCGGCTGCTCCTGCCCGGTCAGCATGCGGAACAGCGTGGATTTGCCCGCGCCGTTCGGGCCGATCACGCCGACGATACCGCCGGGGGGCAGCGAGAACGACAGCCCCTCGATCAGAAGTTTGTCGTCATAGCCCTTCTTCAGCCCCTCGACCTCGATCACCTTCTGGCCGAGTCGGGGCCCGTTCGGGATCACGATCTGGGCCGAGGTGATCTTCTCGCGTTCTGACTGGCTGGCGAGTTCGTTATATGCGTTGATGCGGGCCTTCTGCTTGGCTTGCCGCGCCTTGGCGCCCTGACGAATCCAGTCAAGCTCACGCTCCAGCGTCTTCTTGCGGGATTTGTCCTCGCGCGCTTCCTGCTCGAGGCGCTTGGCCTTCTGTTCGAGCCAGGAGGAGTAGTTGCCCTCATACGGGATGCCGCGGCCGCGGTCGAGTTCCAGGATCCAGCCGGTGATGTCATCCAGGAAGTAGCGGTCGTGGGTGACGATCAGGATGGTGCCCTTGTACTCGATCAGGTGTTTCTGCAGCCACGCAATGGTCTCGGCGTCAAGGTGGTTGGTCGGCTCGTCGAGGAGCAGCATCTCGGGTGCTTCGAGCAGGAGTTTGCAGAGCGCGACGCGGCGGCGTTCCCCGCCCGAGAGTGTGGCGACCTGCGCGGTGTCCGGCGGGCAGCGCAGCGCCTCCATCGCGATGTCGACCTGAGCGTCCAGATCCCAAAGGTTGCCCGCGTCGATCTCGTCCTGAAGGGTCGTCATCTCCTCCATCAGCTCGTCCGAGTAATCCTCGGCCAGCTGCATCGAGATTTCGTTGAACCGATCGACCTTGGCCTTCTTTTCGGCAACCCCGAGCATGACATTGCCGCGCACATCCAGGTCTTCGTCCAGCGCAGGTTCCTGCGGGAGATAGCCGACCTTGGCACCCTCGGCCGCCCAGGCCTCGCCGGTGAAGTCGGTGTCCTGTCCGGCCATGATCCGCATCAAGGTGGACTTACCCGCGCCGTTCACGCCGACCACGCCGATCTTCACGCCCGGCAGGAAGCTGAGGCGAATGTTCTCGAAGCACTTCTTGCCGCCGGGATAGGTCTTGGACACGCCGTCCATATGATAGACGTACTGGTAGGATGCCATGGGGGGATCGCTCTGGTTGTGATCGGGTCGGCGCGTCAATACATCGGTGGATGCGGGAACGCAATCTGAACGCACTCGATCCGACGCGGTGCCTGGACAAGGTCGCGGTACGCCGTGGTGAAGAGCGGCACAAAAGGAAGAGCGGCACAAAAGACTGAAATTGTTTTTCACTCAGGCTTCGTTTCCGCCAAGATGAATTGTGGTGCCAAGTGCGATCTACAGAACAACTGCCGCATTGTGCATCCGCGCTACGTCGTCTTTGACGACACGTCATGCTCGTTTTTCAAGACACCGACCACACCTTCGCCGCAATTTAACGAAATATCTCGTTTATTCGGATCTGTGAGACATAGCGGGGGATCCTGTGGCGATCATACTGTCTTTCTTTGCCGGGCTTGCCCTGGCCGGTTTCGTTATCCTTACATACCCGTATTGGCCGCGTAACACTCTTGGCCAGAACAACACCCGGTGGGTCGAAGCCTACAATGCTGGAACCGGGTTGCTCTCCCGTCTGATCGGGACCCGGCCCGGTGCGCCGGTTCCGATCCCGGACGGGGTCGAGATCAAGGACGCGGTGCTCGCGTTCCTGGTCATGTGCGGTCGTGGGCGGTTGGGTGTGATGCCTGTCGAAGCGCTCAGCCCGCGGGAGGAGCGGTTCCTTGCCATCGCTCACGGCGCCCGCGACTTGACAACGGTTGCGATGCGCCGGGCCTGCCGACGCCTTCCCATCTACGACCGCACGTTGGTCGAGCGCAGCCGCGAGATCTATCGGATGAGTGACGAGGATGTGCTCTCGCATATCCAGGAGACCATTCAAGCGCTGCGCGAACAGGCGGACCTGCCGGCAGTCTTGCCGAGCAGTGCAAAGGCCAAGCCGGCAGAGACCGTGCATGTCAGCGAGGCACAGGATGATGAGGAGGAGTTCGATGCCGTCGTCGGCGCGGGCGAGATCCTCGATCTGATCACCGCTGCCGATCCCAACCCGGAACTTTGGCATGTGTTGGTCGAAGGGCTCGACATCAGTTCGGTCCGTGCGACACCGGTGATTGACTGGATCCTGCGTCAGCAGGCATGTGACCGGGCAACGGCGGCGTTGGTGCTGCTCCGGATCGATGTCGCGTCCTTGATGACCTTCACGACGGTCGATGCTTGCCCGAAGGAGAAGGTGGCGCACTGGCACCTCGCCAAATTGATCTGCCAGCGGTCCGAGGGTGCCGGATATATACGCACCGGCCTCAATCTCTCCTGTGCAGGTGAAGACAACGACCAAAGCGGCCTGTTGATCAAGCTCGCTGGCGTTGCAGCGGAGATGCTGGAGAAACGCCAGGTCTCGGCCTGGCCGCTGCCCGAGACGCTGTTGGCCGATGACTTTGTCGGGTCCGCGCCGGATGTACCTTACCACGTTGCGGATGGTGCTTTGGTTCTGGCCGAACGTGAGGCCGATCGTGGTGCCGCCGTGATCGACATGGCCAGCCGCCGGACCGCAGCGGCCTGAGTGGCGCCGTGATCGTGACCCGGGCGCTATCGAGTGCCCGGGATCACAGTGACGTTTGGGTCGGCGTTGCCCCACTCCCGGTAATTGACAGCGCGGCTTCGCTGCGCAGGAATGGCCGGACCTGAGGGGAAGGACCAGACGGCATGTATCATCGCGGCCCTGTGGCGCTGGCGGGTCAGCGGGTTGGACTGTTGGGTGGATCCTTCGACCCACCGCATCCGGGGCACGCCCACATTTCGCGCTGGGCGTTGAGGGCGGCGCTGCTTGATCAGGTCTGGTGGCTGGTCAGCCCGGGCAATCCATTGAAGGCCCGTGGTCCGGCCGAGATTGATCGCCGGGTGTCGGCGGCCCGGGCCATGATCCACCACCCCAAGATCACCGTCACGGATATCGAGCGGTGCATGGCCTCGCGGTACACTGCCGATACCCTCGCGTGGCTCAGACATCGCTACCCGGGCGTGCGGTTTGTCTGGCTGATGGGGGCGGACAACCTCGCAAGCTTCCACCACTGGGACCGTTGGGATTGGATCATCGAGACGACGCCGATGATCATCTTTGCCAGGCCTGGCCAGCAACTTGCCGCTGGACTGTCTCCAACGGCGAGGCGTTATGCGCGACTGAGAGTCGAGCCGTGCGATGCCCCGGCATTGGGTTCGACCTTGGCGCGCGGCTGGTGTCTTTTGACCGGACCGATGTCCGACTTGTCCTCGACGGCGATACGGCGGCGTGGCGCGTGGCCTTAATCCTGCCCATTGGGCCGGGCTTGCTGCAAAATTGCCGTTAACGAATTCTACACTCTGCCCGATCACACCGATCCCTTCTTGCGCGGACTGCGCCGATTTGCGAGTCTTGGAGGGACGGAGACGGAACCGGGAGCCCAGGGTATGCTGACACTCCGCCGATCGATCCTCGCCTTGATGATGGGTGGGGCGGTGCTTGCCCTTGGCGGGGCAGGTGTCCCCAAGCGCATTGCACCGACGGTTGTTCCGCAATCCGGCGACCAGATCCGGGCTGAGCTGGGTCTCTCCGGTCTGTCTGGATGGTATCTCGTTGATATTGATACCGGGCGCGTCATTGACAGCGCCAATGCGGAGCGGCCCTTTGTGCCTGCGTCCGTGGCCAAACTTCCGACGGCGGCCTTTGCGCTCGACGCTTTGGGCCCGGACTACCGGTTCGAGACGCGGGTCATGGCTGGCGGGCCGGTCGCTGGCGGCACCGTACAGGGTGATCTGATCCTGCGAGGGGGTGGTGACCCTGAACTCGACACGGATGCCCTGGCGCCGATGGCGCGGGAACTGGCCCAGCAAGGGGTTCGAGGCGCGACGGGGGATATCGTCGTCGATGGCTCGGCCATCCTTCAGGTGCCGGAGATCGACGACAGCCAGTCGGATGACGCTTCCTACAACCCCTCCGTCTCAGGCCTGAACCTCAACTTCAACCGTGTTCACGTGCGCTGGGATGCCCGCAAGGGACCGGATGCTCTCACGGTGAAGGCTGTGGCCGAAAACCTAAGCCCTGATGTCCATGGCGTTCAGGTCGCCGTCGTCGGTTCAGGCGGGCCACAGTTTTCCTGGCAGCAACGCGGAGAGAATGAGGTCTGGCAAATGTCACAACGCGCCTATCGCGGACGCGGTGCCCGCTGGCTGCCGGTCAAGGGCCCCGAGCGCTATGCGGGCGAGGTGTTTCGCGATCTTGCCGCAAAACATGGTGTTCGCGTCGGCGCAATTAAGCCTCCTCATGGCCGCACCGCCGGCAATGTCCTCGCGCGGCATCGGAGCCGCCCGTTGGGCGAGATCCTTCGGGACATGTTGCGGTTCTCGACCAACCTCACCGCCGAGGTGACGGGCGCCGGAGCGACGCGTGCGATCGGTGTTGGCGCGAGCAGCCTCAGCGACTCGGCAGCAGTGATGAACGCGTGGGCGTCCTCGGTTGCAGGCTTTCCGCTTGGTGACCCCGGATTTCAGCTTGTAAATCATTCCGGTCTGACCTTGCGCTCCAAGGTGTCGCCGCGGCGCATGGTCGAGTTGTTGACGGCATTGGCGCGCCGTGCGCCGGATCCCGGGCGCCGCCATGGCCGACTGCCAGGCGGCATTGCTGGGTACCTGAAACCGCACAACGTTGCGGCGAAATCGTTCCCGCTGGACTATGATCGCCTCGACGTCGTGGCCAAGACCGGCACCATCAATTTTGTGCGCGGGTTGGCGGGGTACATCGCGACGCCCGGCGGGCGGCGGATGGCCTTTGCGATCTTCTCGAACGATCTGAAACGCCGCGGCGCAGGGCCGCAACGGGTCAATGGCCGCTGGATGGGCCGCGCAAAAGGGTTCGAGCGAGCACTGATCCGCAATTGGGTCCTGCAGGCCGATCGGGGCGCGTAGGGGCATGACACTTACGGTCAAACGGCTAGACCATGTGAACGTGCGTACAGCGGATCTCGATCGGATGACCGCCTGGTACGAGACGATGCTGGGAATGGCGAAAGGCCCGCGGCCGGATTTCAGCTTTTCTGGCGCCTGGCTCTACATCGGAGACGATCCGGTGATCCATCTGGTCGGCGTTGACGCGCATCCCGAGGCCGACGATCCGACGCTTCGTCTCGAACATTTCGCGTTGTCAGCCACAGGGCTGAAGGCACTCATTTCACGGGCAGAGGCGGCTGGGGAGCACTGTGTCGTGCGCCGCGTGCCCGGGTTTCCCATCGTTCAGGTCAACCTGTGGGATCCAGACGGCAATCACCTGCATGTCGATTTCGACATCGCAGAGGCGGATGGTCTGGATTTGCGATAATTTTTTTGAGGCTGGAGGGCTCTCGCAAGCCACCGATCACAGATCATCGAGTGTCCCGTGAACCGCGACGATGTCCAGTGACGCATCTTGCGGGCGGATGGCGCGAAATGCTTCGTTCACACCTGCAGAAACGAGCGACCGCTCGACGACCAGAAGCGTGTTGGCGTCGTGCTCAGCGCAAAGGCTCTCCATGAAGGCAAGCTCTTCTGCTGCGACGGGGTGTGCCGCTGTGATATCCGGGGCGCCATAATGCTCGACAAAATGCGCTGCGAGTGCGGTGATCTGCGCCGAGTACTCATCCTCGGTGATTTCAGCGACCGCCACAAAAGTTGCACGCCCGAAGGTTTCCAGTCCCAGCCAGCCGTTTGCGAAAGCTTGCCGTGTCTTCCCGGTCAACTCGGTTTCCGTGATGTCCGAGAATGCGAACGCGCCGGAGACCGCCCATTCGTCCGGTTCGGCTGTGCGGTCAAAGACGTTTGTGTCGGACTCATCGAACCGGATTGTGCGCGCGAGCCTCATGACCGTTCAACCAGTTTGGTCAGTGGACGCACAAGTGTGGTCGCATCTGTCTTGACCAACTGCCCGCCCCATTCATCAAGGCCGACGAACAGACCAGATCCATCTGGCAGGTCTTCACCCATACCCCAAGCACGCTCGCGCCATGCGGCGTGCAGAGGTGCGAGACCGTCTTCCAGCCAGGTGTTGATCCAGACGAGCATGTGGCGTGACCAGCTTTCAAGCAGGGTCACTGGCGGGATCTCGGCGCAGCCCTCCGCATAAAGGCAGGTTTGGGAAGGATCGTCTCCGCCTTCTCCCTCGGGCATCAACGCAATATCGAGTCCAACGACCAACCAGTCCGGCGGTGTGTCGACATCGTCTGTTGCAGTGGCCGCGCGCAAGATTCCAGCTTGCGCGCCGTTGACGAGAATACCATCAGGCCACGAGTAGTGCACGGCAAGCTCAGGAGGGCCGAGCGCACCAAGTGCGTCCCCAAAGCCGAGCGAAACAGCGAAAACGATGGAGATCGCCTCGGCCAGCGGTGCTTCCGGAGCCAGCACGATCGCTGCCGTCATGCGGTCGGGACGACGAGACCAGACGATGTGACCGGAGTCGCAGTCGATCAACGCCGCCGCGACCGCCTTGTCGAATGGATCGGTTCCCGGCGGTGCTTCCTCTCCGCTCAGGAGCGGAGGGAAAACTGGCTCAGTGTCCACACCGTTCCGCATCGCGGCTCTCAGCCCACCGCACCAAGGCGAATCAATCCATCTGCAATGTCTCGGAACGCGCCGGCCTGCGGACTGTCAGGGCGTGTGGCGACGATCGGTGCCCCGCCATCCCCAGCCTCCCGGATCGAGAGGTCGAGCGGGATTGCACCGAGGAATGGAACACCGAGGCTCTCGGCTTCCTTCTCCGCGCCGCCATGTCCGAAGATGTGCTCTTCGTGCCCGCAATTCGAGCAGATATGGGTGGACATGTTCTCGACCATCCCCAGCACAGGCGTGTTGGTCTTGTGGAACATATCAAGCGCCTTGCGCGCATCCAGCAGGGCCACATCCTGAGGCGTCGAGACAACCACTGCGCCCGTGATTTCGGCCTTCTGGCTCAGCGTCAGTTGCACATCGCCGGTACCGGGCGGCAAATCGATCAGCAAAACATCCAACCGACCCCATTGCACCTGACCGAGCAGTTGTTGGAGTGCGCCCATAAGCATCGGCCCGCGCCAGATCACGGCCTCGTTCTCCGGCACCATGAAGCCGATCGACATGCAGGTCACACCATGGTTTCGCAACGGCATGATGATGTGACCGTCAGGTGAGGAAGGGCGTCCAGAGATCCCCATCATCCTCGGCTGGCTTGGCCCGTAGACATCGGCATCGAGCAATCCGACGCGTTTGCCCGACGCGGCCAACGCCACTGCGAGGTTGGCCGAAACCGTGGACTTGCCCACCCCGCCCTTGCCCGAGGCGATCGGGACGACGTTGTCGACGCCGGGGATCCTCTTGTCCTCGGGCTCTGCCGGGGCTTTCTTGCCGCCGATGCCAAGATCAGGGGGCGGGCCCGCGGGTGTGGATCGTCGCGATGGAGTCGGCTCGGTCGAATGGGCAGTCAGGATCGCGTTGACGCGGGTGACGCCAGGGATCGCCTCGACCGCCTGTTGCGCGGCGGCACGCAGCGGTTCGGCCTGTTGGGCAACAGCGGGATCGACCTCGATTACGAAGTTCACGCCGCCCTCATCGCCGACCATGATTGCCTTGGCCATGTCAGCGGAGATCAGATCTTTGCCCGATGCAGGGTCGACGATCTTGGAGAGCGCGGCGACGATGGCGTCTTTCGTGACGCTCATGCACTGCCTCCGATCTCGATCTCGCCCTCGACGACATGCTCCATATCAATACCCTCGAGCGTCAGGACAACGCGCGCCTTGACCGGTCCAGTCGGGGCGGCAGTCCGCACCGCCTGTTCGATCTTCTGCTGCGAGGTCACACCCACCTGTTTGAGGAACTTGCGCATCGACATGTTGAAAGCGTCTTCGTTCATTCCCGACCCCTTTGCTCTGACTTGGCAGGAGGAGTGGGGCGGCGGCCCCAGATTGTCAAGGGAGGCGGTTGTTTCGCACGCCCTCAATCCTCCCGCTCGTCCAGATAGTCTTGCGTTGTCCTCACCGGAGGTCGTGCAGCCCCCTGGAAGGGTGCAGCCTCTGAATGATACTGCGCAGTGACCCGGCAATCGTCGCACATCTGGATCAGACGAACGTTGTCCGAGTTTGTGAACATGTGGTGCTGGCCAGCGAGCTTCTCGACGATTCTATCGATCGTCGACTTCACGCCGAAAAGCTTGCCGCATTCGATGCAGGCAAACGGTTCCTCCTGATGCAGGATGCGGGGGGAGAGGGCCGAGGGGCGCAGATCAAGTTGTGGCTTCAGGGTGATCGCGCTCTCCGGGCAAACGTTGGCGCAGAGGCCGCACTGCACGCAGGCTTCCTCGCGGAAATTAACCTCGGGGCGATCCTCGTTCTCACCCAGCGCGCCGGGGGGGCAGAGCGAGACGCAGGCAAGGCAGAGCGTGCAAGCGTTTGTGTCGATTTCTATCGTTCCATACGGTGCGCCATCCGGCAAAGCGATGGGCGTTTCCGGTGCTGTGCCACCGGCGAGCGCCGTGGCAGCCAAACGCGTAACCGAACGGCGCTGCCCGAGTGGCAGAAACGTCGGTGTCTCGAAGTTGTTCCGCTCGCGCCCATCATAGAGCAAATCTGACAGCGCAACGGGATCCATGGCATCCACAAGACGCAGCGTGCCATCCGTTTCGAGGGGGCCTGAAACTGCGCTTGCCAGCACGATCTGTTGACCAATCGCATCGCGTTCGGTCTTTGGACCCGCCAATATGTCGACTGCGACGAAGCCAAGCGCCAGTGCAGTCAGCATCTCGGTGTGACCGAACGCCGAGAGCGCAGAGATCTCGAATGGGATCACATCTGCGGGCATGCCACGGCTGTGCCGGGCTGACAGACGGATCATCTCGGCCCCATGCTCATCGTGTACCAGCAAGCGGGGGGAGACACCGCCCGCTTTGCGGTAGGCATCGCTCAAGGCGCGAAGACGGTCGAACAGGAATTGTGTGTGCGGGTCATCAGAGGATGCAGCACCTGACGGGCAGGCCGCGGCGCAGGCGCCGCATCCGGCGCAGATATTGGGATCAATGCTCACCACATCGCCAGCCGGAGAGATCGCGCCGGTCGGGCAGAGGTCGAGGCATCGCGTGCACCCGGTCTGACCTGCGCGACTGTGTGCGCACAGGCTTTCGTCAAAGCGAATGTGCAGCGTTTTCTCGAACGTTCCGACTAACTGGGCTGCATCGAACACCGCACCGGCGACGGCCAACGGGTCGCCCGGATCGGCGCGCACATAGCCGTCGCGTTTGTGGTGCGCCGGGAACAGCGGTAGACCGCCGGAGAGATCGAGGATGACGTCACAGTCTGACCGCGCACCATCTCGGCGTTCTTCGAACCGGCGAGATCCGCGTCCTTGCGGCGCCAGGGGTGCGAACCGATCGATCTCGAGCGAGAATTGACCCAACGCGCCGGACGCCGCTCTTATCTGCCCGGCAACAACATCAATATCTGCCTGCGGCAGAACATCAGGAGCGGTGTCATCGGTCAGCATCACTGTGACCGACATGGCGGTCGCAAGTCGCTCGGCCGCTGGCAGGGCGACATCGGACTTGCCATAGATCAGACAGATCCCCTGGCTTTCCACATCCATTGTCGGAACGGTGGGTATCGCCAATCTGGCCTCGGCGATCAGAGCCGCCATTTTCGGGCCAACACCCTTGTCATCGGTCCACCCCGCACGATCTCGAATATCGACGCACGTCACGCGGTTCGAGGCGCCGAGATCCTCGGCCAGATCGAAGAACGCGTCCGCTTCCTGACCGCACGCAATGACAACCTCGCCACCGTTTTTGATCGCCGCAGCGGCCTGCGTGGCCTCGCTGCGGCAGAGAAGCGTGTGAACGTGGGAGCAGGCAACCCCACAGCCGGCAGTGATCGCCTCGGCGTCCGGTGCCATGGTCCCCGCACAATCGCAGAGCAAGATTTGCGGTTCGATATCGGCCATTGTCGTCCCCGGGCGTTTTGTTTTGTCGAACACTAAACGGTCACGGCAGATCGGCAAGCCCCGGCGCAGAGCGCCCGATCCCAAGCACGATCCATTGCTGCACTCGGCGCTGGAAATGTGCATAGACTAGCGGAAGTCACTGCCGAGAGCCGCGACAAGAGGTGTCGAGATCACAGACGAAGAGCACACAACACAGAACTGGCAGGCGCGTCTGCCGGTCGGCGTCGTGATCCGAAAGCAACCCGGCGTGACCCGCTGGGCGTCGTGGATCTGGCGCCCTGTTGCCGTACTTCCGGGCGCTGGGCCAGCGGACTGGCATGAGATGCGGCGCGAAGGCGAGGCAGTGGAGTACCATGCGGCCACGGTCACATTGGAGGTTCACAGGGCCGAGACAGAGGCCTATCTGGTCGCGCTCTCGAATGATCCGCCGTCGGTCTACGTGATTCTGCGCCCATCGGAAGATCCGGATGCGGATCGGGATGTCGAGGTCTTCGGCGTCACGGCCTCGGCCTTCGAGGCTCAGGACTATCTCGACAGCGGCGAGGAGCTTGTCGAGCCTGTGCCGATGCCGCCCGAACTGATCGCTTGGTTGTCATCATTCGTCGAGGCACATCATCAAGACGAGGCCTTTGTGAAGAGAAAGCGCCGCAAATGGGCCGAGGACAAGACCGAGGACGGCAAGGGCGACGCTCGTATCCGGCAGGAGGCTGATGTTTATCGATCTCCGACTTCGCGCCGGAAGATGCATTGAGGAAAAAGCTTTGAGCAAGCCGGAAGATGACGGGTTTCTCAGCCGCTGGTCGGCGCGCAAACGGGGTGCTGCAAGTCCACCAGATGAGCGCGGCGAAGAGCGTTCCGAGATGCTGGATGAGACCAGCGATGCATCCACTGAGCAGGACAAGAGTGACGATGAGATCTTGGCAGAGTTGGATCTTCCCGACCCTGACACACTCGGCAAAGGGGATGACTTCACCAGGTTCATGACCTCAGCCGTGCCAGCGCGCCTGCGCAATCGCGCACTGCGGCGGCTGTGGCTGTCCGATCCAGTGCTCGCGAACCTCGACGAGATGATCGACTATGGTGAGGATTTCACGGACGCGGCGACCGTCGTCGAGAACATGAAGACAGTGTACGACAGCGTGCGGGGCATGCTGCCGGAGGACATCGAGGAAGACGACGATCCACAGGCGGCTGAAAACGACGCTGAAAAAGTGCCGGATGAGGTCGACGAGGCGACAGATCCCGAGCAGATCGCTGCGTTAGAAGAAGAGCCTTCGATCCCTGTCGACACGTCAGAACGAGTTGAGGCACGGCGCCACGTCGTTGAAACTGCTCCGGCAGAGCCGACGCCTCGCGCGCCCAGGATGCAGTTTCGCTTTGACGACGCTTGATCCGTCAGCACGCTGTTTCCATCCTGCGGAAAGATGCTCGCGTTATGCGTGAAAATCTGCGCTCCTCGTCCCGGTTTCTGGACAAGTGAATTGACCGCTCGGAAAATCCGAGTCTACGGTTGCAACAACGCTCACCGAGAGGAGCGGTTCAGGGAGGGGCGATGGCGTTGCCCGATACCGATATGAGACTGGACTTGGCGGAGGAGGATGTCCTCCGGGCCGATCTTTATGATCTGCTGTCTCTTGTATTGGCACGTCCGCCCTCGAAAGACCTGATCACCAAGATCTCGGAGCTAACTGGTGACACCAGCGATCTCGGACAGGGCATCAATGCACTTTCGCGCCTCGCGCGACAGGTGACGCCACGTGCAGTCGAGGACGAGTTCAACACCCTCTTCATCGGCCTGACCCGCGGCGAGCTTCTGCCATATGCCTCGTACTACATGACCGGGTTCCTGAACGAGAAACCGCTGGCCATTCTGCGCAATGCGATGGCACGGCACGGGATCGAGCGGGCCGAGAATGTTTACGAGCCGGAAGACAACATCGCCAGCCTTTGCGAGATGATGGCAGGTCTAATCCGCGGGCGCTTTGGCGATCCGGCGGATCTGAGCGCGCAGAAAGATTTCTTCGCAGCGCACATCTCGCCCTGGGCGGAGCACTTTTTCACCGATCTGGAGGGCGCGAAGAGTTCAGTCTTCTTCGCCCCCGTCGGAGCCATTGGCCGCGCGTTCATTGCGATCGAGCGCGAGGCTTTTCGGATGGGCGCCTGAAGGCGCTCGAGCAATCCGGGGGCGTGACGACGCCCTTGGGGAAACGCCGCCTGATCAGCGGCACTTGGGGAGGACTTGAAAATGAGTGACAAGGAACGGTCAAGCCGCCGTGACTTTCTGAAGCTCGCAGCGACCGGTGCGCCGGTGGCAGCGGTAGCTGCCGTATCGGGAGCGACCGGTGCGGAAGCCGCGGTCGAGGAGCGCGCTGGCGAAGGCCTGCGCGTGACCGAGCACACCAAAAAATACTACGAGTCCGCCCGCTTCTGACTGACGTCTTCATCACGCGGGTGACGGTTGCGATTGGCCCTGACCCCGCAGAGGACATCAGCCAGGACGGCACAGTCCGCAAGGACTGCGGTCCAAGCTAAGGGAGAATAAAATGCTCAGGAAAAAGACCAACGGGGTAGCGGGACGCCCCCGGAACGAGTCGATCCTGTCGAACATCGCCGCAAAATCCGTTGACCGCCGGAGCTTCCTACGGGGCTCGGGTCTGGCGGTCGGCGGTCTGGCCGCCATCGCGGCCACGGGTGGTACGGTGCAGAAGGCATCTGCCGCCTCTGCCGCGGACGGCGCGGTGGACATCGTCAAGTCGGTCTGCACGCACTGCTCGGTCGGCTGTACGGTTCTGGCCGAAGTGCAAAACGGTGTCTGGACGGGTCAGGAGCCTGGCTGGGACAGCCCGTTTAACCTGGGCGCCCACTGCGCCAAGGGTGCTGCGGTGCGCGAGCACGCCCACGGCGAGCGCCGCCTGAAGTACCCGATGAAGCTGGTCGACGGCAAATATGTCCGGATGAGCTGGGAAGACGCCATCAACGAGATCGGCGACCAGATGCTGAAAATCCGCGAGGAAAGCGGCCCGGACAGCGTCTACTGGCTCGGCTCGGCCAAGCACAACAACGAGCAGGCTTACCTGTTCCGTAAGTTCGCGGCCTACTGGGGCACGAACAACGTGGATCACCAGGCACGGATCTGTCACTCGACCACGGTCGCGGGTGTTGCGAACACCTGGGGCTACGGCGCGATGACGAACTCGTACAACGACATCCACAAGTCCAAAGCGATCTTCATCATTGGCGGCAACCCGGCGGAAGCACACCCCGTGTCGCTGCTCCATGTGCTGAAGGCCAAGGAAGAGAACAACGCGCCGCTGATCGTCTGCGATCCGCGCTTTACGCGCACGGCGGCCCATGCGGATGAATTCGTTCGGTTCCGCCCGGGCACGGATGTCGCGCTGATCTGGGGTATCCTCTGGCACATCTTCGAGAACGGGTGGGAGGACAAGGAATTCATCCGCACCCGCGTCTGGGGCATGGACCAGATCAAGGCCGAGGTCGCGAAGT
>JBCBOR010000065.1:0-25402 GCA_039821125.1 Pseudomonadota bacterium
ATATCGAGTGGCAGGGCGGTGGCAGGCGTCAATGGGCTGGTCTGATTCATCGGGGTCTCCTGAGCGGTGGCGCGGACCTATCAGGCCGGATTCGCCCCTGCAAGCTCCTCGACCAGATCCGCCAGCCGTTCAGCGGCATCCGGGCGGCCCTGCGCCTTGGCGGCCTCTGCCATCTGCGCGGCGTGGGCGGGATTGGTCAGAATGTGCTCGACCTGCGCGGACAGGGTCTCCGGCGAGAGCGCGTCCTCTCGCATCAGGATAGCCGCGCCTGCATCGACCAGCCCTCGGGCGTTGACCGTTTGCTCGTCGCGTTTGGCGATGGCCAGCGGGATCAGGATCGAGGGTCGCCCGATGGCCGCGATGTCCGCCACCGACGACGCGCCCGAGCGGGAGATGACAAGCTGCGCGGCCTCCATGCGTTCCGGGACATCTGAGAAGAACGGCTCGACCGCGGCGTCGATCCCCGCGTCTGCGTAGGTCTGCACGACCTCGTCATGGTCAGCCGGACGCGCCTGATGGGCAACGGCAAGGCGCGTGCGGATCTCTTCCGGCAACGCGGCCAACGCGGCAGGCACGGTACGCGACAGGATGCTCGCCCCTTGCGAGCCACCAATCACCACCACGTTCAACGGGCCACCACCTGGCGGGATGTACACGGCCCCTGCCCGTCCGGCGATGGCGGCGCGCACAGGATTGCCGATATGCACGCCCTCGACCCCTGCGGGAAGCGCCGTGGGCCACATCCCGCAGGCCATCCGGTTGACCCGTTTCGCGAAGACCTCATTGACGCGGCCAAGCACGGCGTTCTGCTCATGGACAAGACGGGGTCGCCGCAGAAGCCAGGCTGCCGACATTGCCGGGAAAGCGGGATACCCCCCGAACCCGGCGACAAAGGCGGGCTGTTCGGAGCGCATGCGCAGCACGGCCGTGACCACACCCATAGCAATCTGGAACGGCGCGAGAACCTTCGACACCCCGCCGCGCGCGAATGTGCCCGCACTGACGACCTGGCGATCCACCGCGTCGGGAAAGCCACCCGCATAGCGGGCGCCGCGCTCATCGGTGGACAATTGCACCCGCCAGCCACGGGCCAGCATCGCCTCGGCCAGCGCCTGCGCCGGGAACATGTGCCCGCCGGTGCCGCCTGCTGCAATCACCAGCAGCGGTGCGCTCATCCGCCAAACCTTGTGTCCAGCGTCAGGTCATGTGCGCGCTTGCGTGTCAGAGCCAGCAACACACCGGCCAGCAAAGCTGCCGCCAGCATGGATGACCCCCCGTATGAGATGAAAGGCAGCGTCATCCCCTTGGCCGGCAACAGCCGGATCGCCACCGAGAAGTTCACGAAAGCCTGCAGGCCGAGCAGGATCGCCATTCCCGTCCCGGCAAGCCGAATGAAATCATTGCGCTCCTCGACCAGCCGGGACATCGCCCGGACCGTGATATAGAGATAGAGCGCAACAAGGCAGAGGGTCAGGACGAGGCCGAACTCTTCGGCAGCCACCGCGATTATGAAGTCAGTATGGGCGTCGGGCAGCGCCCATTTCACCTGTCCCTGCGCGGCACCGACACCGAACAGCCCACCTTCGCGGATTGCCGACTGCGCATAGGCCAACTGCGTGTGCGGGTCGACCCCGCCTTGCAGGTACGCGTCGATACGGCGGGCGAGGTGTTCGGAGTTCATGTAGGCAAACGTCCCCACCGCCCCGATCCCGGCCGTCAGCCCAACCAGCAGATAGATCGGCGCGCCGGAGACGAACAGCATCGCCGCCCAGACGCTGAGCAATAGCATCGCCTGACCAAAGTCCGGCTGCCGTGCCAGGACAAACGCGAGCCCGATCGCCAGCATTGCCGAGATCACCCGCCCCGGCGGGCCATGCGGTTGCATCGCACCTGCCATCAGCCAGGCCGCGGTGAGCACGAAAGCGGGTTTGAGAAATTCGGACGGCTGCAGCGATATGAACCCGAGCGAGTACCACCGCGTTGCACCCTTGCCGAAATCTGTCCCCAGCCAGGGCAGCAGCAGCGTCGCAATCGCCGCCCCGATAAACAACAGGATGCCGAGCCGACGGATCGCCGTCATGTTCGCCATCGACAGCACGATCACCGCGACCAGCGCAACGCCTGCGAAGACCGCATGGCGCACGACGTAGTGATAGGTCCAGAGGTCGTTCTTCTCGGCCAGCGGCGGCGAGGCGGCGAGCCCCAGCACCATGCCGGTTGCAAACAGCACGAGCAGAGCGCCCAGCGTCCAGCGGTCGACCGAGTGCCACCAGTTGCCGATCACCGACCCTTCGGGCCGCTGCATCATCATCGCGCGGAATGTCAGTTCGGTCACGGGCTGGCCTCCTGATCCCTTTCGGTCGGATCGAGATGCGGGGCGACGAGGGCACGGAACGCATCGCCGCGCGCCTCGAAGCTGGGAAACTGGTCGAAACTGGCCGAAGCCGGGGAGAGCAGGATCACGTCGCCGTCCTCCGCCTCGTCCAATGCGGAGCGTGTCGCCGTTTCGAGATCGCCCGAGATCACATGCGGCGTCTCGCCGAGTGTTGCCGCAAAAGCCGCGGCCGACTCTCCGATCAGATATGCCTTGGCGATCCGGTCGAATAGAGGCTGGAGCGGCGCGATCCCGCCTTCCTTGGGCAGGCCCCCTGCAATCCAGCGGATACGGTCATAACTGAGCAGTGCCTTCTCCGCCGCATCGGCATTCGTCGCCTTCGAGTCGTTGATCACCGGAATACCGCGCACGGTGCCAAGCCGCTCCATCCGATGCGCGAGACCGGGGAAGCTCAGCAGCCCCGTCTCGATCTGACGCGGTGCGACACCAACCGCCCGGCAGGCCGCATAGGCGGCGCAAGCATTCTGGTGATTGTGCGCGCCCACCAGTGCTGGCGAATCGCGCAGGTCAATCGCCGCGATCTGCTTGCCGCGCCATTCGGTCAGGTGGTTCTTGTTCATGAAGACCGTGCGCGTCTCGCCGCGCAGTCGGATCTTGGCCGAGATCGTCACCGGCGCATCGAGGATCGAGGCGAGGTACCGCCCTTCGGGCTCGTCCACACCGATGATTGCCTGCTCCGGGGCACCGGCTTCGAACAGCCGCCGTTTCGCCGCGAAGTATCCACCGATGCCGCCGTGCCTGTCGAGATGATCGGGCGAGAGGTTCAGGAACACCGCCACGTCGGGCGCCAACGTGCGCGCCAGTTCCGTCTGATAGGAGGACAGCTCCAGCACGATGATCTCACGTGGACCGGGCAGGTCGAGATCCAGCACCCCCCGCCCGATATTGCCGCCCATCTGCGTGTGCCGCCCGGCGGCGTCGAGCACATGGTGGATCAGCGCGGTGGTGGTGGATTTACCGTTAGACCCCGTGACCGCGATGATCTTCGGCTCTGGGCCATCATCGTCAGGCTCGTAGTCGGCCATGGCCCGAAAGAACAGCCCGACATCATTGTCGACGGGGATGGCGTTCTCCTGTGCCAGCACGACCGCCCGGTGCGGTTCGGGATAGAGATGCGGGATCCCCGGCGAGACGATCAGGGCATCCAGCCCCTCGGCTTCGCGCGGGCGATGGATCTCGGCAATCTCGAACTCCTCAGCGGCGGCGGCTTCGCGCGCAGTCTCACTGTCATCCCAACAGACGGGCGTGGCCTCCCCCGCCGCCAGCGCCCGCGCTGTGGCCAGACCCGATCGACCGAGACCGAGCACCCCGACCCGCTGGCCTGCATATGCGTGGATAGGGATCATTGGGTGAGGCCCAGCGGGCCGCGTTGGAGGCTCTGCCTCCAAACCTCCGCGGTATTTCCGGCAAGATGAAAAGCAGAGCGCAGAATGGCGGTCGCGTCGACCTGTGGCCGGGATATGTCGCGCGGTTCTGGGGTCATCTCAGCTTCAGGCTCGCGAGGCCAATCAGCGCCAGGATCACGGCGATGATCCAGAAGCGGATGACGACGGTCGGCTCGGCCCAGCCTTTCTTTTCGAAGTGGTGGTGGATCGGTGCCATGCGGAAGACGCGCTTGCCGGTCAGTTTGAACGAGGCGACCTGGACGATCACGCTGACGGCCTCGAGCACGAAGAGACCGCCGATCACGGCCCAGACGATCTCGTGCTTGGTGGCGACGGCGATGGTGCCGAGGCAGCCGCCCAAGGCCAGCGAGCCCGTGTCGCCCATGAACACCATGGCGGGCGGCGCATTGTACCAAAGAAACCCCAACCCCGCGCCGATGATCGCCGCGGTGATCACCGCGATCTCGCCCGTGCCTGGGATATAGTGGACCTGCAGATACTCGGTAAAGTCCGAGCGCCCGACCACATAGGCGATGATCCCGAGCGAGCCTGCCGCGATCATCACCGGCATGATCGCCAGGCCGTCGAGCCCGTCGGTCAGGTTGACCGCATTGGCGGACCCGACGATGACCAGCATGGCGAACGGCATAAACAGGATCCCGACCGAGACCAGCGTGTCCTTCAGCACGGGCATGGCGATCGCGTTCTGCAGGGCATCAGGCTGGTAGGACATCAGCACCCAGCTCGCGACCAGCGCGATCACGAAGCCGATGATCAGGCGGAGCGTGCCGGACAGGCCCTTGTTGTCGGACTTCTTGACCTTCTTGAAATCGTCCGCGAACCCGATCAGGCCGAAGCCCAGCGTCACAGCGGTCACCGACAGAACGAAGGGATTGTCCAGCTTCGCCCAGAAAAGGATCGAGACCATCAGTGCGCCCAGGATCAAGACCCCCCCCATCGTGGGTGTCCCCGCCTTGGTCTGGTGCGTCTCGGGCGCTTCCTCGTAGATCGGTTGCGCACCGCCCATCACGCGCAGCTTGTTAATCAGCGGGCGCCCGAACAGGAACGCGAAGACCAGCGCGGTGAAGAACGCGCCGCCCGCCCGGAAGGTGATGTACCGAAAGAGGTTGAAGACATCACCGCCATCGCTGAGCGGCGTGAGAAGATGATACAGCATGCTACGCGTCCCCGTCCGGCCCCGCCGGCGCATTGGTTCCAAGGTCCCTCAGCGCCCGGACCACATGGGACATCCGGGCTCCGAGCGAGCCCTTGACCATGCACGCGTCCCCTGCGTCAACCACCTTTCCGACCTCGGCGGCCAATTCCTGACTATCTGCACACCAAAGCCCGCGTTTATCCACAGGCAACGCATCATGCAGTGTCCGCATCAGGGGGCCGCAACAATGGATTGTATCCACATCGCTTATCTCGGGCAGGTCTGCAAGCCCCTTGTGAAGGGCAGTTTCGGTCGGACCAAGCTCGAGCATATCGCCGAGAAAGGCCTGCCGGCGCCCGGTCGCGGGCGCGGTCGAAAGCACCCCCAATGCCGCGCGCATCGAGGCGGGGTTGGCGTTGTAGCTCTCATCCAGCAGGAGGATCGCACCACCGGGCACCGGGATCTCGGTGCGGTAACCGCGCCCGTCCGGCGGCGTCCAGGCGGCCAGTGTTTCCGTTGCGATGGTGATGTCCGCGCCGGCGGCGTCGATTACCGCCAGGGCCCCGAGGGCATTGAGCGCAAAATGAGCGCCCGGTGTGCCGATGCGAAAGCAGAGCGGCTGGCCCCGCACCTCGGCCCGCACTGCCGTGCTGGTCCCGTTCGAATGAATCGAGATGGCAGAAAACGCGGCCTGTCCTTCTCCGAAGGCCACGATCTCGTGACCTGACGTAGCGTCTGAGAGGCGTGCGAAATGAGGATTGCCCACGTTCAGCACGGCGATGCCCTCGGGACCGAGACCCGCGAAGATCTCGGCTTTGGCATCGGCGATCTGCTCGACACTGTCGAACGCGGCGAGATGCACCGCCTCGACCGTTGTGATCAGCGCGACGTCTGGCCGAGCCATCCGGCTGAGCGGCGTGATCTCGCCGGGATGGTTCATGCCGATCTCGATGACGGCAAAGTCCGTCTCGGCGGGCATCCGCGCCAACGTCAGCGGCACACCCCAGTGGTTGTTGAAGCTGCGGATCGCCGCGTGCGTTCGGCCCTGCGGCGCCAGCATCGTGCGCATCATATCCTTGGTCGAGGTTTTGCCGACCGACCCTGTCACGGCCAGCACCTTGGCCCCTGTCCGCGCCCGCCCGGCATGACCAAGATCTTCGAGCGCTTTCAGTGTGTCCTCGACCACCAACACCGGTGCATCCGCGGGCAGATCCTCGGGCCGATGGGACACCATTGCGGCAGCAGCACCTGCCGCCAAAGCCTTGGCCGCATAGACATGGCCGTCATGCGAGATGCCCTTGAGCGCAATGAAGAGATCACCGCGGTCCATCTCGCGATTGTCGATGGCAATACCGGTGACGCCGGTCCACTCACCCTCGGCCCGGCCGCCTGTCGCAGCCACAAGATCCTCGCGGGTCCACAAAACAGTCATCGGCCCGAGCCCAGCTGAACCTCGATCCCGTCCAGAGCCGTCACTGCGGCGCGCGCCTGCTCGACATCGTCGAAGGGGATCACATGGGTGCCGACATCCTGGCCTTGCTCGTGGCCCTTGCCCGCGATCAGCAGGCAGTCGCCCGGATCCTTCAGCGCATCGATCCCGGCCAGAATCGCAGCGGCGCGGTCGCCGATTTCGTCCGCCTCCGGGCAACCGGATTTCACCGCCGCACGGATCAGCGCCGGATCTTCGGTGCGGGGATTATCATCGGTCACGATCACAGCATCGGCATGGTCTGCCATGGCTTTGCCCATCAGCGGACGCTTGCCGGGGTCGCGGTCACCGCCTGCGCCGCCAACCACAACGAGACGCCCCTGACAATGAGGCCGCAGGGCCTGGATCGCTGTGGCCAACGCATCCGGCGTATGGGCGTAATCGACATAGACCGCCGCGCCGTTCTCCCGGGTTGTGGCCAGCTCCATTCGCCCGCGCACACCGCTCAGCGACGGTAACGCGGCAAACACGGCCTCGGGCGTCTCTCCCGTGGCTATGGCAAGACCCGCTGCGGCCAGGACGTTCTCGACCTGGAAAGACCCGATCAGCGACAGGGTCGAGCGATGCGCCTCACCGCCATAGTTGAAGAGGATGTCTTGCCCCGTGCCGTGAAACCGTTGTGCTTCCAGACGCAGATCGGCGGCTTCATCGCGCCCGTATGACAGCACCGGATGTCCGTGGCCGAGCGAGACGCACCGTGCCAGCGCGTAGACCGGATCATCCGTGTTCAGAACCGCCGTGGCCCCGTCCGTCAGGACCTGAGTGAACAGCCGCAGCTTGGCCCCGACATAATCGTCGTGATCCTTGTGATAATCGAGGTGATCGCGGGTGATGTTCGTCAGTGCCGCAGCCGACAGGCGGACCCCGTCCAGCCGGTACTGCGCAAGGCCATGCGAGGATGCCTCCATCGCCGCATGAGTGCAGCCCTTGTCCGCCAACCGCGCCAACAGCGCATGAAGGGTCACCGGTTCAGGCGTGGTCATGGCCAACGGTTCGGCGAAGCCCTCGCCCTCGACCCCCGTGGTACCGAAGGCGGCGGCGGCACGGCCGCAGGCTTCCCAGATCTGGCGGGTGAAATGCGCGACAGACGTCTTGCCGTTGGTCCCAGTAACCGCCGTCACCGTTGCAGGCTGGCGTTCGTGAAACGCCGCAGCCAGACGCGCGAGTTCCGCCCGGGGCCGATCGGTCAGGAAGAACGGCACCGGCAGATCGCCAATATCGGTGCGCGCCGTCTCCAGCCCTTCCGGCGTGATTACAACAGCAGCACAGCGCTGGCGCACGGCGTACTGGGCGAACGAGGCACCATCCAGCTTCAGCCCGGGAATGGCGACGAAGACGAACCCGTCCTTCACCTCGCGGCTGTCGACTGCGATCCCGGTAACGGGTGTCTCAGGATCCGGCGCCGCCCCGGCATGGGGCAGATCGGTCAGGCCCAGACTGCCGAGGGTCGCGCCTGCCATCTACTGCAACCTCGCATCCAGGGTCTCGACCTCGTCATCCGTCAGCATCAGCCGCGGTCGCATATCCAGAATGGGTGCCACCCGGGCGATGATATCCGCCGCCACCGGCACCGCCGTGCGCCCCGCCGAGCGCACCGGCTTGGGACCCGAGCGATCCGTCGGCTCGTCCAGCGAGATGATCAGAACATATTCCGGCTCGGTGGTCGGGAACACCGCCGCAAAGGTCGAGATCACCCGGTCCGAGAAGTAACCACCGCCGGGGCGCACCTTCTCGGCCGTCCCGGTCTTGCCGCCGATCTCATAGCCCGGCAGATCGGTGCGCCGCGCCGTACCGCGCACCACAACCTGGCGCATCACCTCGAGCATCCGCTTGGACGTTGCGGAGGAGAACACCCGTTTGCCGGGCTTGTCAGGCTCAGTCCCCCCGGCAATCAGCGTCGGATGCACCCGTCGCCCATCGTTGGCGAGCGTCGCGAACGCCGCCGCCAGATGCACGGGCGAGGCCGCCAGCCCATGGCCGAAGGAGATCGTCATGGACGACAGATCCGTCCAGCGTTCCGGCAGGAGGGGTTTCGCACGGGCCGCTTCGGACAGTTCCAGACCACTCGGATCGAAGAACCCCAGCTTGCGCAGATAGTCCTTGAAACGGCGGGTGCCAATCATCATCGACAGCCGCGCCGAGCCGACATTCGAGGATTTGACCACGATCTCCTCGACCGACATCTGCTTTGGCATCCGGTAGAAGTCGCGGATGTTGTGCCGCCCGTATTTCAGCGCGGGCGGGGTCTTCACCAGGGTCGCGTCATTGGCAACGCCGGTCTCCAGCGCCATGGCGGCGGTCAAGACCTTGAACGTGGACCCCAGCTCGTACCGCCCCTGCGCCACGCGATTGAAACGGGGGTTCAGTTCGGCAGCGCCCCGGAACCCCTCGGGCCGGTCGTTCGGGTCGAAATCCGGCAGAGACGCCAGCGCGACGATTTCGCCGGTCTTGACCTTCATCAGAACCGCCGAGGCGCCCTTGGCCGTGAACCGCTCGATCCCCGCGGCCATGGCCTGTCGCATCGCCGCCTGCGCCGTGATGTCGATCGACAGGCGCAGCGGTTCGGCGGCCTTGGCCGGATCGCGCAGCCGGGCATCGAAGTGCTTCTCGATCCCGGCAGAGCCAACAAACTCGGCGAACCGCACGCCCTCGCGCTCGGCCTTGACCCCGCCGACGATGTGCCCCGCGGTGCGGCCTGCCGGATAGATCCGGATCTCGCGCGCCCCGAAATGCAGGCCGGGATAGCCAAGTTCATGCACGGCCTGCCGCTCGCGCGGGCTGACCGGGCGCTTGATCCAGACAAAGCGGCGCTTGCCCGTCAGCTTCTTGATCAGATCGTCCCGATCCATCGACGGAAACACGCCCGACAGCGCATCGGCGACCAGCACCGGGTCCTTCATCTCGTGCGGATGGGCATAGAGCGACCAGCCCGGCAGGTTCGCGGCCAGAAGCTGCCCGTTGCGATCCACGATGTCGCCGCGCACCGGCCGCCCGGCATCGCCCGAGCGCGCCAGCGTCGGCTCGACCGGATCGGTCAGCGCCAGAACGCCCATGCGCAGACCCACAGCGGCATAGCAGACGCAGATCACCACCATCAGCAGGATCAGACGCATATCGCCCCGGACCGCCGTCCGGCCCCGCGACTGGGATGTGGCGAAATCCGTCATTCGCTGCTCCATGCAGCGGTGACAGCCCGCGCCGCGGCCCGGTCGCGCCCGACAGCCGAGGCGCCAGAGGGTGCTGCACCGGGCACCGGACGGGCCACCGGCACCGGGATTCCGCCGACACGGGGATAGACGCTGGTGTAGACTTCCTCGTTCTGCCGCTCTTCCAGTGTTTTCGGCGGGAACGGCACAGCAGCCGATATCCCGAACGCGCCCGGCACCATCGGCACCAGGTGCAGATGATCATTGTGTTCGCCGACCAGTCTCGATAGCCGATCCGGCGCGTTCAGATAGGCCCATTCAACCTTCAGCACACGCAGCGCCTCACGTTCGGCGGCGATCTCCGAGCGCAGGGTCGAGACCCGCTCGATCGCGGCCTTGGTGTTGTAGTTTACGTTGTACGCCCAGCCGGCGATGGCGATGATCGACAGCATCAGCAAAGCGATCCCGTGGCGGGTCATGTGCGGGCCCTCCCCATCAACTCGGCAATTGGCGCAACCCCGGGCATTCCCAGCGCCTTGGCGTCGACCGGCACCGGCGGCGCCTCGGTCCGCACAGCGCTCCGCAGCAGGGCCGAGCGCGCACGCGGATTGGCATCGATCTCGTCCGGACGTGGCTTGACTGGCTTGCGCGGTTTCTCATAGCGGGCCGGCGGCAGTTCGCGTACCGGTGTGTGGCGCGAGCCACCGCCGCGCTCGGCCGCGGCCACCTGGAGATAGCGCTTCACAATCCGGTCCTCGAGCGAGTGGAAGCTGACCACCGCCAGCCGCCCGCCCGGCGTCAACGCGCGTTCGGCAGCCGCCAGCGCGCTGACAAGCTCGCCCAACTCGTCGTTCACTGCGATGCGCAACGCCTGGAAGGTCCGGGTGGCGGGGTGCGACTGGCCGGGCCGCGCCGGGGGCAGCACGCCCTCGACAATCGTGACCAGTTGGCCCGTTGTTTCGATTTCGGCCTCGGCGCGCGCCCGCGCGATGGCCTTGGCGATCCGGCGGGCCGCGCGGTCCTCGCCGAGATGGAAGATCACATCGGCCAGCACGGCCTCGCTCGCGCCGTTGACCAGATCGGCGGCAGAGATCCCCTCTCCGGACATGCGCATATCCAGCGGGCCATCGCGCAGAAAGGAGAACCCGCGCGCAGCCTGATCGAGCTGCATGGACGAGACGCCGATATCCAGCGTGACCCCAACCAATGCGCCCTCGGCGTGATCGGCGACAACCTGCTCGAGATCGGAGAAGACGGTGTTGACCAGTGTCAGGCGCGGCTCGCCAGCGGCCCAGGCTTCGGCGGCATCAAGCGCCGTGCGGTCCCGGTCGATCCCGATCACCTGACGTGCGCCTGCGCGCAGCAGGGCCCGCGAGTAGCCGCCCGCGCCGAAGGTCGCATCGACCATCACCGCGCCGTCGACCGGGGCCAATGCCTCGACCACCTGCGCGAGCAATACCGGGATGTGCGGAGCCCCGGCGCCGGTCACAGCCGCCGCGGCGCCCATCACATCAGCCCCCGGCGGTTGATCCGCGGCTTGCCGCCGCCTGCCGCCGCCTTGATCTCGGCCGCATAGGCACGGCGTGCCTCCGGCTCCCAGATCTCGAAACTCGACGGTGCGCCGGTGAAGCACACCTCCGCATCCAGCCCGATCATCTCGCGCAGATCCTTGGCCAGCACGATCCGCCCTGCATCGTCGATCTGGATCTGCCGCGCCTCGCCAATCAGCGTCATCTCCATGTGCTGCTCGGCGGCGGGATCGTCGTAGTCGGTCTCGTTATGGCGCTCGATCAGCCGGTCATAGGCATCCGTTGTGAACACCACCAGCGCACGGTCGTCATAGAGTTGAGGAATGATGTAGAGCGCACCGGTCGAGCCCACCGCATCGAGCACGCGGCGGAACTCGGTCGGCAGAGACACACGTCCCTTGCCGTCCATCTTGTGGTCGTGCGTGCCTGTGAAATGCTTCAGCACGGCCTGCAGAACCTCTCGACTTCCCAGAGGCGTTCGCAGGGCCCCGAAACGGTTGCGGGCGGACCGGGCCCTTAGGCCTCAGTCCGCCCGCTGTCCCTCGGATCTGCCGCGGCGGTGTCCCGTTTTCGGGTTCTCAGATCTGCCGCGTCCGTGCTTTCGCCTCGTGTGTTTTGCCAAGGACACCCGCCGAGCCTGTATGAAACTGCCGTTATTTTTTGAACCGGCGGGCGTCCTTGGGATCAGTGGATAGCTTACCACTTTCTCCCATTCAACACCTTTTTGCACCACAACGTGACTTTTTCCAATATGAATCAATATATTGTGGGCTGCGTCGCGCGGGACACAACATGACTCCCGCGCCAGATGCCAATCGACATCGCGGTCGGGCTGTGCCTTGATCGCGGCGAGCCCAAATCACCCAAAATCGACAGGAGCGCATGATGGATCACTTCAGGAACGGCGATCGGCCGACGAAATACGGGCCGGCCGAGTACTTCACCGGCACGGTGCTGCAGGACCCGATCGTCGAGGCGCCGGACCCGGCCCGTATCCGCGCGGTGCGCGTGACGTTTCTGCCCGGTGGACGGACCAACTGGCACACGCACCCGCTCGGGCAGACGCTCTATGTGCTGTCGGGGACGGGCCGGTTCCAGACCGAGGGCGAGAAGGTCGTCGAGATCAAGGCAGGCGATACGATCTGGATTCCGCCGGGCGAGCGCCACTGGCATGGCGCGGCGCCTGACCAGATGATGTGCCATGTTGCCTTTCAGGAAGCACTGGATGGCAAGCACATCACCTGGGAAGATCCGGTGTCGGACGAGGATTACAACGCTCCGGTCTGACCTTCAGCAAGGGTGCGTCACGGACGCACCCTACGCCCCGTAGCGCGACACCCCGTAGGGTGCGTCCGTGACGCACCCTTGCTGAAACAGGCTCAGAGCTTGGGGTTCAGGATCGGCGCAATCCCGAAGGTTCCGGCCTTGGTATCAACGGTCACCTCGACCGCGTGCATGTTCTTCGCGCCGAACACCTCCAGAGCGGTCACATTCGGCGCCGTCTCCGGGAACGGCCGGAAGACCACGTGTTTGTGGCTGTCGCCATAGATCAGAAGCACGGGCTTTGCGAACGCGCTCGCAGCCTTCTGCAGTGCCGGACCGAACCGGGCAAACCCGGAATGACGCAGCCAGCGCTCCTTGCCGAATGCGTTGAAGTCGAACTCGAACATGTCCGCGTGAATCGCCAGCACGATCGCGTCGGCATCCGCAAAGGTCTCGAAACTCTGGCGCATCCACCCGGTGGTCGCTCTGTCGCGCTCGAAGAACTCGGCCACCGCCGCCGGATCGCGGATCTCGAAATTGTTGTTCGATCCAACGACATGGGCCGTGATGAAACCCACGCCCTTATGCATCATCCGCGCGTTCTCCGGGAAACCGCGCTTTGCCTGGGTCTGCACCTTCACCCGGGCACCGCCCAGTGTCGCGCCCGGATCGGCGAAATACGTCTCGCGGATATAGGCGAGCCGGTCCAGCGGATCGAATCCGCCGGCGTTCTTGCGGTGACAATCCGTCCACTCATTGTCACCGGGGGTGTAGAGCAGCGGCGCGCGGAACGTGTTCATGAACGCCAGCTGATCGTCCAGCATCGCGTCCGAGCACGGTGTTCCGCCCGACTTCGTATCCCCGATATGCAGCACCAGATCCGGCGACGCCGCGTTGACGGCGTCGATCAGCGCTTCGAACCGGCCATAGACCTTCTCCGGATCGCCATAGGGCATATCGCCAAGGGCCACGAAACTGAAGTCCTCGGCCTTCGCAGGCGCCGGAACCAGAGCAAGCCCGGCGGCAAAGCCGATCCCCAAGGCCAGCCCGGTGATGGCAGTAAACGATGATGTCATGGATCCCTCCTGTCGATGGGTGCCGCGCACAACCTTTGCGCGCATTCCTCCAGACATGCCACGAAAACATAACGGGCTGTTGACACTCGGCGCCCCGGACCGCGCTATGCCGCGCCGGGCTCACGCAGAGATGCGTTGCACCCTCCGCCCATCGCACTATGGTCCCCCGCACACAGCCCGGCACCACGCCGCGTGCAACCAGACAAGGACCTTCCATGACCCGCATCGCCTCCGGCCTCGTGGCCGCATCGCTTCTCGCCGCGCCGATCGCATCCGCCGAGGAGCCGGCCTCGCTCGAAACCCCGGCCGAGCGGTTCAGCTATGCGATCGGCCTCAGAACCGCCGAGAACATGAAACAGGGCGGTCTGGATCTCGACGTCTTCTCTCCGGATGCCTTTGCGCAGGCGCTGCGCGATGTGATGGACGGCACCGATCCGCGCCTGACCGAGGACGAGATGACCGCCGCCCTCACCACCATCGGCGCCGAAATCGAAGCCAAGGAAGCAGCGAAAGCCGAGGCGCTCGCCGCCGATGGTGTTGCCTTCCTCGAGGAGAACAAAACCGCCGAGGGCGTTACGACCACCGAGAGCGGGCTACAGTACCGCGTCGATGTAAAGGGCGATGGCCCCACGCCCACCGCCAGCGACACCGTGGAAGTGCACTACTCGGGCCGCCTGCTCGACGGCACCCAGTTCGACAGTTCTTATGACCGCGGCCAGCCTGCGCAGTTCCCCGTCGGCGGCGTGATCCCCGGCTGGACGGAAGCCCTGCAGTTGATGCCCGTCGGCTCGAAATACGAGCTCTGGATCCCGCAGGAACTGGCGTACGGCGAACGCGGCGCGGGCGGCGACATCCCGCCCTATGCAGTGCTGAACTTCACGGTCGAGCTTCTGTCCATCGCCGGGCAGTAGAACCGCCCGCAGGGCAGCTCCGCCCTAGCCAGCAGACAGACCGCGCGCCAGGGCCCGTCCCTGCCGCGCGGTCAGCAAGGGCCGCGCCGCAGGTCCGTGACCGTCCTGAACCACGAGATCCGGAAACAGCTCGGTCAGTTCCAGCGCCGCAGCCGCCCCGAAGCCCTTGATCGACTGTGGACCGAGATGCAGGCTTTCGGTCCAGCTTCCCTCTGCCCGGATCACTTCGTGCCGGTCGAACATGATGTGGTGGTAGACAACCGTGTCCACAGATGCGCGGTAAACCCCGTCGATGCCCAGCAGCGACACCGCCGGGACCAGCAACTCAGGGGCGTCGAACATCAACGCCGCACGCCAGCCAGTGATCAGCATCCGGTGCTGGGGCGAGACGATCATGTCGCGGCACGGCAGGCCTTCGCCGAGCGCCCCGGCACGGATCACGATGGGCTGGAGATGCGGCCTCAGCACAGGGCCGTCCAGCAAGCGTGCACCAACCCACTCGATCCGGCGCAGGCCATTGTCACGGGTCTGGATCAGATCACCCGAACACAACGCCTCGACCGCACGGGGACCGCGAGCGGTCTCGATCATCGCACCCGGCGTGAAGCACACCACCAGCGTGTTGTCCGGTGTCAGATCGGACGGATCGGACAGGCCCTCGAACAGGATTGTCCCGCCGCTGGCCAGATCGACACGCAACCCGCCTGCGACAGCGGTGGCCGAGGACCGCAGATCGGACAGCGTCGCGAACTCGCCGCTCAGATCGGCAATATCCTGGCCCGTGTCGAAATCCGTGATCACATCGTCATCGGTCCCGCCGAAGCTGGAGCCGGTGATGAAGTCTTCGCCACCGCCGGTCGTGATGATGTCATCACCCGCACCGGCGTCGATGGTGTCATTGCCCGGATCGCCGCCATCGCCGGACGGCACGGTCAGAAGCCCCGAATCGAACAGATTCACGAACCCTGTCGATCCCGGCACCTGAACACGGACATCCAACGCCTCGATGCCGCCGTTCTCGAAGTAGCGGATCTCGATCGGTACCGTCCCGGCATTCAAGTTGAGCGGAGCACCCGTCGCATCCCTTGGCGCGTGCGCGCTGTCATCGGCGACGGCGACCTGCCCATCGACCGTGACGACAACACCATCGTCCGAGGTGATCTGAAAGACGTAGTTGCCCGGCGTCGTGATCTCGAGATTGCCCTCGTAGATCAGGCCGAAATTGTTCTGATCGCCTGTCGCGCCGCGGGCGGTCTGGGCCAGCGTCTCTTCCTCGAAATCGCTGGTGAACCCGCTCTCGATCTCGGTGCCCAGTGCCTCGATATCGAAGACAGTCGACAGGTTCGGCGTGTTGAACACCCGAAAGAACAACAGTCCGCCAAGGGGGTCATCACCCGAGATCACGTCGTTGCCGGCTCCGGTCGAGATCGAATCGTTACCCGATCCGCCGGTCAGGCTGTCCGCACCGGCCGAGCCGTTCAGCGTGTCATCACCGATTGTCGCCGGCTGAGCGCTCGTATTCTGAACCATAAATCACCTACCCCAACCGGGCATCCGAACGGCCACACTGGGGTCGAACCACCCCGGTCGCACGCGCTGGCGCCATTGCGTTGCCACCAGACCCGGGTGGCGTCCCTGGGTGGATACTAATTATCATAATGAATGTCAATATGAGTTATATTGCGGATGGCCTGTAAGCCGGGTTCTGTCCCGGCGCGCCCGAAAGCACGCCATGGATGGCCATTCATCTGGGACCGCGGTTGCCCGCGGCCTCGCGCAGTCTACCCGAGGGAAAGCCAAAGGCGGCCGTGATCCCTCCTATCTGACCTTGCTCCCGGTGGGGCTTGCCATGCCGCGCCTGTTACCAGCCGCGCGGTGGGCTTTTACCCCACCGTTTCACCTGTGCCGGGCCGGAGCCAGGCAGTCTGATCTCTGTGGCGCTGTCCCTGGGGTTGCCCCCGCCGGGGGTTACCCGGCACCGTGCCTTTGTGGAGCCCGGACTTTCCTCGACGCCGAAGCGCCGCGACCATCCAGCCATCCGCGCGCCCGCGTTACACGCCCGCCTGATCGGGGTCAACAATCGGCCAGGCGGCCAGCCCCTGCCGGGCGAGTCTGAGCCAGTCGAATTTCTCGCCCGGATCGATCTTGCGCCCGGGCGCCACATGCTCGTGGCCCACGACCCTGTCGGGCGCGATCTCCCAGCGGGCGAGGATCGCGGCCAGCAACACCTCCAGCGCCGCCATCTGCGGCGCGGGGAACGGCGGATAGCCGAAGTGATGACCGGGGTTGGCCAACTCGATCCCGATGGCGTGCGAGTTCACATCGGTGATCTCCCCCCAGCGCGAAGCGCCTGCGTGCCAGGCCCGCATCTCCTCGGCGACCATGCGTGTCACCGTGCCATCCTCGGCAATGAGGTAGTGGGCCGAAACCTCAGGCCCCGGATCGCTAAGCCGCAGGATCGCGGCCTCGGCGCTCTCCATCCCGGTATAGTGCAGCACCACCATGTCCGGCCGGTCCGTACCGCGCCGCTCGGTGAAGTTCGGCGACGGGCGGTCGTCTATGCGCAGATCCGTGATCTCCATCAGAGCCGCCTAGCCCTGAGCGTCAGGATCATAGCGCTTTCCGTGCGCCAACATCTCGTCCGTGCCGATGATCCGGTTCAACCCGTCGAAATCCAGCATCCGGTCGGCGAACGGCGCGTTCGAGCGGTGCGTGATCAGGCTGCGATAGTAATCCTGCGTCAACGCCGCCTGTGCCCGGACGATCCCGCCGGGGAAGATAACCGCTGCGAACCCGAGCTCTTGCAGTTGGTCGGCATCGCGAAGGGGGGTCTTCCCGCCCTCGACCATGTTGGCCAGCAGGTTGACACCGGGCAGGGCCGCGACCGCGGCCTGCATCTGCTCAATCGATTGAAGCGCGTCAAGGAAGATCATATCCGCCCCTGCTTCGGAGTAGGCACGCGCCCGGTCCAGTGCGGCATCGAACCCTTCGACCGCGATGGCATCGGTACGGGCGATGATCACCGTCTCGGGTCCCGACCGCGCGTCGAGTGCCGCGCGTACCTTGCCGACCATGGCGTCCTTCGCGATGACCTGCTTGCCCTTCAGATGCCCGCAACGTTTGGGCGAGGTCTGATCCTCGATCTGGATGCCATTGGCGCCGGCCCGCTCGAACACCCGCACCGTGCGCTGCACGTTCAGCGCGTTACCGAACCCGTCATCGGCATCGACGATGATCTGCACCTCGATCCGGTCGCGCACGATCGCCAGGGTCTGAGCCACCTCGGCCATCGAGACGAGCCCGATATCGGGCCGCCCGTGCCGCGCATAAGCCATGGCCGCTCCGCTGAGATAGACCGCCTCGGCGCCTGCCTGTTCGGCTAGCGCTGCGGTCAATCCATCATGCACCCCCGGCACCAGCAGGATCGGCGGTGCCGCGGCCAAACGGGCTTTCAGTGTCGTCATGTCGGCATCCTCCGTTACCGCCCTCGGCGCGCAACAGGTCTAGCGGGTCTGATTGTAATCGCCCAGATACTTCGCGACGATGCCGAACCACTCGCCCGAGGATTGCAGCCGCATCAGACCGGCATCGACGGCAGCGATGGTCTCGCCCGCCTCATCATGATGGCGCCACGCCAGCGCGTGCACGGACGCGGTGCTGCGCAGCGCGGCAATCTCGGCAAATCCCCCCCAAAGCTCGGGATCCATCGCAGCCTTCTGCACATGGGGCAACGGGGCCGAGATCATGTCAACGTCACCGCTTCGCAGCAGCCCGGCGCAATCGGCGATGTTCTTGCCCTGCACGACGATGATCTGGCCATCGACCGCCTCGAGATCGACCGGCGGGAAAGTCCGCGGGCGGCAGATCCGGCGACCGGCCATCTCGGCCAGGGTGCGCACGCCAAGCAGCGGATCACCTGCGCGGCCCCAGACCTGCACCGGCACCTCGTAGAGCGGGCGCGAGAACAGGAACTCGGCGCACATATGTTCGGTCACGGGACCCGAGACAGCGCCGCTACACACCGGCGCAGGCCAGGGAAAGGCCAGCGAAAACGCACCCGTCGGCATCAACAGCCTGAGATGCGATTTCCAGTCGTTGACAAAGCCGACGCGCACGGCCCGGCCCTCGGGATTTTCCGCGAGCGCCCGTTTCAGAAGCAGCGCGGCAAGACCACCCTCCGGCAAGGTCTCATCCACCAGAGGCGCAAACCCGGATCCGCTGAGAAGCAGATACTCTGACTGCGGGTCCGGCGGAGCCCCGCCCCCTGCGAGCGCGATCGCTCGGGTGCCGGGCTTGCGCACTGTCACATCCTCGGGCGGCGTGGCGGGTTCCTGCGGCGCACGGGCAAGATCCGTGGGCGTCTCACGTGGTGTCTGGCTCTCCTGCTGCGCGGTGCTCGCCGTCCCGGATGGTTGCGCAAGACCGAGGCGTTCGCGGCGCTCCGCCTCCCGCGAGCCGAGATCGTCGGTGAGCGAGGGGCGAATGCTGCCCGCCGCCAGCGCTTCGCGCCGCGTCTGTGCCCCGGTCCCGGGACAGGGCAGGTAGAGCAACTGGCCGACCTCGATGCGCGACGGGTCGCTCAGGACATCGCGGTTTGCCTTGAACACCAGCTGGAAGGTGTCATGGCCATAGGTGCGCATGGTGATCTGGCGCAGCGTATCGCCAGCCGCCACGCGGTGGAACGTGCCACATCGTGTGTCTGATTGCGCCAGCGCTGCATCCGGACCGCCGACGGTCATCGAAAATAGGATCGCGCCGGCCAATGTCGCGGCGCGTCTGAGCGAACCCATATGTCTTTCACCCGGCTTGGGCCGGTAATGTCCGACCCGTCTTACGCACACGTTCCAACGGGAACGCGGAAACAATTCCTTACTCTGCCGGAAAAAGAAAGGTTTCGGGCCTTAGAGAGGCCGATTTGCAATCATAGGTTGTGCTGTGTCGATGTCAACCGGTCAGGCCTGACCGGTTGCCGCCCCCCGCACTCTGACCCGCCGGGGCGAGGATCAAGGTCATGCCGTCGGCCTCGACAACCTCCAGCACATCACCCGGCGCGGGACGCTCGGCTCCCTGAGCCATCCGCGCCCGCCAGCGCACGCCGTCCACCTCGACATTGCCAAGACCACCCCCCGCGAAGCCGTCGATCACCGCAGCCTTGCGCCCGACAAGCTGGGCCGAGCGCTGGTTCAGCCCCGGCGCCTCCGAGACCGGCTTGTTCGTCATGACGAAATGCCGCCCGGCGACGGTGAAAATGACCGACAGGACCGAGAACAGCAGGATCTGCCAGGTGCCCGACATCTCCGGAAACATCCACATCAGGATTGCCACGGCGAGCGCCGCCAGCCCTGGCCAGATCAGGAAGAAGGAAAACGTCAGCACCTCGATGATGGCGAGCACGAGCGCGCCCGCCACCCACCACCACGGCGAAATCCCGTCGAGAAAGGCGAAGATCTCCATCTGTCTCCCCCTAAGACTTCTGCCCGCCAAGCGACTTGGTCAACTCGGCCACACCCGCAACGGCACCGGCCAGACCGGCCGCATCCATGGGCACGATCACGGTTTTCGAGTTCGGCGCGGCCGCGACATCGCGCAGCGATTTCACATATTCCTGCGCCACGAAATAGTTAACCGCGTTCACATCGCCCTCGGCGATCGCAGCCGAGACCATGGCGGTCGCCTTTGCCTCGGCCTCCGCCTCCCGTTCACGCGCCTCCGCGTCCAGGAACGCGGCCTCCTTGCGGCCCTCGGCCTCGCGGATCTGGCTCTCCTTGACCCCCTCGGCCTTCAGGATGGCGGACTGCTTCTCGCCCTCGGCCTGCAGAATGTCGGCACGGCGGTCGCGCTCGGCCTTCATCTGACGGCCCATCGCCTCGGTGATATCGGCGGGGGGCGAGAGATCCTTGATCTCGACGCGCGTGACCTTCACGCCCCAGGGGTGCGCGGCCTCGTCGATCACCGAGAGCAGCTTGGCATTGATCTGATCGCGATTGGACAGCGTCTCATCGAGATCCATCGAGCCGATCACCGCACGAATATTGGTCATCGCCAGATTGCGCAGGGCCAGCTCGAGATTGCGCACCTCATACGAGGACTGCGCCGCATCCACGACCTGATAGAAGCTGACCGCATCGGCGTGGACCATCGCGTTGTCGCGGGTGATCACGTCCTGCCCGGCCACATCCAGCACGGTTTCCATCATGTTGACGCGATTGCCGATGGTCTCGATCAGCGGGATCAGAAAGTGCAGGCCCGGCTTCAGCGTGCGCGTGTAGCGGCCAAAGCGCTCGACCGTCCACTCTTCGCTTTGCGGCACCGTTCGGACCGCGCGGAAGATGACGATAAGAACAAAGACCGCCAGGACCGCCACGGCGATCCCGAAGACACTGACAAACCCGATACCATCTATGAACATGTCCCCTCCAAAGCTCCCCATACCCAATACAACATGTTGTATATGGGGATTTTACACGGGCAAAACAAGCTGTTAGCCCGCCGATAGATCGGTCATCGGGGCCATAGGCTACTCCACCGTGCACGCCAATGTGCGGCTGATATGCGCCAGCGGGCGGCCGGATTCGGTGGCCCATATGTTGAACGCCTCCTGCACCTTGGCCATGTCGCGCTGCGAGGTCGGGGCCTTGTCCACAACCCCCTCGCGGATCAGCGCCTTGCCCGCATCGCCGCCGATCATGAACCCGTCGCGGCCCAGGAACCGCAGCGCGTAGGCGCCCGTGCTGCCACCAAGCCGCGAGCCGCGCTTTTTCATCAACAGCAGAAGGCCTGCGAAATCCTCACCCGGCCAGTCGGCGAAGAACTTTGCGGCGCTGCCATGTTCCTTCGCGAGGTCACTGAGAAACACGGCGTTGTCCCGCACCGAGAGCAGCTTGGCCGCATGCCGGATGACCCGCGTATCTCCGAGCAGCGCATCGAGATCCTCATCCGACATCATGGCGCACCGCCCGATGTCGAATTTCCACAGTGCCTCGGTACTGCCCGGCCACTTGTTGTCGACAACCTTCCAGTTCAGCCCGGTCGAGAAGATGCCCTTCGAGAAGATCTCGAGGAACTGCGCATCCGGGATCTTCGCCAGTTGCTTGGGCGTCTTGACCTCGGGCAGCGTGGCTTCAAACGCCTCGGCCCCGCCCTTGCGGGCTGCGGCCATCTCGAACAGTTCGGCAAAGGGGCGTAGGGACATGGGGCCTCCCAAGGTCGTGCGCGATAGGGACAAATCATGAACATCCCTTTTGGCCTGTGCACTTTTCGTGCACCAGAAGGAACCGCGTTACAACAGGTCACAACCCCGTGAAACCAGCGCCGGAGCCCCCCTGCCCTGTCTTTAAACTGCAGGAGTGTCACCCAAATGCCTCACCACACATTCCAGATCCAGAGATCCATGGAGGACCAAGAATGAAAAAGACTTTGCTTGGCGGCGCGCTGATCCTGACAGGGGCGCTGGCCGTTGCAGTCCCGCTCTCCCTGCCATCGGGCTCACCTGCGACCGCGGCTGTGCCGGCCTCGGTGCTGCCGTCCTTCGCCCCGCTGGTCGAGATTACCCGCCCCGCTGTTGTCACCGTGCGGACCGCCGGGCGCACCGGCAGTGCGGCTTCGGGCGGCCAGGGACAGATCGATCCGCAGATGCGCGAGTTCATGGAGCGCTTCTTCGGACCCGACTTCCAGGTGCCGAACCAGCCCCGCTCGCCGGGCGGTGCTCGACCATCCGGCATCGGCTCGGGCTTCATCATCGAAGCGAACGGCGTGATTGTCACCAACAACCACGTGATCGACGACGCGGACGAGATCACCGTGGTGCTGTCCGACGGGACCGAGCTGTCGGCGACGCTGATCGGTGCCGATCCCAAGACCGATCTTGCGGTGCTGCGCGTCGAAGCCGGGCGTTCGCTGCCGACGGTGCCGTGGGGCAATTCGGACGCCGTTCAGGTCGGCGACTGGGCCATTGCCATCGGCAACCCTTTCGGCTTTGGCGGCACGGTCACCGCGGGCATCGTCTCGGCGCGCGGGCGCGATATCCGGTCGGGGCCGTATGATGACTTCCTGCAGGTCGATGCATCGATCAACCGGGGCAACTCGGGCGGACCGCTGTTCGATCAGCAGGGCAATGTGATCGGGGTCAACACCGCGATCTTCTCGCCTTCGGGCGGCAATGTCGGCATCGGCTTTGCAATCCCGGCCAACCAGGCCCGCGAGATTGTCGATGACCTGATCCAGAACGGTGAGGTCGAGCGCGGCTGGCTGGGCGTGTCGATCCAGCAGGTCACGCCTGCGATCGCCGAGAGCCTGGGGCTGAGCGATGCCAGGGGTGCACTGATCTCGGAGTTGACCGAAGGCGGGCCGGCGGCGCGCGATGGTCTGAACCGCGGTGACATCATTGTCGGCTTTGGCGGGACCGAGGTCGATACCCTGCGCGACCTGACCCGGGCGGTGGCCGACACGGCACCCGGCACCCGCACCGACGTGCGGATCCTGCGCCGCGGCTCGGAACGCACGGTAACGGTGCGGACGGGACAGTTTCCAAGCTGACCTTCCATCGGCAAGGGTGCGTCACGGACGCACCCTACGGGGTGTCGCACGAGCACCCGACGCCGGGCCCAAGCGGCCCGGCCTTTTTCTGTGCTAGGCTTGCTGATCTGCCCGGGCGTTGTCCGCCTGGCCGCGCCCAGCCACAGGAGGTCTCATGCGCGCAGTCCACCTCGTCTGTCTCGTGGTGCTTGGTCTCGCCACCCTGCCCGCCGCCACCGCGATTGCCGAAGACAAGCCCCCGGTTCTGACCATCACCGGCAATGGCGCTGTCTCCGCCGCGCCGGATCTGGCCACCATCAACACGGCGGTCGAGACGGCCGCACCGACTGCCGCCGAGGCGCTGTCGGAGAACTCCGCTCTCATGACCGAGGTCTTCACGGTGCTGACCGATGCCGGGATGGCGATGGCGGACATCCAGACCAACCAGCTGTCGGTCCGGCCGGAATACCGGGATCTGCCCGGCACGACCCCTCGCAGGACCGAGATCTACCAGTATCGCGTCACCAATGGCGTCCTGATCACGGTGCGCGATCTCGACAGGCTCGGCACGATCCTCGATCAGATCGTGCAGACCGGTGTCAATCAGATCAACAGCGTCGGGTTCGGGCATTCGACGCCGGCTCCGCTGCTTGATCAGGCGCGGCAAAAGGCGGTGGCGAACGCGCTGGCGACAGCGACACTCTATGCCGAGGCGGCGGGGGTCCGGCTCGGGCCGATCCTGTCGATCTCCGAGTACAACCGGTCAAACCAGGGGTCGATCTCGACGGCGTTTGCAACGCGGGCCGGGGCGCCTGTGCCGATCTCGGGCGCGCAGACGTCGATCAGCAGCGCCGTGACCATCGTGTGGGAGATCGACCAGGACTGACCCCTTTTGGCCGGAGCGGTGCGTCACGGACGCACCCTACGGGGGCACCGCGCCTCTGCCGCCCGTTTGCAGGAAATTTTCTGCAGATCCAAGACTTCCCTGTTCCGGCGCGTCATATGGGAAAATGACCCCGGAACAGGAGATCCCGATGCGTACCCTAGTCGTTGCAACCCTTTTTGCCCTCGGCCTTGCCACACTGCCCGCCGCCGCACAGCAACAGCCGGTGCTGACCATCACCGGCACAGGCTCGGTCAGCGCCGCGCCCGACATTGCCACAGTGACCACCGCCGTCGAGACCGCAGCCCCCACCGCTGCCGAGGCGCTGGCCGAGAACTCCGCGATCATGGCGCAGGTGTTCGAGACGCTGACCGCCGCCGGTGTTGCGCGCAAGGACATCCAGACCAACCAGCTCTCGGTTCAGCCGGAGTACCGCAATCTCAAGAGCTCCTCTTCCTCGGGCGAGGTCGAGATCTACCAGTACCGCGTGCGCAACGGCCTGGCGGTGAGGGTGCGCGATCTGGGCAACCTCGGCACGGTGCTCGACCGGATCGTGCGCACCGGCATCAACCAGATAGGCGGCATCGGTTTTGGCCACTCGAAGCCCGGGCCGATGCTGGCCGAGGCGCGCAAGGCCGCCATGGCCGACGCGATCGCCACTGCCGAGCTCTATGCCGCCGCTGCGGGCATCCGGCTGGTGCGCGTGCTGTCGGTCTCGGAGTACGGGCGGCCCAACCTTGGCGCCGCGATGGAGATGAGCCGCGCCGGCGACAGCCTCGCAGTGCCGATCGCTGGGGGAGAGCAGGCGATCTCGACATCGGTCAACGTGGTCTGGGCCGTCGAACAGGACTAACCGGCCAGCGCGCGCTCCGGGCGAAATCCAGGCAACACGGGCGGGGCGGCGCTATGGTCCTTCCCGCTAGCCGGGCGTGGTGAGAGCCGCCGCCCGAGACGTCATCCCAACAGGCCGCGAAGCGGTGCCCAAGACGGTTGGCTTGGGGCGACGGCGCAAGCCGCGTCCTCACCTTCCCAGGCCCCGTGGATCCATCCGGGTCCGAAATGCGTGGCGGCGCTGCCACCTTGCCTGATGACCAGACCGAGAGGCCCCGGCCCTAGTGAAACAGGTCGATATGGTCGGCGAAGACGAGAAACCCCGCCGCGGCGAAGCACATCGCGGCCCAGAACCACGGCTTGGCCGAGGCCATACGGCCCGTGCCCGGATGCTTTGGATCGACCAGCACCTTGTGGCGCGTGCCGATCGGAAAGTTCATGTCCGAGGAGCCGATGGTCGATGAGATCCGCTCCTTGCGCCCGTCCGCCAACGTGATCTCCCAGACCGGCAGGTACAGGATCACCGAGCGGCCGGAGCTGGGGTTGGTCGCGGACGAGCTGTAGGATTTCTGCTCCTTCACCTCGACCACCTCGCCCTGATAGCTGGCCGCCCGGGCCATGAACCGGAAATGCTCGACAATCAGGGCCACACCGACACCGGCGAAGACAAGGGCGATGATGAGGATCATTGGGAAGTCTCTATGGTTGGTAACGCTCTGGGACAGCGTATCACGCTCCCGGCGCGGCTGTTAGGGTTTGGACTCAATTCAGCCAGCATCTGATTGCGAAGATGTGGAGCATGGAAAGGAAGTTGCGTTTCATCT
>JBCBOR010000066.1:0-25286 GCA_039821125.1 Pseudomonadota bacterium
GGGGGTGGGGTGGCTCCCTCCCCCACCCTTGGGGGTGTGCGGCGGGGGGGGTTGGGGTGCGTCCGTGACGCACCCTCGTTGCAGGGCAAGTCATGTCTCGGCCAGCAGGCGAAACACCACGAACAGTACCGCGAAGCTGAGCGCTGTGAAGACCCCGTTCCAGACATAGGTCAGGCGTGTCCCGGGATGCCCGGTCACCCGGGTCAGCAGAATCACACCCGAGGCGAAGGGCGAGAACGTCGTCGACGTGGCCCAGCCCACCGCGATCGCCAGCGCCGTCAGGGTCGGATCCGCGGGCAGGCTTGGCAGCGCGCCCAGCACAGCACCGAAAAAGACCGCCATCATGATCGGGGACAGAGCCAACTGGCTGAGTGCGGTCACAGCAACCGTGGTTCCGAACAGGAACAGCCATGCGGGCATGTCGTTCAGGCCGATCGCCGCGGCCCATTCCTCGGCCGGGATCAGCGCCGCACCCGCGCGACCGATGAAACCGGAACAGGCCAGCGTGACCGCCGCAGGCGCCGAGAGCGGCAGGCTCTGGCCGGCGATCTCGCGAATGCGCCGCGCTGTGATCGCCAGTCGCCCGCCCGAATCGCCCGGCCCCTGCCCTGCGCTCTGCACCCAGAGCCAGCCGACCAGCAGCACCGGAGCCGCGGCCATTAGCCCGGGCGGCAGGCCGAGACCGCCGAACAGCATCACTGCCACGCTGAGGCCACCGAAGATGCCGCACACCGTCAGGAACCGAACCAGCGCCGCAACCGGCAGGGGCTGCGGCGCAATGGGCGCCGTTCCCTGCGCCGCCGCCGTATAACGTCGCCAGGTCACCTTGTCCTCGGCCCACCCGACCGCCATCATCACGAGCGACAGGCAGAACCCGATCGCGATCCAGCGTGCCCGGTCGATTCCCTCCATCAGCGACATCATGGCCAGCGGTGCCACGGCCGTCGGCGACCAGACCACCGACCAGGCGAACCCGCGCAGCACCGCGCTGAGCTGACGGCGCTCGCGGACAGGGGTCAACGGGTCGTCCTTTGCCGCCTCGGCGCTGCGGCGGATCAGCGGCGCAAGCAGGCTCATGGTCCCGAGATTGAAGACCACCGTCATCAGGTTCGTCCCGCCATACAGCCCGAGAAACCGGCGCCCGCCCGGCTGGCGTGAGAGATACAGGCCCAGTCGCGCCACGGAACCGGAGGTCATCGCCGCCTCCTGCACCAGCGACAGGCACAGGATGAACGACATCAGGAACACCGCCTGATCGAGCGCGATGCGCAAGATCTCGCCCGGCGCGTCGCTCCCTGTCAGCACCAGCCACACCAGCACACCGGATAGTGCCAGCAGATACGCCTCGCGCAGGCCGAGCCGCGGGATCGCCGCGACAGTCGCCAGAATCATTGCACCATGCGCCGCCTGCCGCGCCGCCCCGATCCCGGAGAAAAGATGCATCAGCTCCAGCGCCATCACCGCGATCAGAGCGACAGACAAAAGCGGCAGGGATCGGCCCCGGCCATCCTCGGCGGCGCCAGGCCCCGCGTCGTTCGCGCCATCACGCATTCGATTTCTCCACGGTCCGCGCGCGCCCATCGCCCCTGCGATTGCGCGGCGCCGTTCGGCTCGTCTACATGTTTTCGTAGAGTGACCGGGCACGTCCAGTCGCGGACTTGCCGCACGGGCGGAGATCACATAGGGGAACCCGCGTGAAGATACTTGCCATCCTCGGCGCCCATCACCCGGACGCCATGGCGTTGCTTGAGGGGCGCGATGACATCGAGGTGCGCGTGGTCGAGGAAGCGCATCCGTCCGAGGATCGCATCCTCGGCGCCATCACGGGCGCGCACGGGATCGCCGTGCGCTCGGCCCGGCTGGACGGACAGCACCTGGCCCATGCCCCGAATCTGGCCGTTGTCAGCCGCCACGGTGTCGGCTGCGATTCGATCGACGTGCCGTACCTGAGCGACCGCGGCCTGCCCATGGCCATCGCCGTTGGCGGCAATGACCGCTCCGTCGCCGAGCACACGCTGGCGATGATCCTGATGATGGCGCGCGACCGGACGGCCCAGACCGATGCGCTCCGAGCGAAAGACTGGACCGTGCGCGAACGCCACCGCGCCTTCGACATCGCCGAGAAGACCCTGCTGGTCGTCGGCTATGGCAGGATCGGGCGCCGTGTCGCCGCGCTGGCCGGTGCGTTCGGGATGCGGATCCTTGCCAACGACCCCTATGTCTCCGACTTCGTACCGGGTGTAGACGTGGCAGGCAGCCTCGCCGAAGGGCTGGACCAGGCCGATATCGTCACGGTCCACACGCCGCTGAACGCCGAGACCCGCGGCCTGATCAACGCGGAGGGGCTTCAGCGCCTTCGTCCCGGCGCGTTGGTCATCAACAACGCCCGCGGCGGTATCGTCGATGAACCCGCCATGGCCGCTGCACTCACCTCGGGCCATATTGCGGGCTACGGCACGGATGTCTTCTCGATCGAACCGGTCCAAACCGACAACCCGATCCTGTCCGCCCCCAACACTGTGATGACCCCGCATGCCGCCGCCATGACACCGGAGGGGATGCGTTCCATGGGGATGCTCTGTATCCAGAACGTGCTCGACGCCTTCGATGGGCGGCTGAGCCCGGAGATGATGTTCAACCGAAAGGAACTTGGCCTGTGACCATGCCAACCGAGGTACGCCTGGACGCGGGCGGCCTGACCGACTGCCTCACCCGGATCTTCACCGCCGCAGGCGGCTCGGCCGACGAAGCGCACATCATCGCCGCCAATCTGGTCGGCGCCAATCTCGCGGGCCATGACAGCCATGGTGTCGTGCGCACGCAACGCTATTGCGACTGGGCGCGCGAGGGCACGGTATTCTTCGGGCGCCATGTCGAGCGGGTCGTCGATGCCGATGCCTTCGCCCTGCTCGAGGGTCATCTCGGCTTTGGTCAGGCGCTGGGGATCGAGGCCGTCGAGGTCGGGCTGGAGAAGGCCCGCGCTCAGGGCGTCTCGGTCATCGCGCTGCGCAATGCCGGTCATCTCGGGCGTATCGGCGAGTGGGCCGAGCGCGCCATTGCCGAGGGGTTCGTCTCGATCCACTTCGTCAACGCCTACAAATCGCGGCTTGTGGCGCCCTTCGGCGGGGCCGAGCGGTGCATGGGCACCAACCCGGTTGCCGTCGGCATGCCCTGCGCCGATGGCGATTTCGTGCTGGATTTCGCGACATCGACCGTGGCCGAGGGCAAGGTGCTGGTCGCCAAGAACGGCGGCAAGCCGGTGCCGCACGGCGCGCTGGTCGATGGCGATGGCCAGCCGACCGCCGACCCGAACGTGCTCTACGGACCGCTCGCGCCGGGCGAATTGCCGAACCCCTCGAAGGGCCCCGGCGCCCTGACCGCGATGGGCCTGCACAAGGGCTCGGGCCTCGCGCTGGCCTGCGAGATGCTGGCCGGGGCCCTCACCGGGTCGGGCACCTGCGGGCCGGGATACGAGTTCCACAACGGCATGCTCTCGATCTATATCGATCCCGCGCGCATGGATGACGGGCACGACTGGGCGGCAGCGGCCAAGGGTTATGTCGACTATGTCCACGGCTTGAAGCCGGCCGATCCCGCATCGCCCGTCGTGATCCCCGGCGATCCCGAGCGTGCCCGCCGCGCCGATCGTCTGGCGAACGGCATCCCTTTGCCGGAACCGGCCTGGGACTCGATCCTGACCGCGGGCACGAAACTTGGCCTGGACCGCGCGGATCTGGCCGCGATGGCCGAGCTCTGAGGAGAAAAGACCCATGGACCCCAAAGGCCTGCGCGCCCGCATCCTCTCCCGCGAGATCCTGTCGGGCACCTTCGTCAAGACACCGGCCTACGAGATCGTCGAAGTGCTGGCCATGTCCGGCCTCGACTTCATCTGCCTCGATTGCGAACACGCGCCGATGGACAGGCGCGGCATGGACGCCTCGCTTGCCATGGCCCGGGCCCTTGGCATGCCCGCGCTGGTCCGCGTGCCCGAGTTCACGCCGGGCAACGTTCTGATGGCGCTCGACAGCGGGGCGACCGGCGTGGTTGTGCCCCATGTGGACAGCGCCGGCAAAGCCGCCGCCGTCGCCAAGGCAGCGCATTTCGGCCATGGCGGGCGCGGCTTCGCGGGCTCCACGCGCTGGGCCGGTCAGGGCTCCCGCACGATGACGGACGTGCTCGCCATGGACGACGAGACCGTGGTGCTCGCCCAGATCGAGGAACCCGAAGGCGTCGAGGCAATCGACGGTATCGCGGCCACCGACGGGATCGACGGGCTCTTTGTCGGCCCCGCCGACATGGCCGTCAGCCTCGGCGTGAATGACATCACACACGAGGCGGTCCGCGACGTCATGGCCACGGTCGGCGCCGCCGCTGCTCGCCACGGCAAGGCCGCCGTCACCTTCCAGCCGACAACGGCCACCGTGCCGGCTCTGAAAGAGCTCGGCCTCTCGATGTTCTTCATCGGCTCGGAGCACAGCTTCCTGCTCTCCGCGGCCAGGGACGTCGCCAGCGATCTTCGCGCCCTAACGTGACGATGCGGCCAACCACCCGGGCACAGGTCCCGCCGCTGGCGCCCCTCCCCGGATCGGGGAGGCCGGGAGGGGCCGAGGCAAAGGCACCGTTCGGCCCAGCGGGCCGAATGACCGTCTGGGCCGGCGCATGGTGAAAACCGTCCATATCGGCTGCGGCGCGGGGTTCATGGGCGACCGGTTCGACGCCTCCCTGCCGATCCTCGCCGACATGGCCACGCGAGACGGCCCGAAATATCTGATGTTCGAGGTGCTGGCCGAGCGCACGCTCGCCGTCGCCCACAACCTGATGCGGGACAATCCGGCGGCGGGCTACTCGCCCTATCTCGACCACTACATCCGCCCGTGTCTGGCGCAGGCCAAGGCCGGGGGCGTCACCATCGTCTCGAACCTGGGCGCCGCCAATCCGGTCGGCGGCGCGCACAGGGTCCTCGAGATCGCCCGCGACCTCGACCTCTCCGGCCTCTCCGTCGCGGTCGTGCTCGGTGATGATCTGACCTGTTCGATCCCCAAAGATGAGATCGCCGCCCTGCCCACCATGGAGGGGATCGGCCTCGACGGCCGGCCAATTCTCGCGGCCAATGCCTATCTCGGCGCGCGGCCCGTGGCCGAGGCCATCGCGACCGGTGCGGATGTGGTCCTTGTCGGGCGCACCACCGACAGCGCGCTGGCTCTCGGTCCACTGATCCACGAATTCGGCTGGGCACAAGACGATCTCGACGATCTCGCCCAGGGGACTGTCGCGGGGCACCTCCTCGAATGCGGTGGACAGGTGACCGGCTGCTACTTCGCCGACCCCGGCTTCAAGCATGTCCCTGGCCTCTCCCGCGCAGGCTTTCCCATCGCCGAATGCCACGCCGACGGGTCCTTCACGATTACCAAACCGGCAAACACGGGTGGCCTCGTCGATCGGCGCACGGTCACGGAACAACTGCTTTACGAGATGCACGATCCCGCGGCCTATCTGGTGCCCGATGTCACTCTGGATTGCACCGCAATCACGCTGACCGAGAGCGGTCCCGATCGCGTGGAGGTGACAGGCGCCCGGGGCCACGCCCCGCCCGAGACCCTGAAGGCCACCATTTCGGTTGATGGCGGCTGGCTCGGCGAGGCGTTCATGACCTATTCCGGCCCGAATGCGCTCGCCCGCACCGACCTGGCGGGCGAGATCATCCGTGATCGCCTCACGCAGCTCGGCACCAACGAGCCGGTGCGCATCGAAACCCTCGGCACCGGCGTGACCCACGACGGTGGACACACCGCCAAACGCGCCTCGCGCAGGCTGCCGACCGACGGCGAATACACATTGCGCGCCGCGACCCAGTCCATCGACAAGGCCGCGGCCCAGCGCATCGCAGACGAGGTCATGATGCTCTACTGCTCCGGGCCCGCGGGCGGCGGCGGCTTCCGGGCATCGGTCACCCCGCAGATCCACACAGCGTCGGTCCTGATCCCGCGCGACCGGATCGAGAGCCAGGTCCGAATCGAGGTCTTCCAGTGAGCCAATGCCCTTCAGGAAGGGTGCGTCACGGACGCACTCTACGCGCAACACCCCGTAGGGTGCGTCCGTGACGCACCCTCGCCGCGAGAGACTGCCCCTGCACGCCGTCGCCCATGGCCGGGCAGGCGACAAGGGCGATACCTCGAACGTATCGGTCATCGCCTACCGGCCCGAGGCCTGGCCATACCTGCTGGAGCAGGTGACGGCGGAACGCGTCCTCGCAACCTTCGCCCATCTCGGCGCGAGCGGGTGCCAACGCTACGCGTTGCCCAACCTCCACGCGCTCAACTTCGTCATCCAGAACGCGCTGCAGGGCGGCGTGAATGCCTCGCTCGGTCTTGACCGGCACGGCAAGACGCTGTCCTTCCTGCTGCTGGGCGAAATCGATGTCGAGGTGCCTATCGACTGCCTGCCCGAAGGCTCGCCCTATCTCGCCGGTTCCACGGACCCAGTCGTTAAACATCCGGCCAGAACGTAACGAGCCCTTCGCCGCCGATGCGGTCCTGCGTCCAGAACTTGCAAATCATGACGGGGTAGTTGTCCGGATCGTTCTTGAAGAGGCAATCGATCCAGAAGTCGCCCATGCGCCCAGCATAAGGCGGCGCCCCCTCGAGGGCACCTTGGTGTTCCTGAAGGTATCCGGCGCCAAACCCGCCAACGTCGAGGATCAACCGATCACCCTCGACCGTGATGGTCATCGGTTCGGTGAAGGTCATTGCGTCCGCCCCTGGCATGCGCCCGACCGCCTCGTAGGTCCCGGCGAAGTAATCGAGCGGCACCTTTGCCGCCGCTGGCAAGGCTGCAAGGGCCATGACTGCAATCGCGACTGCGACCATCCATGCTCTCATGCGATGTCTCCTTCTCGTTGCAAGATCAGCCTTGACCGCACTTCGCCATCGTCGTCAACTCCAGCCAATTCCCCATAGGAGAGCCTCATGCCCGTGATCGACCGTATTGCCGAGTTTGCCGATGACCTGACCGCTATTCGGCGCGATTTTCACGAACACCCGGAACTCGGGATGGAGGAGGTGCGCACCTCCGGCATTGTCGCGAAGCTGCTGCGTGAGTGGGGGATCGAGACCCATACCGGGATCGGCAAGACCGGCGTCGTGGGCGTGCTCGAGGGCAACGCTCCGGGCCGGTCCATCGGCCTGCGCGCCGATATGGACGCCCTGCCGATCGACGAGAAGACCAACCTGCCCTTCTCTTCGAAGACACCGGGGATCATGCATGCCTGCGGGCATGACGCGCACACGACCATGCTGCTGGGCGCAGCACGGTATCTGGCCGAGACGCGTGATTTCGCCGGGCGCGCCGTCTTCATCTTCCAGCCTGCCGAGGAGGGTCTGGGCGGCGCCCGGGCGATGCTGGCCGATGATCTCTTCGGACGGTTCCCCTGCGACGAGGTCTACGGGATGCACAACAATCCCAACGGCCAGCCGAACCAGATCGGCGTCAAGCCGGGCGAGGCGATGGCGGGGGCGGATTTCTTCGACTTCCACATCAGCGGCTTCGGCAGCCACGCGGCGATGCCGCAGATGTCGCGCGATCCGATCCTGATCGCGTCCGCCCTGGTTCAGCAACTCCAGTCCGTGGTCGCGCGCAACGTGCCGCCAACCGAACCGCTCGTGCTTTCGGTTACGCAGTTTCATGCAGGCGCCGCCTATAACGTGATCCCGACCGATGCGACGATCTCCGGCACCATGCGCTACTTCAATCCCGAGGTCGCGGCGATGGTCCGCCAGCGCATGCGCGATCTGGCGGCGGGGCTGGCCAAAGCCTACGGGGTCGAGATCGCGTTCGACAATCGCGAGATCTTCGATGTGCTCGTCAATGACGAGACGCTCAGCCACGTCATGCTGGATATCGCTTCAGATGTCGTGGGCGAGGACAATGTCTCGGTCACACCGAGTGTCCGCACCGGGTCCGAGGATTTCGCCGATATGCTGCGCGTGGTCCCGGGCGCCTACTGCACCGTCGGTCATGCCGGAACCGTGCCGCTTCACAATGACGGGTTCATCCTGGACGAGACGATGCTGCCGGTTGGTGCCTCGATCTATGCCCGGCTGATCGAGCGGCGCACGGCGGCCTGAGGCAGCGGTGGGTGCATCACGCACCCGCGCTAACGGTCACGCCGTCAGTTCCGCTCCAGCGCCATTTCCCGAAGCGTGTCCAGCGGCACAACGTCCAGCGCCCGCTTGTGCGTCGCGGTCAGTTTGACCCGCGGTGCCTTGCCGGCCTCGTAGGCCTGCAGGAACCGCACGGCGCACAGGCACCATTGATCGCCCGGCTTCAACCCATCGAAGCCATACTCCGGCACAGGCGTTGAGAGGTCGTTCCCAACCGACTTGGAGAACGCAAGAAACTCCGCCGTCATCACAGCGCAGACCGTGTGCGAGCCATGGTCCTCGGCACAGGTGTCGCACGACCCGTTGCGAAAGAACCCGGTCATCGGATCGGTCGAGCACGATGTCAGCGCTTCGCCCAACACATTCACACTCGGATCAACTTCTACGGCACGCATCAAGCTTCTCTCCCCAAACCCGTCTCAATTCGCTATAACGGGGTTATGACAGAAAAGATGGCGGAAAACCGTCCCGTTCAGAGCAGAATTCGGGGGATGCCCCCGAGAAGATCCAAGTAGAGACAAAAAAACAACTTTGAGGTAACCCGATGCTGACCCGTCGACATGTCGTCGGTGCGCTGGCCGCACTGTCAACCCCAGGTCTGGGTGCACTCCCCCCGACCAGAGCCCGTGCCGAGGCACGCGAAATCATTGATTCCAGGGTGAATCTCGCCCTCGGCAAGATGTATGCAGGCGTGCCCAAAAGCCGGGATCTCTCCGCGCGCGCCCGTGCGATGCTGGTGATGCCGAGCGTGCTGAAGGGCGGCTTCCTGCTTGGCGGCGCCTATGGCGAAGGCTCGCTGCTGGTCAACACGGCAGGGCGCGGATACCAGCCCCCGGCCGAGGCGTACTACTCGGTTGCAGCCGCCTCGATCGGGCTGCAGGCGGGGATCCAGACAACAAGCCATGTGCTGTTTTTCATGACAGATCAGGCACTTGGGTCCTTCAAATCCGCCAAGGGCTGGGAGGTTGGCGTCGATGCCGAGGTGACCTTCCCGGAGAAAGGGCTGAACGCGCAGACCAACTCGACCGTGCTGAACGAGCCCATCATTGCGCTGGTGTTCGGGGGCGATGGTCTGCTGATCGGTGCCTCGCTTGAGGGTGCGAAGTACAGCCCGCTGGTGCGCTAGGGCCGGTCAACGCCAGCGCCCGTCTCGACCCTGACGGGCGCTGGACGGCCCTGGAACCACGCCGGTGCCGCGATCACGTCTCGCCCAGGAAGGCGAGGATCGCGTCAACGGTTTGTTCAGGCTGCTCCTGCTGGACCCAATGCCCCGCTCCGTCGATCAGATGTGTTCCGCGATAATCGGCGCAAGCCCTTGATTCCATTGCCTCCAGCACGCCAGGCATTTGGCGATAACCCCAGTCCTGAGCGCCAGATATGAACTGCGCCGGCCCCTTGATCTGCTGTCCGGCATGAACCGACAGATCACGGCGGAAAAGTGGGCTGACCGCGCAGCGATACCAGTTCAACGCCGCCTGCAAACCGGTGCGCTGGAACTCGGCAACATAAACGCCAAGCTCTTGATCTGTCAGCCATTTCGCTGGCTCGGTGGGCATCTCCGGCGCAACTGTCGCAGCCATGTCCTGATCCGCTTCCATCACGTAATAGGTCGGCAACTTCGCCAGTTCATCCGCGGTCCATCCACCCAAAACATGTGGTAGATTTCTCGCCCAATCCGCTGATTTCATGTGATAATACGCTCTCATGAAGTCCGCGAAACCCTGCGGGGCGCCGAGCATATCCGCCTCGGCTTCCCGGGTCGCATAATACCACTGATAGTGTTTGCGCGGTGGATCGAGCGCAAGAAGCTGTGCGTGAACCGGATCCTCGGCCAAAGACGCAATGGCAGGCGGGCCGCCAAAAGGTGCGCTCAAACACGTAACCCTCTGAAATACATCAGGTCTCAGCAATCCAGCCCAGGCCGCGACGGGAGAACCGAAATCGTGACCGATGACGGCGTGAACGCTCTCCCGGCCCAACGCGTGGACCAGAGCGAGCGCATCTCTAACCAGGCAAGGCATTGAAAACGCTGAGAGATCTCCATCGTAGCTGCCCTCCCAGCCGGTCGTGCGGCCATAGCCGCGCTGATCCGGGGCGACCACGGAGTATCCGGCCTCCGCCAGCGGCAGCATGACCTTGCGCCAAGAGAACGCCAGCTCCGGAAATCCATGCAATAACAACAGCATGGGACGCGATGCTTCGCCCGCCACAAGGCAGTGATGGGTCAGGCCGGTGGCAGTCTCGACCCACCGCGTCTCGATCCCGTCCGGCAGTGGCAGCACTGGCAAACCGTCCATGATCCCTCCCCCCTCGCTGGGATGGCGCCCGTATGGCAAGCGTATGGCACCTGTACAGCACCCGTATGGCAGCCGTCCCGCAAGGGTATGGCAGGCGTATGGACAAAATGTCGACGGGTTTTGTGCACACGGGGTGAGGTGGAACCCCACCTTACCCTAGACATCAGAGATCCCGAATTGGGTCCGGAACAGCGCGGCGCTACTTTCCGATGTGCGGCCCAAACGCGGCCTCCGACTCCGCCAGCGCCGGGTCCTCGGGGAAGTGTCCGCGGAGAAGTCGGGCGTAGTTAGAAGCCGCCTGTTTGGTATTCGGGTGATCGTCGCCGAGCGCTTCTCGATAAATTGAGCGCGATTCTGCGAAAAAGGGTCGAGCCTCATCGGCTCTTTTCGCATGGTATAGTAGACTGGCGAGATTGTTGAGACGGGTGGCAAAATCAGGATGATGACGCCCCAGCGCTGTCTCGGTTATCTCCATGGCTCGCCGGATTAGCGGTTCGGCTTCCTCGTAGTTGCCCGAGTCCTGAAGCAGCAGTGCAAGATTGCTGATGCGCGTGGCATAGCCTGGATGCCGCTCCCCAATCGTGGCTTTGTCGCTCTCGATCGCCTCACGAAAGAGCGTTTCGGCCTCCAACAACCTGCCCGTTTTGTGCAGTAGCAGCGCGAGGTTATTGAGCCGTATAGTGTGGTTAGGATGAATCTCCCCAATGGTGGCCTTATCGATTTTAATGGCTTGGCGATATAGTGGCTCGGCCTCTTCGTACCGGCCCGAGAGCTGCAACAGGTTTGCCAAGTTGCCGAGGCTCATTGCGTAGCTGGGATGCCGCTCTCCGATAATCACCTTGTCGATCTTCAGTACTTGACGATAAAGCGGTTCAGCCTCGTCATATCGACCTAAATCCTGAAGCACGTTCGCAAGATTGTTGAGGCGGATTGAGTAGTTTGGATGCCTCTCGCCGATCGTGGCCTTGTCGATTTCGATCGCTTGACGGAAAAGTCTTTCTGCTGCAGCAAGTCGGCCAGTCTCTTTGTACACGATCCCTAGGTCATTCAAGCTATGTGCGTGCTCTGGATGTTGCGGGCCAAGTTCTGTCTGAGCTAGCCGGGATGCTTCGAGCAGTATGTCTTCTGCCTCACGATAGTTAGCCCTGTCTTTCAAAGTGCGACCGAGCCAGGTCAGAAGGATGACGCGATCTCTGGGATTATTCGCATTTTTCAGGCGATTTGCTTGAAGCGCCTCGCGGAACAAGCGTTCCGCCGCAGCATAATTCCCGGCCCAGTACTGGGCTTCGCCTTTAGAATGCAGCGCCACGGTTGACCCTGACGCGTGCTTCGGCGCGGTTTGGGACGCTGCCACTGTGGCGAAGAGAACGCCGCACAGAACCAGGCCGATCTTCAAAAATCGCAGCACAGTGTCCCCAATTTCGCTCCCACCTAAAAGCTAGGGGTAAGCTGCAGCGCTTACAAGAAGATCGAGCAATTCAGCAGACGCGGCACGACCGATAGCAAATGAGCGCGTTGGTGCCGGGCTGAAGCCCGGCCAACCCTTTTGGCGGCACCCGAAGAACGCCTAGCGTTTCAGGCGGCGCATAAGCGAGGACGTATCCCAGCGGCCGCCGCCCATGTCCTGGACCTCGCCATAGAACTGGTCGACCAGCGCCGTGACCGGCAGGCGGGCGCCGTTGGATTTCGCCTCGTCCAGGCAGATGCCGAGATCCTTGCGCATCCAGTCGACGGCGAACCCGTGCTCGTATTCATCGGCGTCCATCGTCTTGTGGCGGTTGACCATCTGCCAGGACCCCGCGGCCCCGCCCGAGATTGCGGCGACGACTTCCTCGACATCGAGGCCCGCGGCCTGGGCGAAGTTCAGCCCCTCGGACAGGCCCTGGACCAGCCCTGCGATGCAGATCTGGTTGACCATCTTCGTCAGTTGGCCGGCGCCGATCTCGCCCAGTCGTTTGATGGATTTGGCGTAGGCTTCCATGATCGGCTCGGCCTTTGCGAAGGTTGCATTATCGCCGCCGCACATGATGGCAAGCTGGCCGTTCTCGGCGCCTGCCTGACCGCCGGAGACGGGGGCGTCGACAAAGCCGATGCCCTTGTCGCCTGCCAGGCCATGCAGCTCGCGTGCCACGGCGGCCGACGCAGTGGTGTGATCGACAAACGTCGTGCCCGAGGCCATGGCGCCCAGCGCCCCGGTCTCGCCCAGCACGACCGAGCGCAGATCGTCGTCGTTTCCGACGCAGGCCATCACGAACTCGGCGCCCGAAGCGGCCTCGGCAGGCGTTGCGCCCATCTTGCCGCCATGCTGCTGGACCCAGGCCTCGGCCTTGGCCGCCGTCCGGTTGTAGACGGTCACCTCATGGCCCGCGGCGACCAGATGCCCGGCCATCGGATAACCCATCACACCCAGACCCAGAAATGTCACTTTTGCCATGGCGGCCTCCTGCCTAGAATTGTCGTATTGGTTGCGTTGCGCTGGCCCCTTGCATCTGCCAAGAGACGGGCACGGTCAAGGGCGTGTGCGCACCGCGACCGGGTTCGTGCGGACAAGGCCAGCCGGGAGACCCATGCAGACGGTACTGAAATGGCTGGTGCGCCTGTTCATGGTGACCGTGGCCGGGATGATCGTGGCGGGCGCGCTGGGCTGGTATCTGGTGAGCCGGTCCCTGCCCGATTACGACGGCGAGATCCGCCTGGCGGGCCTGGAGCAACCCGTGACGATCGTGCGCGATGCGAACGCGGTGCCGCATATCTCGGCCGGGACCGAGGCGGATGGCTGGTACGCGCTGGGGCTGGCGCATGCGCAGGACCGGCTCTGGCAGATGGAGCTGTCGCGGCGTGCGGCGCAGGGGCGGCTCTCGGCGCTTCTGGGCGCGCGGACGGTGGATCTGGACCGGCTGGTCAAGACGCTGAACCTCTACGGGCTGTCGAGCGCCGCGGTCGCGCATCAGAGCCCCGAGACGCTGGCCGCGCTGGAGGCCTATGCCGAAGGGGTCAACGCCTGGATCCGCCATGTGAACACCAATGCGCTGGGCCGCGGGGCACCGGAGTTCTTCGCCTTCGGGTCCGAGCTGTCGCCGTGGACACCGGCGGACTCGATCTCGATCCTCAAGATGATGGCCCTGCGCCTGAGCGCCGCTGCGCGCAACGAGGTGCGGCGCACGCAGACCGTGCTGACCCTGCCGCCCGACCGTGTCGTGGACATTCTGCCGGAGTACCCGGTCCCGGCGCAGATCGCGCCCTCCCGACCGGCCGCGGTGCTGCCCGGCGCAGGCCGGGCCGAGGGGCCGGCGCCCACCACGCCGAACGGGGCGTCCGGGAGACCCGACTGGCTCCTGCCTGCTGGGCACCGTCAGAGCGATGCCATCGACCGGCACGCGGCCGATCCGCTGCTCACCGCGTTTGGCCCATCGCCCTGGCCCGAGCTGTCCCGGGCCTCGAACGCCTGGGCGGTCGATGGCACGCGCACGGCAACCGGCAAGGCGCTGCTGGCCAATGATCCGCATCTCTGGCTGTCAGCGCCCAGTGTCTGGTATCTCGCCCATGTCGAGACGCCAAAGCTCGCTGTGATCGGCGGCACCTTGCCCGGCGTGCCCGCGGTTCTCGTCGGGCGCACTCGATCGCTTGGCTGGGGGCTGACCACGGCGAATGTCGACGATCAGGATCTCTTCATCGAGGAGGTCAATCCGGACAACCCGGACCAGTATCGCCTGCCGGACGGGAGCTGGGCGGCGTTCGCGGAGCGCTCGATCCGGATCGAGGTCACCGGCCGGATGCCGATCACCGAGATCGTACGCAGCACGCGCCATGGCCCTGTCCTGACCGGCGAGCAATTCGGCGCCAATGCCATCACCCCGCCCGGCCATGTGGCGGCGCTTGCCTGGACAGCGCTCGAGCCCGCCGACACCACCATGACCGCGGTCTACGAGATCATGACCGCCAATGGGATCAACGAGGCCGTCCGGGCCGCGGGCAAGGTCGTCGCGCCTGCGCAGAACATCACGCTGGCCGAGGCCGATGCGGTCGCGATGATCGTGGCGGGCGCCATCCCGATCCGCGCGCGCGACAGCCTCAGCCAGGGACGGGTGCCCTCGGCCGGATCGCATGGTGCCAACGACTGGCAGGGGATCCGGCCGGCCAGCCTCAATCCGCGCTCGGTCCGGCCTGCATCGGGCGCTGTGGCGAATGCCAACAACCGCACCACGGATGCGCCCTACCCGGACAATGTCAGCTTTGACTGGGCCTATCCCTACCGGATCCAGCGGCTGAACAAGGAGCTTACGGCGCGCGCCTTTCACTCGCTGGACGGGTTCATGGCACTGCAGACCGACAGCGTGTCCGAGATGGCGCGGGCGGTGCTGCCGCTGATAGCCCAGACGCTGTGGTGGCGCGAGGGCACGCCGAAGATCGGTGACGAGCGACGCCGCCGCGCGCTCGAGATGCTGGCAGGCTGGAATGGCGAGATGGACCGCCACGGGCCCGAACCGCTGATCTTTGCCGAATGGACCCGGATGCTGACGGCGCGGCTGGCCGCGGATGAGCTCGGCCCGCTGTTCCGGGAGTTCGAGGGGCCGAGGCCGCTTTTCATCGAGCGGGTCTACCGCGATATCGACGGCGCGGCGATCTGGTGCGATGTCGACAAGACACCGGAGACGGAGACCTGTGCCGAGATCGCCTCGATCGCCCTGGACGATGCCCTTGCGAACCTGACCCGGGAGTACGGCTCTAATGTCGAGGGCTGGCGCTGGGGCACCGCGCATATCGCGGTGCACCGGCATACGCCGTTCGGCTATTTCGGGCCGCTCGGGCTGTTGTTCAACATCGAGAACGAGACGTCGGGGGGCAACTACACGCTGCTGCGCGGACAGACACTGGGCCGGGGCGACACGCCGTTTCGGAACGTCCACGCCGCGGGCCTGCGGGTCGTCTATGATTTCGCCGATCTCGATGCGAGCCAGATGATCATCTCGACCGGGCAGAGCGGGCATCCGTTCAGCCGCCTCTACGACCATCTGGCCGAGCCCTGGGCCCGGGGCGAGATGATCCCGATGTCAATGCGCGAAGAGGACGCCCGGGCCGGCGCACTCGGCGTGATGACCCTGGTGCCGGAGAACGCGGAATGAGCGGGCACAGCACAGCACATGAGATAGCCGGGCGGCTGGCGGCAGAGCACGGCTGGACCGATCCGCCGCTCGACTGGCTTGCGGTGGCCGGGACACCGAGCGCACTGGCAACGGACCTGCCGATCGCTGACATGGCCACGGCGGCACAGGGACTGGTCGGTCTGTCCGCCGCAGCGCTTCATGCGCGGCGGGGTGGGCCAGAGCAGACCGTGACGGTCGACCGGCGTGCCGCGTCGATGTCGATGACGGCCTCGGCCTATCTTCTTGTGAACGGGGAGCGGGCGACAGCCTGGGATCCTCTCACAGGGTATTTCGCGGCGGCGGATGGCTGGGTCTATCTTCACTGCCAGTTCGCCCATCTGCGCGACCGTCTGCTGGCCGCGTTCGGGCTGCCGAACGACCCCGACACGGTACGCGCGGCCTTGGCCGGGATGCCCGCGCAGAAGATCGAGGACGTGGCCGCCGCGGCGGGCGTCTGCGCCATCATGCGCCGGGACCGGGCGACGTGGCAGGCACATCCGCATGGCCGCCATCTTGCGGGGCTGCCCGTCCTGCAATTGGGTCGGCAGGGGTGCGTCACGGACGCACCCTACGCGCAACGCCCCGTAGGCTGCGTCCGTGACGCACCCTTGTCTGGGGTCCGGGTGCTCGATCTCAGCCGTGTGATCGCAGGGCCGATGATCGGTCGCACCCTGGCCGAGCACGGGGCCGACGTCCTGCGGATCGCCGGGCCGGAGCTGCCCTTCTTCGAGGGGCTTGTGATCAACACGGGCTTTGGCAAACGCGCGGCCCATATCGATCTGACATCGGATGCGGGGCGCGAGGCCTTCGCGTCGCTGGTCCGCGACGCCGATGTGGTGATCGACGGCTACCGGCCCGGCGCACTTGCCCGGCGCGGCTTCGGACCGGAGAGCCTGCGCGCGCTTCAGCCCGATCTGATCTACCTCACCCTCTCGGCCTTCGGCGAGACCGGCCCATGGGGTGGCCGACCCGGGTTCGACACCTATGTGCAGGGCGCGACAGGTCTCAGCCAGGACGGGCCCGACGGCCCCACACGCCTGCCCTGTCAGCCGCTGGACTACCTGACGGGATATCTGGGTGCGGCGACCATCATGACCGCGCTCCGCCGACGGCTCGACGAAGGCGGCGGCTGGCACGCCGAGCTCTCTCTCGCCCGCATGGCCATGTGGATCTGGCAGGAGGCCGACCGTCACGGGCGTGACCCGGATGCCCCTGCGGCCAATCCGGATATCCGTGACGTCGACGAACTGCGTTGGGAGATGGCATCCGAGTTCGGCGTTCTCAGCGCGCTGGCACCGGCCGTGCACCTCTCCGAGACACCGCCCCGCTGGCGCACACCGCCGGTCCCACTGGGCACACATGCACCGGAATGGCTGTCGCAAGGCACCGGCTGAACCCGTCCGCCTCACAAACCGGCCGCATCGCCCGAAAACACCGGCCCACCCTAGAGCGCCGAGAGATAGCGATCCCAGAGCGCGTTTCGGAACAACAGATCCGGATCCAGCCGGCGTTTCAGGGCCGCGAACGCCTCGGCCCCTTTGTAACCGGCACGAAACTGACCGAGCGTCGCGTGAGGCCGATAGGGCAGGTAATAGCTCCCGCCGATCTCATGCACCGCATCGATCAGGCGACGGGTCATGGCCGTCATGTCCGCCTCTGCCCGTGCGCTCATTTCCTGACTGAAAGACAGCACTGCGGCGATGCGCGGCCCATCCGGGGCATAGGACAGAACCGAGAGCGGATCCTGTTCGACCCAGCGGAGCGTCACATTCAAAAGCTCCTGATAACTGTTAGGGATGATCGCCCGGCACACCGTCAGGAACTCATCAAAGCGCTCGGGCGCCACGAAGTACTCGTGAAGGATATCAGTCCGGCGCAGATCGGTTTGGGACAGCACCTTCGATACCGGATCGTTCATGAGCTGCGATCTGGAGACCGGCCCGGATATCAGCGGGCCCAGCCCGGTTTCCAGGCCCCAGCGCCGCCGCTTCACCCATTCATTGTTGGTCTGGGATCTGAAGATGCCACGGCTGACCGCAGCCACCGTCGAGCCCGTGTCGTCAAGCGCCGGCAGATCTCCCCCGGTCGGGCGATAGGTCACGAGGAGGGCATCCGAGAAGAACTGCCCGCGATCGATGTTGAGCCGGCCGTAGGTCATCGGGAACTGCCGCGCCGTTTCCGCAAAGCGCGCACCGAAGGTCGGCGCATCCATCGTTTCGAAATCGGATTGGTAGAGGACGTTCGCAGCAGCCTCCAGATCGAGTTCAGTGATCACGCCGATCAGACCGTATCCCCCCATCGCCGCGGCGAAGATCTCGGCGTTCTCGGCTCGTGACGCGGTCACATGACGGCCGTCGGCAAGCAGGACCTTGATCGCCGTGACTGTGGATCCCATCGGCCCAAAAGCCGTCGCCCAGCCATGGGCGTTTACGCTGAACGTTGCGGCGATGCCGAAATCGTTGTTCGCCTGCATGACCTTCGGCGCAAGCCCCACGGGATCGAGCGCGGCGATGACATCGCGCCATCGCGCACCGGCATGCACCCGGTACCGCATCGCGCCGGGTTGAACCCAGGCTGTATCAAAGCTGACCGCGTGTCCCGCGCGCGGGATCGACTGCCCGCCCATCGAATGCCGCGCGGCAGAACAGATCACGGGTCTGTTCGCGGACCGGGCCGCGCGAAGCTCGTCGCGAAGTGCGGATACCAGAGCCTCGCCTGGATCGTCCGTCAGGATCGTGCGCTTGTGGATCGGCGTTTCGGACAGCCGCGATGCATCGTTCAATGTCGTGTCGCTGGTCGAGGGAGCGACAAGCTCGACACCATCGAGGCTCGGCCCGCTCGGGCCCATGGATCGGGCGCCAAGAGCACCAATCGCGGCCGAGCCCGCGACCAGAATTGCCCGTCTTGAAAACGCGATATCGAAATCTCCTTCGTCAGACGATGTAAGGCCGCGCAGTCATCATGTGTAGACCTGCCGGGCGACGCCGACCTGCCCGGTGTCGCGGCGACAGGTCCTGCACGCTCGGCCCACAGGGCTTTACAGCGTCCGGTCAGGAAGTCTCGCGATGCCGCCCACAAGACAACGTGTAAGATTTTGGGTCGCCTCCGGTCCAGAATTGGTCCAGCACCTCTTGCCATCGTGAATTTCTGCGGTAGCGTCTTCCATGAGCCGGAAACCAAATCTCCGGCCGCACCTGGGGAAACAACGAACGACGCTCAGACCCGCGACAGACGGGACACGGGCGCGGGAGGATATGATGGAAGAACAACTCGCGGAGCTTGCCGCGAAGGTCGCCGCTTTGGAAGCCAAGGCCAACACGACCAACACGATGTTCACCGAGACCTACTATTACCTGACGATCCCGCTGATGGTCATCATCCATGCCGGGTTCCTCGCCTACGAGATGGGCGCGTCGCGGCTGAAGAACGTGCTGGCCTCGGGCATCAAGAACATCCTGGCCTTCGCCTTCATGGTACCGACCTTCTACTATTTCGGCTGGTTCTTCTACTGGGCGCTGCAGCCCGGACCGATGGCGATCTCGTGGCAGCAGGGCATCGATTTCGCCAACCCGATCGGCGAGGTGATGGGGCCGAACCTGGCCGATAACGTCACAGGCGTCTTCTGGGGGGCCTTCACGCTCTTCGCCGCCACCACGGCCTCGATCTTCTCGGGCGCTGTGATCGAGCGGATCCAGGTCGCGGGTTTCGTGATCCTGGCGATTGTCCTTGGGTCCTTCGCCTGGGTCGTGGGCGCCGCCTGGGGCTGGTCCGCCGCTGGCTGGCTGGTGACCGAGTGGGGCTATCACGATTTCGGTGCCGCGGGGCTGGTGCACGCCATCGCCGGGTTCTTTGCCCTTGGGGTTCTGATCAACCTCGGACCCCGGATCGGCAAGTTCAACCCGGACGGCACGGCCAACGACATCAGCGGCCATAACCTGCCGTTCACGGTCACGGGCCTGATGCTGATCATCGTCGGCTTCTGGGGCTTCCTGATGGCCTGCGTGCTGGTCCCGGGCGAGAGCTGGTCGTTCTCCCCAGACAAGTGGACCACGATCTACGGCACGCCGCTGACGCTGGGCACGCTCAGCTTCAACATCCTGATGGGCTTTGCCGGCGGGATCATCGGCGCGTGGATGATCACCCGCGATCCGTTCTGGATGATGTCGGGCGCTCTGGGCGGGATCATCTCGTGTGCCTCGGGGCTCGATCTCTGGCATCCGGCACAGGCGCTGGTGATCGGCTTTGTCGGGGGCGCGGCGCTGAAACCGTGCGCGGCCTTCCTCGAGAAGTTCGGCATCGACGATGCGGTCGGCGCGGTCACCGTGCACGGCACCATCGGCATCTGGGGGGTCATGGCCGTGGGCATCTTCGCCTCCGGCGTGCCTGCACTGTCCGGTGACGCCGGTGTCGCGACAACCTCGTTCATGGGCCAACTGGTCGGTGCGGTGGTGATGTTCCTGCTCGGCTTCGTGCCCGGCTATGTCGTCTCGCTGATCCTGAAGATCCTTGGCCTGCTGCGCGTTGGCGAGGCTGCCGAGATCGCCGGGCTCGACCCGACCAAGGTCCCGGTTCAGGCGTACCCCGAGGGCATTGCGGCCTCGGCGTCGCCTGCCGAATGATCAGATCAGGAAAGGAGATCCATCATGGGATGGGGATTTGACGAGCCAACCTGGAACGCCGTGACCGGCGCCTACTACACCGCTCTGGGGGCAGAGGCGCTCTGGGTCGGGCTTAGCATCGTGTGCTGTGTCGTGGCCTTGATCTTCGGCTCGATGCACGAAAAAGCGGCCTACCGGCGCGAGCAAGACCGCAACGGGCGCTGACGCACCTGTTGCCAGAACACCAAGGCCGCCCTGGCAACGGGGCGGCCTTTTTCATGGGGCGGGCGGGACATCGGGGCACGAAACCCCATTTTCAGCGGAATTTGATCCTGATCAATTCGCCATCCTGCGGTCTCGGCTATTGGTCCGGGTGAGTGACTGGGTCCGGTTGGCATCACGGTATGCTGTTCGGCACGGGTCACGACCGTACTCTGCCCTGCAGGAGGGACGCGCCATGACAGATGCCACCCATCAGCCAGCCCCGGTGCCGGTGGTCAACACCATCACTCAGGATGACATCCGCGAGGCCTTGCGCGCCGGGCTGAGCGATTTTCAGCGCGCTCCGGTCTATGGGCTGTTCTTTGGTGCTGTGTTCTCGCTGGCCGGGATCCTGATCGCCTGGGCGCTGGTCCGGGGCGAGGTAAGCTACTGGATCTTTCCGCTGGCGGCGGGGTTCCCGCTGATCGGACCGTTCGCGGCGGTCGGCCTTTATGAGGTCTCGCGCCGTCTCGAAGCCGGGGAGCCGCTGTCCTGGGGTCCCGTTCTGATGGCGGGCTTTCGCCAGCAGAACTCGCAGCTTCCGTTCTTCGCGGTGGTCACGGTCTTCATCTTCCTCGCCTGGCTGGTGCTGGCCCGGGTGATCTTCGCGATCTCGTTCGGGCCGACGACCATGACCAACATCATGACCTCGTTCGAGATGTTCTTCACCGGGCCCGGCCTGATCATGCTGGTGATCGGCACGGTGGTGGGGGCAGCGCTGGCGGCGCTGCTGTTCTCGATCTCGGTCGTCGGCGTGCCGCTGCTGCTGGATCGCGATATCGACGTTGTGACGGCCATGATCACCAGCTTCAAGGCGACGGTCGAGAACCGCCCGGCGATGATCTATTGGGGGATCGTCGTTGCGGGCTGCATCGCCGCCGCCATGCTGCCGCTGTTCCTCGGGATGATCCTCGCCTTCCCGGCGCTTGGCCATGCCTCGTGGCATGTCTATCGCAAGGTGATCAGCGCCGACATCTAAGGGTCAGCACCGGTCCGGGCGACTGCGCATCCGTTAACTGCGCCTGTGCACCGCCGCGACCCCCTCGGTGCGGTCCTTCAGCTTCATCCACATCTCGACCACGCGCAGGAACCACGGGTTCCCGCCATAAAGCGGCTGCGGCGCGAACGGCACGGGATCGAACCCTGTGATGCCCTGATCGGTGCCGAGGATCTTCTGCGCCAGCCGCCATCCCAGATAAGGCGCCATCGCCACCCCTGAACCGTTGTAGCCACAGGCGTACCAGATCCCCTCGGCCTGACCGATATGCGGCGCGCCGTCAAAGGTGAAGGCAACGAACCCGCGCCAGGAATGGGTCAACGCCACATCGCCGAGATCGGGGAACACGCTCAGCATGATATCGCGCATGCGCCGGGCCGAGACCTGCTCGTCCAGTATGTTCAGCGAGGCGCGGCCGCCATAGAGGATCCGCTCGCCCCATGGGTCGGGCCGGAAATAGGAATGCTGCGCCCGGGTCTCGACGATCATGCTGCCCTGCGGGATCAGCGCGGTGACCCGGTTGGCACCCAGCACCTCTGTCGCGATGATGTAGCTGGGGATCGGGATCAGCCGCCGGGCCATCTTGCCGAACGGCCCGCCGCCCCCGCCGGTATAGCCGTTGCCCGCATAGATCAGGTGCTTTGCCCGCGTGGCGCCGTGGTCATGGTGGATGATCCAGTCACCATCCGTGCCCTCGACCCGAGTGACCGGACAGTGATCGGCAATGACGGCCCCCTTGTCCCGTGCGCCTGCCAGCAGGGCCTTGTGAAAGAGCGCCGGGTGCAGCCCGCCATGCTGCGGCAGATAGAGCCCGCCCTGGTAGAGATCGGTCGAGATGTGCCGGTGTTGCTCGGCCTTTGGCACGACCTCGGCCTGCATGCCAAGGGCGGGCGCCTCGGTCTCCGCCCAAGTGGCCAGCTTGTCGAAATGCTTGGGCGAGCCCGCGCCGAGGAAGCGGCCGGTCTGTCGGTGCATGGCATCGCCCGGCAGGGTCTTGATCAGTTCGGTCGTGAACTCAAGCGAGATCCGCGCCTCGCGCAGCATTGCCTCCGCCCGGTCCTGCCCGTAGCGCCTGGCGAGCGAGGCGACCGAGGCCTTGTGCCCCCAGCCGATCATGCCGCCATTGCGGCTCGACGCGCCGGCACCCGGCGGCCCCTTCTCGATCACCACGACGTCGCGCCCCGCTTCGGCCAGCGCCAGTGCGCAGGACAGCCCGGTGAACCCGGAGCCGACAATCGCAACATCTGTTGCTGCCGGTGGCTGGGTGCCGGAGGGTGCCTCGGGCGGTGCAGCCTCGTGCCAGAACGGGTTGGTTTTCATCGCAGGAGCTCAGCCTTGGGTCGCATCGAAGCCATAAAGCCAGTCGAGCTGCCCCGCCGCAAGCCCCGGCGCGATCTGACCTGCCAGGCGGATCGGCGTCCGCGCGAGCCATTGGGCCATACCCGGCGGATGGTGGAACAGCCGGCCATTGGCGCGGGCGCGTTGCAGCACACGGGTGACCCGCGGCCAGCGGCGACGCTCGAAGGCCTCGAGCGCTGCAGGGATGTCTGAACCAGAACCCACCGCGTTCACCAGGACTGGCACGTCCTCGAGCGCCATGCCCGCCCCCTGCGCCATGAAGGGCAGCATGGGATGCGCTGCATCGCCGATCAGCGCGGTATGCCCGGAGGTCCAGCGTACCTGCTCGGGCCGGTCAAAGAGCCCCCAGAGGAAGCACGTGTCCACCGCCGCCAGCAGCGCGGACACCGCGGGGTGCCAGCCGTCGAACGCTTTGCGCAGGGCGTCCACATCGCCGGGTGCGGACCAGCTCTCCTCAGTCCACGCCGCGCGTTCCAGCACGGCGACGAGGTTGATCAGATCGCCGCCGCGCAGATAGTAGGTGACAAGGTGCCGACCTGCACCCGCCCAGACCGTCGCCGTGCGAGGAATGGTGCCACCGGGCAGCGCAGCGGCCGGGATCAGCGCACGCCACGCGGTCTGCCCGGTGAAACGCGGGGCCTCGTCCGGGTTGATCGCCGCGCGCAGGGCCGAGCGAATGCCGTCCGCGCCAATGGCGAGATCCGCGGCCAGGAGACTGCCGTCTGATAGATGGACAGAAACCGCGTCGGGCTGATCGACGGCACGCACCGCCTCGATCCCGAGGCGAAGGTCGATGCGTCGCCTCTCGACCGCCTTTGCCAGCACCGACAGCAGATCGGCCCGGTGGATGTGTAGATAGGGCGCGTGCCACCGCGCCTCGGCAGCAGGTCCAAGCGGGACGGACAGCAGTGTCTCTCCACTGAGCCCATCACGCAGATCCGCCGTTGCAGGCGTGAAGGCATGTTCGCGGATCGCAGGCAAAATACCAAGCCAGTCCAGCACCTTGCACGCGTTCGGGCTGAGCTGGATGCCTGCGCCGACCTCGCCAAGCTGGGGCGCGCGTTCGAGCACAGTGACCTCCCAGCCCGCACGATCGAAGGCCAGAGACGCGGCGAGCCCGGCAATGCCGCCCCCTGCAATGATCACCCTGTTCATGGCACCTCATCCCACAGCGACGGCATCAGACTGCCATGGCGGGATCCGTGCAACATTGATCTTGCGCAAGGTCTCGCAGCGCGGGTGCGTCACGGACGCACCCTACGGGGTGTTGCACGGCGCGGCGTAGGGTGCGTCCGTGACGCACCCTCGTCTTACTTCGGCTGCTTGCGGGCAAACGCGTCGGCCCAGTCGGGATGCCAGCGGCTCAGCGCCGGGCGATCCGCGGTGATGTCCTCGGCCCCCCAGAGGATGCGCGCCTTGTCGCGCGCCTCGGACGTCTCATCATCCGGGCAGATGATGTAGAACCGCCCCGCGCCCAGCGCATCCATCATGTAGGCAACAGTCTGATCCGGCGTCCAGGCCCCCGGCTTGTGGTGATTCAGGCCTGTCGTCGTCCAGCCCGGCACCAGCAGATGCGCGGTGATCTGGCGCTCGGGATCCTGACGCAGCTCGTGCTCGAGACATTCGGTGTAGGTCTTCACCGCCGCTTTTGCCATGTTGTAGACGGGATGCCCCGGCGGGTTCGTGATCCCCTGCTTCGAGCCGACATTGATGATCGCGCCCGGACGCCCCCGCGCCTGCATGGCGCCCTGAAACGCCCGCACCCCGTTGACGACACCAAAGACGTTGATGTCGATCGCCCGGCGCCAGTCCGCCAGCGCGCTATCCATGCCGCGCCCGATCCGGCTGACGGCGTTGTTCACCAGCACCGAGGGCGCCTGCCCCCAGTCCGCTATGATCCGGTCACGGGCATGCTCGAGGGACTCGATCTCGGCAACATCGCAGAGGATCGCCTCGGTCTCTCCGCCGATCTCGGCGCGCGCATCGTGCAGATGCTCGACATCGATGTCGAGCAGTGCCACACGCATGCCCGCCTGCACAAAGCGTTTCGCGATGGCCCGCCCGATGCCAAGCGCCGCTCCCGTTACAACGGCGATCTCGCCCGCGGCGACCGCAGGATGCGTCATGGTGCCTTCTCCCGTCTCACTGCCGGGCGCGACCATACAACCCTAGCGGTACCACGTCGAGAGCGCCACGCGCCGCCCACATGGCCAGCGCCGAGGCCCTGCACCACGTGGGTCAGTTGGCCGCGGTCGATGCCGGGACCGAGGCGGTGGCCGCGTCCCCGTCATGACCGAACATCATGCCGAAGATCGAGGCAAAGGCGCAGTCATTGCCCCCGTTCGCGCGGGCGGCGGCGATCTCCTGCTTCAGCTGTTTCTTCTGCTCGGCGATATCAAGACAACCGCCCTTGCGGCCGCGTTTGCCGCTGTCGCGCTTGCCGGTGCGCCGGCCTCTGCCAAAGGGGGCGG
>JBCBOR010000067.1:0-25284 GCA_039821125.1 Pseudomonadota bacterium
TCATTGGTGACGTAGACGGCAGAGACGATCATGGTGACGATGGGCATCCATGCCAAAGGCGAGACAGGTTTGAAGATCTGGATCAGCGGATTGAACGCAGCATTGGCAATCGGGGAGAGCCCGCAGAGGATCCCGATCGGCACCGCGACGATGGTCGCCAGCAGGAAGCCGAAGAACACGGTCTGCAGCGACGTCCAGATCTGATCATAATAGGTCGGCTTGCCGGTATAGGTTCGCTCTTTGACCCGTTCGGGCTTTCCGGCCGCGATGAACTTTGCGTTCCGCACCTCTTGGCGTTCATAGAATGCATCGGCCTTCTCGCGCTCGCGCACATGATCTTCGTGGAGGTTGCCGACCTGTTCCCACACCTGGGCCGGTCCGGGGATCGCGCCCAGCGAGGTCTGCACCTGCGGTGCCAGCCAGCCCCAGGCCGCGAGGAAAGCCAGGATCGCCAGCAGCGGCACGCCCAGCAGACGCCAGATTTCCTTGAGCTGCGCAGACGGATTGTCGCCCGCGGCGGCGCGCAGGACCGGTGTGATCCAGCTCATGCCGATGACCTGGAAGTACCCATCGGCCTTGTTGATGCGAGTGAACAGACGGGCGCGGCGCTCGGCGCGTGCAGCCTCATCCGGAATCGTGTTCTCGGTGACAGCGGTCATGATGATCTCGTTTTTGCCAAGTATCTGAAGGTCTTGGAAAGGCCCTCCCCTCTGATCATGCGCGCGCCAGAGGGGAGGGAAGTGAGAGCCGGTTACCCGGCCCTGGGGATCTCCGGGAGGAGGATCACCCCTCAACCTCGTTGCCGACGACTTTCTGCTCGCCCTTCAGGCCGATCGGGAAGCTGTCGAGATAGCTGTTCGGCTTGCGGCCGTCATACTCGACACCGTCGATGAACTCGGCGGTCGCGGGCTTGTAACCATCGGTGTCCCAGGGAAAGCCGTCTTCGGGCGCCAGACCCTCGTCGACCAGCATCCGTGCGGCCTTGAGGTAGATCTCGGGCTTGTAGACCTTCTTGGCGACCTCATCGTACCAGCTGTCGGGCTTGGCATCGGCGATCTGACCCCAGCGGCGCATCTGGGTCAGGTACCAGATGGCGTCGGAGTAGAACGGGTAGGTCGCGTTATAGCGGAAGAACACGTTGAAGTCGGGCGCCTCGCGGCGGTCGCCCTTCTCGTACTCGAAGAACCCGGTCATCGAGTTGGCGATCACCTCGTAATCCGCGCCGACATATTCCGAGCGCGACAGGATCTCGACCGCTTCGGGACGGTTGGCGTTGTCGTTCTCGTCCAGCCAGATCGCAGCCCGGATCAGCGCCTTGGTCAGCGCCAGCGTGGTATTCGGGTTCTCATCCGCGAACTTCTTGGTGATGCCGAAGACCTTCTCCGGGTTGTTCTTCCAGATCTCGTAATCGGTGATCACCGGAACGCCGATGCCTTTGAAGACGGCTTGCTGGTTCCACGGCTCACCCACGCAGTAGCCATAGATCGTCCCAGCCTCGAGCGTAGCCGGCATCTGCGGCGGCGGGGTCACGGAAAGCAGCACATCGGCGTCGATCTGGCCGGTCACATTCTCGGGGCTGTAGTAGCCCGGCTTCAGACCGCCCGCGGCCAGCCAGTAGCGAAGTTCGTAGTTGTGGGTCGAGACCGGGAAGACCATGCCCATGTTGAAGGGCTTGCCCTCGGAGATGTACTTCTCGACGACCGGCTTCAGGGCCGAAGCGCTGATCGGGTGCACAGGCTTGCCATCCTCGTGCGGGATGTTCTCCTTCATCTGGGCCCAGATCTCATTGGAAACGGTGATGCCGTTGCCGTTCAGGTCCATCGAGAACGGGGTGATGACATGCGCCTCGGTGCCGAAGCCGATGGTCGCGGCCAGCGGCTGACCGGCCAGCATGTGCGCGCCGTCAAGCTCGCCATCGATCACGCGGTCCAGCAGAACCTTCCAGTTCGCCTGCGGCTCGAGCGTGACGAACAGGCCCTCGTCCTCGAAGTAGCCTTTCTCATAGGCGATCGCCAAGGGCGCCATATCGGTCAGCTTGATGAAACCGAATTTCAGCTCGTCTTTCTCGACGTCCAGCAACTCGGCATGGGCGGGAAGGGCAAAGGCCGCCACAGCAGCCGCGAGTACCCGGGTGATGATCTTCATTTTTGTCTCCCTGCGCGCCGCCAAACAGGCGGCAAAAACGACAAAAAGGCCGCACGACCGGTCGCGCAGAGGTGCGCAACCCGATCGAGCAGCCTTGCTCGGAAAACCCGCAGCTTTGTGGGTAAAGTCAGTCTCCGGACATCATTGCCCGGCTCGCGGAGAGGATATACTGGTGCGCCGCAATATCAAGCGAAAGTTTTCACCAGATGGTAACGATGTGCATCCCTCAGATTATTTTCCTGTGTTTTCATCGGCTTGCGATGGGGGCTTTTGCGCCTCGCGCAGCAGATCGACATAGCTCTGCACCGCGGCCGAGGTCCGCGTGCCGATCTGGCGGTACATCAGGATGAAGGTCGCACCAAAGGTGATCAGGATACTCAACTCCGGCGACACAAAGAGCCCAAGCGCAGCAATCGCGTAATAGTACCCGCGGATGCCGAAGTTGAACGTCACAAGCGCCTCGGTAAGCACGGTCGCTGCGTTGTCGACCATTTGCAGGCGGCACGCCGCGGCATGGGGCGACAGCTCGCCCTCCGGCAACGCGCCCACCAAAGCCAGCACATAGATCAGCTTGCGCAGCGCGTAGGTGAAGGCAAAGAAGCACAGCGCGAGGATCACCGACAGCACCGTCACATGCATCACGAAGAGCGCGAGCGAACTCGATTCGGTCAGCATCAGCTCCGTCTTTGTCTCGAAGACCGCCTTGACGTTGACGAACAGGGTCACGACGCCCGCGATGACGATCATCGTCGCCGAGCCGAAGAACGCGATCGAGTTCACGATGTTGCCCAGCAGGATCGCATCGAACGGTTTCTGACCGCGCCGGATCGACAAACGCAGCCACTGCGCCCGCACGGTCGAGAGCTGCCGGTTCAGCGACCCGCGCGAGATCATGCGCAGCACAGTCGAATAGGTGAACCACGCCGTGAACAGGAAGACGATGGCCACCCCCTGGCGAAAGTCGAAATCGGCGGGCAGATCGATCAGCACGGCGGGGCCTCCGATGATGGGTCCGGCGCAGGGTATCGCCCGAACGGTGTGCGCCCGCTAAATGCCTTCGCTCACGATCTAAATCAAATTTTAAGCAAATCGTCGTAGGTCTGTGCGGGCTAGCCGGGGCATCGTCCCGACGTTCGATCGAACACACAGAGGGATGCGGCCGGACAGCAGATCCTGGGGCCGCCTTCCTTTGACCGGACTACCCGTGACAGTGCTGTCACACCCCGGTCCCAGCAACGACGGGAAGCGAACCATACGGCAGGGCACGCGGCGGCGTGCCCCGGCACGAGATCCCCTTCACCCGCAGGACGCGCTGACATGCTGGGCCGCTTCGGCGTGCGCGCCGGTCACCTGGTGAGGGCACCACCTGTAATTGGCCGAGGGCACGTCCCGCACGGCATCCAAGTCAATCACCGGCATCGGATCGTGCGCCATCCCGGGATCCGGCGGCGCGGTATCCTCTCCGCCACCATAGGGCTCGATGATCGCCATACCGCTGTCGCTGGCGCACAGAGCGTCCAGGAGGCACGGACGGGGCGTAGGCTCCAAAGCTGGTGATTGGGTCGCGCTCGGCATCTGGGTCTCCTCCGATCAAAAGCCGTTCTGGGCATGGCACTGATGGGAAGTCGCGTCCGGCCCGCGCGCGGTTCAAAAAAAGTCGATGGAGGGCGGCGGATTACCGATCCGCTGCAACGCTGGCCGGGTCGAACACCGCGCCGTCGAAGAAGAGATCGGGGCCGAGGAACATCTCGCCCTTGGCCGAGGCGACCTCGATGCGATCGCCCAGCGCCCCCTCGACCTTCTCGGATGCGCCGGGCAGATCGACCCCGATCTCCAGCAGCGCCGCGCGGTAGAGATCGGCGCGGTAGCAGGCCCGCGCCGCCGTGATCGCATCCGCCCGGTCAACCCCGGCCCGGGCCGCCCAGCGCGTCGCCATCCACATCGCCTGACTGCGCCACGGAAAGGTCGCCGAGCGATCATGAAACTCGAGGAAGTCCGGCAACCGTACCGGCGCGCTGCCTTTGGACAGAACCAGCAGCCCCGAGAGCGCCCTGTCCAGAAGCTCCGCCGGTTGGTGCACATAGCTGGGCCTTGCCAACAGGTCCGACGCGTTGAGACGGTTGTCGTCATCGGCCAGCCAGCGCCCGGCCCGCCAGAGCGCGCGGATCAGCCGGGCGGCGGTGTCGCCCTCGGCCTCGGCCCAGTCATGGCGCACCGCCAGAACCTTCTCCGGCGCGAACTGCCAGATCGCCGAGCCCGGCAGGATGATCTCCGCCGCGCCTGCCTCGACCGCGACGCTGCCCCAGGGCTCGCCCACGCAGAAGGCGTCCAGTTCCCCCGCCGCAATCGCATCGGCCATTTGCGAGGGCGGGACCGTGCGCACGTCAAGATCGCGCGGCGCCTGAAGCCCCAGTGCCGACAACCAGTAGTACAAAAGCTCGGCATGCATCGAGAACGGAAACGGCACCCCGATCCGGAGCGGTCCTGCCGCCGCCGCGATCAGGGTCTTGCCGACCGCGGTCGCGCGGTTCACCGTCCGGGACAGACCGACCGTCTGCATCCGGGCGGCAAGATCGGGCGAGACGCCGATGACATCGCCATTGACCGACAGAACCGAGAGGGCATCAATCTTGCCCGCGGCCCCGCCCAGCCCCATGGACATGGCCACCGGCAGCACCGAGAGCATGTGCGCGGCATCCAGAGCCCCGAAGGCCAGCTTGTCGCGGATCGCCGACCACGAGGGCTGTGGGTGCAGGCAGAGGTCGATCCCCTCCTCCGCCGCGAAGCCCAGTTCGCGCGCGACGACCAGCGGTGCGCAATCGACCAGCGGCACGAACCCGCACTCGACCCGGTCAAGGTTCATGCCAGCAGATCCGCCGCAGTGACGAGGGCCTGGGCGACATCGGCGACCTTGCGGCTCTGGTCCATAGCGGTCTTGCGCAGAAGGGCATAGGCCTCCTCTTCGCTCAGGCCCTTGGCCTTCATGAGAAGCCCCTTGGCACGGTCGATCACCTTGCGTTCGGCCAGCGCGGCCTTGGTGGTCTCGAGCTCGGTGCGCATGCGGGCGAAGACCTGGAACCGGGCGATGGCCGCGTCGAGCACGGGTTTGATCCGCTCCTTGCGCAGGCCATCGACCACATAGGCGCTGACGCCCGCATCGATGGCCGCGCGGGTTGCCGAGGAATCGGTGCGATCAACGAACATCGCGACGGGCCGCGCCGTGGCGTCGGAGGCGAGTGCCAACTCCTCGAGCACATCGCGATTCGGATCGGCGAGGTCGATCAGCACCAGGTCCGGCGCCAGCGCTTCGAGCCGGCGGGCGAGCCCCGTCGCGTCGCCGATCACCGTGACGTCATAGTCGCCGGCCTCGCGCAGACCATCGACAATCATCAAGGCCCGATCGCGGTCCGCTTCGACCACGGCGACTTTCAAGGTGACCTCTGTCATCGCGGTATGGTGCGCTGCAATAGTGCAGTGCACAAGAGTGAAATTCGAGGCGATTTCTGCGACTTTTGGTCCGGTTCGACCGGCGAGGGTGCGTCACGGACGCACCCTACGGGGCGCCGCGCCCGGATCAGGCCTGGCGCGAGATCCCAGCCTTGACCCGGCGCAGCGGGATTGAGGATTCGATCGAGGAGACCCCGACCACCTTGGTGAGGTTTCCGACCAGAAACTTCTCGAACGCCGCAAGATCGGTGGTGACGACCCTGAGCAGGTAATCCCTGTTCCCGGTCATCAGCCAGCAATCCACCACCTCGGGAAAGGACTGCACCGCGCTTTCGAAATGCGCCAGCGCCTCGTCCACCTGCCGGTCCAATTGGACGGAGACGAAGACCGAGACGCCAAAGCCGAGCGCAGCCTCGTTCAGGATGGCGGTATAGCCTTCGATCAACCCGCGCTCTTCCAGTGCGCGCAGGCGCCGCCCGACCGGCGTCGGGCTGAGCCCGACCTCCGTTGCGAGATCGTTGATCGACACCCGCGCATCGCGTTGCAGGGCGCGCAGAAGTCTGCGGTCGAAATCATCCATGGCGCAGAAATCCCCTCTCTCTACCCTATAACTTGAAGATATATCGCGCCAGCCCTCAGATCGCGACTGAAAACGCTGCACAATCGCGAACCGTTCGCGCTAGCCTTCGGGCGAGTCGAGGAGGCCCGCCATGTCCCATCTGAAAACCACCCACCTGAGGACGATCGAACAGCGGCTGCTGTGGCTGTCGCATTGGATGATCCATCACGCCAACCACATCCGGCCCAAGGTGGACGGGATCAAGGTGGGCGGGCACCAGGCGAGTTCGGCCTCGATGGTGTCGATCATGACGGCGCTCTATTTCTCGGCCCTCAAGCCCGAGGACCGGGTCGCAGTCAAGCCGCATGCCAGCCCGATCTTCCACGCGATGCAATACCTGATGGGCAACCAGACGCGCGAGAAGATGGCGGCGTTTCGCGGCTTCGGCGGCGTGCAGTCGTACCCGAGCCGCACCAAGGACATCGACGATGTGGATTTCTCGACCGGCTCGGTCGGCCTTGGCGTCGGGATCACGGCGCTGGCCTCGATGGTGCAGGACTACATCACCGCGAAACCCTGGGGGGCGGATGCGCCGCAGGGGCGGATGGTGGCGCTGGTCGGGGATGCGGAGCTCGACGAGGGCAACATCTACGAGACCCTGCAGGAAGGTTGGAAGAACGATCTTAGAAACACCTGGTGGATCATCGACTACAACCGCCAGTCGCTCGACGGGATTGTCCGCGAGGGGCTGTTCGAGCGGATCGAGAAAATCTTCGATGCGTTCGGCTGGGATGTCGTTCGGGTGAAGCATGGCGCGCTGCAACGGGCGGCGTTCGCGGAACCGGGCGGAGCGGGTCTGCGCGACTGGATCGATGCCTGCCCTAATGCCGAATACTCGGCGCTGACCTTCATGGGCGGCGCGGTCTGGCGTAAGCGGCTGATGGATGATCTCGGTGATCAGGGCGATGTCTCGGCGCTGATCGACCGGCGCAGCGACGAGGAGTTGGCCGCGCTGATGGAGAACCTCGGCGGCAACTGCGTCGAGACAATGGCCGAGGCGTTTGCCGCGGTGGATCACGACCGGCCGACCTGTTTCCTCGCCTACACGATCAAGGGCTGGGGCACGCCCATCGCCGGGCACAAGGACAATCACGGCGGGCTGATGACCGCCAAGCAGTTCGCCGCGTGGCAGGCGCATATGGGTGTGCCCGAGGGGTCGGAGTGGGAGCCGTTCGCGACGGTGGAAGATGCCGACGCGCTCAAGGCGTATCTGGCGGACGTGCCGTTCTTCGCGCGCGGACGGCGGCGGTTCACAGATGCCCGTGTCGCGGTGCCTGAGATTGCGATGGAAACCAAAGGCGAGACCTCGACCCAGACCGCGTTCGGCAAGATCCTCGATGACCTCGCGCGGGGCGACAGTGACCTTGCCGCACGGATCATGACTACGTCACCGGACGTGACCGGGACCACCAGCCTTGGCCCATGGGTGAACCGGCGCAAGCTGTTCGCCCGCGATGCCCTGCCAGATGCGTTTATCGAGCACCGCATTCCGTCCACCGCCAAGTGGAACTTCGCGCCCGAGGGCCAGCATCTGGAGCTGGGCATCGCGGAGATGAACCTCTTCCTGCTGCTCGGGGCGGCGGGGCTGTCACATTCCCTTTGGGGCAAGCGGCTGATCCCCATCGGCACGGTCTACGACCCGTTCGTGTGCCGGGGCCTCGATGCGCTGAACTATGGCTGTTATCAGGACGCACGGTTCATGATTGTCGGCACGCCCTCCGGCGCGACACTCGCGCCCGAGGGCGGCGCGCACCAGTCCGTCTCGACGCCGCTGATTGGCATGGGCCAGGACGGGTTGGCCGCGTTCGAGCCTGCCTTCGCCGACGAGTTGGCCGTGATCATGGCCTGGGCCTTCGACTACATGCAGCGCGATGGTGAGGGCGATCCGGACGAGCGGACATGGCTGCGGGACGAGACCGGCGGTTCTGTCTACTTGCGTCTGACCACCAAGCCGATCGAGCAGCCGGGCAAGCGCGCCGATGATGCGTTCCGCCAGGGCGCCATCGACGGGGCCTACTGGCTGCGCCCGCCCGGCCCGAACTGCGAGGTGGTGATCGCCTATCAGGGCGCGGTGGCGGACGAGGCCATCAAGGCCGCCGCCATCATCGGCGAGGGGCGCCGCGATGTCGGGGTTCTGGCGGTGACCTCGGCCGACCGCCTGAACGCGGGCTGGACGGCGGCACAGCGCGCCCGCGCCCGGGGCCAGACCGATGCGGCCTGCCACGTGGAACGCCTGCTTGCAGCTCTGCCGCCTCATTGCCGCATCGTCACGGTGATCGATGGGCACCCCGCGACGCTGTCGTGGCTTGGCGCGGTTCACGGGCACCAGACCATTCCGCTCGGGGTCGAGCATTTCGGCCAGACCGGCACCATCGGCGATCTCTACCGGCACTATGGCATCGACGCTGCGGGGATCGTCGGACATGTGCAGGGATTGACGGCGGGCCGTCGCCTCGGCGATGGACACCTCAGTGTGGTACCCTCACGCTGACGTTGTTGCCAACCATGATGAGGCCCCATGATCCGTGCCCGCGTTCTCGCCGTTCTCGAAGGGGAGGACCCGGTCTATGGCCGGTCTGTGGCCTTCGGTCTGAATGCGCTGATCATCCTGTCGGCCATCGCCATTGCGCTGGAAACGGTGCCGTGGATCCATGAGCACTATTCGGGTCCGCTGCTGGTTTTCGAGATCTTCGCCATCGCGGTGTTCGCCAGCGAGTACGTGCTGCGCGTCTGGGTCATGCGGCCCTGGTACCGCTATGTCTTCAGCGTTGGTGGGCTGATCGATCTGATCTCATTCCTGCCCTCGCTGCTGCTGCTGGGGTCGGATTGGCGTGCGGTGCGGATCCTGCGCCTGTTGCGGCTCTTCCGGCTGTTCAAGCTGCTGCGGTATACCCGCGCCATCGACCGGATGAGCGACGCGGTCGACCGGATCAAGACCGAGCTTGCGATCTTCTCGATGCTGACGGTCGCCGTCCTCTACCTCGCCGCGGTCGGGATCTACCATTTCGAGCACGAGGCCCAGCCCGAGGCGTTCGGCTCGATCCCCGAAAGCCTCTGGTGGGCGGTCGCAACGCTGACCACGGTCGGCTATGGCGATGTCTACCCCGTGACCGCGGGAGGCCGGGCGTTTACCGGATTCATCCTGTTCATCGGACTTGGCATCGTGGCTGTGCCGACCGGGTTGATTGCCAGCGCCCTGACACGCAGCGAGCAGGACTAGGCGCTTCAGCGCACCGTGCGCACCGGCCTCCCGACACGTGGCCACGGACGCAACGCCTCACATGTCAGCGCGTTCACAAAGGCTTAACCAGAATCGCAGCCAGAATGAAGGGAGGTTGGGAGGGGACAAGCTTGCCGCGCGGCGAGAGGGTCCTCTACTGCCCGAGCGGCTCGTCGCGGCGAAAGAAAATCGACAGCTGACCAATCTCGATCCCGAACTTCGAGACATAGGCCCGGTTGATCAGCACGCTGTCGTCAATCTGCCACATCCAGTCATCGAAGGTTGCCCGCAACGCGCCATCCGGTGTCTTCAGATCGATCGTGTAGGCGAAGTTGAAGGCGTTGCCGTTCTCGACCCCCAGCGCTTCGCCCACGACCCCTTCGGCCGAGCCGGACCAGGTCTCGTCCCCGGTCTTGGTCAGACGCCAGATGCGCTGCTCGGTCTCGCCGTCCTCGTAGACGAAATCCTCCGTCAGGGTGAGAACCGTGCCATCCCAGACCCCGTCGATATCGACCACGAACGTGCGGCGCACATCGCCGAACCGGTCCTGAAACACCCCATGCGCCGTCAGTTTGCCACTGAGAAACGCCTCAAGCTCCAGCTCGGGCGTCGTGCCCGTGAAATCCTCGAGATCCGGCGTGCCGCCGCAGGCGATCAGGGGCGCGAGCACTGCCGCGCAAAGCAATTTCGAGAACCACCGCATGGAGGGCGACATAGCCCCGGCGGCGCAAAGTCAAACAGCGTCGTGATCGGCAGGGCGGCAAAACAGCTTGCAACCGGCGCGATCCGGGCCAACGCTTGCACGCACGATGACGGAGACTGACGTGACGACCCAGCCCTTGCGACGGTGGTGCGCCCCGGCTCTTTGCCTTCTGGTGCTGGCAGGCTGCGCACCCGAGCCGCGCCTGCCCGATCTGGACGCGATCTACCGGGATGCGGCCCTCGGTGCGCAACGGGCAGACCGCCGCCCTCTGATCGGGATCCCCGGCACGCTCGGCTCGCGCCTGGTTGATGCGGTGTCGGGCCGGGTCATCTGGGGCGGTGGCGGCTCGCGCGGGATCTCCGCCGACCCGGAGGATCGCGAGGAGTTCCGCCTCATCGCCCTGCCGATCCCGAAAGTCGGCGCACCGCTGATCAACGCCACCGACACCGTGCAGCCCGCCGGGGTGCTGGAGGTCGCGATGATCGAGATCCTCGGGGTGCCTGTCGATCTCGAAGTCTATGCCGGGATTGACCGCACGCTGCGCGCCGGAGGGTTCGAATTCCTCAGCCCGGATGCATACTCGGCCGGTGCGGACGGAGCGGTTGCGGCCAATGCGCCGGCCTCCGGCATCTATCGGTTCGACTATGACTGGCGGCGCGATCTCATCGAGACGGCACACCAGTTCGGGCGTTATGTTCAGGACCGCCGCCGCGACGTTGCACGCATGCGCGGTGTGCCGGAGGAGACGATCCAATTCGACCTCATCGCGCATTCGATGGGGGGGCTGATCGCCCGGTACTTCCTGATGCACGGGTTCGCAGCACCCGATACCGCAGATCCAACGGCGCCCCTGCCGCCGGTAAGCTGGGACGGCGCGCCGTTCTTCAACCGGGTGATCTTCGTCGCGACGCCGAACGCCGGATCGATCATCGCGCTCGACAATCTGATCAACGGCAAGGATCTGGGCCCGTTTCAGCCCGAGTTTCCGGCCGCACTGCTCGGCACACACCACTCGGTCTACCAGCTGATGCCACGCCCGCGCCATCGCCGCGTCCGGCTGGGCCAGACGGAGTTCGCCGATCTCTATGACCCCGCGCTGTGGCAGGCCCAGGGCTGGGGGCTGGCCGATCGTGCCGCGGACCGGCAACTGGCCTGGCTGATGCCGGACGAGCCGGATGCCGAGGCGAGGCGGCGCCGGGCGCTGGCCCATCAGGCGCGGCTGCTGAACCGGGCACGGCTGTTCCACATCATGATGGACCGCTGGGCGCCGCCGCCCGAAGGGATCGACATGTTCCTGGTGGTCGGCGGCGGGTTCGAGACGCCAAGCACCGCGCAGGTCGATCCTGCGACGGGCGCCTTCACGATCGACGGGGTTGCGGAAGGCGACGGGGTGGTGCTGCGCGCCAGCGCACTTCTGGATGAGGCTCAGGGCGGCCAGGTGCCCCGGCAGGACCGCTTCCCGCTGCGCTTCGACACGACCCTGTTCCTGCCGGACGAGCATGTCGAACTGACCAAGAACCCGGTCTTTGGCGACAATCTGCTCTACTGGCTGCTGGACGCCCCGCGCGAGGGCGCGCCGCTGGCCCGGCCGCGCCGGACCGAGTTCCTGGGCGCCCGCGCCGACGCCCCGGACGCTGATCCACCGGGCGAATTCGCCAGGGCCGGATCGGACCAATAACAATGCGCGCATGCCTCTTGTGAGCAGGCGCAGCATTACCGTATAGGAGGAGCCAATCGCGCGGGCCTGAGTCTGCCATATTAAGGAGAGGACCGGGATGAAGAAAGTCTATTCGACCGCGGCAGAGGCGCTGGACGGTCTGCTCTTTGACGGGATGACCGTGGCCGCGGGCGGCTTTGGCCTGTGCGGCATTCCCGAGAACCTGATCGCCGCGATCAAGGAGGCTGGAACCACCAACCTGACGATCGCCTCGAACAATGCGGGCGTTGACGACTTCGGCCTCGGCCTGCTTTTGCAGGACAAGCAGGTGAAGAAGATGATCTCGTCTTATGTCGGCGAGAACGATCTCTTCATGCAGCAATACCTCTCGGGCGAGTTGGAGATCGAGTTCAACCCGCAGGGCACGCTGGCCGAACGCCTGCGCGCAGGCGGAGCCGGCATCCCCGGGTTCTACACGAGAACGGGTGTCGGCACGCAGATCGCCGAGGGCAAGGAGCACAAGGACTTCGACGGCCAGACATACATCCTCGAGCGCGGGATCGTCGCGGATCTGGCCATCGTCAAGGCGTGGAAGGGCGATGCGCAGGGCAACCTGATCTACCGCAAGACCGCGCGGAACTTTAACCCGATGTGCGCAACATCAGGCAAGGTGACCATCGCCGAGGTCGAGGAACTGGTGCCGGTGGGCTCGCTCGATCCGGATCTGATCCACACGCCGGGAATCTTCGTGCAGCGCGTCATCGAGGGCGAGCACGAGAAGCGTATCGAACAGCGCACGGTGCGTGCAGCGTAAGGCACCTGGTCCAATGGCAACAAAAGTTCGGAGCAAACGCTTGAGCTATCTTCTGCGCCATGCGCCGGAAGATGCCGGGCTGACCCTCGACATAGGCGGATGGGTCGACGTGGCCGATCTGCTCGCAGGGCTGGCGCGGGGCGGCACACCGATGAGCGAGGACGAGCTGCGCACGGTTGTCGAGACGAACGACAAGAAGCGTTTCACGCTGTCCGAAGATGGTTTGAGGATCCGTGCGGCCCAAGGACATTCTGTGCAGATCGAAAGCGATCTCGTGGCGGCCCGCCCTCCGGATGTCCTGTTTCACGGCACCGCGGCCAAAACCCTGGACGTGATCTTCGCCGAGGGGCTTAAACCGATGTCACGGCTTCACGTGCACCTTAGCCTCGACGCCGAAACAGCAGTCAAGGTCGGACAGCGTCACGGCAAGCCGATCGTCCTCACCGTGCACACCAAACAGATGGCCGAGGATGGCCATGAGTTTTTTCAGGCGGATAACGGCGTCTGGCTCACGGCCAGCGTGCCGCCGCAATATCTGACCTTTGAAGGGAGCGAAAGCTGATGCCCTGGGATCGCAATCAGATGGCCGAACGGGCCGCGCAGGAGCTGGAAGACGGGTTCTATGTAAACCTCGGGATCGGCATTCCGACGCTGGTGTCGAACTACATCCCCGAGGGGGTCGATGTGACCCTGCAATCGGAGAACGGGATGCTGGGCATGGGCCCGTTCCCGACCGAGGACGAGATCGACTCGGACCTGATCAATGCTGGCAAGCAGACGATCACGGAACTCGACCGGACGAGCTATTTCTCGTCCGCCGACAGTTTCGCGATGATCCGGGGCGGGCACATCAACCTCGCCATCCTTGGCGCCATGGAGGTGGCCGAGAACGGAGACCTCGCGAACTGGATGATCCCGGGCAAGCTGATCAAAGGGATGGGCGGCGCCATGGATCTGGTCGCCGGGGTCGGGCGCGTCTTGGTGATCATGGATCACGCCAACAAGAGGGGCGAGTCCAAGTTGCTGAAGGCCTGCACCCTGCCGCTGACCGGCGCGGGCGTGGTCGACCGGATCATCACGAACCTTGGTGTGTTCGACGTGGTCGAGGGCGGGCTGAAGGTGGTGGAGCTTGCCCCTGAGGTCGACATGGATGAGGTCAACGCCAAGACCGAGGCAACGCTTGTCGGCTAGTGCTGCGTTGCCGCGGGCGGGTTGCGCCGGCGGTTTCGCTCAGGGGTGCCCGCTTTTGCCGCCTGCGTCCTGATGCGCGCGCGGCTAGGAGCCCTCAGCAGCGCCCTCGACAACCTGATGCACCTCGACCACCGTACCGGCGGGATCGTGGAAGAAGATCTGATACCAGGATGTCGAAAAGGTCGTCCCATAGTCGGCATAGGGAATGCCATGCGCTTCGAGATGTTTCTTGAACGCCTCGATGTCGTCTGTGCGGAAGGCGATGTGCCCCTTGGCGAGCGGATTGATCCCCGAACCCATACGAAATCCAAGCTCGTGGTCCGTGTGGGCGATATGGAAGCCGACATTCCCATCGGTGCGGAAGGTGATCTTGCGATCGTAGATCTCGTCAGAGACGGTGCGCAGCGGTTCCATCGCGGGGTCTGGGGCCTGTTTCAGAACATCGCCATAGAACGTGTCCAACCCGGGCACATCGTGGGTGCAGAGATTGACATGGTGAAATTCGAGCTTCATCGCGGACCTCCCTCGGATCGTTTGGCAAGACGATAGGCGGGAGGGCCGAGGGCGGCAAGATGTGCCGCCGGGCTAGACCGCGACAGGCGGCGTCAGTTCGAGATAGTGCACAGCGATGCGCACGCGCCCGGCAGTGAAGGGAGTATCACCTGACGTGATCTCCAAAGGCGTCGCGCCGAAATAGGTCTGCGGCTGACCGGTCATCCCGTGTGCAAACGAGTTCAGAGCGCCGCCATAGCCCGCACCATAGCGGTCGGGCGCTCCGGGAACGCCGAGCGACCAGGTGGAAGGGCCGACGATCTCCTCGATCACACGGGCCGTCACGCCGATCACCAGCGCCTTGTCGGGAATGATGGCCGGGGTCTGCGAGACCTGATCGGTCGAGAGTGTGTGATCAACCTCGGCGATCCGGGTCAGCGTCACTGCGCCCCCGGCACCACCACCGGACCGGCCCGCGACCCACTGGCCGTCATCATAGGTCAGCTGCGTCCGCTCGGCCTCGACCCAGACGACGCACCCTGACCAGGGCGTGATGAAATCCCAGCCGCCATTGAGGAACAGCGCGAGATCGCCGTCCTGCCCGGCCCAATCGCCCGTCGCGGCGGGTCCGACGATGTAGGCCTCACCATCCTTGGGCTGGGACGGGGGTACGACGATGTCCCGGCTCTCGACACGGGCAGAGGCCAGTGCGTCCGTCCGGCTGAGCGCTTCGTTGAGTGTGACATGCTTTTGTGCCTGCGCCGCGCCGAGCAGCGGCAGGCCGAATCTCGGCGTGTTAGACATCGATTTCAATCACCCTTTCTGGTCCATATCCAAAACGAACCGACAATTGCGCAACGCGGATGGCGACAGGCCCTGCGGCGCTGTCCGCCACTTGCATCGCGGCGGTGTAGGTAAAACTGGCAGCCTCCGTCTCGACCTCGCGCAGAACCGTGCCGCCCGCGGTGATCCGCAGGCGATAGCGCTCGATCTCCTCGCCAAGCGGCACGTCAACCGCGGCGAGACTGTCGCCGCCGATCCGGGTCTGCCGGATCCACGAAAAGACGAAGTCGCCCCCCAACCGACGCGCCCGCAGATGCACGGGCGCAAAGGGCCGAAGACCTGCACCGTCGAACGCAAGCGTTTGTTCCAAGAAGCTCGGCTCGGACACGGGATCATCGACAGGGCCGACCCGCCAGATCCTCTCAAGCCCCTGCTCCTCTGCCGTCACCGGCAACGGCACAATCGCGTCGTCCAGTACGACGATCCGCGCCCCGGGCGCGATCGCGCCCGTCGACAATGCGGCAGTACCCCGTTGTCCACGTAACAGCCGACCAAGCCGATAGGTGTCGGTCCCGATCAACTCGGCATCCTGGAATTGCAGAAGCTCCCATGCGCCCGAGGGCAGCTCGACCGCCATTCGGTTCGCGCCGTTCAGAACGTCGATCTGCTCCGCCGCGTTGATCCCGTCATCCGGCAGGGTGACGATCCACTCCACCCGATGCCACCGCCCCGTCGCGCCGGGTGGCAGCACGGACAGGGATCTGCCGATCAGAGCAGGTGCGCGCACTGTCGAGACAAGCTCGAACGCGTTGCCCGAGCTTGACCGGTAGACGGCCACCGCGCCCGGCCACGGATCTGCGGTTGCCGCAATCCAGGGCTGGTGATCGATCTCGGACCCATCCGCAATCGGCAGGTCCATCAGGATCACGGTCAACGGGCCCGGCACGTCCGCAGCCTCGGGCTCGAGCGAGCGATCCGGGACCACGGCGGGGATGTGGATCGTCGGCTCGATGCGCACCGCCTCGACCTCACGACCAGCCTGATCCGTGATGCGATCGATGCGGTACTGCTCCTCCTGCCCAGCGCCCGGCAGTTGAACGACATCGCCCGGCTCGTAAGCCAGAGCCGAGGGCGGCAGCGCAAAGACCGCGCGCTGCTGGGCCCGTGCGGCCTCGGCCAGCCAACGATTGGTGATCGCCTGCGCCTTCGAGCCCGCAAGCACCAGTTCCAGCGATGTCTCGGACACCCGCGTCAGCGACCCGCCAGGAAGGCGCGACTCGGCTGCGCCGACACGATAATCGTTTTCCGACTGCACATAGCTCAGCCGCACGCTGTCAGGCGTCGCGCTGAGGCGCGCTGCTTCACGCTCGATCGGGCCGCGCCCGGCATCTCCCGATGGCACCATCCCATCCGGCTCCAGCGCCGCCGCTGGTGTTGTCAGCCGCGTGGCGAAGACGATCCGGCCTGCGCTCTCGTACGCGTCGAAGCCATAGGCCTGCATCAGCGGCTGAAGCGCTTCGCGCCCGCTGGCATTGCGATCGAGCAGGTAGCCATCCACCGCGCCGAAGACCCGGCTGACATCATAATCATCAGGTGTCAGGCCCGACCGCTCGCAGATATCCGCCACGACCGCAGCCAGCGATCCCGACGTGACCCGGCCGGTGATCCAATGGCCCAGCCTGTGCGACGGGCCATCCGACCACAGGCTCTCGCGCACCGGGAAATCCGGCCAGGGCCGTGCGTCCCATGTCCAGACAAACACGCCATCATCCGGGATCATCACGCCGTCATAAACCGGCGAGACCGGATTGTTCTCCGGCTCCTGCCAGTAGCCCAGCTTCGCCTGTAAGAAGCGGCGCTGCATCTCGTCGTCCCGCGCACCACGTGCGCCGAACGGCAGTCCGCTTTCCGAGCTTTTGACGTCAAAGAACAGGTTCGGCTGGTTCGCGCCGAGATCGACGGCGGGGCATCCCGTCTCGGTCAGCCAGATCGCCTTGGACATCGGCTGCCAGGCCGTTGGCGTGGTCTGGCGGACCCCGTCGATCCGGTTGTGATGCGGGTTCTCCCACCAGCCACGCAGATCCTTGGGCCGGAAGACGAACGGCTCGTCATGCGCGCCATCGGCGATGGGCGAGCGCACCTGAGCCGCCTTGTCCGCATCCGAGGCATAGAAATAGTCGTAGTACTCGCCGCCCTCGACCTGGCTTTGCAGGTATCCCAGCGCATAGATCGACCCGGCGGCGTCGTCGAGATGGCTTGTCTCGTGCCGCCAGTCGCTCAGCGGAGTGTAGTCATCAATCCCGATCACATCGATGTTCGGATCGGCCCAAAGCGGATCGAGATGGAACAGCACATCGCCCGAGCCATCCTGCGGCTGATAGCCGAAATACTCGGACCAGTCCGCCGCATAGGTGATCTTGGCCTCGGGCAGGATCGCGCGGACATCGGCGGCAAGGTCGATGAACTCATCCACCGCCGGGAACGCCGTCTTGGCCGAGCGGATCGTGGTCAGCCCGCGCATCTCGGTCCCGATGCAGATCGCATCGACCCCGCCCGCCGCGGCGCCCAGCGATGCCAGATGCAGCACAAAACGGCGCCAGGTCCACTCGTCCGGTCCGGAATAGGCAACGCCCGTACTGGTGATGGCAAAGTCGCCCGGATCGGCCGTTCCGAAGAAGGCCCGAACATCCGCGGTTGCCGCTGCCGTCTGGTCGGCCGTGCCCGTCTGATCCGGCGCGAGATCCAGCGTGATGCGACCCCGCCACGGAAAGGGCGGCTGCTCGGCACGGCCATAGGGGTCGGACAGACCGTTCCCCGCAGCAATGTCCATCAGAAGGAACGGATAGAGCACGACCTTGATACCGCGCGCCTTCAGATCGAGGATCGCCCGGATGATCGCGCCATCCGATGGTGTGCCACCAAAGTTCGGGCGATCGCCCTGGTCGCGGCTCACCAATGGCGCATCCGCGGTCGTCAGACCCGAAACTGTCCATGGCTCAGGCGCGGTGACCCGGTCCCGCTCCTCGATCTTCGGCTCGACCCGGCAGTGACCCGTGCGCAGGTCCGAGCCAAACCACGACACAACCAGGGACGCGCCGCGGCAGACGGGAAGATCGGCCTCCAGCTGATCCATCGCCGCCGCCCAGTCCGAACGTCCGGTCACGTTGTTCACGTTCAGGTAGCGCCCGCCACCTGCAGGGAAGACAATCCGCGCAGGCTGGGGATCGAGCGCAAACTCACCGGTGCCGGGCGAGATCGATACCGCCTGCACAAGCTCCGGCACCGGGCGGCCCGCCTCGTCGTTCTCGACCTCGGTCGAGACAGCGCGAAAGACCTCGAAATTGAACTGCGGGATGCGGTTTCCGAACCGCTCGAGCGGCAGGTTCTCGATCACGATGTAGGCAAGGCCGCGATAGGCGGGCACGTTTGCCGTCCCCTCGACCGCCTGGATCTTGGCATCGGGCTGCTGGGTTTCGGTCCCGGTGTAGATGCGGTGGCTCACATTGCGCAGCGAAAAGAGCTTGCCATCCGCCCAGACCCGCCCGATGCGATCAATCGGTCCCTCGCAAAGACCGAAGGCCAGCGAGATCGAGTACGAGAATTCCCGCACCGTCTGACGCGGCTGGCCACCGCCGCCAATGCCTTTGCCGCCCTGCGTCGAGGTCCGGACATTCTCGTTGAACCGGGTCGCCCAGATCACTTCACCGGCCACGCGCATCCGGCCGAATACCTGCGCGACGGGCGCACCTTCGGTCGAGGTCTGCAGGCGCAGGCTGCGCGCCCGTCCGGTGTCGACGGCCTGGGCGCCGCCACCCAGAATCGCCTGATCGATCAATGACCCGGCCACGGCACCTGCGGCCTGCCCGATCGCAGCGGCACTGACACCGAGCACCGAGCCGCCGATCGAGCCGCCTATGGCCGATCCGGCGGCGGAGAGCAGAACTGTCGCCATGGGATGTCCCCCGGTTTTTCCTGAAGCAAGGGTGCGTCACGGACGCACCCTACATGGCGCCGCGCATGCCGATCAGCGGCGGCGCCATAGGTTTCGTGCCGTAGGGTGCGTCCGTGACGCACCCTTTTTGATCAAAGCGGGAACCGGAAGACCGCCGCCAGACGCCGTATCCAGGCCTCTGTCAGATGCGTCTCGCACACATCGTGCCCGGAATAGGCATGGATGATCCGCCCGCCGGGCAAGCCTTCAGAGCTCAGGATCGCGACATGCTTCGCCGGTCCGCTCTCTATCATGCGAAACAGCAGCACGTCGCCTGCGACCGCGGCATGGGCCGGCACACCGATCAGATGGCGCGCGGCGGCTCTCAGCAAGCGCTCCTCCCCTGCGGCTTCCGCCCAGTCGGGGCTGTAGGCACCCGGTCGCTCGGGCTCTGCACCCAGCGTCTCGCGCCAGATCCCGCGCACAAGGCCAAGGCAGTCCGCTCCAACGCCCTTGCAACTCGCCTGATGGCGATACGGCGTCCCGATCCAGCCGCGCGCCGCCGCAACAACGGACAAGCCAGGATCTGCGGACCAGACGTCAGCGGAACAGGGATCGGCCATTGTGCGCACCTCCCGTGTTCGGATAGCTGGCTGCGACATCGTCCCCCGGCATGTGTGGGAAGCCACGGAAGTTGAGGATGTTGTCGAACTTGGCGCGGCACGTCGCGGCAGTCTTGTCGCAGCCTGCAGTCACCTCGAAGGTATCGCCGGGCTGTACGGCGACAGGCGGCGCGAGCCAAAGCTCGATCGATGTCACCTCCGCGCCTGCGACATGCGATTTGACATGGCCTTCGAGGCCAGCGTTCCCGCCTGTGCTCCATGTCAGATTGCCGCCAATGAACCAGCCGTTTGCAAATCCATCGAGACCGGTGACCAGCAAAGCTCCCGGCGAGGTGACATCCGCCACCGTACCGGTCCCAAGGAAGGCCGGATCCGACAGATCGATCCCGCACTTTCCCTCGCCCAGACGACAATCGCAGGAGTGCAGATAGGCCCGTCCAAGCGGCTGGTTGAGGCGATCCGCGAGGCCCGTCACCTCGGCCTCGAACGCCTGCCCTGCGCGGCGGATTTCTCCGATTTGTCCGCGGAACAGCAGCGTGTGCGTCGCAGGATCCGTCCAGTCCACCAGGAAATGCGCGACCTCGGCCCCGTGATAGAGACCCTTGGCAACATCGAGATCCGTGATCCGGTCCGAGGACAATGCGCCCGTGACCTCATGCGTATCGGCGGCAAGGCCCGTCGCGGCGTCGAGCGCCCCTTGGGTGAGGCCGCTATTGGCTTCGAACACCACACCGTCAAAGGTCAGATCCCGGTCATGATCGGTGAAGCCTATGGCAACGCCATCGCGCCGGGTGACTTTCCAGCAGCGCGCCAGACGGCTCGCCCCGCTGTCGAGCGCCGCTTGCAAGGCAGGAGGAAGAACCCGCATCAGACACGCACCTCGATCACGGGAACGGACGGGATCTCGCCCGCCTCGAACGCGGCAAGGTTGACCTCAATCGTGTCACTGTCAAAGCGCACAGGCACATCGAACGCGAACCCTGCGGTGATGGCAGCGCCTTCCCCGGGTGCAGTCATGAAGACGATCTGCCCGGTGATCGGATCGGTGGTGAAATCCTGGCCCTCGGTCTGCTCGGCGCCATCGACGGCAAGACGCACCGAGCCTGCGATGGGCAGCGCGATCTCGCGCACATAGCTGCCGGCGCTGTCCGCATAATGTTTCAGCAGCGGAAAGGCGACGCGGACACCGTCCCCCGTCCCGACGCTCTGATCCTCGGGCGATGGCTCGGCCGAGGGTGCGCAGGATTTGTGATCCAGCCAGTCCTTCCAGCGGAAGGCAAACAGGCGCCCATGCCGTGACTCGAAAAAGGCCAGCACCGTGCTGAGATCATCCAGCGAGCGAATGCCGAGCCCCGCGTCCCAGCGCCGGCGCGACTGCGCCCAGGGGCTGTTGCGCTCCTCGAACCCGTTGACGAGTTCGACGATCTCCGTGCGCCGTTCGATCCCGCCGGACGAGCCGAACGAGATCGCGGCGGGAAACCGCACATCGTGAAGTGTCATGAAAACTGCCTCCTTGTGCCTCGGGGCGGATCGCTGCGGGCGCTCGGCTAGAGCAGGGACTGGCCACGCCGGACCGCCCGGGCAAGCTGCGCCGAGACCTGACCGCGCGAGCGCTGGAACCCGGCGACATCCGGTGTCTGGATGTTCACGACCACAGGGCCGCCGCCACCCCCGCCGCTGCGCGCAGCAACGCCAAGGCGACCATCGGGACCGCGGGTCAGTGGCATGATCGCCTCGGGCCCTGCCTCACCCATCAGGCCTGTGCCGCCGCGCATCGGGAAGAGTGTCGGGCCATCGACCACGCCGCCGCGGGCAAAAGCCCGGACCCGGCCCGAGGAGAACGCACCGCCATCGGCAAATCCGAAGGCTCCGGTCAGCGCCCCCGACAGCCCGCCCACGGCGCCGGAGACACCCTGGCCCAGTGCATTTGTCACGGGCGTCAGGGCCGCGTTCAGTGCCTTGTCCGCGACCGACCCCAACAAATCCCGAAATACGGTCGACAGCTTCTCGCCGCCAAACACCGCCCGATCGAAAGCCGACCGCAAGCCCGACGACAACGAGCGCGAGAGCTTGTTCGCCTGCCCGTCCATCGCCTGCATGGCCTTCGAGGCTTCGGCCAACTCGCCGGTAAACCCGGCAGCCAAGCCCCGCATCTCGCCGAGCGCGCGCCCGAGCGAAGTGCCGAACGTGTCGTCAAAGTCGTCTCGCCGGTCCATCTCTCACCTATTGTTGTTGTGCCATGGGCGCATGATCGGGGAAGGCTGCCATCAACTCGGCCAGACGGTCTCTCCCCAGCGCGCCGCCGCCAAGGGGCACGAGGCCCGCGCCTTCCAGCGCATGACGGAACTCGGCGGGGGTCATGGCCCAGAACGCATCTGGCGGCAGGCGCAGGACGCCAAGGCCGAGGCGCATCAGCCCGGGCCAGTCGGTCCGGGCAGTATCGTCCTCAGCCCGGCCCTCACCCATCGCCAAAGGGCCGGAACGCGCGTGACAGCAGTTCGATCCCGGCACGCATCGCACCGACCGCACCGCCTTCAATATCTGCGGCGGCCAGCTGGCGTTCAGTGATTGGCGAGCCGGCACCCGCCAGACCCGCCGCCAGCAACGCGATCAGGTCCGAGGTTGGCACCTCGCCGTTTTCGAACCGCTCGGCCAGGCCCATCAGTGACCCGGCCTCAAGCCGCGTCTCGAGCCCAGCCAAGGCCCCCAGCGTCAGGCGCATCAGATGCGGCACGCCATCGATGACCAGCAGGACCTCGCCGCGATGGGGGTTTGCGATCACGCTCACGCCTAGGCCTCGACGAACTCGAGCGCACCGGCGGAGACAAGCGCAACCTCGAACGTCGCCTCGCCGTCATGGGTGCCCGCATATTCCAGCGAGGTGATCTGGAACACCCCGGCAACGGTGCCGAAATCCGGGATCACCACCTCGAACGCAGGGTGAGAGCCGTCGAAGAACACGCGCCGGACCGCGGCATCCGAGTCCGCATCCTTGAAGATGCCTGACCCGGACAGGGCCGCGCTGCGCACACCGGCGCCTGACAGCAACTCGCGCCAGCGCCCCGTGCTTTCGACGGTCGTCACATCCACGGTGTCGGCGTTGAAACTGATCCGGCTGGCCCTGAGACCAGCGACGGTGACAAAGGTGCCCCCACCCGTCTCGTCCAGCTTCAACAGGATATCCTTCCCCTTCTGGGCGCTCATGGGTGTCTCCTATGATTGAGATGTCTGTGGGTCATGAATCGCAAGCCGGAACCGCGCTCAGGCGGTGTCCTCGACCACGAACCGAAAACGCAGTTCGATCTGTCGCAGCGCATCGCGCTCCAGGCGCCGGGTCCGGGCCTCGGCGAAGCGCGCGTTGACGACACGGCCCCGCGACAAGGTCACGGAACCATTCAGCAAGGCATCGGACACCGCGGCGGCGGCCTGCTTGGCCTCGCCGAAGCTGCGCCGGGGCGCGTGGACAGTCAGCATCACGAGATGCTCCGCCCCGCTGTCCGTACCGGTGCTCCAGTCGCGGACCTGCTCGTCCCCCAGCGTCAGGAACAGGCCCTCGACCTCCGCCTCGCCCTGGAACGGCGCCGGCCCGTCGAACACCCGGTGATCGAAGAACGTCGCACAGATCTGGTCCGCGCAGATCGCCGCAAAGATCCCCTCCTGCAGGGGCCACGAGAGCGCGTAGGTCATGAGAACGGCCCCTCTTCCGCCCAGCAGGTCAGGTATTTGCGCTGACGATCCGCATCGGCGACGCCAAGAATGGCGTAGACGCGCGAGCCTGAGCGAAACCGGCATTCAGCCGAAGGGCGCCGCGGCGAGCCGAGCGGCGCGCTGCGGATCGTGATGCGGTGGGTCACCCGGGCGGATTCGCGCACGCCCGATAGGGTCTCGCGCGCGGCAGAGGCCTGCACATCCGCCCAAAGCGTGCCGACGGCCTGCCATGTCACGGACTGACCGCCGCCGGTGTCGATCTCACGCACCGGTGCCTCGAGCACCAGTTCCTGGCTGAGTACAGGCGTCATCGGAGCCTCTTGCTTGGTGTTGATTCAGGGTTGGATCGGAAGGCCGCGGGCAACGCGGGCACCGTCTTGCGTCAGAGCCGCGTCGGCTGGCGCGGTGTCAGGATTGCGCGAACGGCCGGCGGGATCGTCGTGGTGATCGTCGCATCGTTGCCCCGGTGTTCATAATTGTGCGCCGCCATCACCATAACCGCCTGGCGCAGGTCATCCGGAACATCGTTCCACGTCTCGCCATAGCCTGCTTCGAAAGTCAGCACCGCCAAGGCGCCGTGCGGGATATCGCGCAGGGCCGTGTTCTTGGGGCCGGTCAGCTTCTGCCGCGTCTCGCCGGGTTTGACATACCACTCCTCGGGTGCCAGCGAAGTGACCATCCCCGGGCGCTCGAACCGGATCGAGGCGATTTCCGATACCGGACCAACCGGCAGGGTCAGATAGCCGTAGCGGTCCCAGTGGGCCACGCGCAGCTCATAGGTTCGCCGGATCAGCGCGCAGGACAGGCGCCGCTCGATCACCGTGGTCGCGCTGCGCAGATACACCTCGAGAAGCGCGTCCTGGGCGGTGTCGTCTTCGAACCCGTGCGCCAGGCGCAGATGCTCGGCAAACTCGCGCAGGGGCACCGGGTTGGTCGTGCCGGGCGTGGATTGGGTCAAGAGCATATCGGAAATCCCTTCATTGCCGGTGCCGCTCAGCCGTTGGCGACGCGTACGATGATCGAGTTCTGGATCTCGCGTCCGGTGCTGGTGTGAATGTTCGAGCACACGAGATAGGCGCGGCCCGGGACCCCACCCGACAGTCGCACGGTCGTGGTCGTGGGCGAGTGGTTCGTGGCGTCGATGATCAACCCGTCATCCGCGGGGTGCAGTGTCCAGCCGAGATCGCTCTCGATCGTCTCGCCACCGTCGAGGATCTGCGCAGCCCACTCAAAGGTGTGGTCGAGATCACTGCCTGTGTTCTTCAAGAAGTATGCGCTCATGCCGCTTCTCCCGGTCTGTCCATGGTCTTTTCTGGGCCGGACGTGCCTGTCGGCGGGGTGAGCTTGGGCCACCCTTCATCCGCCACCTCGAAATGCGCATCCCCAGCGAAAAGGCCGAGATCGAGCCCGGCGTTCTCGACGCCTCGGGTCACGTAGAATGTCGGCATCACGTGGATCGGATCGCTTCTAGTGTTCGTCAGCCGCAGGCTAAGCCGCCAGAAGTCGCGGCCGACCGGCGTCACCCACCCCTCGCCCGCCTGCGTCGTAGAGTTGCGCACCAGGATCGCGGCGCGCGGCGGCGTGGTTGTCCAGTCGATGCGCAGCTCCGGCCGCCCGGAGACACCGGCAAAGACCAGCGCCGACTTCAACGCCGTGACACCCGCCACCGTGACCGACAGGATCGCGGTCATCCCCGGCGGGACACAGGACCGGATCCGGTGCTGAAACCACGCATAGGCATGCAGCTTGTTGCCGACACGGTGCAGCTCGTAGTGTCCGGGACCCGGTATCGCATTCGTCGGATCGACATAGGCGCCGTATGGGCGCCACCCCTGTCCCGTAAAGCTCCGGTACTGCGGACCGTCCATCCGTTCGACCTTCCCTCGGTGACAAAAAGGGCCGGCGGATCGCTCCGCCGACGCCGGTTCTTGATAAAATCAGGGGCTGCGCG
>JBCBOR010000068.1:0-25139 GCA_039821125.1 Pseudomonadota bacterium
ACCGCCCCTTTTTTCGGAAAGTGAATCAGAGGCTTGCTCCAACATCAAGCCGCGCGCGAATTGGGTTCAGGCCCTAGCCTGAGATCAGACTTCACCGGAGATGATTGCCGAAGGCTTGCAAGAGAAAGTGGTCATGCAAACGAGACACGCCGTCTGCTGGCCTTGGCCTCGATCCATGATGTAGGATCGCGGAGCCACACGGCGACGTTGGACGGGGTCGGTCTTCAGGTTATCCGGGACTGGGCGCTACGCTTCAAAGCGGATGGTCCGGCGCAACGCCGAGACCACAAGGCACCGGGTGCAGAACCGAAACTGACGTCTGTCAGGATGCAGGCCCTTGCCGACATCCTCGAGCGCATCTTGGATTTCTATTTGCCGCGCTCTCTGGACGAGACGCTATCCGGAAATCCCCTAACATACCGACGGGCAATGTCCGATGCGGACAACGCCGAACCTGCTGGATCTGGCGTGACGACCGCGGGGATGGCAAACAACGCTGTGCGATCGTTCGGAACTTTTCGATACAATGTGATGCCCGTAACAAGATAGGATCCATACGGGATACGGACGTCGGCGCGCTGGTGGAGCACCAGTTGGCCGGGAACCGATCGGTCCATGTCGGCAGTGCTGGCGATGACCTGATACGCTGGCTGGTCGGCAAAGACGCGGGGCATGAAGGCCGCATAGGCCGCGGCCTCGTCGCGTGCTGAACCAGCCATGTCGGACACTGCGTTGAAGATCGCCTGTCCGGGTAGCGTGTTGATGAAATAGAGGATCATCGTGCGCCCCGAGGGCGACACTCCCATTACCGAGAAGCCTGCTGCACTGGCTTCCATCTCGATCCGGTTCGGGCAATAGATCTGGCTGGTAACGCCATGTGCCTGGTGGCGATAGATTTGGATGCCCTCAAGCCGCGTGGGCCAGTTCGCAGGGTCGAGCCCGATCTGTCGATAAACTCTGTCCGGCACACGGTAGGGAGGGCAATCGGATGTTCCGGCGGGATCTGCTGGCGTGCCTGTGTCTGCCGACGCAGCCAATCGAATTCTGCTCTCGATGGGCGCAGCACCGTACACTGGGCTGGGTCCAAGACTGGCACGGCGGATCGGTTGGTCATCGGACCGGACTTCGCGGCAGTCGGTTGCGGTGCAGATCCAGTCCTGCCCCGCGGTCACGCTGAACACAGCCCTTGCTTCTGCCGGGCGTATTTCGACAGCACCCTCATCGACCCTGACCCGAAGTCCGACACCTGGGACCAGTTCGACAGTAAAGTCCGTCCCCCGGACACCAATCGTCGCGACTGCCGTTCGCACAAGATAGCTTTCTGACTGCAGGCGTCCGCTGATCATGCGCAGCGTGCCACGCCCCAGAGAAATTATGGCCTCGCCAACGGTACGGTCGGGATCGTAGACAAAGGCGTCGATCTCGATCTCCGAGTTTGGTGGCATCACAAGCTGTGTTCCATCCTCCATGGCCAGCGCCATCTCGCCCAACATGTCCGTTTCGAGCCGCGCATTCCGTATGACCGGGTCTCCCTTTGACAGGTAATCGACACCGTCCTGATGATACTGCAGACCTGTCCTGTTGATTTCGGCAACACGGCCAGCATGTTCCGCTTGATCAGCGCGAACTGTTCCACTGAGCAAACCAACTGCTGCCACAAGCGCAAAGACAGCTCCACAAAGAAACTGACCGGTCATGTTGCACTCCTGAAATCTCCGGCGACGAGATGTGAGTGTTGGCGAGAGACCCTGAAATTCAGTTCCGGGGAATGGTTAAAGCACGCCGCGTCGATCAAAGTGAATGTGAGGCAACGACGGCCCGCATTTCGGGCCGTTGACCCGATGGGCCGGATCCGACATGGCCGCGGCCCCGACCACGGACACATCGCGAGATCCAAGGCTGCGGTGCAATTTCGCCACCTGGTGAGAGACAGCAGCCCCGACAGAGGGGTTTTTTGCTCGCATCTGCGAGGCCGCGTTCCGTGTTGGTCTGAGAGCGCTGGTTACGCGATGCGCAGTCGATTTCGGTCCGTTTTATGATGCATCTCTGCGGCAAACCACGAAGCCGCACGTGCGAAACGAACATCGGGGCTTTGGAAAAGCCCCGATGTTGCAGAAGCATTGTCGGCAGCAAAGCGTGACACTGCAAGACCTGTGCTTCCAGTGTGGTGGCATCAGGGGGCGACAATCTCGCTAACGTCTTCCGCCCTGCCGTAGTAGCTCTGATGGTCAATCAGGCGCATGTTATCGCCGGTACCCTGAAGCACGGTGGGCACTCCGCGCGAGCCCGCGGCCGCCATCAACGCCCGGGCGCGGTCGGCAAGGGCTTCAGCCTTGGCTTCCAGTTCGGGAGTGCCAAGCTTCTCGGCCTCTTCCGGCGCAATGCCTTCGTCTATCAGAGCGGCGATGATCGCGTCGCGGTCTGTCGAGGACACGCCCTGGCCGAAGTGCAGATCTTCAAGACGCCGACGAATGGCAAACTCCCACTCCGCACCCTGGTCATGTACCAGAGCTGCAGCCTGGGCCGAGTATTTCGAAGCCAGCACTTCGGTGTCGGACCCCGCAATCTTGTCCTTGTAGACTTGGGTGAAAGTCTGCCCTGTCAGCGCCTCGATCTGCGGGATCAGCTTGCCGACGATCTGCTCTCCTTTGCCCTCGCTCATCTTCGGGCGATTATCACCCTGAAAGAGGTGGCGGTGAAACACCTCCACGTCCGCGCCGCTCTTCTCGATCTCGTCGAAGACCTCGGACGCGCCGTGGCACCAGCCGCAATAGGTGTCGTAGATGATGGTGATTTTCTCGTCTGACATTGTTTTTCTCCTGTCTCTGATTGGGGGCGTTTGGAAAGGGGCGGTAGGACCCGAGTCTCAGGTCTCGTTGGCTTTCACCATCGCGAAGTAGTCGAGCACTTTCTGGTGCATGTCGGGGTGATGGGCTTCGAGGTGATCCATCTCCATGATTTCGAAGCTCTCGGGGATGGGGCCACCCGACAGGATCTGCTCAAGCGCGCCGACGATCTCGGACACCAGAGGGCGATCCTTGGCACCGCCGATGTTCATCTCGCTTGGGATGATTGCCCAGCGATAGAGCACTCGGCCTGAGGCGTCCTCGACAACAATGCCCGGCTGGACCATGCCGTTGGGATAGACACCCGGCACATCGGCCAGCGGGCTTTCGGTTTTGGGCGTGATGAAGATGTCATGGCGCTGGGCTTCGGTGTTCTCTTCATCCACGACGACTTCGAAGCGCAGGTTGTTGTTCGATTTCGACTGGTTTCCGGTCTGTGCGGTGTAGGCGACGATCTCGCCGCCCAGGGCCCGCACCTTGTCCAAAGCGCCGTTGAAGTCGCGTAGCTGTGCGTTGCACCAGGGGCACCAGTCTCCGCGGAAGAAGACTTTGATCGTGAACTTGGCAGACATGGATTTTTCTCCGGTCTCGGTGTTGCAGATGTGATGGGTTCGCTTTGGGATCGTTTTGCGCAGAGCCTCAGGTGCCGGCGTTACCCGGTCGGCCCGAAGGTCTCCCAGTGGATCTGGTCGTCGCGCACGCCTGCCGCGTTGAGGCCCGCTTGAATGTCGGCGAGGAAGGCCGCCGGGCCGCAAAGCATGTAGTGGGCGTCCGGTCCGGCATTCAGAGCGAGAAGCGCCTCCGCCGTCAGCCGTCCTTGGGCGTCATAGTCTTCGCCCAGCCGGTCATTCTCCCCGGGGCTGCTGAACCGGATGTGGCTGTTGAGGTTTGGACGCGAGGCGACCAGCGCCTTGACCTCGTCGGCCAAGGCAAGGTGTGCACCATCTCGGGCGCCATGCGCGTACCAGACCGGGCGATTGCCCTCATCCTGCGCCGCCTTGTGCAACATGGAGATCATTGGCGTCAGACCGACGCCCGCGCTTGCCAGCACCAGCGGACATTGGCTGCACGACACCACGAAATCTCCGGAGGGCGGCCGCGCTTCGATCACATGTCCGACCTCGATCTCGTCGTGGAGCGCCCGCGAGGCGAGGCCCTTGTCCTCGCGCTTGATCGTGAGCCGGTATTCCGCGGCACCGGGCGCACCCGACAGCGAATAGGTCCGCTTCGCTGGTGCGGTGTTCTTGAAGCGAAGCTGGATCGGCAGATGCTGACCAGGCTCGAATGAGTTGAGCGGGGCACCGTCCACGGGCGCGAGGTAGAACGAGGTAATGCCCTTGGCCTCTTTGACCTTGCGGGTCACCTTGAACTAGCGCAGGGCTTCCTCGCGCTTCCATCTCAGCGAAAGTGCGCCCGGGCGTTCGACGACATGTTTGATTTCAATGTCGATGGTGCGCCGCGCGGCGGGATCAACGGCACCTTTCGCGTCCCAGTCGATCGTTGCCGTGCCGTTCAGGTGCAGGAGGCCGCCGGTCTCGAAGTCGACGAAGACGAGGCCGACCTGCGGGTTGCGCAGAAGATTGCCGATCGTGTTGAACGCGTTGTTGCCGGCATAGTCGGGGATGCGGATGTGGTTGCCGTCGACGATCTGGACGAAGCCAGCATCGCCGCCGCGATGGGAGGCGTCAAAGCCGTTCGCGGGCTGGCCATCATCACCATACTGACCGGAGCCGATGAAAAGCGTGTCGGCACCTTTGATCAGGGCGATCTGATCCTCGGAGAGTCGGCCCGAGAGCTTCGCGGCCGGCGTCTCTGTCTGCGCCTCGCGCCACCATGAACGCTCGTTGATGTATTGCGGGCAGTTTCCGAAGGACATGTTGAGGTCCAGGACGAAGCCGTCGCCGCCCGGCCGGATTGCACCTGAGAGGCGGTTGCGCCGACGTGTGGCCAGCTCGATTCCGACCATGCCAACGTCTGTCCCCGCTGCGAAGGCGGAAGCCAGCGGATCCTGACGGTCGATCTCCGTGGCGAGGGTCAGTGTCCGATTGTCCGGCGATCCGACAAAGCCGTCGGGACCTTCGAGCAGGGTTGTCCAGATCCGGCCGTCCGCGTCAGCGCTGGAGAAGACGAGGAACGGTTGGGCCGAGAAGAACTCGCGATGTTGGTCGGGCATGTAATCCCGGATGATCGCGGTGGCAAAGGCTGTCATGTCGCCCACACCGGTTTTGCGTTGTGCTTCAAGCTCGCCTTCGTGGAACACTTGGGTTGCGTCGAACATGGGTCTTCTCCTTGCTGGGGGCAGGCGTTTCAGAGGCCGAGGTCGCTCAGTCCCGGGTGGTCGTCGGGACGGCGGCCAAGCGGCCAGTGGAAGAGGCGGTCTTCCTCGGTGATCGGACGCTCGTTGATCGAGGCGTGGCGGTGCGCCATCAGGCCGTTCTCGTCGAACTCCCAGTTCTCGTTGCCATAGGCACGGAACCAGTTGCCGCTGTCGTCGTGATATTCGTATGCGTAGCGCACGGCGATGCGGTTCTCGGTGAAGGCCCACAACTCCTTGATGAGCCGATAGTCCGACTCCTTTTCCCATTTCCGGGTGAGGAAGGCTTCGATCTCGGCCCGCCCTTGCGGGAACTCCACCCGGTTGCGCCATTGGCTGGCCGGGGTGTAGGCGAGCGCGACCTTCGCCGGATTGCGGCCGTTCCAGCCATCTTCGGCCAGACGTACCTTCTCGATCGCGGTGTCGCGGGTGAAGGGCGGCAGCGGCGGACGCGAGACCTCTGCGGTCTTGGCAGTCGCATCATCCAGTTTCCGAGCGGACATTTCGAAGCCTCCTCTCTTGATCCCTGCGCGGCCCGTCAGGCCGCCAGCCCAACCGGGGTCGTCGGCATGGCGACAAACCCATCGAGTGCTTCAAAACGCTCGAGCCAGGCGCGGATGTTCGGATAGGGCTCCAGCGACACATTTCCCTCGGGCGCATGGGCGGTGTAGGAATACGCGGCGACGTCTGCGATGGTCGGCCGATCGCCAACGAGCCAGTCGCGCCCGTCCAGGCCTGCTTCCAGCTTGGCCATTGCCTTGGCAGCGATGGCAGCCGCAACATCGGGATCAATCGGTGCGCCAAACACCGTGATGAGACGCGCGGCGCAGGACCCGAAGGCAATCTCGCCTGCGGCCAGCGTGAGCCATCGTTGCACCGCTGCCTCGCCTTCGGCGTCGGTTGGCATCCAGTCCGGCGCATATTTCCGAGCGAGGTAGACAATGATGGCGTTCGAGTCGTGCACAACCGTCTCGCCGTCTTCGATCACCGGCACCTGCCCATTCGGGTTCAATGCAAGGAATTCCGGCGTTTTGTGCGCACCATTGGCAAGGTCCACCTCGATCGCCTCATGGGCGATACCGGCGAGCTTGGCGAAGACCAGGGCGCGGTGCGCGTGGCCTGAAAGGGATGCGTGGTGAATGCGAACTGCGTTGGACATTGTCATCTTCCTCTTTGTTTCGAAGCCGCTGCATGCGGCCCTTCGAGAGAGAAGATGCCTTTGAACGATAGCTATGATAATTCACCAATATTAGCAAACAATGTGCCCTGAGAGGGCTTAATCAAATTGGACAAGATTGACCGCATGCGTGCGTTCGCAATGGTTGCGAAGGAAGCCTCATTCACCTCGGCGGGTGCACGGCTGGGCAAATCAACCCGCCTGATCAGCAAGTACGTTGCCGACCTGGAGGCCTCGCTCGGTGTTCAACTGCTCTACCGCACGACCCGCAGCGTCACGCTTACCGATGCCGGTGCGACCTATCTGGAGATGTGCGAGCCGCTGCTCGAGGGGTTCGACGAGATGGAGGAGCGTGTCCTCAACGCCCAATCCGCCCTGAAGGGACGTATTCGGATCGCGGCGCCAGCGGGTTTCGGTGCAATCCGCCTTGCTCCCTCTTTAGCGCGGTTCGCACAGATGCATACCGAGATCGAGATAGAACTCGATCTATCGGACCGACGCGTGTCCATCGTCGATGAAGGCCTTGATCTGGCCGTGCGCATAGGACCGCTGCGCGATAGTACGCTGGTCGCCCGGCAGCTGGGGCCGATGCCGCTCGTCACGGTGGCGACACCGGGATACCTGAAAAAATTCGGCACGCCCAAACATCCCAACTCACTGTCCACCCATGAATGCGTCATCGATGGGAACATGCGGGATCCAAAAGTCTGGCGGTTCTCAGTCGGTGGCAAAGATCTGGACGTGAAAGTCGACGGGCGACTGTACAGCACCTCGCCTGCCGCATCCTTGAACTTTGCCAAGTCTGGCGTTGCGATCGCGAGAACGCCCGCCTACACGGCCAGCGAAGCCCTGAATTCAGGACGTGTCGTCGAGCTTTTCCCCGAGAACAGGATCGCTCCCTATACCGTCGCAGCCCTCTATCCCGCCAACCGACGCCTTACCACCCGCGTGCGGGCCCTGATCGACCACCTGAAGGTCGACCGCGCGCTCTGTTCCGTGTGACCGTAGCCGTCCTTGGTGGACGTAATCATGTCATCAGCTTCTTCCGGTCTCGCGAATTCGTGCAGCGGTGTTGCGTTCCAACCGGTCGGCTGAGGCATGCACCGGAAAGCCCGGCTTACCGAGAAATCGACCCAGCTTTCCGCGTCGTTCTGCTCTGCGCCAAGATTTCACCGCGTTATCGCAGCAGCGTACCATCGACCTTCTGCGCTGCTTCGGATATCAGACGCCAAAGTTCAGCAATCTGGAACACCGCATGCCTGATATCATCTACACCAAAGTCGACGAAGCACCGGAACTGGCCTCTGCCTCGTTGTTGCCGATCATCCGGAAATTCGCTGCTGCCGCCGGTGTCAGTGTTGGGACAAAAGACATCAGCCTCGCCGGGCGCATTCTGGCGGCCTTCCCCGATCACCTGACCGAGGATCAGCGTCAGTCCGATGATCTCGAGGAACTGGGCCGCTTGGTGAAGACGCCGGAGGCGAATGTGATCAAGCTGCCGAACATCTCGGCATCGGTGCCTCAGCTGGTTGGTGCGATCAAGGAGCTGCAATCCCAGGGTTTCGCGCTGCCGGATTATCCCGAAGCCCCGGCGACGGACGCGGAAAAGGCCATTCGCGCCAAGTATGACGCGATCAAGGGCTCGGCGGTGAACCCGGTCCTGCGCGAGGGCAACTCGGATCGCCGCGCGGCCAAGGCCGTCAAAAGCTTCGCGCAATCCAACCCCCACCGGATGGGCGAGTGGACCGCCGACAGCAAGACCCATGTGTCTTCGATGCCCGGCAACGATTTCTTCTCGAACGAAACCTCGGCCACGCTCGGCGCTGCAACCGGTGCCAAGATCGTGCTCGAGACCGCCTCGGGCGAAACGGTCCTGAAGGACGGCCTCGACTACCCCGCAGGCACCGTCGTTGATGCAACGTTCATGAGCGCCGCGGCCCTGAAGGATTTCCTCGCGTCTGAAATCGACAAGACGAAAGAGCAGGGCATCCTCTTCTCGTTGCACCTCAAGGCGACGATGATGAAAGTGTCGGACCCCATTCTCTTTGGTCATGCGGTCCGGGCCTTTCTGGCCCCGGTGTTCGACAAGCATGGCGAGGCGATGTCCGCAATCGGCGTGAATGCCAATCAGGGGCTGGGGGATCTGCTGGACCGGGTCAAGGACGACGCGGCGATCATGGCGGATATCGAGGCCTGCATGGCGGCGCGCCCGCCCATGTACATGGTCGACAGCGACCGGGGCATCACCAACCTGCATGTCTCGTCCGATGTGATCATCGACGCCTCAATGCCGGCCCTCATCCGCGCGGGCGGCAAGGGCTGGGGCCCCGATGGCAAGGAGGCAGACGCCAATTGCGTGATCCCCGACAATTCCTACGCGCCGGTTTATGACGAGACGATCAAGTTCTTCAAACAGAACGGCAAGCTTAACCCGGCCACTGCGGGCACGGTTCAGAACATCGGCCTCATGGCACAGAAGGCCGAGGAGTATGGCTCGCACCCAACAACGTTCGAGATCCCGGAGGCTGGCACCGTCAAGATGATCCTCGACGACGGTACGGTGCTGCACCAGCACACCGTCGAGGCAGGCGATATCTGGCGCTCGTCTTCGGCCCGTCAGGCGCCGATCGAGGATTGGGTCAACCTCGCGATCTCGCGTCAGAAGGCCGAGGGCTGCGAGGCGATCTTCTGGCTGGATGAGAACCGCGCCCATGACGCACAGCTGATTGCCTACGTGAAACCGATCCTCGAGGCTGAGGGCGTCGCCGACACGTTCAAGATCATGGCCCCTCGCGCGGCGACGCGGGCATCGCTCGAGACCATCACCAAGGGCGAGAACTCGATCGCGGTGACCGGTAACGTGCTGCGCGACTATCTCACCGATCTCTTCCCGATCCTCGAACTGGCCACCTCGGCCAAGATGCTCTCGATTGTGAAGCTGATGAACGGCGGGGGCTTGTTTGAAACCGGAGCCGGTGGCTCGGCGCCGAAACACGTCCAGCAGTTGAACGAGGAGAACCACCTGCGCTGGGACAGTCTGGGTGAGTTCTGTGCGTTGGGTGAAAGCTTCGTCTTTCCTGGCCGATGCCAAGGGCAACGAGAAGGCCCGGATTGTCGGAAAGGCCGTCGAGGCCGCAACCCAGGGCATTCTCGACCATGACCGGTCGCCGTCGCGCAAGGTTGGAGAGCCTGACAACCGCGACAGCCACTACTGGTTTGCTCGCTATTGGGCCGAAGCCCTGGCAGCACAGGGCGATGATGCCGACCTGGCAGCTCACTTCGCGCCAATGGCCGAGGCCCTCGCGGCAGGTGAAGAGAAAATTCTCGCCGAGCTTGCCGCAGCCCAGGGACCGGCCGCGGATCTTGGGGGCTACTACCGCACCGACGCTGCAAAGACCGCCGCAGTGATGCGCCCGTCCGAGACATTGAACGCGATCATCGGCTGAGCTGACTGGTGCACTCCTCGACCGCATACCTTTCGGGGGTGCGGTCAGGGTGCTGTCGGACGAATTCGAATGCGTCTGACAGTGTGGGGCAGAGACCCGTCGGTCCGCACAAAGTTCCCGCCATTTGCGTGGAACACCATCACTGTGCCGCCTGAAACTGGCTCAGCCAGAGAGGCGGCCAATAACTGCGGATGTCCCGCCCACCCGAACCGGAGCATCGCGTGCTCCCAAGGTTACAAAGGTCGATGTGAGGTCTCCAACCGATTGGACTGGGCAGAAAACTGCGTCCGGATTCCCCACGACCGTTTGATCCCTGATCCGGGGTCAAACCTGCTCACCACGAAGAGACCAGGAGCCGTGGCGGAAGGGGTGGGATTCGAACCCACGAGACGGTTCCCCGCCTGCTGGTTTTCAAGACCAGTGCCTTCAACCACTCGGCCACCCTTCCGGTCGGGCTAGTGGATAGGGGCATGAGATCGGTCTGTCTAGGCTGCGCGTGTCGAATGCGAAGGCCGCTCTGCCCGCACTGCACGTGCCCCTTCCATTGCAGTCGCATGTCAAGTAGATTTGAAGCAATGTCGCGAACGACGACTGGAGAGGCAGCATGGCGTCCAATCGGATCGGGTGGCTTCTGCGTGGGGTGAAAATCTGCGCAGTGGCCTGTATCTCGTTTTCCCCGGTAACCGCGCTTGGCGATCGTAACTCGGTTCCGAACGTGTTGGAGCGATCTTCGACGGTTGTGGAAGCGGGCGTGCTGGGTCAGTCGACGGCCTCTACCGGTGGAGCAACATCGCCGTTTCTGAAGGCTGCGCCCGAGCTTTTTGATGCGACCGGGCTTGCCGTGTGGGATGGCAAGCGCACACTTCAAGGCGTGTGGGTTGCGCATCCGCTGGCAACTTCAGCCCGCCGGGTCCGGATCTTCAATGACGCGAACGGGTTGGCCGTGGACGGCGCGCTGTTCAAACGCGACTCTACGTTAAGCGGGGCATCGGTTCTGATTTCGTCAGAGGCGGCGGGCCTTCTCAAGATGGACGTCGACACGCCGACGAAGCTGCGGATCGTCGCTGTAACGCCGGCGCGGCGGAACCAGTCCCAGGATGTTGCCGCTGCGCCAAGCACATCGTCGACGAGCCAATCGGCACCGAAGGAAGCGGAGCAACCGGCAAGCCAAGCCGCCGCCAGTACGCCGAAGACCGAGACCCCGGCGCCGCAGCCTGAACCGCCAGAAGCTCCTGCTGCGACAGAGACGCCGAGCGAAGACACCAGCGCAGTCGCCGCGGCGCCTTCCACTGCGCCTTCCACGGGTGTTTCAAGCGTGGTCGAAACGACACCGACCGCTCAAGCGCAGCCAGAAACACGCCAGGCATCGTCACCGGAGCAAAGCAAGGTGCCTGCATCGCGTCCCGAACCCGAACCCAAAACTGAACCGACCGTCGTGGCGGCGGCACCGGCCACCACGTCCCCTGAACCTGAGAGCGATCCCAAGACAGGGCCTCTCAATCTGACAGAGCCGAACCTTGCCGCCACCCAACCTGATCGCGCAACGACTGCGACCGTGAGCAGCGGGTCCGGCCAAGTCGCTGTTTCTGGGACGGACAGCCGCCCGGCGATCGGTGCCGTACGCGAACGGCCCGTCGCAAGACGCTCGGCGAACACCGCGACATCCCCGAAGCCAAAAGCGCCGGCAAAGACGGAGCCCGAGAAAACGGTAGTCGCTCAGGCCAGCAGCCCTCTTTCGCGTCCGTTTGTACAAGCCGGCATCTTTGGCGTTGCCCAGAATGCGCAAAAGCTGATCTCACGACTTCAGTCTGCTGATATTCCTGCGGTCGGCAAACCCATCCGCTATCGGGGGCAGTCCGCGACCCGGGTTCTGGCTGGGCCTTTCCAGACAAGCGCTGATCGGCGGGCTGCACAACAAGTCCTGCGGCGCTTTGGCATCAATGACGCTGTGCCCGTGCGGCGCTGAACAGGTGCGTAAGGCGAGGTCGCACATGATCCGAACGCTTCTAGCTGTGATCGCTTTTGCGTTCATTGCCGACAACGCCGCGGCGCAGAGCCAGGCGACACCGGCCCGGGCCGCGCTGATCGTTGATGTCACGACCGGTGCGGTGCTGCTGGAGAAAAATGCCGACGAGCCGCTTCCGCCAGCATCCATGTCCAAGCTGATGACGCTTAACATGGTGTTCGAAGCGCTCGAGCAGGGCGTCCTGTCCATGGACGACAAGTTCCGTACATCGAAGCGCGCAGCCAGTATGGGCGGGTCGAAAATGTTCATCCGCGAGGGTGAGCAGGTCTCGATCGAGAACCTGCTGCGCGGTGTCATCGTCCAGTCCGGAAACGATTCCGCTGTGGCCCTTGCCGAGGCGCTTGCCGGGACCGAGGAGGCGTTTGCCGAGAGGATGACCGATCGGGCCCGGGATATCGGCCTTACACAGTCGACTTTCGCCAATTCAACCGGTTGGCCCCATCCCGATCAGCGGATGTCAGCGCGTGATCTGCTCGTGCTCGCGACGCGTCTGATCACCGAGTTTCCGGAACTCTACAAGATGTTCGCCGAGACCGAGTTCACCTGGGACGGCGTGAAGCAGAACAACCGCAACCCACTCCTGTCACTGGGTGTCGGTGCTGATGGCCTGAAGACCGGACACACCGAGGAAGCAGGGTATGGTTTGGTCGCTTCGGCAAAGCGCGGCGATCGACGGGTGGTTCTGGTCGTCTCGGGGCTGGAAAGCTCTTCAGACCGGCGCCACGAAGCAGAGCGCCTGATCAACTGGGCCTTCCGGGCGTTCGATACGCGTGAGCTGTACGCGAAGGGCGAGGGGTTGATTGATGTCCCGGTCTGGATTGGCACCAAAGGGTCGGTGACGGTCGCACCCGAGCGCGACGTCACGATCACAGCGCCCCATGGAACAATGGACAAGGCCGAGTTGCGCATCCGCTATGACGGGCCGGTTCCAGCGCCCATCGCGCCCGGTGACCAGATCGGGTATGTCGAGATTCAGGTGCCTGAATTCCCGCCGGTTCGTGTGCCCCTTGTTGCCATCGAAGGCGTTGATCGCGGCGGGTTCCTGTCGCGGATCGAGGCCGCAGGCTATCTGGTGCTGGAGAACATCACGCCGGATCCTGGTTGATCCCGCACAGATGGGCCTCTTCATAACCTTTGAAGGCATTGATGGCGCAGGGAAATCGACCCAGTTGCGCCAGCTGGCAAAGATGCTTGGTGATCATGGCTGCGACGTGATCACGACACGCGAGCCCGGAGGCGCACCCGGAGCCGAAGAAATCCGGCATCTGCTCGTTGAAGGAGAGCCGGACCGCTGGTCTTCCAAAACCGAGATCCTGTTGTTTACGGCGGCCCGGCGCGACCATGTTGAGAGGGTGATCGAACCTGCTTTAAGCGCCGGTAAGATCGTCCTCTGCGATCGTTATTTGGACTCGACGCGGGCCTATCAGGGCGCCGAGGACCAGCGTGCGCTGGTGGATGAATTGCATACGCTGGCGATCGGTCTGATGCCAGATGTCACCCTGATCTTCGACATGGATCCGACCACCGCTCTGGCGCGGGCCGATGCGCGTCGGTCTGCCGAGGATCGTTTCGAGCGCAAGGGTCTGGCGTTTCAGCAGGATCTGCGAGAGCGGTTCCGGAAGATCGCGAGAGACGAGCCTGACCGTTGTCACCTGGTCGACGCCGACGCAGATGAGCAGGCCGTTGGTGAAAGGGTTTGGGCTGCTGTCCAGCCTCTGCTTGCAACGGTCTCCTGATGGCAGAGGAGACACCAATCGCGCTGCCGGACGCTGTCCCGGGTTTCCCTCATCCAAGTGAGACGAAACAGCTTTTTGGTCAGGCGGATGCCGAGCAACGGTTTCTGGAAGCCTGGCAGCAGGACCGGCTGCACCATGCATGGCTTCTTCGCGGTCCATATGGCGTTGGCAAGGCGACATTGGCGTACCGGATCGCGCGCGCGCTGATCGCCACTGACCCCGCGGCAGGTGATGGCCTGTTCGGAGATAGCGAACCGATCACGCCAAACTCGCTTGACCGGCCAGCGGACTGCCCGGTTGCCGCGCGGATCAGCGCTGGATCCGAGCCGCGTCTTTTCGTTTTGCGGCGAAGCGCAAACCCAAACACAGGCCGGATGCGGGGGCAGATTGCGATTGATGACGTGCGCCGTCTGCGGGAGTTCCTCGGTCTGTCGGCAGCGGATGGCGGGTGGCGCGTGATCATCGTGGACAGTGCTGACGAGATGAACCGAAACTCGGCCAATGCGCTGCTCAAGTTCCTTGAAGAACCGCCTGCCCTGTCGATGTTTCTGCTCGTCAGCCATGCGCCCGCATCACTATTACCGACGATCCGGTCGCGCTGCCGGACGCTCGACCTGCCACCTCTGAGCCCAGAGGATCATGCTTGGGCGTTAGAAGCGGCGGGGACCGAGACGACATCTGACACTGCAACCACGCTTTCTCAACTCGCAGCGGGTTCGGTCGGCCAAGCACTGAGGCTTGCGGCTGCAGATGGCGCGGATCTCTATCGGCAAATCGTCAAGCTGATCGGCAATGGTGACCGCGTCGATCGAACGGCTCTCCCGTCATTTGCGGAAAGCTGCGCAGCGCGTGGACAGACAGACCGTTTCGAGATGGCGGTTGATCTTACGCAGACCCTTTTGGCGAGACTGGCGCGCGCAGCAGCGACGGGACAGATGCCACCCGAAGCGGCGCCAGGCGAACACGCACTTATGCAAGCGGTCTCGTCCTCTCAGCACGCCGCACATCAATGGGCGGATACTCTGGCGACGATATCTGCCACTACACGGCACGCCAAAGCGGTCAATCTTGACCCGGGCCAGACCATCGTGGATATGTTCCTTGAACTTGATAGCACCCTCGGTCGTATCCGCAGAGCGGCCGCCTGACGACCCCAGGGACCGCCATGACTGCGCCGCAGCTTGTTGACAGCCATTGCCATCTGGATTTCCCCAATCTGGCCGATGATCTGCCGGATGTGATCGCGCGCGCACGGGACGCTGGCGTCACGCGGATGGTGACGATCTGCACGAAGCTGCGCAACGAGCCGACAGTGCGGGCGCTCGCCGAGCGGTTCGAGGGCGTATTCTACGCCGCAGGCACCCATCCGATGAGTGTCGCCGAGGAACCGATGGCCGCTTTGGACGAACTTGTGGGCCTGGCAGAGCATCCGAAGCTGGTCGGCATCGGCGAGACCGGTCTCGACTATCACTACACATCCGAGAGCAAGATCGTGCAGCAGGAAAGCCTGCGGGTGCATATCGAAGCGGCGCGGCGGACGCGCCTGCCTTTGATCATCCACTCCCGCGACGCGGATGATGATATGGCCCGCATCCTGACCGAGGAGCACCAGGCCGGGGCGTTCACGTGCGTCATGCACTGTTTTTCCTCGGGACCGGACTTGGCGGAGGCCGCATTGGATCTTGGGTTCTACCTGTCAATGTCCGGCATTGCGGCGTTCCCGCGCTCGGATGCTCTGCGTGCGATCTTCGCGGCGGCCCCCCTTGACCGGATCCTTGTTGAGACGGACAGTCCCTATCTCGCGCCTCCACCCTATCGCGGCAAACGGTGCGAGCCTGCTTATACCGCTCACACGGCTCGGAAAGGCGCAGAGACGATGGGGGTCAGCTATGATGGCTTCTGCGCCGCAACGACGGCCAATTTCGAGCGCCTGTTCTGGAAAGCCGCTTCGTGACCACTGCTGCAGACACACTCCGGATCACTGTGCTCGGATGTGGATCATCCGGCGGTGTGCCGCGGATCGGTCTGGATGGCCCGAACTGGGGCGACTGCGATCCGTCCGATCCACGCAATCGGCGGCGGCGCTGCGCCCTTTTGATCCAGCGTGTGTCAGCAAACGGAACAACCTCGGTCCTGATGGACGCAGGACCCGATGTGCGCGAGCAACTGATCTCGGCCGGGACAGGTCGTCTGGATGCGCTGGTGCTGACACACGATCACGCGGATCATGTGCATGGGATCGATGACCTCCGCATGGTGGTGATCAACATGCGGCAACGCTTGCCTTGCTGGATGAACGCCGCGACCGAGCGAACGATGTCGACCCGGTTCGGATACATCTTCGAGACGCCTCCGGGATCTTCTTATCCACCGATTTTGGAGAAGCGCAGCATTGACGGGCCCGTCGTGATTGACGGACCGGGCGGGTCTGTGACCTGCGTTCCCTTCAACGTCGCACATGGTGAGATCACCGCATTGGGGTTCCGGATCGGACCGGTGGCGTACACACCCGATATCTCGGCGATGGACGATCAATGCTGGGCGGCGCTGGAGGGTGCCGATTGCTGGATCATCGATGCTCTGCGCCGTGCGCCGCATCCCAGCCATGCCAATCTGGAAACAGCGCTGTCTTGGATTGACCGGGCGAAGCCGCCAAAGGCTTACCTGACAAACCTGCATGTCGATCTGGACTATGCGACGATCGACGCCGAAACACCCGACCACGTGCACCCGGCCCATGATGGACTGGTGCTTGAATACCCCGCCTAGGCGTCTGGTCAGCCGCGCGTGAGCATAGTCGCGACCCTCATAGACATCGTTGCCCCGGTTTTTCTGGTCGTCGCAGCCGGGTACACATCGATCCGAAGCGGATTTCTGCCCACGTCGTTCGTTGATCCGCTGGTCAAATACGCCGTTTCCATCGCTGTGCCGAGCCTGCTGTTCATGGCGATGGTGCGGGTTGATCTGGCCACAGCAGTCAATCCTCTCGCGTTGTTGGGCTTTTTCGGATCAGGAACCGCAACGTTCCTAGCCGCGATGTTCGTCTCACGGCTCGTTTGGCGCCGTCGTCCTGGCGAAAGTGTCGCCGTGGGGTTCTGCGGGATCTTTGGCAACGTCGTAATGCTGGGTATCCCGATCGGCGAGCGCGCTTTTGGCGTAGGGGCCATGGGTGCTATTTTCGGGATCATCGCGTTTCATTCCATCTACAATTACTTTCTCGGTTTCATCTCGATGGAGTTGATCCGGCGCGACGGCTCAACCTTGTTTCAGGCACTGCGCCGCGCGTTTGTGACGACCTTCAGAAATCCGCTCATGATCGGATTGGTCGCAGGCATCGCCGTGAACCTGTCTGGTCTCGCATTGCCAAAAGTCACCGTCGATGCATTGGACATGGTCGCAGCATCCGCGCTGCCGGTTGCGCTGTTTTCCCTCGGCGGTGTTCTCACGCGTTACCGGCTGCGTGACGAGTTCGCAGAAGCCTCGATGGTGTCGGTCTTTTCGCTCGTTCTGCACCCGGCGTTGGCGTGGTTCCTGACCAGTCAGGTGCTCGCTCTGCCAATCGAGTTCGTCAGGGCCGCCGTTCTGCTGGCGGCGATGCCGCCCGGCATTAACGGCTACATCTTCGCAACGCTATACAATCGTGCTGTCGGGACCGCTGCGAGTTCCGCGCTCCTTGGCACCTTGGTATCGATCGGCACGATCAGCCTGTGGCTGTCACTTCTGAGCGCCTAGCAGACTACTCTGCTGCCTGTGCTTGAGGCACTTCCGGATTGCGGAACTGCGCCAGCAAAGCGTCTTGTTCCCGCACAACGGCCTCTGCATTGGCTGCCTTCACGTGGCCAAAGCCACGCACCTTCAACGGCAACCGGGCGATCTCCGCCGCAAGGCCTACATTCGCACTGGTCACGCCATCAATGAGTTCGACAGCGAGCGCTTCATAGTCCGAGATTGCACGGCGTTCGGATTTTCGTTCCGCCGAATAGCCGAACACGTCCAACGGAGTGCCACGCAGCATCTTGAGCTTCGACAGGATCGACAGGGCGCGGAACATCCAAGGCCCGAACTTTTGTTTGACCGGATTGCCGTCCTTGTCGGTCTGCCCGAAAATCGGCGGCGCCATGTAGAAGTTGATCTTCTCAACCCCGTCAAAGGTCTCATCCAACGCTGCTTTCAGGGTCTGGGAGTGTAAGCGCGCGACCTCATACTCGTCCTTGTAGGCCAGCAGCTTGAAGTACCCCTCGGCGACCGCTTCGGTGAAGCCATCGGTCTTGATCGCGCGTTCGCGATTGCGGGCCTGATCCACCAGCTTGCGGTAGCGCCGCGCGAGCCGTTTGTTCTGATAGCCCTGCAGGAACTCCTCACGCCGCGCAATCTTGGCATCCAGAGTTTCAACAACCTCTGTGGGCGGTTTAAGGAACGCGGCCACTGCCGATTGATCAACCACGGCCCAGCGGCCGATTTCAAACGCCAGAAGGTTGCCCTTCACACCAGCGCCGTTCAACTCGATCGCCTTCATGATCGCAGCACGCGACAGCGGCACCAGCCCTTGCTGCCACGCCGCACCCAGAAGGAGGACGTTGGAGTAGATCGAGTTGCCCAGCATCTCCTCGGCCAAAGCGTTGGCATCGATCAGATGGACGGCATTGCTGCCCAGTTTGCGTTCGACCGCAAGACGCAAGGCATCTGTCGGCAGTTTGAATTCCGTGTTGCGGGTGAACTCTCCGGTAATGATCTCGTGTGCGTTGCATACCAGCCCTGTTCGCCCGCGCTGCATCAGTTCAAGGGCCCTTTGGCCAGCCGTAACAACAAGGTCCCCGCCAATCACGGCATCTGCCTCGCCAACCGAGATTCGGACTGCGGAGATATCCTCGGGACGCGGGGCAATCCGGCAATGAATGGCGACGGCGCCGCCTTTTTGCGCCAAACCCGCCATCTGCATCTCGGCCGCGCCCTTGCCCTCCAGATGTGCCGCCATCGACATCAAGGCGCCGACCGTCACGACGCCGGTGCCACCGACCCCGGTCACCAGAACATTGTACGGACCGGATAGCGCGGGCAGAACCGGCTCGGGCATGTCCGGGATCGAAAAATCAGCCGCGACCTTTTTCTTTGGCTCCGCGCCTTCAACGGTCACAAAACTGGGGCAGAAGCCCTTGAGGCACGAGAAGTCGCGGTTGCAGGCGGATTGATCGATTTCCCGCTTGCGACCCAGGGGCGTTTCCTTCGGCAAGATCGCGACACAGTTTGACTGGACACCGCAATCGCCACAGCCCTCACAAACAGATGGATTGATGAACACACGCTCGGGCGGCGTTGGGAAGGTGTCCCGCTTTCTGCGGCGGCGCTTTTCGGCGGCGCAGGTCTGAACATAGAGAAGCGCTGTTACGCCTTCGATTTCGCGAAGGGATTCCTGAACACGCATAAGATCGGCGCGGGGATGCACTTCGACCCCAGCAGGGAAGTCGACCCAGCCCATCTCCTTCTCGTCGACAACGGCGACGACCTTCTTGCAGCCGATTGCAAGCAGTTCAGCCGCAATCCGATCCGCCGAGACGTCACCGTCATGAGCCTGACCACCGGTCATCGCCACGGCGTCATTGTAAAGGATCTTGTAGGTCATGTTGACGCCCGCGCCGATCGCCGCGCGGATGGCCAGAATGCCGGAGTGGTTGTAGGTGCCATCCCCAAGGTTCTGGAACACATGTGTGCGGTTCGAGAAGGGCGCCTCGCCAATCCAGTTCGCGCCCTCGCCGCCCATGTGGGTATAGCCCAGCGTTTCGCGATCCATCCACTGCGCCATGTAGTGGCAACCGATGCCAGCATAGGCTCGGCTACCATCAGGCACTTTGGTCGACGAATTGTGCGGGCATCCGGCACAGAACCACGGCGTGCGCGTTGCGCTGTCGGGCCTGTTGTCGGATCGCGTCGCCTCGTCAAGCGCGCCAAGCGCGTGGCGCATCGACTCGGTTGCACAGCCCTGCCGCTCGAGCTCCACGCCAATGCCTTTGGCGATGGTCACCGGATCGAGACCCTTCTTCACGGAGAAGAGGACCTCGCCCGCTTCATTCTTCCAGCCGACAACGCGCGGGCGATTGGGGATGTCGTAGAGGACTTCCTTCACCTGCGTCTCGATGATGGCCCGCTTTTCCTCGACAACGATGATCTGGTCGAGCCCTTCTGACCAGGCCCGCAATCGCTGAGGCTCGAGCGGCCACACCATGCCAACCTTGTAGACAGTCAGCCCGATCTGTTCGGCCTTTGCCTGATCGATCCCCAACAGATCAAGCGCATGGATGACGTCAAGCCAGCTTTTGCCAGCCGCGATGATTCCCACGCGGGCGTGCTCGTCACCAAGCGTACGCCAGTCCAGCCGGTTCGCCCGTGCAAAAGCCTGCGCCGCAAAGCGCTTATGGTCGTGCATCCGAACTTCACCCTGCCAAGGCTCCTCGTAGATCGGAATGTTGAGACCCTGCTCGGGCATGTTGAAATCGGTTGGCAGATCAATTGCGATCCGGTGCGGGTTTCCATCGACGACGGCCGTCGCTTCGATGGTGTCCTTCATGCACTTCAGGCCAACCCAAAGGCCGGAATAACGGCTCAGAGCCCATCCGGTGACGCAGTAGTCGAGCAACTCCTGCACGCCGGCTGGCGACAGGATCGGCATCATGGCATCGATCAGGGCCATCTCGGATTGATGAAGCGTCGTAGAGCTTTCACCGGTGTGATCATCACCCATCGCGACAAGGACGCCGCCCAGCGGAGATGATCCAGCAATGTTGCCGTGACGAAAGACATCTCCGCATCGGTCAACACCAGGGCCCTTGCCATACCAAAGCCCAAAGACACCGTCGTATTTTCCTTCGCCCCGCAGCTCAGCCTGCTGCGAGCCCCAGAGTGCCGTCGCTGCTAGGTCCTCGTTCAGACCGGGATGAAACTTGACATTGTAGTTATCCAGCTGCTTCGCGGCGCCCGAAAACGTTCCATCGACGGCGCCGAGTGGCGAGCCTCGGTATCCGGTGACGTATCCGGCTGTGTTGTGTCCAGCGGCTTCATCCCGGACCCGTTGGATCAACGTTGCGCGGACCAGCGCCTGTGTCCCGGAGAGCAGGATTGGCGACTTTGAGAGGTCATATCTGTCCGATAGCTTTACGTCGCGTAGGTCCATCGCGAGCACTCCATCTCTGTGCGCAGGCCATTTAGGTAAACCATATTGACCATTTTGTCCATGACACATTGGCGATGACGTCAGCGTAGGTGACGAGGCGCAGACACTTCAAGACTTTGCACATGCCGTGCGGGTGGCTATCCACATCCTGGAAAGTCAATGATGGGCCGTTGGGTCTGCGTCCGCCCGACCACCCGTCCATACATCACAACATTTGACACACGCAGCGATGCGACCTCTGTCACGCCAGCCTGTGCGTCTGTTGGAGCGGGTAGCGGGAATCGAACCCGCACGTCCAGCTTGGGAAGCTGGCAGGCTACCACTACATCATACCCGCCGCGGACGGGCGTTGTAAGCTGGGCAGATACAGGGGTCAAGAAGCGCGGAAAAACGGACATCTGTTGCATGAGGTTCGATCGAAGATCGCCGCTACGCGAAGGTCCATGATCAATTTGGATCGCTCGGCGTGCACCTGTCGCTAGTCTTGGTAGCGTGCGACCTGTTCCAGATAGTCCAGCACGCTTGCGCGATCCTCCTCGCCCAGCTTCACGATCATGATCGTGCCTTTCACGAACTTGCGCGAGTTGGTCAGGAAATTGTCCAACGTCTCACGGTCCCATACCGCACCGGTTTCCGCGAAGGCGCGCATCGCCTTTGAATAGCTGTAGCCTTCGATGATCCCGACCGGACGTCCAACGATTCCGTTCAACGTGGGTCCTTGAGGCAGCACAACCGCAAGTTCCACAGGCGAGCCATCTTCCGGCAGAAATCGCTGCCACGACGATTGTTCTTCCAGCAGGCCATGGCATCTGCCGCAAACATCCTGATAGATCGCAGCGCCATCTTGCGCGGTCGCGGCAGTCGACGACAGTCCAAGCGCTACCGCTGCCACCCATCTTTGCGTACGGTTCATGTTCTTGTCTCTCCAAACTTGGGCGCACCGGGCCAGACATCGTGCCTGGCCCAGACAGTTTTTCGCACGCTCAGGTCGGCGAAACGTAGCCGTAGCGAACATTGTCGCGAATGCCATCAAGCAGCGCGAAGTCCGTCTTCAGTTTTTGGACACCATCGTTCATCATCGGCTCCAGTTCGGCCCGCAGGTTCACCTTGAACAGCCGCGCCGAGTTCAGGCCGAAAATGGTATTCTTCACATGGCCATCCGCATCACCAAGCGGTGCGAAGCCATGCCTCTTTTGCATGTCTTCGGGGATCTCGAGCCGGCGTAGCGCTTCAATCTGCCATTGCGGCGAGCCGTAGAAGACCGAATCCGTCCCCCAGACGATCTTGTCGACGCCAAGGCCCTTGATCAGCATCCCAAGCATGGCCGCGGCCAGACGTGGATGGGTGACGCACGAGTTTGCAAAGGTCGTGCCCAGCTCTCCATAGACATTGGTCACGCCGTGCTCTTGCGGGATCCGGGCCAGATCAGAAGCCCACTTCAGCTCGCCTGTGGCTTCGAACTCCTCGAGCACGGGCGTCGGGTCTTCCAGGAACGGCCGCATGCCGGAGTGGTAGATGATGAAGTTGATTTCGGGCCAGTCCTTCGCCGCCTTGGCCACGTCCCAGACCGTGTTGTACTGCCACTTGTCCTTCCACGAAGTCTCGTAGTCGGCAGGCATCAAGCCCTTGTGGCAGGCAAAGTTCGTCTTGCCGTACTTCACGGCCTTCTCGAAGAACGCATACATCAGCTCTTCATCGTCCAGCCGGTACGGGCGCTCGGTCGAGGCCGAGAGCGGATCGCCGATGGTATACGCCTTCCAGCCATCCATATGGGCGCCGTTTTCAAGGGCCTTGTCGACTTCGTCCATCCAGCCCGGCTTGCCCGGTGTGATAACGTGGTGCCCGAACATCCGGCGCGTTCCGGCAAGCTTATTGACCATCTGGACGGTGTTCACGATCGCCTCGTTCGAGACGAAGTTCCAGGATGGATCGTCGAATGGCGCGCCGGACAACAGAGCGACCTTGGTGTCCGAATTGACGAAAACCTGCCGCATGTAGTTGTCGAACTTGTAGTAAGCCAGCGTCAGCTCGTCGCCATCGAGATCCGGGTTCCAGTTCTGCGCTGCGTAAACGCCGAGGCCAAGCAGGCCCTCCTGTTCAAACCCGTCATGTACCATGTGGGTCTGATCGTCGAAGATGAACTGACCCGCCAGATGCTTTGCCCGCGCATCAGCGTTTTCATGGTCGGCAGCTTCAGCCTCGGAGACGTTGAACATTGGCCCGAAGACTTCGTTCATCGCCAGGAACCCTGCAGCCATGCCAGAGGTCGAGCGCAAGAAGCTGCGACGGTCCATACCTCGCTTTTTAGCATGGGCGTCGGCCAGTTCTTTGATCCGCTCTTCAACCTGTTTTTGCTGCTTGGTCTGCGGTTGCGGCGTGAACTCCCCGTTCGAGATAATCTGGGTGGGAACTGGAGACTCGAATTCTAGATCCTCGGCAAGCTTCAGTTCGTTGACGTCTACGAGATCCGGCATAGCTTCCTCCAATATCTGGTCCGCTGATTGCTTCAGTGGTTTGCTGGCGCTGTTTTTTGGAATCGCGCCCGTCAAAAGAGCTCGCCGCTAAGTTGTTTGCGATCAACGGCGATCGACTGAGCCGCGTTTCAGAGCGCTCGCCAACTGTCTCAATGTGTCTCGAAGTGTCTCAAGCCAGTGTTCAAGTGCACCAGTTGAGACACTGCCCATCCCTCAAGCAGATTCATGATTGCCGGTAGTGCCCAGAATCTCTCGCACTTTTGGTCACGCGACGATGGTTCAGTAGTGCGTATGCTCTGCGTAGAGCCGCGTCATGTTCCTGTCTTCAAGTGTTGACCATTGCGTGCACGCGATACGGCACAACCGAGCGGCGTCCACCGTTTTTAACAGTCCCACAGAGAGAACAGTCAGCGCTGATCTGATCGCCGTCAGGACGGCCGGGAAATGTTGAACTGCTTCATTTTCCGGTGGATTGTCGCGCGGCCGATACCAAGCCTGCGCGCTGCCTGTGACACGTTCCATCGCGTGCTGCGCAGCGCATCCAGGATCCGATCCTCGTCACAGTAGGAAATGGTGTTTGTTGGCAGATCGTGCGGTGGAGCGGCGGCGAGGTTCATCGACCCCGGATCAAAGATGGGCGAGGACCTCAAATCCAACAGATAGATCCGTCGACCGTCGCCTTCCAGCAAGGCTTGTTGGAGCGCACTTTTCAATTCACGCACGTTGCCGGGCCAAGTGTACGAACGGATCGCACTGAGCGCTTCCGCTGCGATTTCAACGGAATGGCCTGCAAGCCGACGCGCGAGCGCATGGATCAACGAGTTCAAGTTCTTGCGTTCCCGGACTGGCGGCATGACAATGATGGCATTGGCAAGCAGATAGTAGAGGTCGTCCCGAAACGCTCGGGTTTTTACTGCGTTGCTCAGCGCCTTGCGGGCCGTCGCAATCACCGCGACGCGAGCCGCACCACCGCCGTGGGAGGCATCTGTTAAGTCCTCCCTTTCTTGCAACAAGTTGCGCAGCGAAGCCTGGGCAAATTTCGGTAGCTCTTCGACATTGTCCAGAACCAATGTCAGATTACGCTGACCTGAAGTTTCCAAAAGACCAACGATCCGTGCCTGCTCAAAAATCGACTTGATGTACGCCCTATCCTGTTCGCCATCGCTTAGCACCGCGCAATCGATTGTAAGAACCTCATTGATCGCGATGTCCGATGACGCCCGCAGCGCGGCCAGCATCGCCGTCTTGCCCGTGCCGGACTCACCCTGCACAATGAATGGTACCGCTCGGTCCAGATACACTTGGGCCCGAGCGATCTGCTCGGAAATCGCAGAGCTGCCGGACGCAATTTCCTGTAACGATGGCAAAGGGCGACTGCGCGGTCGCGCCTGATCCGGGACGATGGACTGGTGCCTGCCCCGGCCTGGAATGCCGTTTCTGTTGTTGACGTGGCATGACAGACGAACGACATGCCCGTCGCCCGTGCGAACGCAAGGAGCTTGTTCGGACATGCGTTCCAGCGCAAACGTATCCGTGCCAAAGAGGTCCTCGAATGAATGCCCCACCAGGTCGATTGGCGCGGCAAACCCCATCAGCTTATGCGTGGCTGTTGTTGAGCCGACGATCAGGCCAGCTTCGTCAACAGCCAGAAGTTCGCTTTTGCGCAGCACGTCGCCGGTCGCCGGTGCTGAAACGTTCACAAGCATTGCTTCGCTGAAATGCCGTTCGAAGAGAACACGCTGAATGCGATCCGACGCAACACTGAGCAGCTGTCTCGCAAACATGTAATCTGCTGTGTTTCCCTTATCGACGGTCGCAAGATTGATCACGCCGATCATTTTGTGTTCGGCATCGAGCAAAGGTACACCAGTGCATGCGAACGGCTTAAGTTTGGTGAGATAATGTTCTTGCCCGCGAACTGTGAACGCCCGCTGCTGTGCAATCGCCATCGAGAC
>JBCBOR010000069.1:0-24983 GCA_039821125.1 Pseudomonadota bacterium
TGCGGGGATCGACGTCTCTGGCCTTCTGACCGTCAATGCTGCAACCGGGCATGCGATGATCCTGGTCGATAGAGCGGGTGAGAACGTGATCGTCATCCACGCAGGGGCCAACCGCGCGCTGACCGATCAGCAGATCGACGATGCCATTGGCGGCGCGTCCAAAGGCGACTGGCTGCTGTTGCAGAACGAGACCAATCTGGTGCCCGAAGCGGCCCGCGCCGCCCGGAAGGCCGGGCTGAAGGTGGCTTATGCCGCCGCCCCCTTCGATGCGGCAACGGCCTCCGAGATGCTGGGCCATGTTGATCTGCTGGTTGTGAACGAGGTCGAGGCCGCGCAGCTTTCCGACCACCTCGCGCAACCGCTCGACAGCATCGACGTGCCGGGTCTGCTGATCACCAAGGGGGCGGAGGGTGCAATGTATCTCACCGCCGACGGAACCGTCGCGGTCGAGGCATTCGATGTGACACCGGTTGACACGACCGGGGCAGGCGACACCTTCCTCGGCGTGTTCCTCGCGGGGCTCGACGCCGACACCCCGCCACAGAGCGCATTGACGCTTGCCGCCGCCGCCGCCGCGTTGCAAGTCACCCGTCCGGGGGCAGCCGATGCCATCCCGACAAGTGCCGAGATCCAGCAGTTTCTGGATGCCGGGGCCGAGGCCAGGAAAGGCTGAGCGTGAAGAAAATTCTGATTGATACCGATCCTGGCATTGACGATGCGATGGCGATCCACCTGGCGTTCGCGCATCCCGCACTCAAGGTCGTTGGCCTGACCACGGTCTTCGGCAACGTCCACACCAAGACCGCAACCCGCAACGCGCTGAGACTGGTCGAGATGGCCGGGGTCGATTGCCCGGTCGCCCACGGCGCCGAGGCGCCGCAAGCTCAGCCGCTGCATCCGCCTGCGGATTTCGTGCATGGGGCCGAGGGTTTTGGCGACGTTGCTGCGGCGGAGCCGTCCCGCACGCCCGATCCGCGCGGTGCGGCCGAGTTCATTGTTGACACGATCAACGCCTACCCCGGCGAGATCATGCTCTGCCCCGTCGGTCCTCTGACCAACATTGCCGCGGCGCTCCGGCTCGACCCCAAAATTCGCACCAAGGTGGCCGAAGTTGTCGTGATGGGCGGTGCCGTGGATACGGCCGGCAATGTTACAAAGTTTGCCGAGGCCAACATCTGGAACGACCCCCACGCGGCAGCCGAGGTTTTCGCAGCGGATTGGCCGATCATGATGATCGGCTTGGACGTGACCGAGAAATCGCGCTGCTCGCCCGAGGATTTCGCAGCGCTGGCCGAGAGCTCACCCGATATTGGTGGCTTCCTGAACGAGGCGGTCCAGTACTACTTCGAGTTTCACCGCAAGAAGGGCGTGATGGATGGATGCTTCATGCACGACCCCTCGGCGGTGCTGGCGGTGGACGATCCCAGTCTCTTTGCCGGGCGGGCCATCCCGATCCGGGTCGTGACCGAGGGGCCAGAGATCGGGCGCACGGTGGCCGACCCGGATGCGGACACGCGCCCGGTACAGATCTGCCTCGGGGTCGACTCCGCCGAAGTGCGGTCGCGTTTTCTTACCATCACAGGGCGTGCAGACGCTTGCCGCGACGCGCGGAAGGGATAAAGTAACGGCTTACCGCAGTGCGGGAGAGCCCAATGTTCGAGATCCAGACCGTATCCTACACAAGCCCGGAGGCACCGGCGGCGTTCACCCGCTCGCTGCGGGAGACGGGCTTCGCGGTCCTGACCGACCATCCGATCGGCGCGGACCGGATCGAGGCTGCCTATGCCGCCTGGGGCGGGTTCTTCAACTCGGACTTGAAGCACGATTTTCTGGTCGACCCGGAGAAACAGGACGGGTTCTTCCCGTTCAAGTCGGAGAACGCCAAGGGCGCGAAAGCCAAGGATCTCAAGGAGTTCTACCACGTCTATCCGTGGGGACGGGTGCCCGGTGCGGTCGAGCATCTGACCCGCGCCCTCTATGCCGACCTGCAGGAGATCGGCGTGACCCTGCTCGGCTGGGTGCAGGACAATGCGCCTGCTGATGTGGCGGCGAAGTTCTCGGAAACCCTGCCGCAGATGATGGCGGGCGCGACACACAACCTGCTGCGGATCCTGCACTATCCGCCGATGGAGGAGGCGCCGGAACCGGGCGCAGTCCGCGCTGCGGCGCACGGGGACATCAACCTGATCACGGTGCTGCTGGCCGGCTCGGCCCCGGGGCTCGAGGCTCAGGATACCAACGGGAACTGGCACGCGGTGCCTTGTGATCCCGGAATGATCGCGATCAATTGCGGCGACATGCTCGAGATGGCCTCTGGGGGCTATTTCCCCTCGACCATCCACCGGGTCGTAAACCCGGAGAAGACCGAAAGCGGCGCGCGGTTCTCGATGCCGATGTTCCTGCATCCGCGCGGCGAGGTCGTGCTGAAACCCGGCACAACCGCTGATAACTTCCTGCAGGAACGCCTGCGCGAAATTGGCCTGAAGTCCTGACGTACACAAAACCCGATCCCGACAGAGAGGTATCCCCATGCTCAAATCCATGATCGCCGGTGTCGCCGCGGCGCTCGTCGCCTCGACCGCTTTCGCCGCCGACTTCAAGCCCGCCGTTGTCTTCGACATGGGCGGCAAGTTCGACAAGAGCTTCAACGAGGGCGTCTGGAACGGCGTCAAGAAGTTCATCGACGAGACCGGCGTCGAGGTCATGGAGTTCGAGGTCACGAACGAGACCCAGCGCGAGCAGGCCATGCGTCGCATGGTGCAGCGCGGCGCGACCCTCGTGCTCGGTGTCGGCTTCGCCCAGGCCGATGCGATCGACGCCGTCGCCAAGGACAACCCGGATGTGAATTTCTCGATCATCGATGTGTCCTGGCTCGATCAGCCGAACCTGCGCCAATACGCGTTCAAGGAGCATGAGGGCAGCTACATGGTCGGTGTCGCCGCGGCTCTGGCCTCCGAGAGCGGCAAGGTCGGCTTTGTCGGCGGCATGGACATTCCGCTGATCCGCCGCTTTGCCTGCGGCTATGTCCAGGGCGTCAAGGACACGAAACCGGATGCCGAGGTGTTCCAGAACATGACCGGCACGACCCCGGCTGCGTGGAACGATCCGACCAAGGGCATCGAGTTGACCAAGGGACAGATCGACCGCGGCGCCGATGTGGTCTACCACGCGGCGGGCGGCACTGGCATGGGGGTCATTCAGGCCGCGGCCGAAGCGGGCAAACTGGCGATCGGCGTTGACTCGAACCAGAACGGCATCGCGCCGGGCTCGGTCCTGACCTCGATGCTGAAGCGCGTCGATGTGGCGGCCTACGAGACACTGAAGGACGCCAAGGACGGTACCTTCACCGCGGGCGTCAAGATCCTGGGCGCTGCCGAGGGCGGTGTCGACTGGGCGCTGGACGAGAACAACGCCAAGCTGGTCTCGGACGACATGAAAGCCGCCGTGGACGCAGCGCGTGACAAGATCGTTGCGGGTGAGATCACGGTGCACGACTACTTCTCGGACAACGCCTGCCCGCACGGCTGAGGCCGATTCCTTGACGGGGGGCACGTCGGACGAAGTCGCGCCAGCGGTGCGGCTTCGCCATATCTCGAAACGGTTTGGCGCGGTCCGGGCGAACGAGGATATCGACCTCGACGTCGCGCCGGGCACGATCCACGGCATCATCGGCGAGAACGGGGCGGGCAAGTCGACGCTCGTCTCGATCCTCTACGGGTTCTACACCGCCGATAGTGGCTCCATCGAAATCGGTGGGCAGCCCGCCGTGATCGCCAAGCCCGCCGACGCCATCGGCCACGGGATCGGCATGGTGCATCAGCATTTCATGCTGGTGCCGACCTTCACGGTGCTCGAGAACGTCATGCTTGGCGCCGAGGGCGGGGCGCTCCTGCGCGAGGGGCGCGACAAGACCCGCGAGCAGTTGCTGCGACTCGAACGCGAGCACGGGCTCGAGGTTGATCCCGATGCGCTGGTCGGCGATCTGCCGGTGGGGCTGCAACAGCGGGTCGAGATCCTCAAGGCGCTGCGCCGCGGTGCGCGGATCCTAATCCTGGACGAGCCGACCGGGGTGCTAACGCCGGACGAGACCGACCGGCTCTTCGACATCCTGCGCGGGCTTCGGGATGATGGCGTCACGATCCTACTGATCACCCACAAGCTGCGCGAGATCATGGAGGGGTGCGACGCCGTCTCGGTCATGCGCCATGGTCGGATGGTCGGGCACCGGGTGCCGTCCGAGACGACGCGAGAGGAGCTGGCCGAGCTGATGGTCGGCCGCTCGGTCCTGCTGGAAGCTGCGCGCAGCGAGGCAGTCGCGGGCGACGCGTTGCTGACGGCCCGCGGATTGACCTGGAAGGACGGGGCCGGGGTGGCGCGGCTGTCCGATGTCTCGCTCGAGCTGCGCGCGGGCGAGATCCTCGGCATCGCTGGCGTCTCCGGCAACGGGCAGTCCGAACTGTTGCAACTGCTCTCGGGAATTGCGCCGGTCCAGTCAGGTGAGATCGACTTCGCCGGACAGCGGATCGACCGGGCGCACCGGGTGACGCCGTCCGAGATGCGGGACCTTGGCCTTGCTCATGTACCCGAGGATCGCCACCGCGCGGGGCTCGTGCTGCCCTTCGAGGCACGCGAGAATGCCGTGCTTGGCTACCACATGGGCGACGGGGCGGGGACGGGGCTTTTCACCGATCCCGGCGCGATGCAGTCCCTGACCGAGGGCATGATCGAGGCGTTCGATGTGCGCCCGCCCAATCCACGCCTTGCCGCGCGGGGCTTTTCGGGTGGCAACCAGCAGAAAATCGTGCTGGCCCGCGAGATCGGCGCGGCACCCAAGGTTTTGCTGATCGGCCAGCCGACCCGCGGGGTCGACATTGGTGCGATCGAGTTCATTCATGCGCAGATCGTCGCGCTGAAGGAACAGGGCTGCGCGATCCTGTTGGTCTCGGTCGAGTTGGACGAGATCCTCGCCCTGTCGGACCGTATCATGGTGATGAACGCGGGACAGGTCGTCGGCACGGTCGCCCGGGCTGAGGCGGATCGCCAGAAACTGGGTCTGATGATGGCCGGTATCGAGGGTGCAGCGGCATGAATTCTTGGCGACCCATTGGCCAAGGGCCCAGATGCGGCCATCTGCGCGCCTGCGCGCAGCGGGAGGCATTCTGCCTCCCGGTCCGTCAAAAGACGGACATGGCCGCATTTGGGCCCCGCCGCCACCGCTGGTCTGCGGGGCAGGTGTCCGAATGACATCGCCCCTGCCCAGATGGGTCGAGATCGGCCTGATCCCGCTCATCAATCTCACCCTGGCGTTTCTCGTGGCCGGTGTCGTCGTCGCCCTGATCGGCGAAGATCCGGTCCGTGCGATGACCGTGATGATCAACGGCGCGTTCGTCTACCCGGGCTCGCTCGGCTACACGCTTTACTACACGACGAACTTCATCTTCACCGGCCTCGCGGTCGCCGTCGCCTTCCATGCCATGTTGTTCAACATCGGCGGCGAGGGACAGGCGACGCTTGGCGGCCTCGGTGTTGCGCTGGTGTGCCTCTGGCTCGACCCCTATCTGCCAGGGATTGTCGTGATCCCGGTCGCCATTCTCGGTGCGGCTCTGTTCGGCGCGGCCTGGGCGTTCGTCCCGGGCTGGCTGCAGGCCTATCGCGGCAGCCACATCGTGATCACCACGATCATGTTCAACTTCATTGCGGCGGGGGTTCTGGTGGCGCTTCTCTCCGGCGTGATGATGAGTTCGGGCCAGGGCTCGCCCCAGACCCGCGCTTTTGCCGATACCGCGACCATGCCTCGCTTTGACGAGATGGCGGCATGGTTCGGCATCAAGATCGCGCGCTCGCCACTGAACATCTCGTTCGTGCTGGCGCTGCTGGCCTGTGTCGGCGTTTGGATCCTGATCTGGCGCACCAAGTTCGGCTACGCCGTGCGCGCGCTTGGCCATTCCGAGCCCGCCGCGGTCTATGCCGGCATCCCGGTCAAGCGCATGGTCGTGATCATCATGGCGATCTCCGGCGCGCTGGCGGGTCTGATGGCCGTGAACGAGATCCTCGGCGCGCAGGAGAAACTCGTGCTGAACTTCTCCGGCGGGTATGGGTTCACCGGCATCGCCGTGGCGCTGATGGGCCGCAACCACCCGATCGGGATCGTGCTGGCCAGCCTGCTGTTCGGCGCGCTCTGGCAAGGCGGGGCCGAGCTTGATTTCGAGTTCGACTCGATCCGCCGCGAGATGGTGCTGGTGATCCAGGGCCTCATCATCCTGTTCTCGGGTGCGCTGGCCTATATGTTCACGCCGTGGCTGGCACGGCTGTTCCTGGCGCGGCGGTCGACGGATGGCTGAGTTTCTTTCCGATCTCATCCCGATCCTGAACGGGACCCTGCGCCTTGCGACGCCGTTGATCCTGTGCGCCATGGCGGGGCTGGTCTCGGAACGCTCGGGCGTGATCGATATCGGGCTCGAGGGCAAGCTTCTGATCGGCGCTTTCGCTGCGGCCACCGTGGCGGCGCTGACCGGATCGGCGTGGCTCGGCCTGATCGCGGCCATCGCGGCCTCGTCGGTGTTCTCGCTGATCCACGGGTTTGCCTGTATCACGCACCGGGGCGAGCAGATCATCTCCGGCGTTGCCGTGAACTTCCTCGCGCTCGGCCTGTCGGTGGTCATCGGTATCGCGCTGTTCCCGCGCGGGCAGCCGCCTCTGGACATCGCCGAGCGGTTCCGACCGCTCGACTTCCCGCTGTCCGAGACGCTGGCAGGCGTGCCGGTCCTCGGCCCGGTCTACAGCGGTTTGCTGTCCGGCCATAACCTGCTGGTCTATGCGGCGCTCCTCGCCGTGCCGCTGATCTGGTGGGCGCTCTATCGCACCACGTTCGGTCTGCGCCTGCGGGCGGTGGGGGAGACCCCGGCTGCTGTCGACAGCGCTGGTGTCTCCGTTACGGCGCTGCGCTATCGCGGGGTGCTGATCGCCGGCGTGCTCTGCGGGATCGCCGGCGCCTATCTCTCGACAGCGCATGGCGCTGGGTTCGTGCGCGAGATGTCGGCGGGCAAGGGCTTCATCGCGCTTGCGGCCATGATCATCGGCAAGTGGCGCCCTTGGACAGCGTTTGGTGCGTGCCTGCTGTTCGGGTTCCTCGAGACGATCACGCCGCGCCTGCAGGGGGTCGAGTTGCCGCTGATCGGCGAGGCGCCGACCGCGCTGATCCCGATCCTGCCCTATATCTTCACGGTGATCCTTCTGGCCGGGTTCTTCGGCCGGGCGATTCCGCCACGTGCTTTGGGAACGCCCTATGTCAAGGAGCACTGAGGGGCCCGCGGCGTCGGAAGCTGCGTTGGTCGGCGCGGCGCTGGCCGTTCGGGACCGGGCCTACGCGCCCTATTCAGGTCATCCCGTCGGTGCGGCGATCGAGGATGAGACCGGCAGGGTTCATGTCGGGTGCAATGTCGAGAACGCGGCCTATCCGCAAGGGGTCTGCGCCGAGGCCTCCGCCATCTCGGCAATGGTCGCGGCGGGCGGGCGGCGTATCATCGCGCTCGCCATCGCCGGGCCGGGCGCGGCGCTGTGCACGCCCTGCGGTGGGTGCCGGCAGAAGATCCGCGAGTTTGCCGCGCCGGACACGCCGATCTTGATCTGTACTGATGCCGGGGTGATCGGGCGGTACACGCTGGACGCGCTTTTGCCGGATTCGTTCGGCCCGGACAATCTGGTCGGCTAGGTCCGGTTGAAAGTGTTTGGGCACGGGGGCGCCGCCCCTCCCCGGCCAGTGCTGCGCGGGCTGGACCGGTGCACTTTGCCCACCCGCCCCGGGGCGGCGCCCCGAGCGGTGCGCTCAGGGGGCAGATGAGGTCAGGGCGGCGATCTCGGCGGTCAGGGGCGCGATGTCGGTCAGGCGCCCGATCCAGTCGAGCGGGACACCGTCGGGGCCGATCCCATAGAGGGCTCCGAACAAGGCGCCGAGGCAGATGGCGCGCCCGCACGTGTCACCCGCCGCCAGCATGTTGCGCTCGACCGCGTCTCGGTGGCCGGACGCATGCCGCGTGATATGGATCATGACGGGCAGGGCCTGAGGGAGCGGACAGGCGCGCCCGATCTCGCCCGCGAACACGGCGGTCTTGGTCTGTGGCGTTTCGAGGGCCGTACGGATTGCTGCTTCGGCATCGCCGGTTGCCGCCTCGGTCGCTGCGGTCAGGCATGCGTCCCGGTCCCCGCCACCATAGGCGCAGCGCAGCATCGCCGCGAGCGGGCGGGCATGGCTGAGGGCCGTGTCGTTCGCGTTGGTCGCGGTGACGGCAGCGTCGATCTCGGCCGCGGTGATCGCAGAGAGGGCCAGAACCGCAGGCAGTTTGGCAACCGCGGGCACCTGATCATCGTCTGCCCCGGATGGCGCACGCCGGTCCGCGGCCAGATTGGCCAGAGTGCCCTTGGTCGCCTTGTCCATGTAGCCGACCCAGGAGCCGCCCGGGCCAAAAGTTGCGGCAAACCGGTCCTGATACTCGGTCAGGTCGAACCCGCCGGAGGCCGCCACCGACTGCACGGCAACACGGAGTTGCACGCCGTATTGTGAGAGATCGCCCGCACGTTTGCCGTGATGGACGAAGACGCCCTTGTAGCCGTCGAAATTCGCCTGATCCGGCGCACGGAAGGCAAGACCGGACGGCGCCAGCGCCGCCACCCGGTCGGCGTCATAGAGCCAGTGCAGCCCCAGCGCCGCCGCATCCGCAACATAGGCGCCGATCAGCGCCGCTTCGATCCGATCCTGCCGTGTCATCAGAAATCCGTCTGCCATTGAACCCCGACCGAGGAGGAGCCGCCATCGTCGACCTCGGCCTCGAGCTGGATGTCCTCGAAGACGTCGATTTCGACAACGACCGAGGTGCCGCCCTCGCCCAGGCTTTGCTTGGTGCCGACCCAGATTTCCTCGGTCACCTGTTTGCCCGCGGCGACGGAGGCGTTGCCGTCGGCGTCCTGTTCGACATCGAGGCTGTCGACCCCGATGGCCCCGCGCACGCTGCCGAGCGCACCATCACCGCCATCGAGCAGCGTGGCGATACCGATCCCAAGCTGGATCGCCTGGCTTGCCGTCAGCGCCTGGCTGGACTTGCCGAAGAGCGTGCGCGGCAGAACCTCGTCCTCGGGCAGCGCCGGGGTCGAGGTGAAGCTGAGCTGCGGGTCAGATGCCGTGCCGTCGACCACGATGCGGCCTGTGAAGTTGTTGTCCGTGCGCTCGAGCATTACGTCGATGCGCGGGTCGATCGTGCGCCCGCCATCGAAGCTGATCTTCCCGCGCGCCAGATCGAAGGTCTTGCCGATCAGGCTGAGCTGGCCGCGCTGACGCTCGATCGTGCCGCGAATATCGGGCGCCGCGGCGTCGCCCCGGATTGCCAGCGCCATGCCCCACTGGCTGTCGAGACCACGGCCGCGCACGAAGATCCGGCCTGGCGCGTCCACGTCGATGTTCAGCGTGACGCTGGAGGCGTCGTCATCGGGCTCGGGCTCGGGCGCGCCCTTGATGATCACATCGCCAAGTGTGACGATCCCTGGCGGGTTGTTGTTGATCAGGCGAACCTCGGCATCCTCGACTGTCAGCTTGCCGCCCACTGTCAGGGCCGTGGCCGCGCCCTTGACGTCGATGGTGCCGCCGATACGGGCCTTGATGTCGTCGCGCCGGGCCAGCACCGCGCTGCCGATTTTGGTCCGGATGTCGATGCCCGAGGCGTCGAGCGCGACCGTGCCGTCAACCGCGATCGTGCCGGCAGCGCCATCATTGGCGCGGAGCGACAGGCCAAGATCGCCGCCCTGGGCCAGGGTCGTATCCAGCGTCAGGCCCGTCAGGATGGTGCCGAAGTCGGTGTTCTGATAGCCACCTTCGCGCACACGCACGCCGCCGGTGATCTCAGGCGCCGAGATATCGCCACCAATGCCCAGATCGATGGTTGTCTGTCCGGTCAGCACGTGCCCGGCGGCAGGGACCAGCGCCCAGAGATCGCCGATCTCTCCCGTCCAGTCGACCGTTGCCTGAACCGGCCCGCGCGTGGCGAGTCCCGGTGTGCCACCTGTCAGGGGCACGTTCGCCGTGATGCGGAGCGGCTCGCCGAAATTGCCGCTGACCTGTGCTGCGATCTCGGCCCGGCGCCCGGCGAGCGTGAGCGTTGTGTCGAGGCCAAGGCCAGAGCCTGTGTCGACATCCTCGAACACAAGGTTGCGGCCCGCGATGTTGGCGCCGCCGGTCCCGCGCCGTGTGTCGAAGCTGGCCGTCGCATCGATGGCGCCCGACGCGATGGGTACGTCCGCGAGCCGCTTCAGGAACGCAAGGCTTGGCAGACTGATGGTTACATCCGCGCCAAGCGGGCCGCCATAGCTGGTGACATCTCCGATCAGGCTGCCCCCATCGGGCAGCGAAAGATCCATGCCGCGAACCGCCACGGTGCCAGCGCGGGAGGTGATCTGCATCGGCTGGTTCAGGCTGACGGCGTCCGCGTCGAGCGCAGCCTCGAGCCGGTTCACCGTGGCGCGGAGGGTCGGGCCTGAGAGATTGGCCCGCGCCGTCGTGGTCGCGGTCAGCGGCTTACGGTCCAGGGTGCCCTGGGTCGTAACCGTCAGGTTGAGCGCCGAGAGCGGCCCGCCCGCCGTCAGGTCCGTGCGCTCCAGCGCAATGCTGCCGGCGGTCACCGATGCAAGGCCGAGATCGGCTTTTACGCTCGGTGTGCCGAGCGCATTGGCCACGGCGGCATCCAGATCCAGTGCATCGATGCGAACGCCCTCGGTCGCGATGCCAGATCCGGTTGCGCGCAGCGCGACGGATTGGCGCCCGTTCGGTGCCGTGAGGCGCGCGGTGCCCTTCAACGACCCGGACAGCGGCGTCCCGGCAAACCGCCCAGCGGCGCGCAGATCGCGGGCGTTGAACGCGAGATCACCGGTCGCGAACGGGCCGTCGAGACTGGCCCTGAGATCGCCGGAGGCCGCGATCCCAAGGGCGCTCGCCGTAAGGCCCGTGACCGTTAGCACCGGTTGCTCCAGCGCGAACCCGGTCTTCACGTCCACCGGGCCGAACGGGCTGCCGCGCACGGTGAGGTCGAGGTCGCCCTTGGGCGAGGCTGACGCGGTCACGTCGTGGCCAAGGGTGACATCACCGTAGCGCGTGCCATCCCAGACCAGCCCCGTCATGGTCAGGTTTCCGGCCACGACAGGTTCGGTCTGCTTGCCGCCGAGGGTCGCCCGCCCGCGGGCGGACAGCACGCCGCCGACAGGCACGTCGTAGAGGCTGGCAACCCTTTCGGTCGCCGGGGCCTGCACGTCATAGTCCAGCGCACCGATCAGGGTGTCGAGGTTCAACTGGCCCGAGGCGATCACCGACAGCGGCTGGGACAGTAGCCGCGCCTGGCTGAGGGTCAGATCGTCCCCGGCAAGCGTTCCCGCGCCATCCATCGTCACGGTGGCCAGGACCTCCGGCCCGATCCGGTCGATGCGCAGCCCCTCGCCTGTGCCGGTCATCTCGAAGGTGATCGTGTCAGGCGTTCCCTCGGTGCCGGGGTCCAGCCGGACCTGTCCCTGATGGTCGAGCTGCGCGGCCTCGGCCAGCGGGTGGCGAAAGGCGCTCAGTGCGGAGTTCATCGTCGCGGTCAGAACGCCGCCGGTCTGCTGGGCTGCGCCGGTCAGATCGATCGTGCCTGTCGCCTCGACCCCGTAAGCGCCCGCGACCGGCCCCATGTCCGGCGCCGAGATCCCATAGCCAAGGTCGAAATCCTGGGTGTCGAGATTGGCGACGCCCGAGGCCGACAGGCGCAGGACGTTCGAGTCGAGCCAGAGCGTCTCCAGCGCCACATCCTGACCGGTCAGCGTGGCCACCAGTTCCACATCCGCATCACCGATCACGCCTGCCGCGATCTTGTCGAGGCGCAGACCCCGGGTCAGGCCGGCGATTGACAACTCGGTGGTCGGCGTGTCGTCCGGCCCGGACTGGCGCACGTCGACGCTCAGCTCGGCTCGCTCGACATCGGCCGGTGCGGTGGCAACACCCGCCAGCACCAGATCGCCATCGGCGGCGATATCCCCGGGCGCGCCGACAACGCGCCCGACAAAGGTCAGGCCACCGAAATCCACCCCATCAAACGGCGCCGCCAGACCCGCCTCGGCGGCAAGATCCACCGCAAGGTCCGAGGCGAGCGTGTTGCGATTGAACGTGCCCGATGCCGTGAGGCGCAGATCGGGCGATGTGATCTGCCCCTGCTCGATCAGGATCGTGCCGTCCGGGCCTTCAGCGGCCTTTGCGATGATCTCGGCCTCGGTGCCCAGAAGGTTTGCAATGTCCTGCGGAAGCTGTGCGCCGGGACGTGCCGAGAACGCGGCATCGACCTTGAGCGGGCCCTCGTAGCTGATCGCGGCCTGCCCATCGGCCCAGAGCATGTCGGCCAACGCAAGATCGAAGGTTGCGCGCCAGTCCGTGGGCGGGCCATCGGCCCGCAGCGTTACCTCGGTCGGGGCATCCTTCGGCAGGTCGGCAAGGGTGGCCACCAGCCCTCCGGGCGCCTCGGCCGCGGCCAGATTGAGCGCGAGTGTGTTGGTCGAGAAGTCCCGTGCATAGTCGAAATCGATGGTCCCGGTGATCGCATCCGTGCGGCGCACCGCGAGGCGGGCAGACTGGATGTCGCCTTCGTCCCGCGCGGCCCCTTCGGCATCGAAGGCAATCGCGTGGCCGAGCACCGCCTCCGCAATCGCAACCCGCGTCAGCGCCAGCCGGTCGATCCGCAGGGCAAGCGGGCTCCGCGGCCACTGGAACCTGGCCCCGTCGTCCGGAGTGTCCGCAGGCGCTTCCGGAGCAGCATCTGGATCGCCCTCCGGCATCACAGGCTGGCGCAGCACGGCGATGTCGGACATGGCGAGGTTCGAGAACTCGACCTCCCCCTGCAGGAGACGCGAGGGGTTCCACGAGAAATCGAGGCTTTCCGCCGTGAACCAGACACCGCCCGCATCGGCGATCTTCAGGCCGCGGATGGCGGTGACACCGTCTTCTGGCTCCTCGACCTCGTCGACCGTGATCTCGAAGACCCCCTCGGTCGAGATCTGATCGAGCAGAAACTCGACCATCGAGTTCTTGACACCTAGCAGCGAGAACAGCGCCTGCGCCGGTCCCGCGGCGAAGCCGAGACATAGGATGGAAAGGATCAATAGTCTGCGCATCAGAACGCCTGTCCGATGGAGAAATAGAGCTGGAATGCGTCGTCAGCATCGCGCGGATTGATCGGCAGGGCAACATCGACGCGGATCGGTCCGGCTGGTGAGTAGTAGCGGAACCCAACGCCCGCGGCGGCCTGAACGCCTTCGTTGAAATCGGGGAATTGTTCTTCCGAGACCGAGCCTGCCTCGACGAACACGACCACGCCGAGATCGCCGAAGATCCGCCCCCGGAATTCGCCACCGAGTTCCACGGCGGACAGCCCGCCTGTCGGATCGTTGTTCTCGTCGAGCGGCCCGATGAAGCGTTGTGCGAACCCGCGAACCGACCCGCCGCCGCCTGAATAGAGCCGCCGGGTCTGGGGCACGGTGTCGAGATCCTCGGCCAGGATCGAGGCGAAGCGTCCGCGTGCGGCGAAGATGTACTTCTTCTCCCCGGTCAGGTCGAAATAGGTCGACGCAGTGGTGTCGAGTTGCAGGAACGGCGCGAGTTCGTCATCGAATAGGCCGATGAAGGGCGTGATGTCGGCCCTGGCGCGGATACCCTTGGTCGGATCGAGCGTGTCGTCCGAGCTGTCATAGGCCGCGAAGACCGGCAGGCCGCCGAGGAAGGCCGTGGTCTCCTCGCCGTCATCCTCGATCAGGCTGGCTTCAAGCAGACCGCCGGCGCCCACCGTCCAGAGCGGGGTCAACTTGCGCTCGAGCCCGGCGAAGGCGGTCACGGTGAGGTCATCGAAGGCATCATCCTCCTCGCGCCGGAACGCCAGGCTGGCGGTCAGGTCCTGCCCCGGGCGCAAGTATTGCGGCTCGCGATAGCCGACGCCGAAGCGCTGGATCTGCAGGCCGAGCTCGGCTTCGACGGTCAGCGTCTCGTTTTCGCCGAAGAGATTGCGGTGCTGGTAGCCGCCGGTCACGGAGGGGCCGTCATCGGTGTTGTAGCGCAGCCCGGCCGACAGGGTCTGGAACGGCCGTTCCTCGGCATCGACGCGCACGACCAGGGGGGCTGGCCCGGCAGTATCGGGCGGTGTCTCCGGCGGCGATACGATGACGCTCTCGAAGAGATCCGTGCCGATCAGGGATTGCTGGAAGGCGCGCAGCTTCGTCAGATCGAAGGTCTCACCCTCCTCCCACGGCAGGTAGGTGCGCAGATAGCGGGCCCGCACATCCTCGAGCCCGTTGAAGCGGAGCGGGCCGAACGTGGCCGCAGGGCCAGCGTCGATCGGGGTCGTCACCTCGATCTCGGCGCTCTCGAGATCCGCGACGGCGCGGCGCTTGCCGCTGTTCGCGTAAGGGAAGCCGGTGCGTTGCAGCCGGTCGACCGCAGCGCGCTCTGCGCCGACGATATCCGCGGCCGCGGCCTGGCTGCCGACCGGAGAGCCAAGGGCGGCGGCGGAGAGATCCGGCGCGGTGCCCGAGGGGTCTTCGATGGTCAGATCGTGTCCGGTCAGCGTGAAGGCGGAACCGGGCGTCACCGTGATTTCGACCAGGGCGCTCTCGGGATCGGCTTCGGCCGGCTCGTCGTCGCTGGACGGCGCTGGGTCATCCGCGTCCGCCGATGCCGGATCCCCGGGCATGTCCATGACCTGAATATCGACGGTCCCCTGATAGTACCCGCGTGAGCGCAGGATCTTCTTCAGGATGTCGACATCGCCCTTGGCGCGCTGCTTCAGGAAGGCGCGGCTTTGTGCGCCATCCTCCTGCTGGCGGTAGACGGCGAGGGCGCCTTCGGCGAGCGCGACCATCTCCTCCTCGGGCAGGCCTGTCAGGACAATCTCATAGCTGATGGCGGTCGAGGGCGCGTCAAAGAGCGGCCCGCTCAACCCGTCATCATCAGCGCCGCCACCACCGCACCCTGCGGTGGCAACGAGGGTCGCCACCGACAGCACGGACGCGATGTGCGCGCAGAATCGGCTTCCCCCGGATGTCATGTCCGGACCCTTAGACATTCGCGCGCGCTGTGCAAGCCATTGATCACGGACGCGTGCGCGCTGTTCGCAGAACAGGGTGGGTTTCCGATCACGGGCATTCCGCCTATATCTGCCGCGGAGTGACCACATGAACTCGGACGAAGGGCGCGCGATGCGAAGGATCCTCTCACTGGCCGCGCTCTGCTGCGGCGTTGCGCTGGCGGTGCTTGCGCCGCCTGCTGCGGCGCAGGGCACCTTGCTGGAGAGCCGGGAGTCGCTCTACAACAACATCTACGTCTACGAGCAGGGCGATCTGGTGATCATGCAGTTCGGGCGCAACAAGCGGTTCTGGACCGAGTCGGTCTATGACCGCAGCGACGCGCGCGCCTTGCCCGTGGCCTATACGCGGTATCTGACCGTCGCGCTGGCCTACCCTGAGGCTCCGGCATCGCTGCTCGAGATCGGGCTTGGGGGCGGGCGCACAGCCGCGTATCTCAATCTTCATATGCCTCAGCTGAAGATCAACTCGGTGGAACTGGACCCGGAGGTGATCGAACTGGCCGAAGAGCATTTCGACCTGAAGCCAAACGAGACATTCGAGATCACTGCGCGGGACGGGCGCATCCATCTGGTGCGGGACAAGACCGCGCACGATGTGATCATGGTCGATGCGTACAGGGGGCCGTTCGTGCCCTTCCACATGCTGACGCGCGAGTTCTACCAGACAGCGAAGCGGCGCCTGAAGCCGGGCGGCGTGCTGGCCCAGAACATCGAGCCGACGACGATGCTGTTCGATGCCGCAGTGGCAACACTGGCGAGCGTGTTCGAACAGGTCGAGCTCTACCCTGCGCAAGGCAATGTGGTCGCGATCGCCTATGACGGACCGCGGATTGCTCACGCGGATCTGGCGGCCCGGGCCGAGGCGCTGCAAGCGGCGCAGGGGTTCAAGTACCCGCTCGACGGGTTGCTGGGCGCGCGGCGTCTGCTGACCGCGCCGCCCGAGGCCGAGCCGCTGGTCGATGACTTCGCTCCGGTCGAGATGCTGAAATCGATCGAGCGGCACAATGCCGGGCTCGATCAGATCTCGCAACCGGCCGGGCAATGATGGCGCTCACCATCGACAAGGGTGCGTCACGGACGCACCCTACGGGGCCTGGCGCTCCGTGTCGTAGGGTGCGTCCGTGACGCACCCTTGCTGAAGGTCCCTGCCATGACGCCTGCCGCTTATCGTCGTTCGATCTATACCATCGGGTTTGTGCTCGGTTTCGTCCTGATGGGGTTCGAGATGCTCAGCAGCCGCTATCTCAACCCCTGGTTCGGGTCGGGCATCTACACCTGGGCGGCGATCATCTCGGTCACGCTGTTCGCCTTGATGGTCGGCTATTTCCTGGGCGGGCGGCTGGTGGATCGTGCGCCCTCCGCCGGTGTGCTGGGCATTCTCGTGCTGTGCGCAGCGGTCGCAATGGCGGCGATCCCGACGTTGAAGGACCCGATGATCGAGTGGGTCATCGTCACCTTCGGTGACGGGCGCATGGGGGTGACCCTGGCCACCGCTGGGCTGATCTTCGTGCCGCTGGTCCTGATCGCCTGTTTTTCGCCCTTTGCCGTGCGGCTCCTGTTGATCTCGACCGAGGCGAGCGGACGCCAGACCGGGATGGTCTACGGCATCTCGACCTGCGGCAACATTCTCGGTGTCTGGGTCACGACCTTCTATCTCGTGCCTGCCATCGGCTCGAACGCGATCACGATCATCTTCGCGGCGATCACGGCGGTGATCGCGCTTGCGCTGTTCGCGATCGGGCGGCGGGCCCCAAAATGAGGCTGCTTGCGGCGCTGCTTCTCCTTGCCTTGAGTGGCGGCATGGCGCGGGCCGAGACATGGGCCGCTTCCTACCCCGAGGGGCCGCTCTGGCAGGGCGGCGCGCTCTACTGGGCCGAGATGACGGCGCACAGGATCATGCGGTGGCAGGGACGGGGCAAGCCCGTGCCCTTTGTCGAGCGCGAGGGATGCGGACCGACGGCCATAGCCCCCTATCGCGGCGGTTTCATCGTGCTCTGCCATCTCGAGGGGGCGCTGGCCCAGGTCGATCGGACCGGCCGGGTTCTGCGCATGATCCGGCAGGACAAGGATGGCAACCGGCTGCGCAATCCGAACGATGCCAGCACCGATGCCCGTGGCGGCGTGTGGTTCACCGATCCCGGGCGCTTCTCGGCCCGCGCGCCCGCCGAAGGGGCGCTCTATTATTTCTCGTCCGATGGCACGCTGACCCGGCACATCACGGGCCTCCACTATGGCAACGGCGTGCATGTGGATCGCGCCGGCGGACGCCTGTTGCTCTCGGAGCATCTGGCACGCCGGGTGCTGAGCTACCCGATCACGGACGAGGGGCTTGGCGCGCCTGAGGTGCTGATCGACGACGCCACGCTGCAACTCGACAGGACGGGTTATGCCGAAGCCGGGCCGGACGGGCTCGAGATCGGGCCCGATGGCTGCCTCTGGGTGGCGATGTACGGCGCGGGCTATGTGCTGTCCTTCGGTGGAGACCGCATCGAGGGACATGGCACGCCGACCACGTTGAGATTCATCACGAATGTCGCCTTTGGACGCGCCGTGGGCGGGGGGTATCGCCTCGCCCTGACCGGGGCCACCTCGAACACGGTCCCGCCCTTCCCCGGCAAGGTCGTTGTGCTGTCGATCGAGCCGGGCGATCTCGAACCCTGTTCCTGAGGGTTTCCCCGCATCGCGACCCGTGCCTTAATGGTTGTGCTCAGAGAACAGGAGGCGGGTATGCTGGAGCCGAACGGACGGGTGATCATGATCTCGGGGGCGAACCGGGGCATCGGGCTCGCGACTGCCCGGGCGCTGGCGGCGCGGGGCTACACCCTCAGCCTTGGGGCGCGCGATCCGGCGGGCATCCCGCTGGACGGGCTTGGCGATGCGCTGACCCATGTCTGGGAGGCGACGGATGCCGGCACCTCGACCGATTGGGCCGCGGCCACGCAGGAGCGGTTCGGGCGCATCGACGGTATGGTGATGAATGCAGGGGTCGAGATCGGCGGGAGCCTCGAGACCGGCACCGATGACGAGTTCGATCAGATGTTCGATGTGAACTTCAAGGGGCCGTTGCGGCTTGTGCGCGCCGCTCTGCCAGCGTTGCGTGCGTCCGGTCATGGGCGCGTTGTCTCCATCGTCTCGCTTGCAGGCAAGCGCGTGCTGCGTCACCAGATCCTTGGCTATTCGGCATCGAAACACGCGGCGATGGCGCTGACCCATGCGGTGCGTCAGGCGGGATGGGAGGATGGGATCCGCGCGACCTCGGTCTGTCCGGGCATGGTCGACACCCGCATGGTCGAACACATTCAGGTCCCCGACGGCGCCTTCAAGATCGAGCCCGAGGCCATCGCCGAGACCGTGGCCTACGCGCTGAGCCTGCCAAACAACGCCTCGGTCGCCGAGATCCTTGTGAACTCCCGCTACGAGGCGATGTTCTGAAACCTGCGACCGGTCACGTGTGGCCGAGAATGTTGACGATCTGCCCGAACGGGTCGCGTACGAAGAAGCGGCGCACACCCCAGGGCTCGTCCGTCAGCGGATAGGTGATCTCGAAGCCGGCTGCACGGGCGCGCCGCTGGATCTCGTCGACATTGTCGACTTCGATCGAGAGGTCGGGGACCGGCGTGCCGCTACCGCCTTCGGACGCGATCGAGATCTGCACACGGGTCTCGGCCGGGCCGCCATAGGTGCGGATCCACCCGAAATCCATCAGCACGTCGAGCCCCAGAAGATCGCCATAGAAGGCGTCGGCCAGCTTGGGGTCTGGCGCCGCGACGTCGCGGACAATGCGCTTTACGGCCATGCAGGGGCGTCCTTTCGGTGTTCAGGGTGCTCTTGACACTCTAGCAGCGCTGCCGCAGGGAGAGCAAAACGCAAGACCAAGGGGCGGAGATGCGCGCATTCACCTTTCCGGGCCAGGGGGCCCAGACCATCGGTATGGGCAAGGATCTGGCCGAGGCCTATCCCGTGGCCAGAGCGGTTTTCGACGAGGTCGATGCGGCCTTGGGCGAGTCCCTGTCGGCTCTGATCTGGGAGGGCTCACAGGACGATCTGACCCTGACGGCCAATGCGCAGCCCGCGCTGATGGCGACCTCGCTGGCGGCAATGCGGGCGCTGGAGGCCGAGGGCGTTGCGGTGGACGCCGCCGCGTTCGTGGCAGGGCATTCGCTCGGCGAGTACTCGGCGCTTGCGGCAGCCGGAGCCCTGACAGTGGCCGACACGGCGCGACTGTTGCGGGTACGCGGCCACGCGATGCAGGAAGCGACACCTGTGGGCACAGGCGCCATGGCGGCGCTGCTGGGGCTTGATTTCGAGACCGCCGCAGCCGTGGCCGAGGAGGCGGCAGAGGGCGAGATCTGCCAGGCCGCGAATGACAATGATCCGGCGCAGGTCGTCGTCTCGGGCGACAAGGCAGCGGTGGAACGCGCTGTCGAGATCGCCAAGGCAAAGGGCGCGCGGCGTGCGTTGCTGCTGCCGGTCTCCGCGCCGTTCCACTGCGCGCTGATGCAGCCAGCGGCGGACCGGATGGCCGAGGCCTTGGCCGAGGTCGAGATCAAGACCCCCGCGGTGCCTCTGGTTGCGAATGTCCGGGCCGCGGCGGTGAGCGACCCCGATGAGATCCGCTCACTGCTGGTCGAGCAGGTGACAGGCTCTGTCCGCTGGCGGGAAAGCGTCCAGTTCATGGCCGCCCAGGGCGTGACCGAACTGGTCGAGATCGGTGCGGGTAAGGCGTTAAGCGGCATGGCCCGGCGGATCGACAAGTCGCTGGCCGCGACCGCGGTCAATGGCCCGGATGACGTAAAAAAGCTATCTGAAGCAGCGGTTTAATGGTCTGCCGCGCGCTCCCTGGCGCGACCTGCGCTGGTGACGAGGCAGGACTTTGCCCACCCACCCGCGCGCGGCAGACACACGGCGCTGCGCGGGTGGCACAGGACAAGACGAGGAGAGAGACATGTTTGATCTGACGGGGAAATCCGCGCTTGTGACAGGCGCATCCGGCGGCATCGGGGCGGAGATTGCCCGGGCGCTGCACGGTGCCGGGGCCTCGGTTGCGCTGCACGGAACGCGGGTCGATCCGCTGAACGCGCTTGCGGCCGAGCTTGGCGAGCGGGCGCATGTCACCCCGGCGAACCTGTCGGACATGGCAGCGGTGGACGCGCTGCCCAAGGCGGCGTCCGAGGCCATGGGCGGTCTGGATATCCTGGTGAACAATGCCGGGATCACCCGCGACAATCTCTTCATGCGCATGTCCGAGGACGAGTGGGATCAGGTGTTGCAGGTCAACCTGACGGCGGCCTTCCGGCTCTCGAAGGCGGTGCTGCGCGGCATGATGAAGGCGCGCTGGGGCCGGATCATCGGCATCACCTCGGTCGTCGGGGTGACCGGTAATCCGGGGCAGGGCAACTATGCCGCGGCCAAGGCCGGTTTGATCGGCATGTCGAAGTCACTGGCGTCCGAGGTGGCGTCACGCAACGTGACGGTCAATTGCGTGGCCCCCGGGTTCATCGAGACCGCGATGACCGACAAGCTAACCGATGATCAGAAGACCAAGATCCTGACTGCCATTCCTGCGGGCCGCATGGGCACAGCCGAGGAATGTGCGGCAGCGACCCTGTTCCTCGCCTCGCCCGAGGCGTCCTATGTCACGGGCCAGACGATCCATGTGAATGGCGGCATGGCGATGATCTGAGCGGGGGTGCGGGGCCGTTCAACGGCCCCGGTCGCGGTTCACCTTGATGCGGCCGAGCGTGCAGGTCTCCATCATCGTCGGGGCCATCCCGTGCAGCGTGTTGGAGGCCAGCTCGAGGCCGCGGTTGAAACGCAGCTCGCCAGCTGCGGTGTACTGAAGATGCTGGGTGTAAATGCGCTTGGTCATGACTTTGTCCCCTGGTGTCAATGGTTTGGCCGGGACCATCCCTTGGCCGTGAGAGAGACCTTAGGCAGCGCACGTAGCACCAACATGTCCCGGCAAGGGGAGATGTGTTTCAATTGTAGCGGGATGTGTTTCAGGTCCGTTTGCGGGTTTTGTGTGAGAATCGCGGCACGCGCCGCTGCAATCGCGGACGGAGAGCGCAGGAACGGGGGCCGCGTGGCGATGGGCAAGACCGCGGGACAGGGGACGGAGATTGATCTTGGCGATCTCCTGTTCCTGGTGCACATCATGAAGACCGGCGGGACCACCGTGCGCAACGAGATCATCCGCATCCTCGGACCGGAGGCGTATCGCGACCTGCGCCCCGATCCGGTGGAGAGCCTGGAGCGCGGACTATCCCTCTGGCATGACCAGATGCGCCGCCGCATCCTGCGGGCTCAGGACAATGTGCGACACGCGCTGAAGGATGCGCTGGGCCGGCCCAACCAGTCATATCGCCATGTTCGCGCGGCGGGTGGCCATGTCGGCCTGTTCTCCCGTCCTCGCCCGCCTCACCGCAGGGTTCGCGTGCTGACGCTGCTGCGCGACCCGGTCGACCGGTTCCTCTCGCTCTACTACTACATGACGCCAAAGACCCCTCCGGCGCAGCCACCGAAGGCGCACTGGAAGCGCCTTTATCTTGCGGGCGATGTCGAGGAATACGTCACCCTGCGCCTGAAGAACGCCGATACGTGGCGGTTCAATACACAGTGCCGCTACTTCGCGCTGTCCGGCGACCCCGACGAGGCCTGCGCCAACGTTGACCGCGCCGTATATCTAGGCGCTCCCACCGATCGGTTGCCCGAGTTCCTCACGCTTCTGTCGCGCGCAACCGGGACTGATTTCAACACCAAGGCCTTCTCGAACCGTCATGCACGTCGCCCGCGAACCGATCCGCTGGGCTCCGGCTTGCGCTCGAAACTGGCCGCGGCACTGGACGATGATCAGCGCCTCTATGATCATGTGGCCGAGCGTTTTGCCCGACAGGCGGCGAACCGCGCCATCCTCTGAGTACAGGCATAACCTGTGATCCGTTGCGCCGGATCGGGGCCCAGCGCGCGGTGTAATCGGCGAAAAATGACGATTTGCGCTTTTCAATACTTGTTGATAAGGGAAGCGCGGGCTATCTGGCGGGGGTCGCGGCCGCCCGGCGCGCGATACGGGACGTCAGAGCGGCACACACACCGCACGTCAATCTGAGCGGCCGAACGGCCGGGACTTACGAGGTAGAAACATGAGCGACATCGCAGATCGCGTTAAGAAAATTGTTGTCGAGCACCTGGGTGTGGATGAAGACAAGGTCGCCGAGAATGCGTCTTTCATCGACGATCTGGGCGCGGACAGCCTGGACACGGTCGAACTGGTGATGGCGTTCGAGGAAGAGTTCGGGATCGAGATCCCCGATGACGCGGCAGAGTCGATCCAGACTTTTGGCGATGCGGTCAAATTCATCACCGAAAAGTCCTAACGTCCTGAAAAATTTTGGAAACGCGGCGGTAGGCGGGAGCCTTGGCCGCGTTTTTGATTTGAATGGCGGAAATTTTGTCGCGTATACACATGTACAGCGACGTCCCGGTCCGGATCGGCGGTGCTGCGGCAACGCGGAACCTGATGCGCGACGATAAGAGGGGGAGTGCCTGATGCGCCGAGTGGTGGTGACGGGGTTGGGGCTGGTGTCTCCTTTGGCCTGCGGGGTCGAGGAGAGCTGGAGCCGGCTTCTGGCCGGGCAGTCAGGCGCAGGCACAATCAAGCATTTCGATGCCGGGCATCTGCCGTGTCAGATCGCGTGCGAGATCCCTCTGGGCGACGGTTCGGACGGCACCTACGATATGGACGCCTGGGTCGCGCCCAAGGACCAGCGCAAGATCGACCGGTTCATCACCTATGCTCTGACTGCAGCCCAGCAGGCGGTGGAGGATGCGGCGTGGACGCCCGAAGACCCCGAGGAGCTCAACCGCACCGGGGTCATGATCGGCTCGGGTATCGGCGGGGTCGAGACGATCGCCGAGACCGCGATCACGCTGAAGGAACGCGGACCGCGCCGGGTCAGCCCGTTCTTCATCCCGTCGGCCCTGATCAATCTCTGCTCGGGGCAGGTCAGCATCAAATACGGCTTCAAGGGTCCGAACCATGCCGTGGTGACAGCTTGCTCCACCGGCGCCCATGCGATCGGCGATGCCGCGCGGCTCATTGCCTATGGCGATGCGGATGTCATGCTGGCGGGCGGTGCCGAAAGCCCGGTCTGCGAGATCTCGCTCGCGGGCTTTGCCGCGTGCAAGGCTTTGTCGACCTCCTACAACGACGCGCCGGAGACCGCATCGCGGCCCTACGATGCGGGCCGCGATGGCTTCGTGATGGGCGAAGGTGCCGGGGTTGTCGTGCTCGAGGAACTCGAGCATGCCCGCGCGCGCGGCGCGAAGATCTATGCCGAAGTTCTGGGCTATGGCCTGTCGGGCGATGCCTATCACATCACGTCGCCTTCGCCGGACGGGGATGGCGGGTATCGGTCCATGGCCGCTGCGCTGAAAAGCGCGGGGCTGGATGCCGGCGATATCGACTATGTGAATGCACACGGCACCTCGACCCCGGTGGGCGACGAGATCGAGCTGAAGGCGGTCGAAAGGCTGCTGAAGGGCAAAACCTCGGGCGTGACGATGAGCTCGACCAAATCCTCGACCGGGCATCTGCTTGGTGCAGCCGGGGCGATCGAGGCGATTTTCTCGATCCTCGCGATCCGCGATCAGGTGGCCCCGCCGACGCTGAACCTGGAAAACCCCTCGGTCGAGACCGATATCGACCTTGCGCCGCTGGTGAAGCGCGAGCGGGAGATCTCGTTCGCCCTGTCGAACAGCTTCGGTTTTGGCGGGACGAATGCATCGATCGTTTTCGGCAAGGCGCCGGAGGCCTGACGCCTGATGAAAGCGATCGCTGCGAACACGATGACGATCCTCGTAGTCGCAGGGCTCGTCTTCCTTGCAGCGCTTGGCATCGCGCGAGAACAGGTCACAGCGCCCGGTCCGTTGGACGAGGCGGCCTTCGTCAAGGTCGAGCGCGGGGCCAGCCTTGGCACCATCGCCGAGCAGTTGTTCGAAGCCGGGGCGATCGAAAGTGCGATGATGTTCCGGCTGGCCGCCCGGTATTCCGGGCAAGCCGGTGATCTGAAATTCGGCGAGTACGAGATCCCGCCCGCCGCTTCTGTCGAAGAGATCCTCGAGATCGTCACCTCCGGCCGCTCGATCCAGTACTCGGTGACGATCCCCGAGGGTATGACCGTTGCCATGGCCGTGGACCGGCTGAACGAGATGCGCCTGCTGACCGGTGAGATCGAGGAGATGCCCGCCGAAGGCTCGCTGATGCCGGACACCTACAGTTTCAGCCGCGGTGATACGCGCCAGAGCGTGATCGAGACCATGCAGGCGGCGATGCAAAAGGAACTCGATGCCGCGTGGGAGGCACGCGCGCCTGACCTGCCGCTCGAGTCGAAGGAACAACTGCTGATCCTCGCCTCGATTGTCGAGAAGGAGACGCGGCCCGAGGAACACAAGAAGGTCGCCTCGGTTTTCGTGAACCGGCTCAACAAGGGCATGAAGCTGCAGACCGATCCGACGGTGATCTATGGCATCACGCTGGGCACAGCGCCGCTGGGCCGTGGGCTGCGGCGCTCGGAACTGGCAGCGGCGACGCCCTACAACACCTATGTCATCGAAGGGCTGCCGCCGACGCCCATTGCGAATCCGGGCCGCGAATCGATCCGGGCTGTCGCTGATCCCGACGAAACGCCCTACTTCTATTTCGTGGCGGACGGCACCGGCGGCCATGCGTTTGCCGAGACGCTGGATGAGCACAATCGGAATGTTGCCAATTGGCGCAAGATCGAGCGTGAGCGCCAGGCCGCGCAACAGTGATCGTGCCCAAGCGGGCGAGTGACCAATTAAATCGATAAA
>JBCBOR010000070.1:0-24980 GCA_039821125.1 Pseudomonadota bacterium
CTTCAAACTCAACTAAACGGTTTACTGCTTCTGGTAAAGGAAACTCATCGGGCGCTACATGTCACGGACGCACCCTACGGGGTGTAGCGCGACATGGCGTAGGGTGCGTCCGTGACGCACCCTTGTGTCAGCTATCGGGGCGGAAGTGGCCCTGCTCCTTCAGCGCGTCGGCGACTTCCTTGGGCATGTAATTCTCGTCGTGCTTGGCGAGCACCTCGGTCGCCACGAACGATCCCTCGCGCCAGTAGCCCTCGGCGACGATCCCCTGTCCCTCGCGGAACAGGTCAGGCAGAACGCCCTTGAAGGCGACCTTCACGGTGCCGTTGCCATCGGTGACCTCGAAGACATGGGTCGCGCCCTGCTGGCCGGTCGAGCCGTCGACAACCAGACCGCCTACGCGCAGAAGTTGATCCGGGCGATAGGCCCCTTCGACCAGTTCGGTAGGAGATTTGAAGAACGCGATGGCATCCTGAGCAAGGAAGCCGAACAGCCCCGCCGCGCTCGCCAACAGCACCCCGCCGAAGACCAGCATCCGGATGCGCTTTGCCTTTTTACTCGCCATGCTTCTCGTTCCGTTCCTCATCTGGCCTGACCGCCGAGCCCGACCCGTCGGGCGGTGCCTCGAAATTCAGCGCGGCATTGATCTCTGCTCCCAACAATATCGCATTTCCTGTCAGGAAGAAGAAGAGGAGCGTCACAATGACGCCTGCCAGAGCGCCATAGGTCAGCGAGTAGTCCGGCGCGAAGGCGAGATAGACCGACATGGCCGACGCAATCAGCCCCCAGAGCAGCACGCTGGCGAGGATACCGGGCCAGAGGCGCATTCCCTTCATCTGGCGTGACGGCAGAAAACGATGATTGATCCAGAGGAACCCATAGAGCACCGCCGCGCCGATCAGATAGCGCACGGCCACGGTGTTGGTCGTGATCTCGATCGGCGTCCATTCATCCAGCAGACGGAACATCAGCGGCGCAAAGACGATCAGCACCGTCAGGACCGCGAAGGTCAGAAAGCCGATCAGCACGAAGCCGATCGCCACCAGCCGGTTCCGCAGGAACCCGCGCGTGCTTTCGACATCATAGGCCCGGTCGAGGCCGATCCTGATCGCATCGCAGCCGTTCGATGCGGCGTAGAGCGTGCCAAGGATGGAGAGCGTGAGAACGCCCGAGCGCTCGCGGCCAAGCACCTCGCGGAGCACCGGCTCGAATGTACGGGCGACATGCTCGGGCGCCGTCTCGAACAGAAGTGCTATGGCCCGGTCGGTATAGGTTTCATCGATGATGATCCCCGCCAGCGCGGTGGCGAAGATCATGAAGGGCAACCCGGCCAGCATCGCCGAATAGGCGATGTAGCCCGCCAGAACCGAAACCTGGTCCTTGGAGTAGCGCCGCCCGAGTTCCTTCAGGATGGGCCAGACACCGCGCTGCACCGTGGCGATTGGCATTACGGGAAGAGCGGCGCTTGCATCAGCCCCGCGGTCTCCTCGAGCCCGAGCATGAGATTGGCGTTCTGGATCGCCTGACCCGACGCACCCTTGGTCAGATTGTCGAGCGCCGAGAACAGCATGACCCGGTCGCCCGGTCTGCCAGGGATGTCCCGATCCGGCACCACGCCGAGATCGCAGAAGTTCGAGCCACGGACATGCTGGGTCGCGGGCACCTCGCCGATCGGCAGGACACGGATCATAGGCTCGCCCGCGTAGCGAGCGGCGAGCGCATCGTGGATGGCGGCGGCATCGCCCCGGACATAGACGGTCGCCAGAATGCCCCGGTTCTGCGGCAGCAAGTGCGGCACGAAGGTCACGCGGACCTCGCGGCCTGCGGCCTTCGAGAACTCCTGATCGAACTCGGCCATGTGCCGGTGTTTCGCGACATTGTAGGCCCGGGCGCCCTCGGACACTTCGGCGTGCAGCATGCCTTCCTTGGGCGCCCGGCCTGCACCGGAGACCCCAGTGGCGAGATTGATGATGATGTCATCAGGATCAATCAGCCCGGCCTGAAGCAGCGGCAGGATCGGGTACATACCCGTCGCCGCGTTGCAGCCGGTGCCCGCCGTCAGACGGGTTTCGCGGATCTCGTCGCGGTAGAACTCGGTCAGACCGTAGACCGCCTCGTCCTGGAGATCGAGCGCAAGATGCTCGTGCCCGTACCAGAGGGCATAGACCGCAGGGTCGCGCAGCCGGAAATCGGCCGAGAGGTCGACAATCTTGAGATCGCGGGGCAGATCGCGGATCACTTTCTGGCTGGTGGCGTGTGGCAGACCGCAGAAGGCGAGATCGATGTCGGCGAAATCGATGTCGCCGATCTTGACCAGCGTCGGCAAGTCGAGATGACGCAAATGAGGAAAGACTGCGCGCATCTCCATCCCCGCCTTGCGGTCGGCGGCGAGCGCTGTGATCTCCATATCAGGATGGGTGGCAATGACGCGGGCAAGCTCGGCGCCTGTATAGCCGCTGGCCCCGAGGATCGCGATCCTGTTGGTCATGATGGTCTCCCTCTCGCCTCAAGGGTGCGTCACAGACGCACCCTACGCGGGCGGATCTCTAGATGTCGGATTGGCGTGGTACCGTCAACGTCGCAGCGGTGCCATGGCGCTCGGCGGTCAGGTCAGCCGAGGTAAAGCCCGTAGGAGAAGTCTTTCTTGTCCGTGGGCGCGAGCGAGTAGGTTTCTCGTCGAAGATAGTCCATCAGCTCGCGGCTGTCGCGGGCACGCGCCGTGATCTCGGCAGGCGGCAGCGGTTTGCCGATGGTGGCACGCACGGGCTCGCCGACGCGGCTGTCGAATTCGTTGATCAGCAGGGCGGTGCGGAGCGTCTGGTTCAGATGGCTCGCGATCTGGAACAGCCGCGAGTTCGCACCCTCGAAATACATCGGGACAACGGTCGCGCCCGACTTCGCCACCATCTTGGCGGTGAAGGTCTTCCAATGCGGGTCCATCGCCTTGCCAAAGGGTTTCGCCGCGGTCGAGACCGTGCCGCCGGGGAAGATGCCGATCGCCCCGCCCTCGGCCAGATAGCGCAGCGATTCCTTGCGGGTGGCAAGGTTGACGGCCATCGCCTCCTTCGTCTCGGCAAAGTCGACGGGCAGGATGATATCCTGCAGGTCCTTGGCCTTGCGAAAGACGGTATGAGCAACGATGCGGAAATCGCCCCGGGTCGCGGACAGGATCCGCCCCATCGCCAGCCCGTCAAGAATGCCATAGGGATGGTTCGCGACCAGCACCAGCGGCCCCTCAGCCGGGATACCGTCCAGCCTCTCGCCGCCCAATTCCAGCGTCAGGCCATACCGCTCCTGCATGACTTCCCAGAAATCACGCCCTGCTTCGACCTCGCGCTCATAGCCCAGCGCCATACGCAGCAGGCGCGGCCGCCCTGTCAGGTTCTCGATCGAACGGATCAGCGCCCGCGCCGGGCGTGTCTTGGCCGAGAACGAATAACTGATTTCACGCGGGGCTGCGCCCGTCGTCTTGCCGGGTTTGATCTGAGGCATCGTGCGGTCCGTTGTACTGTCCGCTGGTTTATATCGATTTAGCACCGCCTCCAACGGTGGCCTGCGTGCTCTGTGCATATAGGAATCATGACACAAATGCAAAACCGCCGGAGCCCGTGGAGACGGGACCAGCGGTCGCAGGATCTGTTCCGAGCCGGCGACGCCGGCCCCGGAGCGGGATCAGCGTTTCGAGAACTGGAAGCTGCGGCGGGCCTTGCGCTTACCGTACTTCTTACGCTCGACAACACGGGCATCGCGGGTCAGGAAGCCTGCCGCCTTCAGCGCCGGGCGTAGTTCGGGGTCAAAAAGGCTGAGCGCCTTCGAGATGCCGTGCTTGACCGCACCTGCCTGACCCGAGAGGCCGCCGCCCTTGACGGTTGCGGTGACGTCGAACTGGCCACCGACATTGGCGATCGTGAAGGGCTGGTCGATGACCATCTGCAGCACGGGGCGCGCGAAGTAGGCGGCCATTTCCTTGCCGTTGACAGTGACCTTGCCCGAGCCGGGCTTCACCCAGACCCGTGCCACCGCGTCCTTGCGTTTGCCCGTGGCATAGGAGCGGCCAAACTCGTCCCGCACCGGCTCGCGCGGGGCGCGCACTTCGGTGACGGCCTCGTCATCCATGCCGACGGCGTCTTTGAGCTGGTCGAGCGACGTGATTTCTTCCGACATGATCAGGCGCTCCGCGTGTTTTTCTTGTTCATGGATTTGACGTCCAGCGCCTCGGGCTGCTGGGCTTCATGCGGGTGGTCGGTGCCGGCATAGACCCGCAGGTGGGTCAGCTGCTGGCGGGTCAGCGGGCCGCCCGGCATCATGCGCTGCACGGCTTTCTGGAGCACACGCTCGGGGAAGCGGCCCTCGAGGATCTCGCCTGCCGTCGCGCTCTTGATGCCGCCGGGGTGGCCGGTGTGGCGGTAGTAGACTTTGTCGGCACGCTTGTTGCCGGTCATCTGCACCTTGTCGGCGTTCACGACGATCACATTGTCGCCCATATCCATGTGCGGGGTGAAGCTCGCCTTGTGCTTGCCGCGCAGGCGCATGGCGATGATCGAGGCGAGGCGGCCCAGCACGATGCCCTCGGCATCGATGAGCACCCACTTCTTCTCGATATCCGCCGGTTTGGCTGAATAGGTTTTCATATCTCGGTCCGGAATCTAGTGCGCCCCGGTCCTGTGACCGGCGCTGTGCGCGGTGTTCTAAGGATTCGCACAGGCAAGTCAAACGGAAAACGTCGAGAAAATACGTGGATTATCAGTGCAGTTGAGTATGGTGTATATAATTACCCCAATTTCATGCCGTATGTATCGCTCTCCTTATCCCCTCATGTGCCGCTCGTGCGACAGACGTCTCTGAGCGCCGGCCCGGGTTAACAGCGCAAAGCGCCCCGGACCAGCGCCCGACCGCCCCAATGGGCGGGCGCTTTATCGACGCTGGCATATGGCTGAGATGCGGAGGGAGCGTTGGGATAAAGTGACGACCAGTGACGTTGTAGCGCCCACCCGCGGTCGGGGCTGACCTCGCCGTCCCGCGATTTGCCTGACGCCGCACCCTACTCCGCCACTGCACGCCACTTCAGTTCCGCCATCAGCGTCGCGGAAAACGTCCCGGGTATCGGGCTGGCCGGAACCCCCGCCCCGCGCAGCAGCCATGCCACCCAGTGATTGCACGTCCGAAAGAGATGGTAATCCAAGGCCGCCGCATAGAAATCCCCATGCCCATAGAGGCTGTAGCCAAGCGACGGGCCGGGCTTCTCCGGGATCGTTTGTGCAAGCCGGAAAGCGAGGCGGTGGAACCCCTCCCAACTGAGCGTCAGCGCGGCCTGCTCGGAATAGGGATACTCCTCGGCCGGAGACCACCATGAGGGCACGACCTGAAGAACAGACGGTGTCGGCCAGAGGACTGCACTGAGGCCGAGGCCTATATCCACGTCCCCGATCGTCGGGGTCGCCTGGTAGAAGGCCGCATCGCCCCAGCCGATCTCGAGCCACTCCGCATCGGCAAAAAGCGCAGCCAGCCAGCGCAGCCGTGCCGCCGCAGCCGGATCATCCCGACCGATCTCGACCGCCGCCGCCCTGAGATCTGCGGGCCGCAGCATGATCCCGGAGTGATAGCCGTGATCGATGACATGGACCTCGACCCCCTGCCCGGTCCCGGGAAACAGCGAGGGATCCGCGGGAGCCCGGGTGACGACAAGGGCAACGACAAGAGCGGCCATCAGCACACCGGCGGTCCGCGCCCAGCGCACATACCAGCGCGCGCGGCGCCTAGCCTTTTGGCGGGATTGCATAGGTCGCGGTGGCATGGGCGACGACTTCGCCGCCCTCGGCGGAACTGACCGTGATGTCTCCGGTTGCAAGCAGCTTGCCCAGCTTCAGGATCCGCGCCTCGGCAATCAGATCGGCGGGCGGCGGTTTGCGCAGGAAGTTAATGGTCAGCGAGGTCGTGACCGTCAGCGCCTCGCGCCCGATCATGCCCAGCACCGCTGCATAAAACGCGCAATCGGCAATCTGGAACATCGTCGGACCGCTGATCGTGCCGCCCGGGCGCAAATGCTGCTTCCCCACGACCTGACGCATGCGCGCCGTCATCGGACCAACCGCCTCGAGCACGCATTGCCCGCGAACCTGCGGAAAGACCTCGTCCAGAAAGGCCGAGAGATCCTCGACGCTCAGAACCGGTTCGCGTGCCATCCCTGCCCCTTTTCATCCCTGTCCGGTGCTCCTAGGCTCTACGGCGGCCAATTGGGACTGGCAAGGGAAGGACCGGACAGATGACCGATATTCTGGTGCGAGAGGATGCCGGGCGCATCGCGACGCTGACGCTGAACCGGCCCGAAGCGCTGAACGCACTGTCCGAGGAGATGCTGGCCGCGCTTCAGGATGCGTTCGACGCGCTGATGGTGGACACATCGGTGAAAGCCGTCGTTCTGCGCGGCGCGGGACGGGCCTTCTGTGCGGGGCATGACCTCAAGCAGATGCAGGCCCAGCGCCAGTCGCCTGATGGCGGGCGGGCGTATTATGCGGCACTGTTCTCGCAATGCAGCCGGATGATGACGAGCATCCCCCGCCTGCCCCAGCCGGTGATCGCCGAGGTGCATGGTCTGGCCACCGCAGCCGGGTGCCAACTCGTGGCCTCCTGCGATATGGCGGTCGCGGCGGAGACGACGCGGTTTGGCGTGAACGGCGTGAATATCGGGCTCTTCTGCTCGACGCCGATGGTCGCGCTCAGCCGGAACATCCCGCGCAAGCACGCGTTCGAGATGCTGACGACGGGTGACTTTCTCGACGCGGGCGCTGCACGAGACGCCGGGCTGGTCAATCGCGTTGTGTCCGAAGACGATCTCGCAGATGCAGCCCGCGGGCTCGCCGATCAGGTTGCAGCGAAGCTTGGCTCGGCGGTCAGGGTCGGCAAGCGGGCATTCTATGAACAGCTCGAGATGCCGCTCGATGCCGCCTATGCCCACACAGGCCGGGTGATCGTCGAGAACATGCTGCACGCCGATACCGCCGAAGGGGTGCAGGCCTTCATCGAAAAACGTCCCCCGGACTGGCCGGATTGATCCCCCGACAGCGTCAGGCGGAGATTTTCTGCTCGCCCGGATAGGCGATCTCGGCGCGCGCCCGGATCAACAGGGCCACCAGAACCAACGCACCGCCCTGATGAACAAGCGCAAGACTGAGCGGCGCCGCGTGCATCACCGTGGCGATCCCGATCACCGTCTGGAGGAATACCATCACACCCGCCAACCGCACCCATCGCCGGATGGCGAAGTGCCCCATTCGATGCACCCGCGCAACGAACAGCACCGCCACGACCACCAGAGCATAAGCGATCATCCGGTGATCGAACTGTGCCAGCGCAGGGTTTTCGAATACGTTCATCCAGACCGGCGTCATCGACAGCGCATCGGGCGGGAAGAACTGCCCCTCCATCAGCGGCCAGTCGATATGCCCGCGCCCGGCATCGAGGCCCGCGACAAGGGCGCCGGAGAGGATCTGCAGGAAGGTCACGCCGATCAACGCGCCAGACCACCACATAAGGCCGCTCTTGCGCAGGCGGCGGGCCTTCAGCGTGGCGACCTCATCCGACCGGATCCGCAGCGCATACCAGATCAGCAGCGCGAAGATCAGGAACGCAACGCCCAGATGCACCGCAAGCCGATACGGCGCGACGTCAAGCCGCTCGGTCAGGCCGCTTGCCACCATCCACCAGCCGATCGCCCCCTGAAGCCCACCGAGCGCACCGACCAGCAACAGCCGTCCGGTCCAGCGATCCGGGATCGTGCCCCGCGCGAGGAACCAGACGAAGCCAAGGAACCACACCAGCCCGATAAACCGGCCGAGAAAACGATGCCCCCACTCCCACCAGAAAATCGGTTTGAAGTCGGCCAGGGTCATCCAGTTGTTCTGCTCCTGCCACTCGGTCGTTGTCTTGTAGGCTGCAAAGGCCGCGTCCCAGTCTGCCTGGCTGAGCGGCGGCAGCGTGCCCATGACCGGTGCCCATTCGGTGATCGAGAGGCCGCTGTCGGTCAGGCGCGTCGCGCCGCCGACCAGCACCATGATGGCCACCAGAACCGCCAGCAGGATCAGCCAGGCCGAGATCGCCCGCCGTGCAGGCTCACGCCGTTTGGCAGGCGTGGCCGCTGCCGTTCCGACATCCGTGCCGACCTCTTCGAAAACCGATCGCTGGCTCATGTGCCCCTCTTCATCGCTCGGGCTTCGAGATAGCGGCGCGGCGATGCAGCGGCAAGGCGGCAGCCCCGTGCGCCGGGATAAAGCGGCCAAGTGCCGCGTCGGCTCTAGCGGCGACGGCGATGCTCGGACAGTGCCCGGATCACCCCCCAGAGCGTGCGGACATCCTGATCGGTCAGCGGCGCCCGGCGGAAGAGGTTCTCGAGAGAGGCCGTCATGGATGGGCGCTTGTCTTCAGGAAAGAAAAACCCGGCGGCCTCAAGCTCTCCGGTCAGGTGCTCGAGCAGCCGCGTGACCTGCTCTGCCTCGGCGCGATCCGGCGCAATCTCGGCGGCGGGCGCGTCCCCCGACAGGCGCCACTCATAGGCCGTCAAAAGAACGCACTGCGCCAGGTTGAGCGAGGGAAAGTCCGGGTTCACCGGAACGCTGATGATCGCATCGGCCAAGGTGACATCGGCGTTCGACAACCCCGCGCGCTCGGGCCCGAACAGCATGGCGACCCGTTGTCCGGCCCGGGTGAGTGACTGCGCCTCCGCCATCGCCGCTTCGGGCGTGAGCACCCGTTTGGTCATCTCCCGGGGCCGCGCCGTGGTCGCATAGACCGTGGTGCAGTCGCCGACCGCGTCAGCGGTCGCCTCGTAGAGCTCCGCATCCTCCAACAAACGCCCCGCGCCGCTTGCCATCGCCACAGCCGCCGGGTTGGGCCAGCCATCGCGCGGCCGTACGATCCGCAGGCGCTGCAGGCCAAAGTTCCACATTGCCCGGGCCGCAGCGCCGATGTTCTCTCCCATCTGCGGTTCAACCAGAACGACGACTGGTTCCGTGGGGCTTTCGTCAGGGTCCGACATGGCCGCGGGCCTTACTCCGCGCCGCCGCCGCGCGCAAGGGTCGCGCGGACAGATCCCGCCGTGTAGTCTCCCGGGCATGCCTGACCACCAGATCCGCGTGACAACCTCAGAAGACCTGCCCGAGCTCTCTGCGCTCTACCGGGATGCCTTTCCCGAGGAGGATCTCTGGCCGTTGGTCAGCGCGCTGCTTTCCGAGGAGACGATCATCCTCTCGAACGTGGCGCTGAGCAATGGCACAATCTCCGGCCACATCGTCTTCACCTTCTGCGACACGATTGAGAGCGGATCACAGGGCGCCCTGCTCGGCCCTTTGGCCGTAGACCCCGCACAGCAAGGCGATGGTGTCGGCACCGCTCTCGTTCAGGACGGCGTTGCCCGGCTAGGCCGCCTTGCGACACGGCAGATCTTCGTTCTCGGCGATCCCGGTTACTACGCACGGTTCAGCTTTGCCTCTGAGCACCACGTGAGACCCCCTTGCCCGATCCCGGAGGCCTGGGCTCCGGCCTGGCAATCGCAGACCTTGCCGGGCCGCAAGCCACTGCCGCCCGGCATCCTTCACCTGCCCGAGCCTTGGCGCGATCCCTCGCTCTGGGCACCCTGACGGTCCACCAAACACGAGACCATTCGAGTTCCGGACTACACCCGCCAAGGGCGATGCGGCCATCTGACGGCTTTGCCGGCAGCCTCGGGCTCTGGCCCGAGGACGTCCCGTCAGGGACATGGCCGCTTCGGTCGCTCGAGGCTCAGCGCCGCCGCAACCACAGACTGGTCTCGCGCGCACCCTCTGGCATGGGCAGAGCGGCGACACCCGGTCGAGCGGCGGCGGCCATCCGTGTCACTGCGTAGTGCGAGGCAAAGACAATCTCGAACACGCCATGCAGCCAGCCCGCCAAACCGTTCTGCTCGGTATACCCGCGCCATGCCCAGTCCTCGGGATAGGGATCCGGCAGCAGGATATCGTGGATATGCACCAGCACCCCCGGCGCCAGCACCGGCAGGATGCGGTTGAAGATCATATCCACATCCGTGCCCGGCCACAGGATATGCGAGCTGTCGAAGAACGCGATGTCCCCAGCGTCCAGACAGCGAAACATCTCGACATCACCGGGCGCGAGCACGCGCCGTTCCTGCTGAACCTGCAGTTTTGACAGATCCGCTCGCGGTTGCGGATCGATACAGGTGATCGCGGCACACCCTTCGGCGGCATGGGCCAGCATTCGCGTGGAGTGACCGGATCCGACCTCAATGATCTGCCGCGGCGTGCTCTCCCGTACAATCACGAACGCCGCTGCCCCGTCGAGCCGGGGGAACCAGGACTGATCCCAGCGCGGCACCGGTGGCGGACCGTTCAGCGACGCCAATGCTCCCACCGCGGTATCAATCCGATCCAGCACCTGCCCCATCGACGGCTCCGCCGCATGAAACAGCGCCTCCAGTTCCGGATAAGGCCCCGGGGCCGCGACCAGATCGGCATAGCGGTAGGGCGAAAAAAAACCCTGCGCCCGCCCGCCCTGCAGCGTCTCGAGACCCATCTCCAACCGGCGCCGTGCGCCCCGCGTTGTCTCTGGACCGGACCCATCCTCGCCCATCACATCCTCCCACGGCGGACTGCATACAATTGAATACAGAAGCGCCGTTGCTGCATTGCGGCAAAGCCCTTAGTGTCCGCACGAGATTCGTCAATGGATTCGGGAGACAGGCAGCATGTCGAAAATCAAGGTCGCCAATCCGGTCGTTGAGCTCGATGGCGACGAGATGACCCGGATCATCTGGCAGTTCATCAAGGACAAGCTGATCCTGCCCTACCTGGACGTGGACCTTCTTTACTACGATCTCGGCATGGAGAGCCGCGACGCGACCGATGACCAGATCACCATCGATGCGGCGGAGAAAATCAAGGACGTCGGTGTCGGCGTCAAATGCGCGACCATCACGCCCGATGAGGCCCGGGTCGAGGAGTTCGGCCTGAAGAAGATGTGGCGCTCGCCCAACGGGACGATCCGCAACATCCTTGGCGGTGTCGTCTTCCGCCAACCGATCATCTGCTCGAACGTGCCGCGTCTGGTGCCGGGTTGGACCAAGCCGATCGTGATTGGGCGCCACGCCTTCGGCGACCAGTACCGGGCGACGGACATGAAGTTCCCCGGACCAGGCAAGCTGACGATGAAATTCGTCGGCGAGGACGGCACTGTGGACGAGCGTGAGGTGTTCGACGCGCCGTCCTCCGGCGTCTTCATGGCGATGTACAATCTGGACGACTCGATCAGGGACTTCGCCCGCGCGTCGATGAATTACGGTCTCAGCCTTGGATGGCCGGTCTACCTGTCGACCAAGAACACCATCCTGAAACAGTACGATGGCCGGTTCCTCGAGCTGTTCCAGCAGATTTTTGAGGAGGAATTCGAGGACAAGTTCAAGGACGCGGGCATCACATACGAGCACCGGCTGATCGACGATATGGTCGCATGCGCGATGAAGTGGAATGGCGGCTTTGTCTGGGCCTGCAAGAACTACGATGGCGACGTGCAGTCGGACACGGTCGCGCAGGGGTTCGGCTCGCTCGGCATGATGGCATCGGTCCTGATGACCCCGGACGGCAAGATCGTCGAGGCCGAGGCTGCCCACGGCACCGTCACCCGCCACTATCGCCAGCACCAGAAGGGCGAGGCGACGTCAACCAACTCGATCGCCTCGATCTACGCCTGGACCGGCGGTCTGAAGCACCGCGCCAAGCTCGACGAGAACGAAGCGCTGATGACGTTCGCCGTGACGCTCGAGAAGACCATTGTCGAGACGGTCGAAAGCGGCTTCATGACCAAGGATCTGGCGCTGCTGGTCGGCCCGGATCAGAAGTGGCTGACAACCATGGGTTTCCTCGAGAAAGTCGATGAAAACCTCGACAAGGCCCTCGGCGCCTGACCTCGCATCAAGGGTGCGTCACGGACACACCCTACGGGGTGCTGCGCGGCGTGGCGTAGGGTGCGTCCGTGACGCACCGTTTTTTCAAAGAACCGACATCGCAAGAAACGTGGCGAGGCCAAAGCCCGTGAGCGCAGTGCCGAGTGCGCCGCTGGCACGCAACATCGGGAAGATCACCTCAGGCGGCATGGGATGCCCCCTCCCCGGCCATGGCGCACCTGCTCGATGATGCTGCCCGAAAGATCGCAGGCGCGGATGCGCACCGCACAGGGCGCGTAACCGTGCACACAGCCGAGCCAATGGCCGCCGAGATCGCCGCAATGCGATTGCACAAGTTTTGCCGACCACGATCCCGATCTGCATATCGACCTTCGGAGATCCTCCGGTTTTGACGACATCGCGCACAGCGACGCCGAGGTGGTGCTCAAGCCCCACAACAATCCGCCGGAGACACTGCTCGCATGTGCCTGTTCGCCTATCACGCAACGGTCAACGGGGCGCCGGACTATCTCGCGGCCCATACCGGCACTCTGGCAGAGGCCCGGTGGATCGGCTTTGGCAGTGGGACTGGCCGCCCGGCATGGGTCAGCGCAACACCCTTTTCGGTCTGACCGGTCTGGGGCGCACTCCCAGCGCTTGTGCACGCCTTGCCGGCAGATCGGCATACAGCGCGCGATATCTGGCTGCTGACCCTTGCGGATATGCGCAGAACAGGGCGCATCCGGGCGGTTATGGCGTTTCCGGAGCGCGCGCTTTGGACTCCACACCCCGACTGATCTGGGACGTGACGGCGGAAAAAGCATGTGAAGACAATGGCGGGATCCATCGCGATAGCACGCCGACACCCGTGCCCGCGCCTGCGTCATGAATTCGTCAATTCGCCGAATTGCGGCTCTTGCAGGCCAATCTAGAATCTGCCATAAGCCGCCGACCCACAGGATGCGGGCGTAGCTCAGGGGTAGAGCGCAACCTTGCCAAGGTTGAAGTCGTGAGTTCGAATCTCATCGCCCGCTCCAACTTCAACCAGATGTCGATGGTCGGTCCTTTCGGGCGTTTGCGAACCCTGAGATGATCGGGCAGTCCGGACGATTGTCACCGCGGCACGCATCGACCAGATGGGCAAGTTCGTCGCGCAGCGCCCGTAGTTCGGACATCTTGGCATCGATATCCTCGAGTTTGCGCGCAGCGATGGCCTTCACATCCGCGGACGATCGATTGCGGTCTTCGTAGAGACTGAGCAACTCCCGGGCCTGGTCGATCGAGAAGCCGAAGGAGCGCGCCCGGCGCACGAAGATCAGCTTGCTCACCTCGTCCTCGGCATAGTCGCGATACCCTGCGTCGGTTCGCCCGCTTGGTGAGATCAACCCGATATCCGCATAGTACCGCACGGTTTTTACGGGCAGACCTGCAGCAGTGGCAGCGGTGCCAATGTTCATGGGATCACCCTCTCCGTCCTGTGGTTGACTCTCCAGTTACTGGAACCTTTATACGGCACGGATCAAGCACAGCAAAGGATTCAGCGCATGGCTCTCGTCGAACAAATCAACCGGACGGACTGGCGCGACACGGCAACGTGGCGGCAGGCATCGATCAACACAGGCTGGTGTTTGCTCGGCTGCTCGATTGGCGATATGGGCACGATCCTGTTCTTTCAGCTGAGTGGCATCCCTTGGCCGACCTTGGCGATCATGTCGCTGGCGATCGTGAACGGGATCCTGACCTCGATCGCGCTGGAGACGTTCATCCTGTCGCGCCAGATGGAGCTGCGCGATGCGTTCCGGACCGCGGTTGGCATGTCACTGATCTCGATGGTCTCGATGGAGGTTGCGATGAACCTCACGGACTACCTGCTGACCGGCGGCGCCAAGCTGACCTGGTGGGTCGTGCCGATCATGCTGGTCGCGGGGTTCATCACACCGCTGCCCTATAACTACTGGCGTCTCAAGGTCCTGGGCAAAGGCTGCTGTCACTAACGGCGATGCGGTGGATCGTCATTGTCTGCTGCCTCGTGATCGGGGCCGGGGTCTATCTGTCGACCCAGCCGGATGAGCATGCATCACATGACGCCATGGCGGTTTCTGCGGGCATCACCATCCCCGACCTGGCCGGGGACGCCGCACGAGGTCTGGATGTTTTCGCCGCGAACTGCGTCTCGTGCCATGGGGCGCACGCCACGGGGACGGACAGCGGCCCCTCGCTGGTCCATATCATCTACGAGCCAAGCCACCATGGCGACGGGGCATTTTATGCCGCGGTGCGCAACGGTGTCCGCCAACATCATTGGCCGTTTGGCGATATGCCCCCGGTGCCGGGCGTCACGGACGAGGAAACGGGTTTCGTGATCGCCTACATCCGGACCTTGCAGCGCGCGAACGGGATCAACTGACGCGGACTGCCGAGCGCTTTCCCATGCAGTTTGGCCCGGCCACCACGGGCCGGACGAGGTCGAACGCGGCCACGTCAGTCGATGATGTTGACGCAGCTTCCGCCCTCGCACCCACCGGAGCTGTCATAGACCCCGCTGGTGTGCCGGCCACTCCACGACCCGCCCGAGCTGCGCTGCTGGGCGCGGCGGGCATCGCGATAGGTGTTCCCCCGGTGCCGCGGATTGTCGAGGTTCCACCAGTTCCCGTTGGCATCGGCACCATACCGGCCTGGGATCACCGTGCCGTAGATCTGAATGGCAAGGGCACATTGCTGCGGGGTCATGGGATAACCGTTGATCGTCGCACCGCACGCGGCCTGAACGGGCGACGTCGCCGAAAACAGACCAAGACAAAAGAAGCTGGTTGCAACCAAGTGTTTCATATAGCGCATGGCATCCTCAAAAATTCTTCTCGTGGAAGGTCGTCGTCAGTATGCGGCGGAGGATACCACGCCCGGGCCGTGTTTCAGTAGCATCCGCTACATCTCGCTGGACCCTCTCAACGCTGCGCGCGGCCGTCGATGACAGAGAGGCACCGCGTGGGCTAGGGTGGCCATCTGACATGACGACAGGTGGCGTTCCGTGGACAATCTGACCCTTATCTTCGCAATCATCGGGGTGCTCGGCGTTGGCTCGCAATGGCTGGCCGTTCGACTCCATATGCCGGCCATCGTGTTCATGCTGGTGGCAGGCATTCTGGCAGGGCCGGTGCTGGGTTTGCTGGATCCACGCGCCGATTTCGGCGAGCTTTTCAAACCCATCGTCGCCGTAGCGGTCGCTCTGATCCTGTTCGAGGGCGGACTGACGCTGAACTTCAAGGAACTGCGCGATGCCGCCCCAGCGGTCAAACGCCTCTGCACCGTGGGCGCAGTGTTGGGCTGGGCTCTGAATACGGCCGCAGCGCACTGGATTGCCGGGCTATCCTGGACCACTGCCGCAATCTTCGGAGGCATTCTGGTCGTGACCGGACCGACCGTGATCATGCCGCTGCTGCGCCAGGCGCGGCTGGCACCGCGCACAGCCTCGACACTTAGATGGGAGGCGATCGTCAATGACCCGGTGGGCGCGCTCTTCGCCGTGCTGGCCTTCGAGGTTGTCGTGGCCATGGCGGGCGATCATCTGGTCGGCGCTGCCGGCCACCTCGCGCTTGGCATCACCGCGGCATCGCTCGCGGGCTATCTGGCGGGGCGCGTGCTCACCCGCGCATTCCGGCGCGGTCAGGTGCCGGAGTATATGAAGGCCCCGGTGCTGTTTGCGGGAGTGCTCGGGATCTACGCCGCCACCGATTGGGTTCTGCATGAAAGCGGGCTTCTGGCCGTCACGGTCATGGGGATCACCATGGCGAATGCACGCCTGCCATCTCTGGACGAGTTGAAGCGGTTCAAGGAACACGTGACAGTTCTGCTGGTCTCGGGTGTCTTCATCATCCTGGCCGCGTCACTGGAGTTCGAGATGCTCGCGGCCTTGGACTGGCGCGCGGTTGTGTTTGTGATTGTGATCATGGCCGTCGCACGCCCGCTTGCCGTGTTTGCCAGCCTGCCGGGTACGGCGTTGAGCATGCCCGAGCGCACTTTCGTCGCCTGGGTCGCGCCGCGCGGGATCGTCGCCGTCGCGGTCTCAGGCTTTTTCGGCGAACGGCTGGTGGATCTGGGTATCGCGGATGGGGCGATGCTGGCACCGCTTGCCTTTCTTCTCGTGGCCGTGACGGTCCTGGTGCATGGCTTTTCCATCGGATGGGTTGCGCGCCTGCTCGGTCTGACGTCGACGGAACCGGCGGGCGTCATCCTGCTGGGTGGCAACACATGGACCATCGGACTGGCGCGCGCACTCAGAGAGGCGAATGTCCCGGTCCTTATGGTTGATCGCAACTGGCACAGGCTGGGTCCCGCGCGGGCCGAGGGGATCCCGACCTATTACGGCGAGTTGTTGTCTGAGGCGGCCGAGCACGCCGTCGATCTGGCGCGGTTCGGTACGCTGATCGCTGCCACGGACAACGATGCCTACAATGCGCTGGTCTGCACCGATGTGGGGCCTGAGCTTGGTCGGAACAACGTCTTCCAGATCGGTCGGCACGAGCACAAGGAAGGCGAGCATGACCTCCCCGCATCACTCGGCGGGCGGACTTTGCTCAGCACCGGCGCAAGTGTGGATGTTCTGGACCTTCGCCTTGCGCGCGGATGGGCGTTCCAGCGCCATGACATCACCGAAGAGAACCCCTTCGGCGCCTATCAAGAAACCCGCCACGAGAAGGCCGAAACCGTCGCTCTTGTGCGCAAGGGCGCGGTCACTTTTGCCCACGCGACGGACGACCTCGCTGGCCGTCCTGGCGATGTGATCATCAGCTTTGCCCCTGCGCCGCCGGAAAAAGACAGCGCAGAAGGCGAAAGCGGGGGAGAGATCAGCTCCGCCGCACCGGCTTGACCGGCGGGATCGGAACCTGCGCAATGCCGTCTTCGCGGCTCATGGTGATCTCAAGCTCGCCCGTCTTCAGCTTGCGCTGCCCGACCAGAAATCCATCGACCAAGCGGTAGCTGACAGGGAGCCCGTCGATCCGAAAGCTCATCACACCGTTCTTGATGCTGCCGGTGCGCTTGAACGCCGTTGCGTCGACCCCGGTATAGGGGCTTGGCCCATGGGTATCGAGCACGTCGACCCGTCCGTCTGCGTGGACCTTCGTGACATAGAGATTGTGACACCAGTTGCCATTCCACGCGCCATTCTTCCAGACGCCGAGGAACTGGCGCGCGTCCGCCGGGACCGCCGCGTCCGGGTACTCAATCCGGTAGGGATCGAACAGATCCACCGTATAGCATCCCGGTTTCAGCTTTGTCGAAAGATCGACCTTCTCTTTCGGCTTTGGCTGCACGCAGGCGGCCAAGGCCACCGCCGCTCCAAGCGCCAGAATATTCAGAACCTTCATTGCTCGCCTCGCCTTTGCTTTTTTTGATGCCTGCTGCGATTGCTTCTGGACCATAGCGAAAGACAACCGGAGATGCGAGCAGAGGTCGCATCGAGCCGTTCACAAATGTTCAGATACCCGAGACATTGACTGGCCTCGGTCGACAGCGGTGGCGGGCCAGGCGTTGCCCGTCACTCCACCGTTACGGACTTTGCCAGATTGCGTGGCTGGTCCACATCCGTTCCGCGCGCCAAGGCCGCGAAATATGCAAGTTGCTGCGCAGGCAAGGCATAGAGGATCGGTGCAACAAAGGGGTCCACCTGTGGCAGGGTCAGGCTGCGCCAGACATCCGCCCCGGCGCGCTCGACCCCTTCGGCATCCGAGATCAGCACGACCTTTCCGCCGCGCGCCATCACCTCCTGCATGTTCGAGACGGTCTTGTCGAACAGCGGATTGGTCGGCGCCATGACCACCACGGGCACGTGCTCGTCGATCAAGGCGATCGGGCCGTGCTTCAGCTCACCTGATGCATACCCTTCCGCGTGGATATAGCTGATTTCCTTGAGTTTCAGAGCGCCCTCCATCGCCAGCGGAAACATGGAGCCACGACCAAGATAAAGCACATCGCGGGCGGTCGAGACGTCCTGGCTGACCCGGTCGATCTCGGCTTCCATCGCCAGCAAATCGCCGACCTGCCGGGGCACGGCGGCCAGCGCCGACACCAATTCCGCCTCCCGCGTCGCATCAATCGAGCCGCGGATCCGGGCAGCCTGCAACACGATACAGGCCAGCACCATCAGCTTGCCGGTGAACGCCTTGGTCGAGGCAACGCCGATCTCGCGTCCGACCATGATCGGCAGGATCAGATCGACTTCCCGTGCGATCGAGCTTTCCTCGACGTTGATCACCGCAACGGTCTTGCCCACCCGGCCCTTCACGTGGCGCAGTGCTGCCAGCGTATCCGCCGTCTCCCCTGACTGACTGAGGAAAATCGCAATCTCGCGCCCGTCCAGCGGCGTCTGGCGATAGCGGAACTCGGACGCGATATCGACATCGACCGGGATGCCGGCGATCTGCTCGAACCAGTACTTCGCGATCATGCCGGCATAGGAGGCTGTTCCGCACGCCACGACAATGATCCGAGACGCACCGGCCCAATCCAGTTGATCCGCCCGAGACACAACGGCGCTGCGGTCCGGCGTGACGTACCGCGAGAGGAGGTGCCCGAGAACGCCCGGTTGCTCGTGGATCTCCTTCGACATGAAATGGCGATGCGTACCGCGGTCAACCAGGCTCGATTCGACCGAGACCGCGGTGGCGGCGCGTTCGACCTCAGTTCCGGACTCGTCATAGACCGTCGCGCCCGACCGGGTGATAACAGCACGGTCGCCTTCCTCGAGATAGGTGATCCGTGAGGTCAGCGGCGACAGCGCAAGCGCATCCGAACCGACAAACATCTCATCATCGCCCCAACCAATGGCCAGCGGCGAGCCATGCCGCGCTGCGATCATCAGGTTGGGCTCGTTGGCAAACAGGAAGGCGAGCGCGAACGCGCCCTCGACCTTGGCCAGCGTCTCGGTCACCGCGTAGTACGGGGTGCGCCCCTCGCTCATCAGGTGCGCGGCCATCTGCGCGACAACTTCTGTGTCGGTCTCGGTTTCGCAGGTCACCCCGGCAGCGGACAATTCTGCGCGCAACTCGCGGAAGTTCTCGATGATACCGTTGTGAACGACGTGGACCGGTCCCGCGGCATGGGGGTGGGCGTTCTCGACCGTCGGGCCGCCATGGGTCGCCCAGCGGGTATGACCGATCCCGGCTGTTCCCGGTGCCGGATCAGCCGCGACAACCTTGGTCAGCGCCGCAAGCTTTCCGACGGCCCGGCGCCGGATCGGCGCACCGTTCGACAGCGTGGTCAGGCCCGCGCTGTCGTAGCCGCGATACTCGAGGCGCTTCAACGCATCCAGAATGCGGGGCGCGGCCTCAAGCTGCCCCAGAATACCGATAATCCCGCACATAGGCGCCCCGCCCCTTTACTGCTCTTGTGTCTTTGCTTTCCGCTCAGTCGCGCGTTCGGCCAGCCGCTGGCGCAGCCGCGCGCCTGTACCCTCGCGGTTCTCCTGCGGTGTCCGCGACAAGGCCAACGCGTCCGCGGGAACATCGCGGGTCAGCACCGTCCCTGTTCCGACATAAGCGTTCTCACCCACCGAGACCGGTGCGATCAACGCCGTGTTGACGCCGACAAAGGCACCATCGGCGATCTCGGTCCGGTGCTTGAGATAGCCATCGTAGTTGCACGTGATCGTTCCAGCACCGATGTTCACACCCGCGCCGACCGAGGCATCGCCGATATAGCTGAGGTGGTTGACCTTGCTTCCCTCACCGACCACGGCGTTCTTGATCTCGACGAAGTTGCCGATATGCGTGCCAGGCGACAGATCTGCACCGGGTCGCAGCCGCGCATAGGGGCCGACGATTGCGCCCTGCCCGACCGCCGCCCCTTCGAGATGGCTGTAGGCCCGGATGCGCACACCATCGGCCACCGTCACACCGGGCGCGAAAATCACATGTGGCTCGACGATCACGTCGCGCCCGAGAACCGTGTCGAGGCTGAAGAAAACGGTTTCCGGCGCTGTCAGGGTCGCCCCTGCCAGCATCGCTGCGCGCCGGGCGCGGTTCTGGAACATGCCCTCGGCACAGGAAAGCTGCACCCGATCGTTGATGCCCAGCGTCTCCTCTTCCGGGCAAAAAACAGCCCGGCAGGTCATGCCATCGGCACGGGCCAGCCCGATGATGTCGGTCAGATAATACTCGCCCTGCGCATTCCCGGTGCCAAGCCGCGCAAGCAGTCCTAGCATCGTCCGGCAATCGCCTGCCATCAGACCGGAGTTGCAGGACCGGATCTTCAACTGCTCCGCATTCGCATCCTTGGTCTCGACAATCGCGTGCAGATCATCATCGCCGGTCAGCACAAACCGGCCATAACCCGCCGGATCAGCCGCCTCGAACCCCAACGCAACCACATCAGCATGCGCCCGTGCCTCGCGCATCCGGATCAGCGTCTCCGGCCGGATGAAGGGCGTGTCAGCGAACAGGACAAAGAGATCGCCATCGAAGCCCTCAAGCTCGCCCCGCCCTGCCAGCACCGCGTGCCCTGTGCCCAGTTGTTCGTGCTGCACGGCGATGCGAATGCTGGATCCCCACGCGCCCGCCGACTGCGCAACAGCCTCGCCGCCATGCCCCGTGACTACGATAATCCGCTCGGGCGCCAGCGCTTCGGCGGTCTTGAGCGCATGATGCAGCATCGGCGCGTTGCCGATCTGATGCAGCACCTTGGGCATGGCTGATTTCATGCGCGTGCCTTTTCCGGCCGCAAGAATGATCACCGCACTGGGACGGGTCTGGTTGCTCGCTCCTGTCATGGCGGCTCTATACCCGGCGGTTAGGAAATTAAAAACCCGGACCGGGGTCAGAAATGGTTTCAGTTCATTGCCGTGCTGGCTAGGGTCGCGCCCGGAATGCAAGAGGAGACACCATGCGCGGTGCGATATTCGACCTGGACGGCACGCTCGCCGACACGGCGGCGGATCTGCTGGCTGCAGCGAATGTAGCGCTTGCCCCGCATGACCTGCCACTGCTGGACCCGGTGACAGACCGCATCGTCGCGGGACGAGGCGGACGATCGATGATCCGCAGGTCGCTGGAACTGGCCGGGCGTGACCCGATGGGCGCCGAGGAGGTTGCGCTGACGGACAGGCTCTATCCCGAATTGCTCGAGGCGTATTCTGACGCTCTGGCGGTCGAGACGCACCTCTTCGAAGGGGTGAGCGACTGCCTTGATCGGCTCGAGGCTGCGGGCTGGCGCCTCGGCGTGTGTACGAACAAACCCGAACGCCTTGCGCTCGGCGTGCTCGATGCGCTCGGCGTCCGGCACCGTTTCGGGGCCATTCTCGGCGCTGACACTCTTGCCGTGCATAAGCCCGACCCCGAGCACATGGCCGAGACAGCACGCCGCATCGGCGCGGATCCGGCGCGCTCGGTCATGGTGGGCGACACGAAGACCGACCTCGATACCGCGCGCAATCTCGGCCTGCCGTGCATCCTGACGGCCTTCGGCTTCGCGGCCCATCCTCTGGCGGATCTGGCACCCGATGCGATCGTCAGCCATTTCGACGAGATCCCGGCGGTGATGGAGCGCCTGATGCCAGCGACGGCGGCTGCCCACTAGCGCTTGACGCCATGCCCTGCCGACCCGTATACGCCTCGCACCGGGCGGTTAGCTCAGTTGGTAGAGCACAGTGTTCACATCGCTGGGGTCACTGGTTCGAATCCAGTACCGCCCACCAAGCCAAAATCCCATTGAAATCAATGATAAATTCACCGAGCCCCCCTTCTGGCGTATCGTTCTTCGGTACCTTTCAGGCCAATATCGGTACAATCATGGTTCAATCAGTCGTCAAACACCTGCTCTTTGAACGGGGTCGGTACTTCTACCAGCGGCGCGTACCGAAGGCATTTGTGCAGATCATCCAGCGCAAAAAGTGGCGCGCACCACTGGGGCCAGTCAGGGAAGAAGCAATCAGGAAATGCATCGTGCAGACGGAAGAGCATGATGCGCTGATGGAGCGCGTCAAAGACCCTGAACAGGCTCAATCCTTCACCACTGATCTGAGGCACAAGAGAGAGCGGATCTACAAGGATAAGATCGAAGAGCAGGACAATCAAACCTGGGTTTGGGTTGAAATCGTCGACCTCTCGGAAGACGAGCGCAATGAAGACCTCGCTGAGATTGGAGAAGGACCTTGGATTGACGCGATTTTCGCCGAGCGCGAGGCGGCTGGCGCTTGGCGAGAAGTCGCGGGCTGGGTGACGGAGTACGAAAGACTGCTGGCACTTAGCGACGCGTTCGACGATGAGGCCGCACGCAGGGAACTCCACGCTTCCGGTTGGAGCCACCCGATGGACAGGGTTGAGTTTCACGAGCTTCTTGAAGGTGCCCTCCGACGGCACTTCGGGCCAGAAGTCATTCCGCCAAGCGATCCCGATGAGCGCGACGACTTTGATGCCTTAAAGATGAGGTTGGAACGCAAGATTGCCCGCGTTGCGCCAGAGAAAGATACGATCAGCGCGGTTGCCGAGCGGTATTATCAATTCAATGACCTTAGTGGAACGACGATAAGAAAGTACAAAAAGCATATCGCAGAGTTAGTCGAGACAACCGGTGATATACCGATCAAGCAACTCTCAGGGCGAATGCTACGCGATCATCGCGACAGGTTGGATCGGCGAGTGTCTCGAGCCTCACTGCATGCCGCATTCTCACCCATCAAGGGCATTTCGAAGTTCGCACTCCAGGAAGAGCTAATTGAGAGCAACCCAATGGCGAGCGTCTTGCTTCAACCCGACAAATGCCCTGTCAATGGCGGCGCAGAAACCAGCCACCCGGATTTGAGAGCGAGCTTCAATCACGGGCGAGCGTCTTGGTGCGCGCGCTCTCCATAAAGCTGGCGCGTGCCAAGGAGCTCCGGCCAGTCAGGGCCGGTTGGAGGCAGTTCGGATCAGGCTTTCGGGTTAGTTCGTCGAGTGCGGCTTTGGCTGAGCCGGTAGCTCGGGCCGTTCATCTCGAGAATGTGGACGTGGTGCGTCACCCGGTCGAGGAGGGCGCCAGTGAGGCGCTCGTCGCCAAAAGTACTGGTCCTCTCATCGAAGGGCAGGTTTGAGGTGATGATGGTGGCACCGCGTTCGTAGCGCTGGCAGATCAGTTCGAACAGCAACTCGGCGCCGGACTTTGAGAGCGGCACGAACCCCAACTCGTCGATGATGAGCAACTCGACGTTCGCCAACTGGCGTTGGAAGCGCAGCAGCCGTTTCTCGTACTGGGCCTCGATCATCTCGTGCAATGAGTCATGTCGCGCCAATGGTCTGAGCGACATTGGTGCATGCGGCGGCGGTCGCGAAGCGGGTCTTGATGCCGCGCTGGCAGGCGGCCAGGCCAATGCCGTTGGAAATGTGTGATTTGCCCGTACCGCTCGGGCCGAGAGCGATCACATTTTCCCGACGGGCAACGAACTCACCGCGGGCCAGGTCAAGAACCAACTTCCTTTTCAAGCAGGGCAAGGCGTCGAAGTCGAAGCTCTCCAGGGTCTGCAGGCCTTGGAACGTCGCTGCCTTGATCCGCCGGTCGATCATCCTGGCTTCGCGGTCGAGCAATTCCAACTCGATCAGCCGAGCGAGATAGCGGACGTGGTCCAACCCCTCGGTCGCGCATTGCCGGGCGACCTTCTCGTGCTCGCGAAGCACGGTGGGCAGCTTTAGCTTCTTGAGGTGATGACGCAGCAGGATCTCCAGGGCGTCTTAGGTTACGACGCTCATGATGTTGCCATCAGCGTCGTGTAGTCCGCCGGTCTGGTCTTGTCGACTTTGGCAACGGGCAGGTGTGGATAACGCTTGGTGTCCAGCCGTGCCGGTCGGCCCTCGATCCTGACCAGGACCAGATGGCGCACGGCGTCCGCGCTGATCGCGCCCATCCTGAGCGCATCTTTGACTGCAGCATGCACAGTGCCCATCGGAAACGCCTCCATCAGGCGCAATACCTGCACGAACTCGCGCTTGCCGGCAGCGCAACGATTGTTCTGACTGAACTGGGCCTCCAGCAGCCGACGCAAGGCCCCGAATTCCAGCGGCAGATCCTAGCCTTGCAGGGGTGCTGCATGGTCCAGCGCCCCGACCTTCTGTTCCAGGAGAGGCAGGTAGTGCAGCGGGTTGAAGACGAAGTCGGCGGTCTCGTAGGATCGGCGATGCCGGGCGATCTCCTCGCCTGCTGAGACGATCAGCACCTCGTCGACATAGCCCTTCACGATGATCTCGCGGTGCGCGTAGGCGACAGGCACAGAGCAATCGTTGTTGCGATACCGCACGAGGGCCTGGCTCGACACGCGGCCAGGGCGCTGGTCGCACGCATCGAAGGGAATTGCGGGCAGATCCATAAACGCCGCCCGATCCTTCACGAGATGTTCCGCGATCGTGCCGGCCTCGCCACGCAGTACCGCCTGCTGGCGAGCCACGCACCGCTCTCGGAGCATGGCATTCAGCTCTTCGATGTCGCGGGCGTGCGGGATTGGCACCATGAAGGTGCGGCGGGTGAACCCGACCATTCCCTCGACGGCGCCGTCCGCCATGGGCCTCAGATCGATGGCGGCTATCCATGGCGAACCGTTGCCCTTGGCCGGGCGGCCGAAACGATCCTCGAAGACATAGTGGCATTGCAGAGCTGCGAACTGGTGGCTGCGCTTGCAGGTGCCGTCGCCGCGGATCGGGGCAACCGCGAGCCGAGTGTTGTCGTACAGGATCGAGAGCGGCACGCCGCCGAAAAAGTCAAATGCCTCGACATGGCCGTCGCAGAATGCCTCGGCCGTCGCAGAATGCCTCGGCCGTCGCAGAATGCCTCGGCCGTCTCGGCGTGATAGGCTTTGATGAAAACCGCATCGCTCTGTGGCAGGTCCATGACGAAAAACCGAACCTTCTGCTCGACGCCGCCCAGCACCACGGTCGCCTCGCCAAAGTCTGCCTGGGCATGGCCTGGTGGATGCGCCAGAGGCACGAACACTTTCTTGCGCACCTGCCGGCGCGACCGAACCTAGGGCCTGAACCCAATTCGCGCGCGGCTTGATGTTGGAGCAAGCCTCTGATTCACTTTCCGAAAAAAGGGGCGG
>JBCBOR010000071.1:0-24371 GCA_039821125.1 Pseudomonadota bacterium
CCGCCCCTTTTTTCGGAAAGTGAATCAGAGGCTTGCTCCAACATCAAGCCGCGCGCGAATTGGGTTCAGGCCCTAGGATCGAAAAAGCAGAAGGAATGGATCGCGAGGGAATCTTTCAGATTGGGAAAAAACTCCAAGGTGAGAGAACCGCTGTAGCAGAAATGCCCACCGCGTACGTCCTGCAAAGTCTGGAGAAAGATGGGCTTTTCAGCAGCCTTTCGGCTCATGGTTTGATTGTCTTGACCTACGCTCTCTGGGATGAACGCTACCGGTCGTTGATCGCGAAAGAACTTGGAGAAAAAGAGAAAAATGCCATCAACTGCGACGTGATGGGAGACGTAAGAACAATACGAAAATGGATCGTCCACAATCAGTCAACAGCAACCAAATCTGGACTCGCAGAAATGAAATCGTTGAGATGGCCCAAGGAACCTGGGCCATTTCAGTTCACCGGCGACAGGATGGAAGATCTCCAACACGCCATAAACACAATGCACGTTTGGCTTAAGGACTAGCCGCAGCAGTAGGCGCCACCGTCAGGTCCACCGTGTCCGGATCATCGGGGTGTTTGGGGTACATCTCCAGCACCAGAGGGTCGTGGCCGGGGACGATGTGATCCGGGCTCTCGGCCATGCGGATCATCTTGTCATGGCTGTCGCAGTACTCGGGGATGTTGGCGAGGATGCTGAACGGATTGCGTTTCCACACATTGTCGTAGAAGTGCGCCACATCGGACGCCAAAAACACCTTGCCACGCTTCGTGTTCACCTGCGCTGCCATCAGTCCCTGCGAGTGTCCCGGCAGGTGGTGCACGGTGATGCCCGGCGCGATCTCGGCATCGCCGTCGATATAGGTCACGCGCTCGCCGAAATTGAGCTGGATCAGCTCGCACACATGGTCGGGCTCGAACGGGCGGCGCACGGCGGGGTATTTCATGTACCGAGACGTGGCGAACGAGACCTCCTTGTCCTGGATCAGGAACTCGGCGTTCGGAAACAGGCCAAAATTCCCGGCATGGTCATAGTGCAGATGCGTGACGATCACCGTGTCGATCTCGTCCGCGGTCGTGCCGATCTTGGCAATCGCCTCGTCCGGCAGGCGGTCGATCTTGCGACCGCGCTTGGCCCCGCACTCATGGTCGAAGCCGCAATCCAGCATGATGTTGCGCCCGTTCCCGCGGATCAGCCAGACATAGTACGTCAGCTCGCGGCCCGAGGTCGTGTGCGGATCATTCGGATCCTCGAGGATGGTCGCATAGTTGCCGGGGATGTTCACGGCGCCGTATTTCAGGGCGTAGACTTCGTATTCAGGGGTGCTCATTCCGCGAACCTCTCATTCGGCAAACGTCTTGTTCAGGGCATTCCAGCGGTCGGTGCCGATAACGCGCTCGCGCTCGGCAAAGGTGATCATGCGGTCGGCCATGGCGGCGCTGTCGCCGTCGCGGGCGATGGCGGCGAGCGTTGCCTGCATTGCGTGGATCGCCGCGCGCTGCAGGTCCGAGGGGACGATGACGATGCGATATCCCCAGGCTGTCAGGTCGGCAAGCGGGACCATGGGCGTCTTGCCCCCCGCAAACATGTTGATCAGTTTGGGGTATGGCAGCAGGCGCCCGATCTGTTCGATCTGGTCTACCGTCTCCGGCGCTTCGAAGAAGATCACGTCAGCGCCCGCTTCGGCATAGGCATGGCAACGTTCGATGGTGGCCTCGAAGCCTTCCACCGCGAGTCCGTCCGAGCGCGCGATCAGGATCAGATCATCGCCCACCGTATCGCGCACGGCGCGGAGTTTCTGGCAGAAGGATGCTGTCGGCACGATGGACTTGTCGTCGTAGTGCCCGCATTTCTTCGGGAAGGTCTGATCCTCGAGATGGATCCCGGCCACCCCGGCCCTGACGAAGGCGCGCGCCGCCCGGCGGGCGTTCAGCGCATTGCCATAGCCGGTGTCCGCATCGGCGATCACCGGCAGGTCGGTGGCATCGCAGATCTGCGCCATGCGATCGGTGATCTCGGCAACGCCCAGAAGCCCCAGATCCGGCACCCCTGCCCCGCGTGCGATGGCCCCGCCCGAGGCATAGGCGGCGCGGAATCCGGCCTGCTCGATCAGCCGGGCGGACAGCCCGTCAAAACAGCCCGGCGCAACGATGATTTCGCCTGTGGCGAGGAGAGTGCGGAGAGTGGCGACTTGGCTCATCTACTGAGATTTCCTTTCGGCCCTGCGGGCCAGGCGAGGGCTCTGCCCTCGCGCTCCCGAGGTACTGCTCGCAAGATGAAGAGGATCAAAGCGTGGCAAAGACTTTGCCCTCCATCAAGGTGCGGGCCGTGCGGTAGACGCTGGCGGAGATGGCGCACGGCTCGGGCCCGGAAAGATCGACCTCCGCCATCGCAGGGACAACGCCAGAAGCGGTACCGATCCTGAGTGGCTGGCCCTGCGGCAAGTCGCGAGCGCAGGCCGCGACCACGGTGCCGGGGATGCGTGCGGCCACCGCCGTACACATCGCACCGGTCAGCGGGATCGCCAAATGTGGCTGCCCCATCGAGATCATGCGCACCTGAATGTCACAGTCCTCGGCCCGCAAGGTCTCGCCCGTCAGCATCTGGCTGTCCGAAGGAGGTCCTATGATTGCGATCTTGGGCGCGCTCTCGGGCACGTCTTCCCAGCGCTCCCCAAAACCAGCAACCGCCCCCTGTGCCCTGCGAAACCGTTCCAGAACGTCCATGGCATGGGTATTGGCGGCGATCTCACCGGGTAACTCGCACGCCGTCAGACCCAACCCCGCGGCGCCTACAAAGATGCATGGGTTCGCGGCGTCGACGAACGATGTGTCGATTTTGGTGTCGTTGTCGACCGGATAGAACCCCTCCTGCGGCGTATCCATCGGCAGCAGCTTGCCGGTTCGCGCGCCGCCGGGATCCAAGAATTCCAAACGGATCGCGCTGCCTGTTCCAGCCACCCCCGCGATCTCCTGCTGTCCGGTCACGGCGGCCCGGCCACCGCGCACGGTCAGATGGCAATCGATGCGCTTCTCAGTGTTCTCATTGAACATCCGAACGCGGGTCGGACCGTCGGGCATTTGTACAAAGCCCTGGTCGACGGCGAAGGCGCCAACTGCCGCGGACAGGTTTCCGCAATTCGAGGCATAGTCGACGGTCGCCCGGCCAACCTCGATCTGCGCGAAGAGGTAGTCGACATCGACGCCCTCACGCTCGGACCGACGCACCATCATCGCCTTGGACAGTGAGGAGATACCGCCGCCCATCCCATCCAGTTGCCGGCCATAGGGGTCGGGCGAGCCGAGGGCCGCGCACAGGAACCCATCACGCTCGGCGGCGTCACCCGGCATATCCTCCCACCGGAAGAACACACCCTTGGACGTCCCGCCCCGCATGAACGTCGCCGCGATCGAGCGCTGATCTGTCACCTGATTTCCCCTGACCCGGCATGACATGGTCGCCACAAGACGCTAGGGAGGGCCCGGCCCGCCTGTCAATCAAAGGAGCGATCATGGCCTTCGAGCACCCGTTCTATTTTCTGCGCCATGGCGAGACCTCGTGGAACGCGGCGCGGCTCTGCCAGGGTCAGTTGGACTCGCCCCTCAATGCGACGGGGTGGGCACAGGCCGAGGCCGCGGCGGAGGCTCTGGCAGGAGAGCCGATCGAGCGGATCGTGGCCTCTCCGCTCAGCCGGGCGCGCCACACCGCAGAGGCTGTGGCGCGGCGGCTTGGTCTGCCGGTCTCGTGCGAGGCCGGGCTGATGGAGTGCCATCTCGGCGCCTGGCAGGGCACACAGCATGGACCCTGGCTGGGCGAGTACTTTCGCGGCGAGGCCGATCCGGTGAACGGGGAGACCTTCGCCGAATTCGTCGACAGGGTCTGGACGGCGATGGTGCAGGCGGCGGCACGCGGGCCGAACACGCTGATCGTGGCTCATGGCGGTCTCTGGATTGCCGCCCGTGAGCGCGTGCGCGTCAGTCCCGAGATGGCGCGGATGCCGAACGCCCTGCCCCTGCATGTGACGCCCAGAGATGGGGTCTGGGCCCATCGGATCTGTGGCGGCGCCGAAGCCCGCGAGGCGGTCGAGACCTACTGACGCGGCGCGCCTGCCATGCACTACGACACCCTGATCATCGGCGCCGGCGCCGCGGGCATGATGTGCGCGGCGCATGCGGCCCGAACAGGCCGGCGGGTTCTGATCATCGATCATGCCAAAGCGCCGGGAGAGAAGATCCGGATCTCGGGCGGCGGGCGTTGCAACTTCACGAATCTCGGTGCGGCGCCGGAGAACTTCATCTCGGCCAATCCGCATTTCTGCAAGTCCGCGCTGGCGCGCTACACACAGTGGGATTTTCTCGACCTCGTTGGGCGGCATGGGATCGCTTGGCATGAGAAGACGCTGGGGCAGCTCTTCTGCGATGGCTCTGCGCGGGAGATCATCGCCATGCTTCTGGCGGAGATGGACAGGGCCGGAGCGGAGTTGCGGCTGTTGAGCGCGGCAGAGCGGATCGAGAAGGCAACGGACGGGTTTCGTGTCGCGCTCACCGGGACCGGCACCAAAAGCGGAGAGATCACCTGCCGCCATCTGGTCATCGCAACGGGCGGCAAATCGATCCCCAAGATGGGCGCGACCGGGTTCGCTTATCAGGTCGCCGAGCAGTTCGGGCACGCGGTGACCAAGACCCGGCCCGCGCTGGTGCCGCTGACCTTCGATCCCTCGGCTCTGGCGTGGATCAAGCCATTGGCGGGCGTTGCCGTGGATGGGCGCGTGCGTGCCGATGGTCCGGTGTTTGAGGAAGCCCTGCTCTTCACCCATCGTGGCCTGTCGGGGCCAGCGATCCTGCAGGCATCTTCGTACTGGCGCGAGGGCGAGGAGATCACCCTGACGATCGGTGGGTCTGCGCTGTTCGAGACGCTTAAAGCCGCGCGCCAGACAAACGGTCGGCGAGATGCGGCGACAGCGCTGGCCGAGGTGATCCCGAAGCGGCTCGCCGACCATCTCTGCAGCACCCACGGCCTGACAGAGCGGATGGGAGATCTGTCCGACAAACGGCTCGAGGCGTTCGCATGCGCGCTTTCGGACTGGCGGCTCAGCCCGATGGGCTCAGAGGGCTATCGGACCGCCGAGGTCACTTTGGGCGGTGTGGCCACCGATGGCCTCGATGCCCGCACCATGGAAAGCCGCCATGTCCCCGACCTCTTCTTCATCGGCGAGGGCGTCGATGTGACGGGGTGGCTGGGTGGCTACAACTTCCAATGGGCGTGGTCGTCCGGCTGGGCCGCCGGGACCGAGATCGCCAGCCGCCATTAACGCTCAGGGAAACAGCTGTGCGATCAACGGCTGGATCTTCTCTGCGGTCGGGCCGAATTTGTCCGATGACCATTGCGTCGCGGTGTATGTCGCCCGGCCGACAGGCTGACCATCGCGGGTCAGGGCAAACTCGGCGTAGGACAGAAACAAGGCAAGGTCCCACTTCCAGTTTGCCGTATAGCTCATGCGGACCGGGCACGCCTCGAGCACCTCATCAACATATCTCGCGGTTTCGACGCCGCGCGCCTCGATCTGGCGAACGACTTCCGGCAGAAACCCTTCCTGCGCAACGGCGGTGTTCACCTTGATGCAGACCTTCGTGATCCTGTCGCCCGTGGGCGCATCCACAATGGTGTTCGAGGTGCCACAGGCCCCGAGCGCAGCCAGCAGCAAGGAGGTCGCGATCAGTCTCATTTCTGTCTCTCCCCCGTTGTCCCGGCCAGGATCTCAGCGTTGTGCTGTCCAAGGGTTGGTGCCGCGCACTGAACCCCGCCAGGGGTATCCGAGAACTTAACGGGCAGGCCGAGCGTCTGCATTTTGCCCGCGACGGGGTGCGCGACGGTGGGAACCATCTCGCGCGCGATTGCCTGTGGATCGGCGTGCATCTCACGGATCGACTGAACGGGTCCTGCGGGAAAGCCTCCCTCCTCGAGCACGGCAAGCCATTCTGCCGATGTCCGGGTCGAGAACACCGCGTTCAGCTCAGCTTCCAGCGCCGCACGATGCGCCATGCGCCCGTCGTTCAGCGCAAAGCGTGGGTCCTCGCCCAAATCCTCTCGCCCGATCAGCCGGATCAACCGCTGCCAGTTACCCTGGTTCGCCGCACCGATATTGATGTATCCGTCCGCGGTCCTGAACGCCTGATAGGGCGCGTTCAGCGGACGGGCCGAGCCCATGCCATGGGTTCGGGATCCTCACCCGTCGCGAATGCAATCGCCGACTGCCAGTAGGTGTGGGTGATCGCCGCTTCGAAAAGCGATGTCTCTACCATCTGGCCCTCGCCGGTCTCAGCCCGGCGGGACAGGGCCGCGCAGATCCCCATGGCCAGCAGAATGCCGGCGGTTATGTCGCTAACCGGCGGGCCAACCTTGCACGGCGGACGCCCCGGTCCTTCGCCTGTCACGGACATCAGCCCGGACATGCCCTGTGCGATCAGATCGAACCCGGCGCGGTCGGCATACGGCCCTGTCCGCCCGAAACCCGAGATCGAGCCATAGATCAGCCTCGGGTTCTCGGCCTTCAGGCTCTCATAGCCAAGGCCCAGCTTCTCCATGGTGCCCTTGCGGTAGTTCTCGATCACCACATCGGCATCCCGGATCATGGCGCGCAGCGTCGCGAGCTGATCGGCATCCTTCAGATCCATGACGATCCCGCGCTTGCCCCGGTTCATCATCATGTAGGCCGCCGACTCGCCGGCAATGTAGGGGCCGCCCTTGCGGGTATCGTCGCCCAAGGGTTTCTCGACCTTGATCACATCGGCGCCCATATCGGCCAGCATCAGCCCGGCGACCGGCCCTGCCATCACGTGGGCAAGTTCGATCACCTTGATGCCCTGAAGCGGTCCGCTCATCGCGTCTCTCCTGTTGCGTGCCGCGCCGCCTCCGAGCGAAGCGCAGGGGTGGGCGGGTGGGCTGCGCTTCGCTCTGAGGCGACGCAGCACGCCCTCTTTACTGCCCTTTGAACTCCGGTTTGCGTTTGCCCAGAAACGCCTCCATGCCTTCCCTGAAATCCTCGGACATGTACGCCGTCTCGATCAGGTCGCGGTCGGCAGCGCCTGCGCCCTCGGTCCTCAAACGCCGCAGCCCCTCCTTGGTCACCCGCAAGGTTAGCGGCGCATAGCCCGCGATCTGCGCCGCGATCTCGGTGGCACGGGCAAGCGCGTCGTCAGCGATCTCCATCACCAGTCCCGCCGCCAGCGCCTCCTCGGCTCCCACAAGCCGCGAGGTGAAGATGATCTCCCGCACCCGCGCCTGCCCGATCAGCGCAGACAATCGCGCCAGTGACGCAATCGACAGACAATTCCCAAGCGTCCGCGCTATGGGAAAGCCGAACTTCAGCCTGTTGTCCGTGACGCGCAGATCACAGCAGGCTGCAATCGCCGCCCCGCCCCCGGTACAGGCCCCGGTGATCGCGGCAACGGTCGGCACATGGCAGCGTTCGATCCGGCCAAGCACCGCGTCCATGTTGTCTTCGTACGTCCACGCATCCTCCGGCGTCTCGAAAGCGCGAAACTGGGACATGTCGGTGCCTGCCGCAAACGCACCACCTGCCCCCGCGATCACCAAGGCCCTGACGTCTCCGGGCGCATCTGCGATCTCGGCGAGCCGCTCGTACATGGCGAAGGTCAGCGCGTTTCGCTGCGCCGGGCGATTGAAAGTGACAAACCCGATCCCATCGCGGATCTCGTAGAGCAGTTCTGCGCCTTGTTCGCTCATGATCATCCCCCTCGCGTGCGTTTTGGTGCGTTGCGGCCGCGTTGCGCCTCTACCTGACATATCAGATCGAACCGCGCACACCAGATCATGCGCAGCAGGGTCCAAGTCGCTCCAGCAACTTTTGGAAACCGTTTTCACGATATGCGACGGCGCGCACTGTCCGATTATGGTATCTGTGGACAAAGTCTTTGCGCAGGCCGCCACACTGGCGCCACGCGAAAACGTTAACCATTTGTTAACGAATTTGACAGCCCTGTGATCGGAGCGAGTACGTCCGGTCTGTTGCCTTTAGGCGCGTTCAGGCAGCTGGATTGCTTGGGGGATATAATGCGTCTGAGGGTTAGAGCTTACCTCGTCCTAGCGTTCATTTTCGTGTCAGGCATGCCACTTGCGGTTTTTTGGTCCTGGCCTTACTCCCGCGTGCTCGACAACGAAATGGCGGATGTGTACCAGCGCCATCTTCTGATCGCACAGAACCTCGCCTCCTCGCTTGATCGCTACCACAACGATCTCGAGACCCTGTTCACAGCTTACCGCGAGGTGATTGCGTCCGGCCACGGACAGGAAGCACAGCCGGTTTTCCAGAGCCTTTGGTTCCGCCATGTCTGTGTTGCCGATGCGGCAACTGGCGCTGTTCTGGTCGACTATCTGACGGAAGAGCATCCCTGTCCCGACACCATCCCCCCTGATCGCCTCGCATTGTTCCGTGACCTCGTTGCGGGATCGGATGTCGGCATCTCGCCCGTTTTCCGGCCGCCAGGAGAGCTGCCACGCATCTTTCTCGCCACCCAGGTCGAGGAGATGCTGGTCGTTGGCGCCGTTCACACCGACTATTTTGACGATCTGCGCAGGCAGGTCGGCCTCGGCAGGGACGGGCATGTGGCAATCGTCGATCAGACCGGGCACGCGATCACGCACCGTCTCGACGACCAGATCCTCAGGACAATCGACCTCTCTGAGGTCGAACCGGTTCAGAGGCTGCTCAGGGGGGAAAGTGGCGTCACGCGGTTCCGATCTCCGATCATGGAGCAGGAGATGATTGCCGGGTTCGCACCTGTTCCCGATGTCGGTTGGGGCGTCTTGGTCCCGCAGCCGTTCAGCGAACTCGAGGAGGCCGCCGCGGCGTTCAATCGCGACGCTGTCGTTGTGCTGTCCATCGGCCTCGGTCTCTCGCTGCTGATGGCCCTGGTGGTGTCCGTGCAGTTCTCTCGCCGTCTCGATCACATCGGAACCGCCGTGCATGAGATCGCGCAGGAGCATGACAATGTGCGTGTCTCGCCAAGTCGCGACCTGATCGGTGTACGTGAACTGCTGACGCTGGAGAGCGATGTCGATCAGCTTGCCCAGGCCACGACGACGGCGCGGCGTGCCAATGCCGAGCATGCCTCGAACCTGCAGCTCACCAATGAAAAACTGATCCGCGAGATGGAGGAACGTCGCTCGGCAGAAGCCGCACGCAAGTCCAGCGAGATCCGGTTTCAAAGCCTCTTTGAAAGCGCACCGATCCCGATCCGCGAGGAAGATCTCTCGGGCATGAAGGCGATGATCGATCAGGTCGGGATCAGCGATCCGGATGCGTTTGCCGCCTATCTCGATACGCATCCCGAGTTTCTCGATGCATGCAGCAAGGAAATCATCGTTGTCGACGCGAACAAGGCCTCGCTGGAGCTGCATGGGTACACATCGAAATCGGAGATGCTGGATAATGTTGTCAGGAGCCTCAGCCCCTCGGCGAAGAAGATCGTGCGCCTGACGGTCGAGACACTTCATGCGGGCGCCCGAGGCCGATCGTATGAGACGATCGTCACCGGCAGGGATGGCTCGGTGAAAACGGTGGCAGCGACTTGGACGGTCATCCCCGGCCACGAGGAGACCTATGCCCGGATCCTGCTGTCCTCGGTTGACCTGACCGACAGGTTGAAATCCGAGGAGGCGCTGCGTCAGGCGCAGAAGATGGAAGCCGTCGGCCAGTTGACCGGCGGGGTTGCGCATGACTTCAACAACCTGCTCACCGCGATCAACGGCAATCTGGACCTGATGGCAGAAACGCAGGATCTCGATGCCGATCTTGTCGATCCGATCCGCAAGGCGGTCCGCCGTGGATCAGAACTGACCCAGCGCCTGCTTGCGTTCTCGCGGAAGCAACCGCTGGCGCCGCGTCCCATTCATCTCGGTCAGCTTGTCGCCGGGATGACGGACATGCTGCGTCGATCGATTGGCGAGGAGATCGCGATCGAGATCGACTGCGCGGAAAGCCTGTGGAACGCAATTGCCGATCCCGGGCAGGTCGAGACCTCTCTGCTGAACCTCGCCCTGAACGCCCGGGACGCGATGCCGGGTGGAGGAACGCTGAAGATCTCGAGCCGGAACGCGGTTGTCAGTGAAGCGGACCCAGCCGATGCAGCACCCGGGGACTACGTGGTTCTGACGGTCACGGACACCGGCTCTGGCATGGCGCAGGATGTGCTCGATCGCGCCTATGAGCCGTTTTTCACCACCAAGGAGGTCGGGCGCGGCACCGGTCTTGGTCTGTCGACCATCTATGGGTTCGCAAAGCAATCCGGCGGCGATGTTCAGATCAACAGCGCACCCGGGCGCGGGACGACGGTTTCCCTGTACCTGCCGCGCACGACTGAGGACGTGGTCGAGCCGCCCGCACAACATCACAGCAGCCTGGATCCCGTAGGAGACGGGCAGACCGTGCTGATCCTCGAGGATGATGCAGGCGTGAGGCGATATCTGCTCGCGCTGATGGAGTCGCTGGGATTTCGGGGGCTGGTCGCAGAGAACGGCCTTGTGGCTCGCGAGCTTCTGGAGAGCGGTGAGAAGATCGACCTTCTGGTCTCGGACGTGATGCTCCCCGGCGGCGTGCGCGGCCCGGAGTTTGCATCGGAGCTGGTTCATACCTCCCCCGCGACGCCGGTGATCCTCATGTCGGGGCGACCGTTCGAGGAGGAGGATACGCAGATGGCCACGACCGGCAGCACCTACTTCCTGAAAAAGCCGTTCACGCGCGACGAGATGACCGAGAAGATCGTCATCGCCTTGCAGATGGAGGCTGATCGGGACGACCGCCGGCTGTGACGTGGTTGGGCTGTGACGTGGTCAGGCTGCGACGCCGGATCGGTCTAGCCGCCGGCCACCCATGGCCCATGAAACCCTGTTCCGGGTCGATCCGTCCGCTCGAAGCCGTGCTGGCCAAAACAATCCCGCAGCCCTTGCAGCATGTTTGCGGTGCCTCGCCGGGCAGATACCTGGTCTATATAGGACAGCGCGTTTCCAAGCGCCGGGGTTGGCAATGCGGCCAGCGTCGCATCGGCCACGGTCTGCCGCAGCGCTGACACCGCTGCGAGTCGGTCCTGGAACACTGGCGTGGTCAGAAGCGAGGCATCGGGCTTTGCATCGAACGCAGCAGCCATGTCATCGAGCATATCGGACCGGATGATACAGCCGGCCCGCCAGACCCGGGCGATATCCGCGAGCCGCAGATCCCAGTCATACTCGACCGACGCCCGCATCAGCAGATCGAAGCCTTGCGCATAGGCGATGATCTTGCCCACAAGCATCGCGTCGTGCAGCGTTGTCAACTCGAGCGCAGCCTTTCGGGTCGATCGCGGCGAAACCAGACCGCGCAGATCCGTTGCCGCCGAGAGATTGCGAGCCGCCACAGCCGCTTCAATCGTGCTCGCAACAGCGCCGAGCTTCTGCGCCTCGATCACCGACCAGCGGCCCGTCCCTTTCTGGCCTGCTCTGTCGGCGATCACCTGCAACAGTGGCTGCCCGGTCAGATCATCAACGGCTCCCGCGACGGCGCCGGTGATTTCGATCAGATAGGAGGCAAGCGGTCCGCCGGCCCAACGCCGGAAAGTATCGGCAATCTCGGCCTCGCTGAGATCCAGACCATCGCGCATCACGCCATAGATCTCGGCGATCATCTGCATCTCGGCATACTCGATGCCGTTGTGCACGGTTTTCACAAAGTGCCCTGCCCCGTCGGGCCCCAGCCATGCGGCACAGGGCGATTGCTCATAATGTGCGGCAATCGCGTGAAACATCGGAGCGACACGGTCCCAGGTGGTCCGAGATCCCCCTGCCATCATTGCGGGACCGTGGCGCGCGCCCTCGGCACCGCCGGAGACACCGATGCCAAGGAAGCGAAGCCCCCGTGCCTCCAGCTCGATGGTCCTGCGCCGCGTGTCGTGGAAGTCCGAATTGCCAGCGTCGATCAGCAGGTCCCCGGCTGACGCGACCCCAGCACAGACGGTCAGCGCCGTATCGGTCGCTGCCCCGGCGGGAACCAGCAGGATCACCGGACGCGGCGCACGAATGGCGCCGAACAAATCGGCCTCCGACCCACAGTCGACGAATTGCCAACCCAGATCGCCGCTGCTCAGCGCGCTCCGTTTCGCCGCATCCCTGTCGTAGATCGCAACGCGAAACCCCTTTTCCGCGAGGTTCAGCGCAAGGTTGGCGCCCATGACACCAAGGCCCACCATCCCGATATCCGCAAGATCCGCCATCACCGTACTTTCTGATTTCCGCGCCCGCGGCGAGCATGCTAGAGGCATCGCGGTGGGGTTCAAAGGGGGCAGACGCATGATACCGCAAAGTCCAAACCGGCTGATCGTGATGGGCGTGACGGGATGCGGGAAGACCACCATCGGCGCCTTGTTGGCTGGTCGACTTGGTGCCGTCTTTCTGGACGGCGATGACTATCACCCGCCGGAGAACGTGGCGAAGATGTCCTCGGGCACGCCCTTGACCGATGAGGACCGCTGGCCGTGGCTGGATCGCTTGGGCGAGGTCATCGAACGCTCGGTCGCCGAACGGGGCAGCGCGGTCCTGGCGTGCTCGGCCCTGCGCCGGGTTTATCGTGACCGGCTGGTCGAAGCCTGCGCGGCACCGCCGCTCTTCATCCACCTGTCCGGCGCGCGCGAGCTGATCCATACGCGGATGGCCTCGCGGCGGGAGCACTATATGCCGACAGCCCTGCTCGACAGTCAGATTGCGACCCTTGAAGCGGTCGGATCCGATGAGAATGCTATGGTGCTGGAGATCGACTCGCCCGCCGATGTGATCGTCGCGCGCATTCTGGATCGCTTGAAGTCTGAGCCTGAGTAGCGGCGCGCCCGATCAGCCCGGACGCAGACGCGTGCCATGTTCCCGCTCGAAGGCCAACAGATCTGTCTCGTCCATGCAGATGCCGGTCTTCGTGCCCGCCTCCAGCGCACTGTCACCGTGCACCTCAACCGTCATCGACCTGCCAGACGGCCCGGAACAATGGACATAGGTGATGCCCCCGAGGCGCTCGGCGAAGTCGACCGTGTGACCTGCGTCGCCCGGGTCAAGCTTCAGGTTCTGCGGCCGGATGCCAATGGTAACGGGTCCGCTTCCAGGCAATCCCAGGCCAAACGGCTCCGGCCTGAGATCGGGACACATGACCTGCCCTTCGTGCGGTCGCAGCAAAAGGTCTACATCGGCGGCCAACTCGACGCTGACACGCTCAGGCGTCTTTACGAGCACTGGTTGGCGGAGGCAAAGGTCCCAACAACGCCGATGCCCGAAGGGGTCCGTCAACGAGCGACCGCCACGCAACGCTTTGTTTTCAACTATGCAGCGGTCGAGAGGTCTTTGGGCGAGTCTCGCCTGCCACCGGCCTCCGTGACAGTCTTCCCAGTCTGAACACACACAACTCCGTGAGTGTTCTCGATGCGACGGCAATACCACGGCGATCCGTATAAATCTCAAATCGCGATGCAAAGAGATTACCAGCACCGATGGCTGAAAATAACCGCTCACGCGTGAAGCTTTTAGTAGCGATGTAAAATGAAATTTAACTGATTTTGTCGTAAGTTTAAATGGTAGTGACTATTTGCTTTTTAGCGCTGAATCATCAGCTTGCGTTGATTTTTCAGTTATTTTCAATGCCACGGAAGTGGCACGCTTAGGCTGCATTGCAGATTGTAGCGACTGTGATTGGCTCAGACACATGTGTCGAGCCGCGTTTCACCGGAGAAATGGAGGCACTGATATGGGTAGTGGTGGATTTACACTGAAGGATGAACGACCCGTTCGAACGTATGAAATCACCTGGCGGGCAGGACGCACACTTTCGGGCCGAGCATTTATTGAAGCGCCCGGACCATCCGACGCAATCGCGCAAGCGAGGCTGCTGGAACTCGACGATCCGGCCGACACAGCGGTCGCGGCGAAGGCACTCGGCGCCGTGGGCTCGGCTGGATGTGACGCGCCGCTGGATGTCCGTCTCGATCCATAGCGGCAGGTTGCACGCAAAGTAGAAGAGCGCAGGCGGCCATCGGGGCCGCTTGCACATTGCCGTCGCTTCTTCATAAGCGAAACACCATGTGACATCGCTCTGTGGTGAGGGATCGAGGAAGTAATGAGCGGGTGTACCTGGGACTTTCCAAGACCGGTGCCTGCCACTTAAAACGTCTCGAAACGGATTTGGCTGCCCGAGACGCCGGCAGCCGCGAGCCCTGACGAAGGTCTGTCATGACCTGTACGGGCCGCACGGCCTGTAGTCAGCGTTTTCGCCAGAAATAACATCATCGGCGCAGCCTGGGATTGATCCGAGCTTGCTAAGGGTCGGAACACCGGAGCCGGATCGGCACCAACAAGATTCCAGACCTCTGCCTGATCGGGCGGCGTTGGCGCCCCGACGAAGGCCAAAGAGTTTGCATCGCATGTTGGAGCATCCATTCGACGCCTGTATCCTGCGACAGACTTCAGCGACCCCGGCAAAAGACACACACAGTGAACATCCGAGATTTGCAGTACGTGGTCTCGGTAGCTGAACACAGAAATTTCACGCGCGCCGCGAAGGATCTGAACGTCAGCCAGCCGGCGCTGTCCAGTCAGATCAAGAAACTCGAGCGCGACTTCGGCCTCGACATCTTCGAGCGCCGTAAGGATGGGGTCTATCCCAGCGAGTTCGGCGCGAAGCTTGTCGAAGCGGCGCGGCAGGTCAGTTCGATCATCGACGATATCGAGGAGACCGCTCAGCGTTTTCGGGGCATCGACGCAACGCCGGTGCGGCTCGGCATGACACCGACGCTTGCAGCTTACATCTCGCGCTATTTCAAGGAGATGATCGCTGAGCTGTTCCCGTCTCTACGCGTGATCATAGTTGAGGAGAAGCCCGTTGAACTGGCGCGCCTTGTCGAGACACAGCAAATCGATATCGCTTTGATCTCGCGCCTTAGCCACGGCCTGATCTTCGGCGAGACTGCAGGAGACCGGATGGATTTCACACCGCTCTGGTTCGAGCCTGTGTTTCTGGGCGTGAATGCAGATCATTGGTTGGCGGATGAACCCGGTATCGCGGCGCGCGGTGTTCCGAAGGATCTGCTGATCCGGTTCGATGTGCCGTTTGGCTATGCGCTGGAGGCGGATCTTCCGGCCACCGATACGCAGGCCGCCGAGATGGTCGGGATAGACGTGCGCACCGCTCGGTTCGAGACGGTCTTCTTTGACACGGAGCGCCGCGCCCGCCGCGCCGAAAGGGAAATCCTCGATCAGCGCATCCAAAGCCTGCGCGAGGAGATCGCCGGGCTTCAGGAGCAGCGCGCCTCGAATGCGCGTCAGTCGAGCATCTCGCAGGACGAGTTGGCGGGGCTGGACACCCTGTTCAAGAAGGGGCTTGTCACCGGAAACCGGATCAGCGCGATCAATGTCGAAATTGAGCGCCTCCGGGGTTCCGACGCGTCTCTTAAAACGGCACAGGCCCGGGCAGAGAACGAGATCGGTCAGCTACAGCTGACAGGCATCAGCCAGATGCGCCTGCGCGCCGAAGCGATCACGACCGAACTCGCCGGGATCGAGGCGCGTCTGGCCGAGATCGGGCCCCAGCTTGCGGGCGCCCTCGAGCGCCTGAGCCGGATTGAGATCAAAGCCCCCGTGAGCGGTCGCATCGTCAACCTTGCGGTGTTCACGACCGGCGGCGTGATCCGGCCCGGCGCGGACATACTTGAAATCGTACCGGATGGTGAGGCATTGATTGTCGAGGCCCGGGTGCAGACCACCGACATTGAAAGCCTCACGATCGGTCAGAGCGCCCGCGTACAGCTTTCGGCATTCGAACAGGATGACATTCCCGAGGCGCTCGGCAAGATCGCGAACATCTCGGCCGACAGTCTGAAGGACGAGCGCAGCGGCGACGATTACTTCATTGTGCAGGTCGCCATGGACGAGACCCAACCGCCACGCATCGCGGCGCTGGATCTGGTTCCGGGAATGCCCGTCGGTCTTTTCATCAACACCGGCGAGCGCACCGCGATGAGCTACCTGACAGCGCCACTGCGCGAGCGCCTTCGGCGGACCTTCATCGAGTAGCGGCATTCGTGTGTCCGGCATTGAGGTCAGTGCGATCTATGATCCAAGGAAAGCGAACGAAGCGCGGCTCGAAGCGCGCGGATCCCATGTGCCCTTCCGCCAAAGCGACACCCACGCAAGGATGGACATGACGACCAAAAGACGGCTTAGTCGGTCGCGTCGCCGATCTTGAATTGCGGGGCAATGTCTCAGCGGGCGGGCGGGTCACTCTCTGTGTGACCATCGCGCCTGATGGACAGTACTGAAGGGGTTGGGGCAATGATCCAGCAAGAGGCAATCGATCGGGCGGCTGCGCTTGCCTGCTTCCAGTCACCGACCGAGATCTCGCCGCTGGATGGTGGCATTACCAATGTCAATCTCTGCGTCCGTGACGGTGATCGGCGGTACGTCGTGCGCTTGGGCGACGATATCCCGGAGCATGGCGTGCTGCGCTGGAACGAGGTCGCGCTGAGCCGAGCGGCAGAGGCTGCAGGCGTCTCGCCCGCGGTGATCCATCACGAGCCGGGCGTTCTGGTTTTGGATTTCGTCGAGGCTCGTACATTCGCCGAAGACGACGTCCGTGAGCCGGGGAACCTGCCCCGCATCATCGATCTGGTCGCCCGGGCACATCGAGGGCTGGGCACACATCTGACCACGCCGGTGCTCGCGTTCTGGCCGTTTCAGCTAAACCGCACCTATGCCGCGCGGCTCGAAACCGAAGGCTCGGTACACCGCACGCTTCTGCCGGAGTTGATGGCCGAGCAGGATGCGCTTGAAGCCGCGACCGGACCGGTCGATCTGGTAATCGGCCACAACGACCTTCTGTCGGCCAACATTCTGGACGACGGCACGCGCCTATGGCTCATCGACTGGGAGTATGGCGGGTTCAACACGCCCCTCTTCGATCTGGCGGGCCTCGCCGGCAATAACGGGCTCACCGAGGTGCAGGAGCGCGCAATGCTGGAGCAGTATTTCGACCGCCCCGTCGAGGACCAATGGCGCCCCTATCAGGCGATGAAGTGTGTCTCGCTCCTGCGCGAGACACTGTGGTCGATGACGTCCGAGATCCATTCGGATCTTGACTTCGACTATGCCGCCTACACGGCAGAGAACCTTGACCGGTTGCGTGCCGCGCTTGACCAGTTCCGCAATGCTTAAAGGTCCCGCACTGTGAGCCTTCCCACGTCTTCCAGAACCATCATCATCGGCGGCGGCATCATCGGCTGTTCGACCGCGTATCACCTCGCGCATATGGGCGAGGAGGTGCTGCTGCTGGAGAAAGCGGCGCTGACCTCTGGCTCGACCTGGCATGCCGCGGGTTTGGTCGGGCAGCTTCGCTCGAACGCGAACGTAACCCAGATGCTGGGCTATTCGATCGACCTCTACCGGCGGCTGGAGGAGGAGACGGGCCTCGCCACCGGCTGGAAGATGAACGGCGGGCTTCGGCTGGCCTGCAACCAGGAGCGCTGGACCGAGGTGAAGCGCCAGGCGACGACCGCGCATTCCTTTGGGCTCGACATGCAATTGCTGACACCGCAGGAGGCTCAGGATCTCTGGCCGCTGATGGACATCGGCGATGTGGTCGGCGCGGCATTCCTGCCAACCGACGGACAGGCGAGCCCGTCCGATATCACGCAGGCACTGGCCAAGGGTGCCCGGTCCAAGGGGGCACTGCTGATCGAGACCTGTCCGGTGACAGAGATCCTGACCGAGCGCGGCGCGCTGACGGGTGTGCGCACAGCTCAGGGCGATATCGCCTGCGAAAAGCTGGTGCTCTGCTGCGGTCAGTGGACCCGGGCGCTGGCGGCGACCATCGGGGTCACCGTGCCGCTCGTCTCGGTCGAGCATCAGTACATGATCACCGAACCGTTCGGAGTACCGTCGGATCTGCCGACCCTGCGGGACCCGGATCGCCTGACATACTACAAGGAGGAGGTCGGCGGTCTTGCCTGGGGCGGGTACGAACCGAACGGCATTCCCTGGGCCGTGGACGGCATCCCCGACCCGTTTGATTTCCAACTGCTCGACTCGAACTTCGACCATTTCGAACAACTCGTGGAACTGGCCCTGCCGCGTGTGCCCAAGCTGGCCGTGGTCGGTGCCAAGCAGCTAATCAACGGACCGGAGAGCTTCACACCTGATGGCAATTTCATCCTTGGCGAGGCGCCGGAGATGGCGAATGTCTTCGTCGGCGCGGGATTCAACGCGTTCGGGATCGCCTCGGGCGGCGGCGCGGGCATGGCCTTGGCCGAGTGGGTGGCGCGGGGCGAGCCTCCCTACGATCTCTGGTCGGTCGACATCCGCCGCTTCGGACGCCCGCATCAGGACACCGATTGGGTGCGCGCGCGAACGCTCGAGGCGTATGGCAAGCACTACACGATGGCATGGCCGTCCGAGGAACACACAAGTGCCCGGCCCTGCCGGCGCTCACCGCTCTATGACCGGCTACTGACGGCACGGGCCGTGATGGGAGAAAAGCTGGGCTGGGAACGTGCGAACTGGTACGCCGAACCAGGCGAGGAAGCACGCGACGTCTACACCTTCGGGCGCCCGAACTGGCACGACGCGGTCGGGCGAGAGCACAGGGCGGCGCGCGAGGCAGCCGCGCTGTTCGATCAGACGTCCTTCGCGAAGTACGTCCTCACCGGTCCCGATGCCGAAGCCGCCCTGCAATGGATCGCCGCGAACCGGGTCGACCGGCCCGTGGGGTCCATCATCTACACCCAGATGCTGAACGACCGGGGCGGGATCGAGTGCGACCTGACTTGTGTGCGGACCACGCCGGACGAGTACTACATCGTCACAGGGACCGGCTTTGCCACCCACGATTTCGATTGGATCCGGCGCAGCATTCCGGAGGGCATGAAAGCGCAACTGGTGGACGTGACATCGGCCAACGCGGTGCTGTCTCTGTTCGGGCCCAACGCCCGCCGGATCCTTCAGGCTGTGACTCGCGACGATGTCTCGACCGAGGCCCATCCGTTTGCACGCGCCCAGCGGATCGGAATTGCAGGCTGTTCCGTGCTGGCCCTCAGGATCACCTATGTCGGCGAGCTTGGGTGGGAGCTTCATATGCCCACCGAATACGCCCAGAGCGTCTATGACGCGCTGCAAGAAGCAGGCGCCGAGCATGGGCTGCGCAACGCGGGCTACCGCGCCATTGAAACATTGCGCCTGGAGAAGGGCTATCGCGCCTGGGGCAGCGATATCGGCCCGGATCATACGCCGGAAGAAGCCGGCTTGGGCTGGGCTGTCAAGCTGGCCACAGACATTCCCTTCAAAGGTCGTGATGCCATCGCCAAGCAACGCGTCCAAGGCGTCCGGAAGATCATGGCGACGTTTACCACAGCGCCGGACATCATCCTTTCAGGTCGCGAGACGATCTACCGAAATGGCGAGCGCTGCGGATGGCTTTCATCAGGGGGGTACGGCCATACGATCGGCCAGTCCATCGGTATGGGCTATGTCCGCAGCGACGCGGTCATCGACCGGGACCACGTGCTGTCCGGCCAATATGAGCTTGAGGTCGCGACCGTGCGCGTTCCTGCCGAAATCACCCTCACGCCGCTCTACGATCCGAGGTCCGAGAGAGTGAAATCGTGATCCAGAACGCAGTCTGCACCTTTCGGGCTGACCGCAAGGCCTTGGAACAGGGCCCCGCCTGACGCCAAGCGCAACAGACGCAGCCCCCCGGATCGGACCAGCCACACCAATGCTGCAGTGCGAAATTTTGCTTGGTGCAAGGTGAAGTTTTGCCGTTACTGTTCCGAAGGGCTCATAAACGACAGGAGAGTGTATCCCATGCTGAGACCATCTATCCTCGCGGCGGCGCTGGTAGCCTTTGCGACGCAAGCGCAGGCCAAGGAGCTGAACGCGCTCGTCTGGTGCGATCACACGGATCCCGGTCTGATCGAGCCTTTCGAGAAAGCGCATGGCGTCAAAGTGAACCTCAAGGAGTATGAGGGCACCGGCGCTGCATTGTCCCTCATCGAGCAGAGCCAGCCCGGCGATTGGGACGTTCTTGTGATCGACGGCGTTGACGTGCCCCGCGCTGTCGGAGCGGGCATTCTTGCACCGCTGCCGGTCGACGAGCTGCCCTACGATAAGCTGTTTCCCGAGCTTGTCATGGCCGAGAACCACGTGATCGACGGCAAGACCTACGCGATTTCCGAGAAGTTCGGCTACAACACGATCTCCTACAACAAGACCAAGGTCGATCCCGCCGACATGACGGACATGTCGATCATCTGGTCCGACAAATACAAGGGCCGGGTTGCGATCTATGACTACTACCTGCCCGTGATCGGCATGGTCGCCTTGGGCCTTGGCAAAGACACCAGCACGCTGTCCGAGAGCGATCTTCCCGCGATCAAGGAAAAACTGTTCGACATGAAAGCCTCGGCCAAACAGATCGGCGAGGTCGTGTCGTCCCAAAACGCGATTGCTACGGGCGAGGTGGATATCCTGATTGGCGGCGGCGAGTGGGTCACGGCGGGTCTGACGGCGGACATCCCGGAACTCGACTGGGTGATCCCCGAACAGGGCGGCGTGCGCTGGTCGCAGTCGATCGGCGTTTTCGCAGACTCCGAGCGCAAAGACCTGGCCGTGGAATTCGTCAAGTACATCCTGTCGCCGGAGGGCCAGGCGAAACTCGCAACCTCTGCCTGCTATTGGGCCATGCCCGCAAATGCCGCCGCCAAGGACAATCTGACAGACGCACAGCGCGCGGCTCTTCGCTGGGACGATCAGGCCGACTACCTCGCCCGGTCGCAGCTGTACCCTGCTCCCGACAGCGCACTTGATGGCAAGATGCAGGACATCTGGACCGAGATGCAGCAGCAATGACGTCTTCGCCGGAGACCCGGGCGCGGCAGCGCGCCTGGGTCTTCGTACTGCCTGCGCTGGTCTGGACCGGGGTGTTCTTTGCCCTGCCCCTGGCCGTCATGGCGGCGATGAGCCTCTGGCGCCGCACGGATGATGGGATCATCCGGACCTGGGATCTGGCCAACTATGCGGCCTTCTTCGACAAACCGCATTTCGTGCAGGCGCTGGTCAATTCGCTCGAGATCACCGCAACGGTGACCGTGATCTCGGTCGTGCTGGCGTATCCATTGGCGTGGATCATCGCAGAGCGCGTGCCCGAGCGTTGGCAGCGTGCTGCGCTCGTCCTGGCGGTGCTGCCGTTCTGGACGTCCTATGTCGTTCGGTCCTATGCGTGGACAACGGTGCTGGCCTCCAAGGGCGTGGTGAACACGACGCTGATGGATATCGGCCTGATCACCGAGCCGCTTGCCCTGTCCGCAACGCGCACGGCCACCGTGATCGGGTTCGTGCATTTCTTCGTTATGCTGTTGACCCTGACTATCTATGCAAACCTGCGACAGCTGCCTCGAAACTATGCCCGTGCCGCTGCGGATCTGGGTGCGGGTCCGCTGGCGCGGTTCTGGTTCGTCATTCTGCCCCTGACCCTGCCGGGGGTCGCGGTCGGGGCCTTCCTGACCTTCGTTCTGTGTATCGGTGACTACATCACCCCGCAGATCCTCGGCGGCGGGAACGAGTTGGTGCTGCCGCAGGTGATTATGCTGCAACTGGGCCGGCGCGCCGATCTGCCCATGGCGGCGGCGCTGTCACTGATCCTGATGGCCGTGATCACGCTCGCCTACATCGCCTGCGCGCGCTGGCTTCGATTGGAGCGCGTATGATGCGCGTGGTCTCGGCCCTCTATGCGCTGGCGCTTTACGGGTTCATTTTCCTGCCGGTCGCTGTCCTTGTACTGTTCTCGTTTCAGGACGGGCGGTTCCCGATCCCGCCATTCAAAGGGTTCTCGACCCGCTGGTACGAGACCGTCTTCGCCGATTCCGACCTGACCGCGGCACTGGTGCACTCGCTACTCGTCGCCGCCGTCTCATCGGCGCTGGCATGCCTCCTTGGATTTCTGGCCGCCTTTGGTCTCGCGCGGGCGCGCCTTCCCGGCGGAGGGGTCATGCGAGGGTTCCTGATGGCCCCGCTGACCGTCAGCTACCTGATCATCGGGCTTGGCCTTCTGGTCAGCTTCAACCTGACAGGCGTGTCGCGCAGCCTCTGGACCGTCGGGATCGGCCACATGGTCATCAACACGCCGCTCTGCTTTGCCATCATCTTCGCATCGATGGGCGCGCATCAGGCCAACATCGAGCGCGCTGCACGGGATCTTGGGGCGACGGAATGGCATGTCATCTGGCTTGTCAGCGCACCGATGGTTCTGCCGTCGATCCTTGCGGCATTCGCCCTTTCGGTGACGTTCTCCTGGGACGAATTCATCATTGCCTTCCTTCTCTCGCGCTTCGATGTGACCCTGCCGGTCGAGATCTGGAGCCTGCTGCGCTCGGGCCTGAACCCGACCACCAATGCCGTGGGATCGGTGGTCTTCCTGGTCTCGGTCGGACTGGTTCTGGTGTTCGAACTCGCATTTGCGGCGCGGAGATCGCGATGACAGCATCGGTTCAGGTCGACGCCCTGACACGCCGCTTCGGGCGGGTGACAGCATTAGATGCGGTGTCTCTCGAGCTCGAAGCCGGGGAATTCGCTGTGCTGCTCGGTCCATCAGGCTGTGGCAAGACCACGCTTCTGAACATCATCGGCGGGTTTCTCGATGCATCGTCCGGCAGCGTTCACATCGGCGGCCGCGATGTGACAGGTCTGACCGCGTCTCAACGCCCGACCACGACTGTCTTTCAGGACTATGCGTTGTTCCCGCATATGACCATCGCACAGAACGTGGCCTTCGGGCTTCGCATGCGCGGCGAGGCCCGTGGCCCACGCCTCGCCCGAGCGAGCGAGATGCTGGACCTTGTTGGCCTGCCCGGCATGGAGCGGCGCCGTCCGCACGAACTTTCCGGCGGCCAACGGCAACGTGTGGCGCTGGCCCGGGCGCTGGCCGTGCGGCCCGAGGTCCTTTTGCTAGATGAACCGCTCGGCGCGCTGGACCTGAAGCTGCGCCGTGCCATGCAGGACGAATTGAAGACGATACAGCGCGAGGTCGGTACGACCTTCATCCATGTCACTCATGACCAGGAGGAGGCGATGGCCATCGCGGACCGCATAGTCGTCATGAATGCCGGGCGCATCGAGGATCAGGGCCCGCCGGAGCGGATCTACCTCCGTCCCGCGACGCCGTTCGCCGCGGCCTTCATGGGGGAGATCAACACGATCCCCGGAACAGCTGCGGACGGCGGTATCGTAACCCCGCTCGGCGTTGTGACGGTCGCGCACGAACTCACAACCGGACAAAATGCCGTCCTGTGCGTTCGGCCAGAACATCTGCTTGGCCGGGGTCCAGCCCTCGGTGAGGTAACGATCCGAGACGGCGCCTTTTTCGGAACGCACACACGGGTGCATCTTCAGGCCGAAGGCTTGCCCACACTGGTTGCTCACCTGCCCATCGGTGCCGAGACAAGCCCCGGGACCACCCTGGCCGTCACCCCAGATCCTGACGCCCTGTTCATCCTGCCCGGAGAGAGCCAATGACCCGTATCCCCGCCAAGGACTGGTACCGTGTGCGCCGTCTCGATGATGACGTCACCCACATCGACGAGCCGTTCATCCAGGAGTTCTATCGTTGCAACATCTGGCATGTGCGCGGGCGCGACCGGGATATGCTCGTGGACAGCGGCATGGGGGTCGTGTCCCTGCGCGAGCATGTGCCGCTGGTAACGGAGAAGCTCCTGACCGCGGTCGCCAGCCACACACATTTCGACCATATCGGCACGCACCACGAGTTTCCGGATCGCTGCGTGCACCACGCAGAGGCCGATCTACTCGCCCGTCCGACCCGAGAGAACACCTTTGCGGACAAATACGTGACCGATGAGATCTTCGACGCGCTTCCGGATGTGCCCTACCAATCCGCCACATATGCCGTGAAGGCCGCGCCTGCCACACGCATTCTGGATGATGGCGACATGGTGGATCTCGGCGACCGGCGGTTCGAGGTCGTCCACACGCCGGGGCACTCTCCCGGCGGCATCGCGCTTTGGGAGGCGGCAACCGGCATCCTGTTCTCCGGTGATATCGTCTATGATGGGCCCCTGATCGAGGGCGAGACAGAGGCCGAGATGGCGGATTATGTCCGGTCCATGCAACGCCTGCTGGCCCTGCCCGTCCGGGTCGTGCACGGTGGACATTTCCCCAGCTACGATGGCACGCGCCATACGGCGTTGATCACCGATTGGCTTTCCACGAAAGGCGTCTAGAGCATTTTCGTTTCAGATTGAATCGTATGGGATTCACAGACGATTGATTTTCTGATTCAGCATGTTTGCTGGA
>JBCBOR010000072.1:0-24343 GCA_039821125.1 Pseudomonadota bacterium
CCGCGACCACCATATGGATCTGCTGCGCAGATCCATATGGTGGTCGCGGGGGGTGGGGGCGGGGCCTGGTCGGAAGTCAAATTGCGCCGAAAGGCGCGGTTTGACGCGCGAGCGGACGCTTGTCCGTGCCGCATATGCTTGACACGTTCGCCGCGCGCGAGTGGAGTGGCGGTACTCACTTGCGGGGATCTAAACATGACGCGAGAACGCCATGGCGGCACCGTTCTGGTCGACTGCCTGAAGGCGCAAAATGTGCGCAGGGTCTTTATCGTACCGGGCGAGAGCTATCTCGCGGTGCTCGACGGCCTGCACGATGCCAACAATATCGAGATCATCCAGGCCAGGCATGAGGGCGGCGCCGCATTCATGGCCGAGGCGCATGGAAAACTGACCGGCGAGCCGGGAATCGCCATGGTGACCCGGGGTCCGGGTGCTACCAATGCCTCGATCGGCGTGCACACGGCGATGCAGGACTCATCGCCGATGGTTCTGTTCGTCGGTCAGATCGCCACCTGGATGCGCGACCGCGAAGCCTTTCAAGAGGTCGATTACCGCGCCTTTTTCGGCCCCATCGCGAAATGGGTCACCGAGGTAGACGACGCTGCCCGGCTGCCCGAGATCGTAAGCCGCGCCTTTGCCACCGCCCTGTCCGGGCGACCGGGGCCCGTCGTTGTCGCACTGCCCGAGGACATGCTGGCAGCGCCCTGCACCGCCCAAGCGGGCGAAGAGGTCGCCATCTCGCGCCCGTTCCCCGATCCCATCGCCGTGGCCAAGGCCATGGAGATACTGGCCGCGGCAGAGCGTCCGCTGGTGCTTGCTGGCGGTGGCGGCTGGTCGGACGACGCCCGCACCGCGCTGAAGGACTTCGCCGAGCGGTGCGGCCTGCCGGTTGCCTGCGTCTTCCGGTTCCAGGACCTTATGGACAACCACTCGGATTGCTATGTCGGCGATGCAGGCGTCGGCATGTCGCCGCACATGATCGAGATGGTGCGCGACGCGGACGTCATCCTTGCGCTTGGCCCTCGGTTCGGCGAGGCGACAACCGATGGCTACACGCTGTTCAAAGCGCCCGACCCCAAGCAGAAGATCATTCACGTCCATGTCTCGGACCGGGAGATCGGCAAGATCTATCAGCCCGCACTGCCCGTGCACGCGCATCCGCATTCGTTCCTCGAGGCCGTTGCAGTGACATGGCTGCCCGCCTCGGATACGCGAGCGGCCTGGACGGCGCATGGGCGGGCGGGATACCTCGCGAGTCAGGATCTGCCCGATCAACCCGGTGCGGTCGATATGGGCGTGGTCATGCAGCATCTGCAGAACGTGCTGCCCGAGGATGCGATCCTGACCAACGGTGCCGGGAACTTCGCGATCTGGCCTGCCAAGCTGTTCCGGTACGGGCCCGATCAGCGGCTGGTCGGTCCACAGTCTGGCGCCATGGGCGCCGGTGTTCCCGCCGCGGTTGCCGCAAAGGCCGAGCATCGCGACCGCACCGTGGTCTGCTTTGCCGGCGACGGCGATTTTCAGATGACCGGCATGGAGCTGGGCGCGGCGGCACAGGCCGGGTGTCAGCCGATCGTTCTGATCCTGAACAACGGCATGTACGGCACGATCCGCATGCATCAGGAGCGCGAGTACCCGAACCGGCTGGCAGGAACATCGATCGTGAACCCGGACTTTGTCGGTCTGGCGCAGGCCTTTGGCTATCATGCCGAGCGGGTCGATCGGACTGCGGACTTTCCAGCAGCTTTCGAGCGTGCCCGAGGATCCCAAACCGGGGCTGTGCTCGAGCTGACGATCGACCCGGAGGCAATTACACCCCGCAAGACCCTCAGCCAGATCCGCGGACACGCATAAGCAAACCGCGCTGATTCTGTGGTTAACAGAACTGCGAGACAACTCGCAGTTTCTGGGGAGATTCTGACAGAATTTGCAAATTGCAACGAATCTTTGCGAATAAGTTCGATGAATTTCACTTGGTTTCTGAATGATTAAGACCATCATATTACCTAACCAAGATAAGGACCTGTCAGATGAAACTCCAAAGCGAGTTGCGCCACGATCTTCGCGAAACGCCCATCACTGTGGGCGATTTAACGCTGAACGTGTTGATGTGCGGTGATCCCGACAAGCCACTCATGATGTTCCTGCACGGCTTCCCCGAGTACTCGGGCATGTGGTCGGAGATCATGCCGCAGTTCGCCGGGGAGTATTTCTGCGTGGCGCCTGATCAGCGCGGCTACAACCTCTCCTCGCGGCCAGTCGGCAAGGAGCACTACAAGACATCCAAGATGACGGGCGATGCGGTTGCCCTTGCCGCAAAGCTGTCTCCCAACGCGCCGATTACGCTGGTCGGTCACGATTGGGGTGCTTCGGTCGCCTACGCGATGGCGATGTGGAAGCCCGAGATGATTCGCGATCTGGTGATCATCAACGGCCTGCACCCCGGCACCTTTCAGGACGCGTTGCTCACGGATCCCGAGCAGGCGCGCGCGAGCCAGTACTTCCACTATCTCCGGGCGCCAACCACCGATGCAGACCTGTCGGCGAATGGCTGCCGCAAGATGTTCGAGCTCTTCGCCTACTTTTCGGATGTCTCCTGGATGACGCCGCGCCACCGCCGCGACTATCTGGCCGCGTGGTCACAGCCCGGGGCAATCACGGCGATGCTGGATTGGTACCGGTCGAGCCCGATTTACGTGCCGCAACCCGGCGAGGACGTGTCGGAGCGCGAGAACCCCTTTGCCGACACAGAGAAGATGCGCGTCAAGCCCCGGCACCTGTTGATCTGGGGTGAGGGCGACCCGTCCCTGCGCCCGTCCTGTCATCGCGGGCTGGCAGAGTATTGCGATGACCTGACAAAGGTGATGGTGCCTGACGCTGATCACTGGATCGTCGGTGCACGGCCCGATCTGATCGTGCAGGAGATCAGCCATTTCCTGTCTGCCCGGCAGACCGTCGCCATCAGCGCATGACCCCCGCGATCAGCGCTGTTTCGGCGTGACCAGTTTGGCGGGCCGCCGGTCTTCGGCGGCACGGAACAGGCTGAACGTCTGGTTCACATAGTTCACCGCGCCTGAGATCAGGTCGAGATACTCGGTCAGCTCTGGCGTGCGCTCTGCCTCGACCATCTGCACGGGACGATCCTGCGGCGTGGTTTCGAACAGGCAGTAAAACAGCGGCTCGCCCCGTTGCAGGCGAAGCTCACGCTCCGGGTCCTGCCATTCGAACGCCCACATCAAGGGCCGCGGCCAGATGTTCACCGGGAACCGCCCGCCAAAGATCGTGCCGGGCAGCGGATCGGGCCGATAGTGCAGAAAGGGCGCGACTTGGCTCATGTAGACCGGCTCGTCCGCCAAAAAAAGATAGGGCAGCTTGAGCTGGATCGTCGGTCGGTCGGGATAGCGCCACTCCTTCTCTGCGGTGACATGCAGCGCCTCGCCCAGCTTCTTCGCCCGCACGGGCGAGGCATCGCTCAGCATGTTGCGCAGACCCGGTTTGCCCTTGTCGTCCCGCACGAATTTCAGATGCAGGTCGAACGGGCACTTCACGGCGAAGTACCGGCTCTCGAGGTTGATCACGGCGGGGCAGCGGCTGGCGGATTTGGCGTGCTGCTTGTTCATCTCGGCCGAGCGGAGCCGCTCCGGCGCGTCGTAGATGATGCCGCCTTTCTCCTCGGTCAGCAGCCAGCCGACACGGACGGGGCCTGACCCGGGCGCATCCTCCGCTGGACGATCATAGGTGACATTGATGTGCATGGGTGCGCTCCGTCATTTCCTGACAGAGCATTGCCATTAGTGGTTAACAACGTCCATAGGCGGCGTTTGATCCGGTCAGGCACTGCCAACGATGAAGATGTGCAGCGCGACAGGCCCATGCGCCCCGAGTTGCAGGACTTGCCCGATATCCGCCGACCGGGACGGGCCGGTGACGAAGTTTACCGTGCGGCTGTCGAGACCTTTTGCCCGCACTGCCTCCATCGCGCCTTCGAACCCGCCATGAATGTCCGTGGCGTCAACAACCGCGAAATGGGTCTCGCCCAGATAGTTCAGCGTGACGGGGTTGGTTTTGCCGGACGCGAAGACAAGGCTGCCTGTCTCGGCGCTGCCCGCGATCGCGCGGGTCATGGTGGCAGGCTCGGCGATCCGCCCCGGCCCGGTCGAGCGTTCGACCGTGCCCCAGTCGCGATCGAAGGACGGGTCGTCGCCCGTCCGGATGGCGGCAGGCAGGTTTCGGTCACGGAGCTCCACAGCCAGGGCGGCAGGAAGATCGTCGAGGCTGTCCAATCTCGATGTGGTGGCGTGGACCTTCTCGGCTTCGACAATGAACTGTTCCAATGCGCTCGTCCCCGAGCGCATGCCACGGGCAGGGACGGGGCGCTGCGGCTCCTCGCTCACCTGCGGCTGCGCATCGGCTTGAGTGGCGCGGCGCACGCGCGTCAGGATACGGTCACGAGCAGTCATTTCCGGGCCCACTGCGCTTGGAAAGAACCACCCTTCTCAGGTGCTGGTAGATCCCTGTGATCGGTCCAGCCTGTGGCCAGAGGCATCCAAGGGAAGTTTCCGCGCCAGCGGCCCAGCCCCGTCAGAACCCGGTTCATCATGCCCGTCACGCGCCGATAGACAGCGGGCCGGGATGCCAGCCAGCGCCATGCCCCCAAGGCGCGCCGCGCGGTTCCCGGTGTCAGACCCTTCTCGAACTCCTGGGCGCGGTAGGCCCGCATCATCCGCGGCAGCGGGATGCGCATCGGGCAGACCGCCTCGCACCGCCCGCAGAAGGTCGAGGCGTTCGGCAGGTTCCCGCCTTGCTCGACCCCGATCAGCGACGGAGTCAGCACCGCGCCCATCGGTCCGGGATAGACCCAGCCATAGGCGTGCCCGCCCACGGATTTGTAGACCGGGCAGTGGTTCATGCAGGCGCCGCACCGGATACAGCGCAGCATGTCCTGAAACTCGGTGCCCAGCATGTTGGTCCGCCCGTTGTCGAGCAGCACGACATGGTATTCCTCGGGCCCGTCCGGGTCCCCGTCCCGCCGCGGCCCGGCGGAGAAGGTCGTGTAGACCGACATGTCCTGCCCGGTGGCCGAGCGTGCCAACACCCGCAGGATGGTCGAGGCGTCGTCCAGCGTCGGCACGATTTTCTCGATCGAGGCCATGACGATGTGCACCCGCGCGAGCGATTGGGTCAGGTCGCCATTGCCCTCGTTCGTGACGATGACCGAATGCCCTGTCTCGGCGACCAGCATGTTGGCGCCGGTGATCCCGACCTCGGCGGCAAAGTACTTCTCGCGCAGAACCGCCCGGGCCTCGGCCTGGAGCTTCTCATGATCCAGCGTTCGGTCTGTGGGCAGGTGCTGGTGCTCCTGCCGGAACAGCGCATCAACTTCCGGCACCGTCACATGGATCGCGGGCGCGATGATATGCGATGGTCCCTCGCCCCGCTTCTGAATGATGTACTCGCCCAGATCGGTCTCGACCGGGGTGATCCCATGAGCGGCGAGATGATCGTTGATCCCGCATTCCTCGGAGATCATCGTCTTGCCCTTGTTCACCGTCTTCGCATCGGCCGTGCGGCAGATGTCGAGCACGATGGCCCGTGCGTCCTCGGCGGTCTCCGCCCAGTGGACATGACCGCCGGTGGCGAGGACCTTCTCCTCGTACGCTTCGAGGTAATCGCCGAGATTGGCCAGAACATGGTTCTTCAGGTCACGCGCGGCGTCTCGGATATCGTCGAACTCGGGCATGGCGGACCGCGCCGCAGCACGCTTCAGAGCAAACCCGCCACCGGCCGTTGCCATGGCCGTCTGAAGGTTCTTGTTCTCCAGCGCCTCGCGCACATTGGCATTGAAGCGAGGCGTCGTGGGATGCAGGGCGTTCATGTGTAAGCCCCCACTGAGGTGACGTGTGCACGGGTGCGGGCCCGACCCCGGGTGGGCGCTGGCCCGGGGCGCTGCGCGCCGCTATTCCCGGCCGGGTGCTCCCCGAAAAGCCTAGTGCTGGCGTCGGTACCGGAGGCAATGGGCCAGGCGCATGTGCCCGTTAAAGTCATGAGAGCCATCACTCCACCTCCCCAATCGCGGGGCCGGTATGACCGGCGAGCACTTCGACCACATGGCGGGCCTTGATGGGGCGTCCCGTCCGCGAGAGCTTGCCGCCCATGTTCATCAGGCACCCGAGATCGCCCGCCAACACCAGATCCGCGTCGGTTGCCGCGATATCGTCGGTCTTGCCGGTGACCATCTTGTTCGAGATGTCCGGGTACTTCACACAGAACGTCCCGCCGAAACCACAGCATACCTCGGGTTCGGCCATCTCGGCGACCTCCAGCCCATCGACCGAGGCGAGCAGCCGCCGCGGCTGTTCCTTCACGCCCAGCGAGCGCAGGCCCGAGCAACTGTCATGATAGGTCACGCGGGCATCCAGCTTGGCAGAGACCGCCTCGACCCCCATCACATCCGTCAGAAAACTGGTGATCTCGTGCGTCTGCGCGGCAAGCGCCTCCGCCCGTGCCTGCCATGCCGAGTCATCCCGGAACATCTGGGGATAGTCCTTGATCACGGTCGCTGCGCAGGACCCGGACGGAACCACCACATAGTCGTGCCCCTCGAGAGCCGATATCATCACCTGCGCCAGAGCGCGTGCACCGTCTGCATCACCTGAATTGTAGTTCGGCTGCCCGCAGCAGGTCTGCTCCGGCACGGTCACGCGGCAGCCCGCGTCTTCCAGCAGCTTGACCGTCGCGAACCCGACCGACGGACGGATCATGTCGACCAGGCACGTGACCATGAGCGCGACCGAAGGCGATTGCGGATGATCCATCATGGCTCCCTAGATTTGGTCATAAAGACTTACCAATATCGCGCCCAAACTGCCATACTGCTCGGTGCGACAGATTGAAAGACCTTGCCCCGGCGCGCTCCCGATCTTACGGCTGAGCAGGGATTTGGGAAGGGGCCGCCGGTGTTCGACGTCTATTCTCCTGCCGAGGTGGCGGTCATCTTTGCAGCCTATCTCTTTGCCGCGACGGCGAAAGGTGTCACGGGGCTTGGCTTCTCGACCACATGCCTTGCCATTGTCGCCCTGACCGTCGGGTTAAAGAACGCATTGCCGCTGCTGATCATCCCGTCGATCTCGACCAATCTGATGGTCATGGCCGGCGCGGGCCACTTCACCGAAACTGTGCGCCGGTTCTGGCCAATGTATCTCGCGACCATTCCCGGCGTGATCGCGGGTCTGTGGCTGCTCGGATCCGTCGATGGCATCGCTGCGGGGATCGCGCTTGGCGTTGTGCTCATCGGCTATTGCACGTTCGCCTATGCCAATCCGAACCTGCGGCTGCCCGCCCGGTTGGAGCGGCCCTTGCAGCCGGTCTCCGGCCTTTTGACCGGCATCGTCAACGGGACCACCGGCAGCCAGGTCATGCCGTCCATGCCGTTCCTGATGGCCCTGCACATGGAGAAGAACCGCTTCGTCCAAGCGATCAACATCTCCTTCACCCTGTCCAGCCTGATCATGGTCATCGGTCTCAACCGTATGGGCCTATTCACGACTGAAGGCGTGGTGCTGTCGATCATCGGGACGGTCTTTGCCGTCGCGGGCATCCGGCTGGGCGAACGCGTGCGCGACCGGCTGAACGCCGATCAGTTCCGCCTTGCGGTTCTGGCGATGCTGTCCGTCATGGGGTTGGTGCTGATCGCTCGCGGGATCTGAGCGCCACATCGGTCAGGCCGCCGTCGCGTCCTTGCCCTTGTCGCGTGCACGCTGCTCGGCAAAGGCCTGCACATCGCCCATCATGTCGTTCAGCTTGACGACGATCGCGTCCATCGTTTCCTCGGACAGGAAGAACACCTTCCGGGCACCAGCGTTGTCCAGCGGACCATCCAGAGCGATCTGCGAGCGATTGACCGAGACGATCATGCCGTCCTTGCGCGCTTCCTCGATCATCCGGATCTTGGTCGAGTGCGAGATGTTCGTCATGGACGCCGTCATTTCCTCGAGCGTCACGACCGATCCACGCAGCTGTTTCAGCAGCATCGAGGTGAACAGATCGAAATACCGCTCGTCCCAGTACTTCCTGTCGCCGAACGCCTCGAACAACGTAATCCGGAGCAGACCGATCAGGCCCAGGAACTCCAGATAGGTGTTCGCACCGTCAGGCAGCGCAGGGGGTTTGGTCAGCTTCTTCGCCATGATAGCGCGAATTATACCGAATGAGTGGCAATTTGATACCCACTAAAATGCCCAATGAGCAATCATATGAGCATCCGAATTGTGCGATTAGCCACACCGGCGGTGGCCTGCGTTACCCTAGGTAAGTACGCGTGGCCTAACTCAACCAGCGCTTGCGTCTGCGATACGAGCGCACGTCCCGGAAGGACTTGCGTCCCTGTTCGGACATACCGAGGTAGAATTCCTTTACATCCGGGTTCTCGCGCAGTTCCGCCGCCGGGCCATCCATGACGACACGGCCGCTCTCCAGGATATAGCCATAGTGCGCATAGCGCAGGGCGACGTTGGTGTTCTGCTCGGCCAGCAGGATCGACACGCCCTGCTCCTCGTTCAGGCGTTTGACGATCTCGAAGATCTGCTCGACCAGTTGCGGAGCCAGACCCATCGACGGCTCGTCCAGCAGGATCGTCTCGGGGTTCGACATCAGCGCGCGGCCAATGGCGCACATCTGCTGCTCGCCGCCCGAGGTATAGCCGGCAAGCGATTTGCGCCGCTCGAGCAATCGGGGGAAATACTCATAGACCAGTTCGAGGCTCTGCTTGACCGCCGCCGAGCCGTCTTTGCGGGTATAGGCCCCGGTCATCAGGTTCTCCTCGACGGTCAGGTGCTCGAAGCAGTGCCGCCCCTCCATCACCTGGATGACACCGCGGCTGACCAGTTCGGCCGGGTTCAACTCGGCCACCGGCTGACCGCGGTACTCGATCGAGCCCTTGGTGACCTCGCCGCGTTCCGAGTGCAACAGGTTAGAGATCGCCTTCAGCGTCGTGGTCTTACCCGCACCGTTGCCACCCAACAGAGCGGTAATGCCGCCCTTCGGCACCTTCAGGCTGACGCCCTTCAAGACGAGGATCACGTGATTGTATATCACCTCGATATTGTTGACCTCGAGAAGCGTCTCGGCGTCGGTCTTTGCAGCGTCCAGCATCGCTCACTCTCGTTTGTGCAGCCCGTAGGGTGCGTCCGTGACGCACCGCCGTTCCGAAAAAGGTTCAAACGAATGGGTTGGGCGGGCCCCACAGAGCCCGCCCGAAAGTCACATCACTTGCACTGCGGCGCGATGTTGTTTTCTTTCGCATACGCCTCGGCGTCCGCTGCGATGAGCGGGTCCACGATCGAGCGGTCGGCTTCAATGAAGTCCGTCACCAGCGACCAAGTTTTGCTCGCCGCATCCCATTGCTGGATCGCGCCGAGGCCCGGGCCACCGTGGTTCTGACAGGTCACGTTGATCGGAACCGTGAAGTTCGGCAGGCCGAGGGCCGCGTAGTCTTCCTCGGTGAGAACCAGGTTCTCGTAGCCGTCCCGCACATCACCCGCGGTGACATCCGACTTGCCGGTCATCTCCTGCGCCTTCTTGACCGCTTCAGCAGCCCAAAGCGCGTTCATGATGCCGCGATAGTAGAGCACCGTGCCGATGTGCGAGCCATCGCCCGCCGCGTTGCCCTTGTCGTGGACGTGCTTCTTGATCTCGTCCAGCAGCGGGTAATCGGTGCCGACATTGTGGAAGGTCGCGGCCTTGTAGCCGTTCGCAGCGTCTCCAGCCGGGACCACGTCCTGCTCGGCACCCGACCACCACACACCGATGAAGTTCTCCATCGGGAAGCGGATCGCGGCGGCTTCCTGGATCGCCACCTGGTTCATGACGCCCCAGCCCCACATGGTCACGAAGTCCGGACGCTCCTTGCGGATCTGCAACCAGGTTGCCTTCTGCTCCTGACCCGGGTGATCGACCGGCAGAAGCATCAACTCGAAGCCATCCTTCTTGGCGTTCTCTTCCAGGGTCCGGATCGGCTCCTTGCCATAGGCCGAGTTGTGGTAGACCAGCGCGATCTTCTTGCCTTCCAGCGATCCGCCGCTCTGCTCTTTCATGTGCTTGACGATCACCGTCGCCACATCCCAGTAGGTGCCCGGGAAGTTGAAGACGTGGCTGAAGACATCGCCGTTTGCAGCCGACGTCCGGCCATAGCCGTGCGTTGCCAGCGGAATGTCATCGGCGGTCGCCTTTGGGATCAGCTGGTAGGTGATACCGGTCGAGTTCGGCACGATGAAGAGCGCGCCCTCGGCCTTCACCGACTCGTAGCACTCGACACCCTTGGTGGTGTTGTAGCCGGTCTCACACTCGACCAGACGGATCTTCTCGCCGCCGATGCCGCCATCGCGTTCGTTCAGAAGCGTGATGTAATCCTCGAATCCATCCGCGAACGGAATGCCATTCGGGGCGTAAGGCCCGGTCCGGTAGCTGAGCGACGGAAAGACCAGATCGGCCATCGCCAGCGGTGCGGTAAAGGCCACTGCGGCCGCCGCAAGTACCAGTTTTTTCGTCAGGTTCATTTGGGTTTCCTCCCTTTCATCCTGAAACTTGGTCCTGTTGTTTTGTTATTGGCAGCCCGACGCGCGCCCTAGTGCGGGAACGGCCAAAGCCGCAGTTTTTCCTTCAACGTTCTCCACAGTGCCGCGATTCCATGCGGCTCGACAATGAGGAAGAAAATGATCAGCACGCCGACAAAGGTGCGCTGGGTCAGCTCGGCGATATCCGTCGGCCAGCCCATCATGCCGACGAACACGTTCTTGAAGATCACGGGCAGCAGCACGATGAACGCCGCCCCGATATACGAGCCAAAGATCGAGCCAAGCCCGCCGATCAGGATCATGAACAGCACATCGAACGAGACGATGATCGAGAACGCCTCGGTCCCTTCCGCCGCGCCTTTCCAGATCATGAAGTACATCGCGCCCGCCATGCCGATATAGAAGGACGAGACCGCAAAGGCGCTGAGCTTCGCCATCAGCGGGTTCACCCCGTTGATCTCGGCGGCAATGTCCTGATCGCGGATCGACATCCACTCGCGCCCGATGCGCCCGCGCACCAGATTGCGGGCAACCCAGCCGAAGATGAAGACCATGGTCAGGCAGAGCAGATACGCCGCCCAGGGCTCGGGCTGCGGTCCGGCGATCGGCACGCCCAGGATCGTGCGCTCGGGCGCGGTGATCTGCCCTGTGGCCGAGTAGTTGTAGGCCCACTCCCATTTGCTCGACAGCCAGGGCAGGAAGAACTGCGCGGCCAGCGTGGCCACCGCCAGATAGAACCCCTTGATGCGCAGGGACGGCAGGCCGAACCCGATCCCGACAATCGCCGTGATGAACCCGGCCAGGATGATGATCACCGGCACGGGCAACCACTCGAACGCCGTCATGAACTTGTAGGCGGCATAGGCGCCCACACACATGAAGCCGCCGGTGCCCAGGCTGACCTGCCCGCAATAGCCCTGCAGGATGTTCAGCCCCAGCGCCGCCATCGAGAACACCAGGAACGGCAGGAATACCGCATTCGCCCAGTACCCGTTGATGACCATCGGCACCAAGACGAAGGCGACCGCCATCAGGATCCAGAACCGCCAGAAATCGAACGAGATCGGGAACGTCGCCCCATCCTTCGCGTAGGTCGTCTTGAACTCACCTGCCTCGCGATAGAACATGAATCACACCCTCTCGATGATCTTGTCGCCGAACAGTCCCTGCGGGCGGAACAGCAGGAACAAGAGCGCGATGACATAGGCGAACCAGTTCTCGGTCGCGCCGCCGATCATCGGGCCGATGTAGAACTCGAACACTTTCTCGCCGACCCCGATCAGCAGCCCGCCGAGGATCGCGCCGGGGATCGAGGTGAACCCGCCCAGCATCAGGACCGGCAGCGCCTTGAGCGCGATCAGCGACAGCGAGAACTGGATGCCCGACTTCGCCCCCCACATCATGCCCGCGACCAGCGCAACCAGACCGGCAACCGACCAGACGATCCACCAGATCGTCTCGAGGCTGATGCCGACCGACAATGCAGCCTGGTGATCGTCGGCCACGGCGCGCAGCGCCCGGCCCATGGATGTGTATTGGCTGAACACTGTCAGCGCGGCCACAAGGATCACCGCAACGAACGCTGCCGCGATCTCGAGCTTGGACAGGAACATGCCTGTCGCATCGATGATCATGTCGGAGGGCGCGTTATCAGGCAGGCCGACATTCAATGGCTTGACGTTCGACCCCCACATGAGGTCGCCGCCGCCTTCCAGCACCAGGCCAAGACCGATGGTAGCCATGAAGAGGATGATCCCCTCCTGTCCCACAAGTGGGCGCAGGACGATCCCGACGACCAAACGGGCGAGCACGATCATCACGCCCAGCGTCGCCGCGATGGCCAGCGCTACAAACCAAAGCTGCGGGTCGCCCTCGGCGTTCACCGGCGGGTCATAGAGGTGATGCGCCCCCAGCCCGAACAGCGCGTCCCAGACATGGGCGAAGGGGAGCTGCCCGGTCAGGATTCCGACCAGCGTCAACGCCGCGAACAGCGCCATGATGCCTTGCGCGAAGTTGAAGATGCCGGAGGCCTTGAAGATCAGCACGAAGCCCAGCGCCACAAGGGAGTACATCACCCCGGCCAGCAGGCCCGAGATCACGACTTCCCAGAAAAACGGATCGGTCAGGAACATTCGGTCTATCCTTGTCCTGGGCGGCGAATATGCGGCACGTGTTCAGGCATACGACCCGCCTGTCGGGCCTTTTGCAGCGTTCGGGCATCGCGTGCTGGCCTGTACGCTGGCAGCGGCATGACGGCCTCGGACCGAGTCTCGTCAGGCTTCGATGCGTGGGCCGTTGGCAGGGACGCCAGAGCAAATGCTGCAAGCGTCCCGTAGAGCGCTGTGCCTGTCACGACCAGCAAGCACACCCGCAGGGCATAGTTCTGGCCGAGCCAGGCAAGAAATCCTGTCTCACCCGCGAGGCTCGTCGACGGCAGCAGGAAAAGAACCACCGCCGCAGCTTTGGCCGCGAACAGCACAGCCAGCAGTACGACCGCGTTGCGCACGCCAGCGAGTTCTTCGGTCATCTCCGGCTTCGGTCGATCAAGTTGTGTGACACGTTCCATGCTCACCGCCCCCCGAATGCAGTCAAGCTTGCAGACCCATCCGGTCGATCAAGTGTCCATACGCCTGCCATACGTGTGCGGGACGCGTGCGGTACGGGTGCCATACGCGAGCCATACGCCTGCCATACGGGTGTTTTCCTGGCACTAGTCATGGCTGACCCCGAGATAGGCGTCGATGACCTTCTGGTTCGCGCGGACTTCGTCGGGCGTGCCGTCGCCGATCTTCTGGCCGTAATCCAGCACGACGACCCGGTCGGCGATGTCCATGACCACGCCCATATCGTGCTCGATCAGCGCGATGGTCGTGCCGAACTGGTCGTTCACGTCGAGGATGAAGCGGCACATGTCTTCCTTCTCCTCGACATTCATGCCGGCCATCGGCTCGTCGAGCAGCAGGAGATCCGGCTCGGCGGCCAGCGCGCGGCCCAGCTCGACCCGCTTTTGCAGACCATAGGGCAGACGGCCCACAGGCGTCTTGCGGATCGCCTGAATCTCAAGGAAATCAATGATTTCCTCGACGCGCGCGCGGTGCGCGACCTCCTCTTCTTCGGCAGGGCCGGACCAGATTGCCTGCCAGAACATGTTGACCTTCATCTTGGTCAGGCGCCCGGTCATGATGTTGTCCAGCGTCGACATGCCCCGGAACAGCGCGATGTTCTGGAAGGTGCGCGCAATGCCCTGCTTGGCGATCTGGTGCGGTTTCATCGGGCCGCGTTTGGACCCGTTGAACCAGACCTCGCCTTCCTGAGGGTGGTAGAAGCCGTTGATCACGTTCAGCATCGACGATTTGCCCGCGCCGTTCGGGCCGATAATCGCGCGAATTTCACCTTTTCTTATATCGAATGAGACATCTTTGATCGCGGTGACCCCGCCGAAGCGCAGCACGATGTTCTTGATGTCCATCATCGTCTCGCCGATCAAGCGCGGGTTTACGCCGTGATCAAGCTCCTGCTTGGCATAGTCCAGGTCGTTGTCGGCAGCTTCGGCAACAGGGGGGTGGGTCATGCGTGCGATGTCCGATGCTGGAGGTTCTGAGACCGCTCCCGGCAGGGCAGGTCCGTTCTTTCATGATTGGTGAAGAGGGCGATCCCACGTTCCTGATCGAAGAACGCGCTCGTCGTTGTCAGGCAGCCATCCGGGTTCGGCGCAGCGGCATCGAAGCCCAGACCAAACCCCGGCGTGATCGGATCCGGATCGCTGACATAGTGCGTGCCCTCGGCCAGAAGCGCCGATCGCTCTTCGAGGACTCTCGTCAGGATGATGCCCACGGCATCTGGGTGCACACCAAAGCTGTCATCTGCCAGTTCCAACCGGCACCCTCGAAACCATCCGTTTGCGTCCGATGGCGCATGATCAATCAGAACAATCCGCTCATCGGCACCATGCCAGGCCGCCTGATCAGCCGGCAGGTCACGGGCGAGACCATCGCGGGTCAGTGAGGCTGCTTGCGAAAGGCCGTCGGTATCGAGCGGTTTCGAGGTTTCGATAGCCGCACGGCATCTGCTGTGCAGTTCAATCCACTGCTCGGCGAATACGGCCGCGCTGTCGTCGGGCGTTTGCATCAGATGCACGGCGCTCATCGCCCCTGCTCCCAGCCCGCCGCCAATCACTGCCGCCATCACCACGCGTCCGATCATCCTATTCCGCGGCCATGCTCTGGGACGCGCGGCTGTACGTTTTCACATCGCGGATCTCGAGCGTCGCGGTGATCGAGCCTTTGCGCCCATCCTCGTAAGTCACCTCGGTATCGGCGAAGACACTGCTCGAGCCGTCGTACAGCGCCTCGATCAAAGGGGCATAGCGCTCGGAGACGGTCTTGCGCCGCACCTTGCCCGTCCGGGTGATTTCGCCATCGTCCGCATCAAGCTGTTTGTGCAGCACCAGGAACCGGTGGATCTGGCACCCCGACAGCATCGTGTCGTTGGCGAGCGAGGCGTTCACCTCCTCGACATGACCCTGCATCATCTCGTAGACGCGCGGGTGCGCCGCAAGCTCCTGATAGGAGGCATAGGCGACGTTGTTCCGCTCGGCCCAGGATCCCACCGCGTTGAGGTCGATGTTCAGGAACGCGGTACAGGTTTCACGCCCATCGCCCAGAAGCACGGCTTCCAGAATGTTCGGGTAGAATTTCAGTTTGTTTTCAACGTATTTGGGCGCGAACAGGCTGCCATCCGCCATCTTGCCCACGTCCTTCGCGCGGTCGATGATGCGCAGGTGGCCCGAGCCTTCCTCGATGAACCCGGCATCGCCGGTGTCGACCCAGCCTTCGGCATCCTTGGTCTCGGCGGTTTTCTCCGGTTCCTTGTAGTACTCGATGAACACGCCGGGCGAGCGGTACCAGACCTTGCCGTCGTCATCGATCTTGAGCTCGACGCCTGGCGAAGGCACGCCGACTGTGTCGTCACGGACCTCGCCGTCGGGCTGGATTGTCACGAAAACCGAGGCCTCGGTCTGACCGTAGAGCTGTTTCAGGTTGATCCCGATCGAGCGGTAGAAGGCGAAGATCTCGGGCCCGATCGCCTCGCCTGCCGTGTAGCCCAGACGCACGCGGCTGAGACCCAGCGTGTTCTTCAGCGGGCCATAGACCAGCAGGTTGCCGAGCCAGTACTTGAGCCGGGCGCCGAGGCCAACGGATTCGCCATCCATGATCCTGCCGCCAGTATCCTTGGCGAACTCGATATAGTGGTGGAAGATCCGCCGCATCCAGCCGGGCGCGTCCTCCATCCGGATCATCACGGTCGTCAGCAGGTTCTCGAAGATCCGCGGCGGCGCAAAGAAATAGGTCGGTCCGATCTCGCGCAGGTCGTGCATCATCGTATCGGGGCTTTCCGGGCACGCGACGCAGAAGCCCGAAACATAGGACTGCCCGATCGAGAAGATGAAGTCGCCGACCCAGGCCATCGGCAGATAGGCCAGCGTCTCATCCGTCTCGCGCAGGTTATCGAACTCGCATGACGAGGCAGCCGCGAAGATCACGTTCTCGTTCGACAGAACCACGCCCTTCGGGTTCCCGGTGGTGCCCGAGGTGTAGAGCATCACACAGGTGTCGTCCTTGGCGCCGGCAGCGATCCGGTTGTCCAGTTCAGCGCCGTGCTTGGACGCGTTGGTCCGGCCCAGATCCTGCAGCGCAGTGAATTCGTGCAGCGTGCTGTGGTCGTAGTTCCGCAGCCCGCGCGGATCGCGATAGATCACGTGGCGCAGCTTGGGCAACCGGTCCTTGATCGACAGGACCTTGTCGACCTGTTCCTGGTTCTCGGCGATGACAAAGGTGACCTCGGCGTGCTCGAGAACGAAGACCATCTCTTCAGCGACCGAGTCCTGATAGACCGGCACCGGCACCGCGCCGACCATCTGCGCCGCAACCATCGACCAGTATAGCGGTGGGCGGTTCGTGCCGATAATTGCCATGCGCTCGCCCGGCGCGAGACCCAGCTCCATCATGCCAAGCGCCAGCGCCCGCGTCTCCTCGGCCACCTCAGCCCAGGTCCACGTCCGCCAGATGCCGTACATCTTCTCGCGACTTGCCGCACGGTTCGGTATCCTGCCGGCGTTGGCCGCCAACAGTTTTGCGAACGTTTCACGGCCTTCGGCTACCCATGAGTTCTCACCCATGCCGATCTCCTCCCCAGCGCGCTGGCTGCCATCCTCTGCGGGACGGTCCCTGCCATTGCTGCTTCGTTGCGAAAACTTTGGCTCCCGCACCCGTAACGTCAAGCACTAAGGCGGGTTGGCAGGCAAGGGTCAAGGGAAAATTGAACGGGTGTTCAATTCCAGCACAATCGGGCGCGGGTCAGTCCAGCGCTTCAGCCATCGCCATCATGGTCGGGAAGTGGAAATCGACCTCCGGACGCTCGGGCACGATCGCGGTCGCCCCCCAGCTTCCGCCAGCGGCAAGGTTCTGCCTGTCGATCCACGCACAGTCGAGCCCTGCTGCCTTGGCCGGCACGTGGTCATGGAAAAGGCTTTGCGCGGTATGCAGCATGTCGCTCACGCCAAAGCCCAGATCCAGCATCAGGGTCTTGAGCATGTAATCGAAATTGGCCGGGTTGGGCTTGTAGGACCCCACGTCCTGCGCCGTGTAGATCGCGTCGAAGGCGACACCCAGCTTGCGGTTCGATGCGGCGAACCCCTCGCGGTGGACGTTCGACAGGATCACCAGTTTGAAATGGCGCTGCAACCGGCGCAGCGCATCTGCGGTGTCGGGAAAGGCGGGCCAGTGCGGGACCGAGTTGCCGAACGCCCTGTTCAGATCGATCGAGGTCGTCAGATCCCAACGCTTGGCCAGCGCCTGATGCACGTGCTCCAGGATCTTCGGATACAGCATACCGGGCGTTGCCGCCTGCTGGGCCGATTCCGTCTCGGCAAAGGCCAGAAGCGCTGTGTTCCGGACGATATCGGACCGGCCATTGGCCATCAGCATCGGCTGGAGCGCGTCCCAGATGCCACTCTCCCAGTCGATCAGCGTGCCGTAGCAATCGAATGTCAGAACCTTGTAGTCCGACAGCGCGCGTGTCATCGCGACCTCCCCAGGTTTTTATGGAATGGTCGCACGAAAATGCCCGCCCCGAAAGCGGGACGGGCATCACATCATGTGGTCTCGAGGCTTATGCTTCGATCGTGGTCGTGGCCGGTTTGGCCGAATTGATCGCGATGGTCCGCGGCTTCAGGGCCTCGGGCACCTCGCGCACCAGATCGACGTGCAGAAGGCCGTTGATCAGCTCGGCACCGCTCACGCGGACATGGTCGGCAAGCTGGAAGCGGCGCTCGAAGCCGCGCTCGGCAATGCCGCGGTGCAGGTAAACCGGCTTGATCTCACCGTCGCCATCGCGCTTGTTCGCAACGACGGTAAGCTGGCCTTCCTTGACCTCGACATTCAGGTCGTCCTCGCCAAACCCGGCGACGGCGATCGAGATCCGGTAGGCATCGTCACCGGTCTTTTCGATGTTGTAGGGCGGGTAGCTCGGCTGCGGCGCGTCACCGGTCATAAGCTGATCCATCAAGGTAGCCATGCGGTCGAAGCCAACGGTCGAGCGATAAAGTGGGGTCAGGTCAAAGTTACGCATTTGATCCTCCAGATGAGCGATTCAGCGATGTATGGCCCCCGATCACGGGCAGGCCGGTCTAAACCGGACCCATCTTTGGCGTCCGGTAATGCTTATTTGGGAGGGGGTTTTCGGAGTTTCAAGAGGGTCCCGCACCGGGACGTGACGCTATTTTTCCGGCAATCTCGCCAGCATCTCGTCAATATGCTTCTGCGCCGGGACGGCCAGCGCGGTACCGCCCGCACGGATTGACAGGACGCCATAAATGCCGCCTTCGTCATCGACAAACACAGGCGCACCGGAGGCGCCGTAGGTCGTCGCGCATCTCAACCGAAGCAGTCCGCCGCGATCCGACTGAAAGACACAATCATCCTGTCGGCTGAGCGCATTTGGCCGATCCCGGCGGTAGCTGATCACCAGTGACTTGGCGCCAAGGCGCGGAACATCGGCGAGTGTGAACGGCGCGCCCTCGGACGTGGTCATCGGGCTTTCCAGACGCAAAAGCGCCAGATCGAACCGCCCGTTGCGCACCGTGGGCAGCGTGCCAACCGGCCAGCCCTCGTGAAACACCATGGCTTGGCCCCGGCGATGCCCGGTATGAGTGCCCTTGTGCCAGCCGGCCACGAAATGCACCTTGCTGGCGCGGATCGGCGATCCGGTCCAGCTGTCGATCAGGCAATGCGCTGCCGTCAGGACCACATCCGGCGCGATCAGCGTCCCGGTACACATGCTGCGCTTGTCATAGCCTGCAATGTTGATCCGCCCGACCCCGCGCCAGGGATGCGCCGCCCTGGCATCCATGTAGGTATGAGGCCCGATCTCCGCCGCTTGGGCGGTGCGCGCCCCCGCTGCAACCAACGGCGTTGCCGCAATCAGCAGCGCCAGAACGCCGGAGCGGAGCGTGTCAGCCAGCATGAGCAAGATCCTTGACCGCCTCGGGCATCGGCCCGCCGGTCGCCCAGTCCAACAGCTGCACGGTATGGACGACAGGCACCCCGGTGCCCGAGCCGATCTGCATCATGCACCCGATGTTGCCCGCAGCGATCACCTGTGGCTCCGTGGCCTCGAGTGTCTCGACCTTGCGCCGTTTCAACTCTCCGGCAATTTCCGGCTGAAGAATGTTGTACGTCCCCGCCGAACCACAACAGAGATGCGGGTTCTTTGGCTCGACCACTGTGAACCCGGCCTGTTTCAGCAGTTTTTTCGGCGCTTGTGTCACCTTTTGCCCATGCTGAAGCGAGCAGGCCGCGTGATACCCGACGCGCAAAGCCGGTGCTGTGGGCGTCTCCAAACCGAGATCCACCATAAACTCCGTCACATCGCGCGTAAGCCCGGCCACCGTTGCCGCATCCTCAGCCATCGGATCCTGCGCAAACATATGCCCATAATCCTTAACGGTCGTACCACAGCCCGACGTGTTGATGATGATCGCGTCCAGGCCGTCTCCACGGACCTCGCCCATCCAGGCGCGGATGTTCGCCGCCGCAGAGGCATGACTGAGATCTTCCTTGCCCATATGGTGGGTCAGGGCGCCACAGCAACCGATCCCGTCCGCGATGACCACGTCACAGCCATGCCGGGTCAGCAACCGGATTGTGGCCGCGTTGATCTCGTTGTCGAGCGCGCGCTGCGCGCAGCCGGTCATCAGGGCAACGCGGCGTTTCCGGGGACCGACCGCGGGATGCACCTGTGGGTCATCATGGCGTGCCGGTGGTGCAATCCGAGGCGGCGCCAGATCGACCATCGCACCCAGCTTGCCCGGGATCAGCCTGCGAAAGGGCTTGGCCAGCTTGGCCCCCGCCAGCGCCAGCCGAAAACGGCCGGGATAGGGCAGGATCAGCGTCAGCAGCCAGCGCAGCGCCCGGTCGTGCCAGGGGCGCGTATACGTCTTCTCGATATGGGCCCGCGCGTGATCGACAAGATGCATGTAGTGCACGCCCGACGGGCAGGTCGTCATGCAGGCCAGACAACTGAGACATCGGTCAATGTGCTTGACCGTCTGTGCGTCCGCCGGGCGGTCGTTCTCGAGCATGTCCTTGATCAGGTAGATGCGCCCGCGCGGGCTGTCGAGCTCGTCGCCCAGCACCTGATAGCTGGGGCAGGTGGCGGTACAGAACCCGCAATGGACGCACGTGCGCAGAATCTTGTTGGCATGCGCCGTGCGCGGATCGGCCAATTGAGCGTCGGTAAAGTTCGTCTGCATATCAGCGCCCTCCTACTGCCGCGTGGCAGGGGTCAGCGGTACAACACGTTCCTCCAGCCCGGCCTCATGAAAACGGAACCAGGCCGGACCGGCAATCTCGGACCGGCCCAGTTCGGCTTCGACAACTGCGATCGCAACCGGAATGTCAGTGACCGCCTGATCGATATAGACGTGGCCCAGCCCGTGCCCCTCGCCGACAACGCCGCCGATCTGCCCCGTCGAGAGCGCCGCGTGAAGTCGTTCCGCAAGATCCGCGCGATCGTCGACCTCGTCGAAACTGTGCTCGGTGTTTCTGGCAATCGCGATCCCACAGAAACTCTCATCAAACCGCGTATACCGGGCGGCAGAGAGTCGCGATTGACTGAACAGGACAGATGCGAGGTCCGGGTGCGGCGTGTTGTAGGAAAATATATCGGCGCCCATGTCGTCCGCTCACCCGTAGGGTTCTATGTTGAAGAGCGTATGCGCTGCCTCTGGTCCGAACACCGAGGCCCTTGGCGTCTCCGGGCGACTGTTCATCAGGTCTTCCAGCACGTCATGCGCATCTTCGGCAAAAGCAGTCAACCAGGTGACGGGGTCTGGCCGCGTCTTCAAGAACGACAACAACCGACCGCTCCAGTCTCCGTGCACGTCACCAAGCCAGTCGCGCTCGATGGCTTCGCCAAAGATGACAGAAAAGGTCAGTCCGGCAAACCCAGCCAGCGTACTCTCGTCGGCCTGGCCTTGGTCAGTGAAGTCTATGCGATGATGCTCTCCCGCGCGCAATGTAACACCCGTGAGTGGGACGTCCATCTGCGCCCGGCCCGCGATCAATGCGATGGTGTTGTGGTCCACGTCGTTCGGTGGACGAAAATCCGAAAACGTCCATCGCGCCATGTCCGGTGCTGCCGACACAAGCGCTCGGGCAAGCGGACGCGCGTCGTGGTTCAGTTCCGGGCTGAGCGCGAGATGATGGCCTTTCTCGCCGGGGCCGTACTCCCAGTAGATCCCTCTGTCTGACAAGGATCCTAAAGCATCCGCCTTGGCTTCAATCGGGTTGATGTCCGACACGCCCGTCGTCCAATGCCTGTCGAGATCATCGGAAATCTCAACAAAGCGCTGCCAAAACTGGGCAACCGCCGCTTTCTCGTCGGCACTTATCCGATCGGCCCAAAAGTCGTAGGCATCCGGCATCAGGCCGAAACTCGCCCGGGGTTGAGAATGCCCTTGGGATCGAACTTGGCACGCAACCCGGTGGAGATGTGTGCGAGCGGGGCAGGCTCGGGTTGAAAAACATCGACCGCCGCGCGCGTGGCGGCCGAAGCACGGATCAGTGTTGCGTGGCCGCCATGGGCGGCGATTTGTGTGCGGATTGCGGTGGCGGCGGCATCATTCTCTTCCGGAACCACAAGCCAAACGAGGCCGCCAACCCAGTCATAGAGCGCCTCGATGGGCATCTCGGCGCGCAGGGCATCGACAATCCCCGGCGCATCGGTCGGTTTGACCGAGAGACGCCAGACCGCGCCCGTGCGCCCGGCGAACGCTTCGACATCCCGTATTGCGCGCCATGTGGACGCTGTGCTCTCTGGATCAGTGTCGATTGCCACCTCGGATATGGCTTCGAGCTGCGTTTTGAGCTCCTCAGCTCGGTAGGCGACCGAGCCTTCCAGCCCTTCAACCCGGATCAGGGTCTGTGCCGCACCATCGGTGCCCGCGGGCACGTGTGCGGCGCCGGAGACATCAAAAGGCGAGCCCATCGCCTCGGCCATCGCCTCGACAGCGCGCGCATCATCAAGGCCGGACAGCGTCAGCACGGCGACCGCCTGCGGCGCGGGCAGGACCTTGAAGCTGATCTCGCTGAGCACGCCAAGCGTACCAAAGGATCCGGCCATGAGCTTGACGAGGTCGATCCCGGTGACGTTCTTCATAACGCGCCCGCCATTGGAGACGGGCTGTCCCTGCCCATCAACCAGCCGCGCACCCAGCATGAAATCACGGCACGCGCCGCGCTGGATCCGCCGTGGTCCTGACGCGGCCACAGCCACGGCCCCACCGATGGTCGGCGTGCCTTCAGAACCCAGCAGCGCCCGGTGATCCGGCGGCTCGAAGGCAAGCATTTGCCCCTCGGCGGCCAGCGCAGCCTCGATCTCGGCGATTGGCGTGCCCGCCCTGGCAACCAGGGTCAACGCACCGGGTTCGTAGAGTGTGATGCCGGACAGACCTGCCACCGACAGCGTTTTCTCCGCCTGAACCGGACGGCCGAGACCGGTCCGCGTCCCGCCGCCCTGGATCTCGAGCGGCGTTCCCGCCGCGGCGGCGTGCGCTACGGCTTCTGAGAGCTGAGCCTCGTCGGCAGGGGTCAGGACGTCGGTCACCGGTTACTCCGCGGCGATCCGGGCGGTGCGCCGCGCCTCGCTGACGCCAAGCGGGAAGACCTTCGCAGGATTGAGCATCCAGGCCGGGTCGAACACGTCCTTGACGTCCATCTGCGCCGACAGGTCTGCATCGGCATACTGGTCGGTCATCAGATCGCGTTTCTCGACCCCGACGCCGTGCTCGCCGGTCAGACAGCCGCCAACCTCGACACAGACACGCAGAATGTCCGCGCCCAGCGCCTCGGCCTTCTCGATATCGCCCGGCTTGTTCGCGTCGTGAATGATCAGCGGGTGCATGTTGCCATCGCCGGCATGGAAGACATTGGCGACCGGCAGACCGTACTGTTCGGACAGTTCGGTCGTCCGGCGCAGCACCTCGGGCAGCTTCGAGACCGGCACCGTGCCATCGAGGCAAATGTAGTCACCCAGCTGTCCCATCGCCCCGAAAGCCGACTTTCGGCCAAGCCAGATCGCGGCACTCTCGGCCTCGGATGTCGATTCGCGGACCACCATAGGGTTGTGCCGATCCGCAACGGCCTTGATGGTCGAGAGCTGTTCCTCGATTTCCGCGTCCGAGCCTTCGACCTCGACGATCAACAGAGCCTCCGCATCGAGAGGATACCCCGCGCCTGCGTGCTCCTCGGTCGCATGGATGCACATCTTGTCCATGAACTCGATGGCCACGGGAATGATGCCGGATTTGATGATATCGGCGACGCAAGCGCCCGCCGTCTCGGAGCTGTCGAACCCCATCAGGACAGGGCGTGCCCCTTCAGGGGTTGCAAGAATGCGCAGCCATGCCTCTGTCACAATGCCAAGCTGGCCCTCCGAGCCGCAGATCAGGCCAAGCATGTCGTATCCGGCGGCGTCCAGATGCGGCCCGCCGATCTGGACGATATCACCCTCGGCGGTGACCATGCGGACACCCATCAGATTGTTGGTGGTCACGCCGTATTTCAGGCAATGCGCCCCGCCGGAGTTCATCGCAATGTTCCCCGCGATGGCACAGGCCAGTTGCGAGGACGGATCGGGCGCATAGAAGAACCCCTCGCCCTGCACGGCACCTGTGACCGACAGGTTCGTCATTCCGGTCTGCACGTGGATCACGCGGTTCGGGTAATCCGCCTCGATCACCTCGTTCATCCGGGCGACGCCCAGGATCACGCTGTCCGCTGTCGGCAAGGACCCTCCGGCCAGCGACGTCCCCGCCCCGCGCGGCACGATCGGCACGCCTTCGGCAGCGCAAATCTTGACGGCCTCGGCCACCTCCTCGGTCGTGCGCGGCAGCACCACCGCCAGCGGGGGGCAGCGATAGGCGGTCAGCGCGTCGCACTCGTAGGCACGCACTTCCTCCTCGGTCCAGATCACGCCATCGGGGCCCAGCGCTGCTTCAAGCCTTGCGACGATCTGGTCGCGGCGCGCGATCACAGCGCTGTCGGGGACCGGCATTTCCATAGCGCACCTCCACATTGGTTAGTTTTTCTTACCAATTTTGGCTTTCCCGCGAAACGGACAGATTGCCGCGCAGGGCCACCTTTGAAGCGCTAAAATAGAAAAGACCCGGCGGCAAGACGCCACCGGGCCATCATTCGTCAGATTGTCGGAAA